>JAIUOT010000018.1 GCA_020161015.1 Actinomycetota bacterium | reverse complement strand
GGCCGGCCTCGCGCCGCTGGTCGTGCGCTCCGCCGGCAGCGTCGTCGTCGAGCCCGTCCCGAACGTCTTCACCCAGTCCGCCAACGTGCCCCGGGACACCCCGAGATCGGCAGCGATGCCCCGCAACGTGGCATCGGGAGTGGACTCGTACAAGTCGACGGCCTGCCGGCGGAACTCATCGGAGTAGTTCTTCCTGGCCATGATCCTGATCATCTCGCTTCCTCCAGCACCTGCTGGATTCCACGTGTCCAAGATCCAGGGTCAAGCCCCGAGGTCACCCAGGGCGACGGCTGCTGCCCGCAGAGCCGCGACTTCGGCGGCCTGTTCGGTGCGGGTCGGGATGAAGTAGCCGACGGTCTGGCCGTGCCGGGTGACGGCGACAGGCTCGTCGGAATCGATGAAGCCGGCCAGCCCGGCACGGAACTGCCGGATACCCACCGTCGTCGCCATCTCCCACTCCTCCAAGAGAATGTGTAACCCCGTGTACACAAATCGGACGCCCGGGTCGTGCTCTGCCCGGCGGACCGTGGCGAATCCGCCCTCACCGGAAACCCCCATCACCTTTCGGGGGAGGTAGGGGGAGGTCGTGCTGACTACGGGTTTCACCCGTGTCCTGGGATCGATGGCGATCGGGACACCCGGGCGGCGGCCATCGGGGGGAGGTTGGTGGAGGCGGGCCTGACTAGGGCGTTCATCCGGCTGACGGTCGTCTTGCCTGCTGCGGCGGTGGACGGGTGGGGGGAGGTTGCTGTGGTGCCGTGGTCGTGTGCCCGGACAGCCCGGTGGGGGGTGACGGTGGAAGGAAGTCGGGTTCGGGGTGTCCGGATCGGCCGGTGCTGGCGGCTTAAGGCAGTGCAGGACGCGGCTGGTAGCTGAGAAGTCGCGAAAGGAACAGACCCGGCTGTCCGGGAGGGGTGGTCCCCGTCGGCTTAGTGGGTTGTGAGGGGGATCGGCCGGAGCGGTGATCCCAAGAGTGGGGCGCCGGCGGCTAGGAGAGGAGGCGGTGAGGGCGGTGGCGATTGGTCTGCAGAAGATCTCCGCGGTGGTGGGGTATGAGTACCTGACCCGGCACGTGGCGGTGTTGGACGCGACCGCGAAGGGCTACCAGCGGCTCGACGCCTACTACGTGGCCAAGGGTGAGGAGCCCGGCTCCTGGTGGGGCGCCGGCCTGGACGGGCTCAACCTGGGAGTGGGTGACCCGGTGACCGCCGAACAGATGCGGCGGCTGTTCGGCCACGGCCTCGACCCGACCACCGGCGGCAAGCTCGGCCGCGCCTACTCGGTGTTCGACCACACTCCGACCGTGTTCGAAACCCAGCTGGCCGAGCGGCTCACCGCGTGGCGGCACGCCAACGGGGTGCCGGCCCCGGTGCCGCTGCCGAAGGGGGTGCTTGCCGGCCAGCGGACCGCGCTGGCGACTGAGTGGTTCGTCGCCGCGCATCCCGGGCTGACTCCAGATGCCCGGCAGGTGCGTGATGTGATCGCGAAGAACACCTCGCATCCGCGGGTGGCGGTGGCCGGGTTCGACATCACCTTGACCCCGCCCAAGACCATCTCGACGTTGTGGGCGGTCGCCGATCGGCCCTTCGCCTCGACGATCAGGGCCGTGCATGATGCGGCGGTCACCGACGCCCTGACCTACCTGGAGGCGAACGTGTTGTTCACCCGGAAGGGACACGCCGGGGTGCGGCATCTGCCGGTGCGCGGTCTGGTCGCGGCCCGGTTCGTGCACCGTGATTCCCGGGCCGGGGACCCGGACCTGCACACTCATGTGGCGGTGGCGAACAAGGTTCAGACCGAGGCTGGGGAGTGGATGGCGATCGACGCCACCGTGCTGTACGCGGCCAAGGTCACCCTGTCCGAGGCGTACACCGCCAGCCTGGTCGGCCGGCTGCGGGATCTCGGCCTGGTGCTGGTGCCGACCGGCCGGGACGGGAAACGACCCGTGTACGAGATCGCCGGCATCGACGCGGCCCTGGCGAAGCGCTGGTCGACCCGCCGGGCTCAGGTGGTCGGCAGGACCGGTCAGCTCGTGACCAAGTTCGAAGCCGAGTACGGCCGGCTGCCCACCCCAGAAGAACGGCTCGAGCTGGCACAGCGGGCCACCCTGGACACCCGGCCGGACAAGCACGAACCGCGCAGCGAACACGACCAACGCGCCACCTGGGCCGCCGAAGCCACCAGCCTGCTCGGCCGCGACGGCATCCGGCGGATGCTCGAGGCAGTGGCCCACCAGCCCGCCGTGCCGGTCACCGTGCCGGATCGGCGCTGGATCGCCCGCACCGCCCGCACCGTGATCGCGGTCGTGGAGTCCGAGAAATCGTCCTGGACACCGTGGAACGTCCGCTCCGAAGCGTTCCGGCAAGCCACCGCCGCCAACATCGGCCACCATCAACTGACCGACGTGGTCGAAAAGGTCACCGCCGAGGCCCTGTCCGAGGCGGTGTCGGTGCCGATCCGCACCACCCGCACCCTGCCGGTCGAACCCGACCTGCTCCTGCGGCCTGACGGCACCCCCGCCTACGAACAACCCGGCGCCACCCGCTACACCTCGATGCGGATCCTGCGAGCCGAAGCCCGCATCGTCGCCGCCGCCGCACGCCGCGACGGCCGCACCGCCGACCCCAACTCCATCGCCCTCGCCATCCTCCAAACGATGGCCAACCGGCAACCCCTCAACCCCGGCCAACAAGCCCTGGTCGCCGGCATGGCCGGCTCCGGGCTGCGGCTCCAGCTCGCGATCGCCCCCGCCGGGACCGGGAAGACCACCGCCATGAGAACCCTCGCCTGCGCCTGGACCAACAGCGGCGGCACCATCCTCGGCCTCGCCCCCTCCGCCGCCGCAGCCGAACAACTCCGCCTCCAACTCGGCCAGACCGCTGTCGCGGAGAACCTGGCCAAGATGGTGTGGGCCATCAACCACCGCGAACCACTCACCAACCAGGTAGGCCCCGACACGCTGGTGATCATCGACGAAGCCGGCATGGCCGACACCCTCACCCTGGACTACCTGGTCGGCTGGTGCCTCGACCAAGGCGCCTCCGTCCGGCTCATCGGCGACGATCAACAGTTAGGTGCGATCGGTGCCGGCGGGGTACTGCGCGACATCACCACCACCCACGGCGCCCTCCACCTCGACCAAGTCCTCCGCTTCAGCGACCCCGCCGAAGCCCACGCCAGCCTCGCCCTCAGGTCCGGAGACATCGGGGCGCTCGGCTACTACCTCGACCACAACCGGATACACCTCGTCGACCCCGAAACAGCCACCAGCCAACTCGTCACCGCCTGGCAGGCCGACCGCAACGCCGGCCAGGACGCGATCATGCTCGCCCCCACCCGCGAACACGTCGCCGCGCTCAACAACGCCGCCCGCCACGCCCGCCTCGCCGGCCACCGGGCCGGACCAGAAGCCGCACTTGCCGACCACAACCACGCCTCCACCGGCGACATCGTGCTCACCCGCCGCAACGACCGCACCCTCACCGCCGGCCAGCTGGCCTGGGTCCGCAACGGCGACCGCTGGACCGTCACCCACGTCCGCTACGACGGCTCCCTCGACGTCCAGCACCTGCGGAACCACAACCGGCTCACCCTGCCCGCCGACTACGTCCGCGAAGCCGTCGACCTCGGCTACGCCACCACCATCCACACCGCCCAAGGCGTCACCGCCGACACCTGCCACGGACTCCTGACCGGCCAGGAGGACCGGCAGCTCGCCTACACCATGCTCACCCGCGGACGCCACGCCAACCACGCCTGGCTCCAAGCCGGCACCACCGACCCACACGCCGCACCCATCGCCCGCGACCTCGTCCAGACCGCCACCACCGTCGAGATCCTCGAACACATCATCGGCCGCGACCAGGCACCCGCCTCCGCCACCACCCTCCTCCGCCAGGCCGACGACCCCACCCTGCTCCTCGCCCCCGCCGCGAACTGCTACCTCGACGCGATCGGGTTCGCCGCAGAACAAGTCGTGCCCGTCTACATCAAGGAGGCGATCGACACCGCCGCACAACAGCACGAGCTGACCGACGCGGAGGCTTGGCCCGCCCTACGCTCCACCCTGCTGCTGTGGGCAGCCAACGGACGCGACCCCGTCAACCTCCTCCAACAGGCCATCTCCCACGGCGGGCTCGACGACGCCCGAGACCCCGCAGCCGTCCTCACCTGGCGACTCGACGCTACCCAAGCCTCCGCCGGACGCTCCGTGGGACCACTCCCCTGGCTCCCCGGCATCCCCAGCCGGCTCCTCGACCAACCCGAATGGAAGACGTACCTCTCCGAGCGGTTCCGCCTGACCTACCAGCTCGGCGAAGACGTCCGCCACCAGTCACAGCACGACGCACCCCGGTGGACGGCCAACCTGCCCGGACTCGACCCCGACCTGCTCGCCGACATCCAACAATGGCGAGCCGCCCACCAGATCCCCGACACCGACCAGCGACCCACCGGACCCGCCGCGCACACCCCCGCCGAAGCACGCCACCAACAACACCTCGACAGCCAGCTCGAAACCGCCCAGGCCGGAATGCGCGAATGGCTACCGAAGATCCTCCGAGCCGCACCCGACCTGGCGAACGACCCCGCACTCCCCGTCCTCGCCGCCACACTCGCCCGGCTCGACACCCAACACGGTGACACCCAGCACCTCCTCCACCAAGCCGTTGGCGAAGGCCCCCTGCCCGACGAACACCCCGCCGACGCCCTCGGCTACCGCATCCAGGCCCTGGAGAAGCGCAACCACGCCTGGCCCGAACCCTGGGAAACCATCACCCCCACCACCCCCCGACCCCACCCCGAGCACTCCCGAGCCCACGGCCACGACCACAACCGCGGCATCAGCATCTGAACCTGTTTCGAACGAGAGGACACCGCAATGGCAATCGGCAGCAGAGCAACGGACCAGAGGCATTCCGCCGCGCCGCAGTGGCTGTCGCTACAGCAGGCCGCCGGCATCTACGGCGTGAGCACGGACACGATCCGGCGGCGGGTCGCTTCAGGAGACTTGCCAGCCTTCCGATGCGGCCGCCGGATCATCCGGGTCCGCGCGGAGGACCTGTCACGGTTGTTCCACGAGATCCCCAGATGAGGAGACGATCAGTACGCTACCGACCTGAAGTGACCATGGCCGAGAGCGCGTCGGCAACTGCCCGCGCTCTTCCCCGGGCGACGTGCTGATAGCGCATGGCCGCGGCTGGGGTCGAGTGACCCAGTCGTTCCATGAGTTCGGGCAGTGTGGCACCCACCTGGGCCGCCAGGACCGCCCCGGTGTGCCTGAGGTCGTGGATGTGGAGATCGGGCCGTCCGGCGGCCTCTCGTGCCTTACAGAACCCGGAGGCCGACTCGTTGACCATGCGGCCCTTGATGCGCCGGCGCCGGGCGGGCTTGCCGTTGAGACTCGTGAGCGCGAGATGCCCGCCACGTTCCCCGCTGAACAGCAAGGCGTCCGGCCCGGATTCGGTGAATTGGTCCAGATGCTGCCGAATGGGCTCCAGGAGGTGCGGCGGAATCGTCACGTCCCGGTCTCCAGCCTCGCTCTTGGGGGTCGTGACCATGCGCTGGCCTCCGACCAGGACAACGGCTCGGCGAACCTTGATTCGGGGATTGTCGCCGCTGAGGACGAGATCGCGTCGACGAAGTTCGCTCACTTCGCCGAACCGCAGCGCGCACCAGGCCATCAGCAGGATCGCGAGCCGATGGCGCTCGGGCATGTTCTCGATGATCACGCTCAGTTCGTCGAGCGTCGCCGGGTCGGCCTTGTGCTTCGTCTTCGCCTTGGATGCGCCGGCCACTATCGGAGGCTTGATCATTGGATCCTTGCGTGCTGCGGCTCGGAGGATCTCGCCCAGCAGGGCATAGGCGTGGGCGTTAGCCACCGGCGTGTTCTGTGGGAGTTCGCGATCGAGCCACAGACTCACTTGCTCTTCCGTGATCGATCGCATCGGCAGGTGCCCCAGATGAGGCAGGATGCGTCCGTCCAGAAGCTTCTCGTAGTGCTCGCGAGTTCGCGCCTTCAGCGGTTGCCCGTCGCTGCGCTTGTGGGCCTCCAGCCATTCGGGTGCGAAATCCTCCAGCGTGGAGCCGGGTCGGTACTTCACCTGCGAACGGACCGTCGGCGCGGTCCACTCGTCCCGCTCGATCATGCGATGCTCATCGCGCAGCCAGCCCTCGGCGTCGAGCTTGGTCTGGAAGGTCGTGGGCGCGTTGTGGCGCCGCAGGTCGGGGCCGACGTAGCTAGCCTGATATCTGCCGGACGGCAGACTGCGAAGCTTGCCGAAACCGCGCCTATTCGACATGTGGGGCATCCTTCCAGGACCCGCGCGTGCACCATACGTGCACCATCGTAGCCGAATTGGGCCAGTTTCTGCCCACTCCTGCAATCAGATTCTCTCCCTATCTGGACACTGTACTACCTAGTCAAACGCCTATTGGTAAGCCTAGTTCCAGATGGGGAAGTCACCCCCCGATTCTGGTTCGAGTCCAGGCGGGGGAGCTCGCACGACAGGCCCGGTCCCGCGGCATCGCGGGAGGAGTGCCGTCGCCCCGCTCCCCGCACGCACCAGCGCAACACTCTCAGGCCAGACGGTTCCTGACCTCGCGCAGAAGGTCGGCGGGATCCAGCCACATCGAGGGGTACTCGCCGTACCAGCGCTGCACCCCGGCGGCGTCGATGAGCACGAAGCTGTGCCCCGGGAGGTCGGCGTGCATGCCCTTGCCGAGGGTGCCGTAGGCCCTCGACACCGACCCGTCGTCGAGGAGAAAGGGCGTCGTGACGCCATAGCGACCCATGTCGGCGACGATGTCGGCCCTGCTGTTCATCACGACGGGCAGGACCGTGACGCCGAGGGCATCGAAGTCCGCCTTCCGCTTCTCGATCTCGCCCATCTGCATGATGCAGGCGCCGCAGCCGGCCCCCTCGTTGAAGTAGAGGAGGACGGGCTTGCCGCGAAGCCCCGAGAGGGTGACGGCGGTGTCCGACGTCGTGGCGAGGGTGAAGTCGGGCGCGGGGGTGCTGGTGGCTGCCGACGTGGTCTGGGAGGTGAGCAGCATGCCGGCGACAGCCGCGGCGACGGCGAGGGTCGCGACCCAGCTGAGCCAGCGCCTGCGGCGGCTGCGCCGGTAGTCGGCTGCTGCGGCCGCCTTCTGGCGAGCGTGGAGTTCCTGGCGGGCGGTGGTGTTGGTCATGGTGGTCCTTCGTGGCTTCAGTGGCAGTGTGCGGACGGCTCGGCAACCGGGTCTGCCCGATCGTCTCCGGCAGGGGTGAAGGTGTCCGGGCCGGGCCGGCGTCCGCGTCGACCGATCAGGGTGGCCCAGACGAAGACCCCGGCGACGGCCAGAAGACCCAGACCGAGGACCGGCTCGGGCACGGGCCCGAGCCAGGCTTCGATGGAGGCGAACCAGCCGGCGAGCGCGCGGCCCGTGGCGACCTGGAACTCCGGGCCGCCGGTCATCTGCCCGGTGTTGGCCAGGTAGATGATGAAGCCGCCCATGATCGCGAAGCCGACAGAGACGATGACGTTCACCGTGTTGGTGGCCAGCGTCCACGCGCCGAGGCGGAGGGTGACCGGTCGGGCGACCGGTGCCTTCGTGGCCAGGCCGGTGGCGTCCCACACCAGGGCCATGACGAACAGCGGGAACACCATCCCGAACACGTAGGCCAGGCCCAGGCCGACGCCGCCGACCGGATTGCCGGCGAGTGCGGACAGCGTCATCACTCCGACCAGGACGGGCGCGCAGCAGCTGGACGCGATGCCGCTGAAGACACCGAGCGCGAAGAAGCTGGCGCCATCGCCACGGCTGGTGTCGGGGGTTCTCAGGACTCTCGGGAGGCTCCACATCCGACCGGACAGCGTGAACGCGGCGAGGACGAGCATCAGGATGCCGCCGGCCCAGTACAGGACCGCGTGGTACCGGGCGATGGCCGCGGCGATCAGGCTGATCCCCACCGTGATCGGGACCAGGACGGACGCGAGTCCGGCGGCGAAGAGGAAGGTGAGCGGGAGGAGGCGCCACCGGCGGTTCTTGACTGCCGCGGCGAGGTAGCTCGGCGCGAGGAAGACGATGCAGCACGGGGCGAACAGTGCGACGCCGCCGGCGAAGAACGCCGCCAGGACTCCGCCCGTGGTCAGGAGGTCACCCACGAACGGCTCCGCCCGCTGGCGCGCCGGACAGCAGTACCTCGAGCTTGCGTCGCGGGAGACGGCCCGCGGAGAAGTAGGTGCCGTTCACGATCAGCAGGGGGTTCATTGCCGGCCGGTGCTCGGCGAGCAGAGAGCGACCCTCGGCGGACGTGGCCTCGACCACCCGCAGCTGGAGCGGTACGCCGTTGGCGATCATCCCCTCGAGGTGGCGGTGCGCGTCCTCGCAGAAGTGGCACCCGGGCGCGGTCACGAGGGTGAGGGTGGGATCTGGCCGGAAGGTGGGTTGGGTCATCGGTCGTCGCTCTCGGTGTGGATGGGGTGTGCCCTGGGTTCCGGCTCGGCGCCCGTGGACGGGACGGCGGGGTCGCCCGGCGCGAAGCCGGGCTGCTGCCAGGTCTGGGATTCGAGTCGGTCCCGCAGCGACGGTGGAGGCGGCTGGTGGCGTCGTCGGCCCGGGTCCATGCCGATCGCGACGACCATCCACCACACGCCGGCCCAGATCGCGGCGAGCGCGACCGCTCCGAACAGCCAGAGGACGGGCATGCCCATCCCTCCGAAGCCCATCACCGGGTGCCTCCTGAAATCGTCATGGCCCCAGCAAACCGGGCGTCCACGACGAAACCCCGAAGCCGTTCTGAAGAATCGATGGAGATGGCCCGGGGCCGTGGTGGTGTTCGGGCAGTGCGGCGGCATGATGTCCGGCATGAGCGAATCCGCTGCCCTGACGCCAGCGCACGTCCTGGTCGTCGATGACGAGACAGTGCTGGCCGGAATGGTGGCCAACTACCTGCAGCGGGCCGGGTTCCGCACCAGCGTCGCCCACGACGGCATCCGTGGGGTCGAACTCGCGCTGGCCGAGGCGCCGGACGTGGTGGTGCTCGACCTCGGGCTGCCGGGCAAGGACGGGCTTCAGGTGTGCCGGGAGATCCGGCAGCGGTCGGACTGCTACATCCTGATGCTGACCGCCCGGAACGAGGAGATCGACAAGCTGGTCGGCCTGTCCACCGGTGCGGACGACTACATGACCAAGCCGTTCAGTGCCCGCGAACTGGTCGCCCGCGTCCAGGTCCTGCTGCGTCGCCCACGCGCTGACCGGGTGGTCGAGGAGCCGCCCCGTGTCATCGGGGCGCTGCGGCTCGACCCCGTGGGGCGACGCGTGCTGGTGCAGGACGTGGAGGTCGACCTCACCCGCACCGAGTTCGACCTGCTCGACGTCCTCACCGACCGGCCGAAGGCGGCCTTCACCCGCCGCCAGCTGGTGGACGCGGTGTGGGGGCCGGACTGGGTGGGCGACGAGCACCTGGTCGACGTCCACATCGGCCACCTGCGCCGCAAGCTCTCCGCCGTCGCCGACCTGCCCTTCGTGGAGACGGTGCGCGGCGTCGGCTACCGGATGGGGCCGGGCCGGTGACCGGGCCGTCCCGCCCGGGAAGCCTCACCACCCGGCTGCTGATCTCGCAGGTCGCGGTGTCGTTGGCGATGGCGCTGACGATGATCGTGGTGGCGGTGATCGCCGGTCCCCCGTTGTTCGAGGCCCACATGCGGGAGGCGGGCCACGACAGTCCGGACGTCCTCGCCCACTCCGAGGAGGCGTTCAACACCGCCGGAACGCTCGCCCTGTTCATCGGCCTGCTGATCGCCGCCACCGGTGCCATCGTGGTGAGTGTGCTGATCAGCCGCCGGCTCCGCCGTGCGCTCGACGATCTCGGAGACGCCGCGGCACGCATCTCCGACGGCGACTATGCCCAGCGCGTCGAGGAACCGGACTCCCGCGAGCTGGCCACGCTGGCCGGCAGCTTCAACACCATGGCCACCCGGCTGGACTCCATCGAGACAAGCCGGCGGCGACTGCTCACCGATCTCGCCCACGAGATCCGCACCCCACTGGCCAGCATGGAGATCTGCGTCGAGAGCCTCGAGGACGGGGCCATCGAGCCGGGACCGGAGGCCTGGCACATCCTGTCCAGCCAGATCGAACGGATCTCCCGGCTCGCCGACGACCTGGGCCAGGTGTCGGCCGCCGAGGAGGGTCGGCTGAACCTCACCCTGGATACCGCGGACCCCAACGTGCTCGCCGGTGACGCCGTCCTGGCGGCGAGGGAGGCTTACGAGCGCAAGCACGTCGCCCTCCTGGTCGATCCGGCCGAGGGCGCTCCTCTGGTCCGTGTGGACCGCTCCCGGATCGCCCAGGTCCTCGCCAACCTGCTGTCGAACGCCCTTCGGCACACCCCGGGGAACGGGCAGGTGAGGGTCAGCGTCCTCGCCGAGCAGGATGCCGTGAGCATCCAGGTCACGGACACCGGGGACGGGATCGCGGCCGAGCACCTGCCCCACGTCTTCGAGCGCTTCTACCGCGCCGACACCGCCCGCGACCGTGACAGCGGCGGCACCGGCGTCGGCCTGGCGATCAGCCGGGCGATCGTCCGCGTCCACGGCGGGCAGCTGACGGCAGACAGCGCGGGCCAGGGCAGGGGCACCGTGGTCACCCTTCGGCTGCCGGCGTCCCGGGCGCCGAGCGGCCCGGCCGCAGGTCGAGCCGGCGCAGCCACTGGGCGTTGAGCGCCACCACGACGGTGGACAGCGACATCAGGATCGCACCCACCTCCATCGGCAGGGTGATGCCGACGGGTGCAAGCAGACCGGCGGCGAGCGGCACCGACACCAGGTTGTAGCCGGCAGCCCACCACAGGTTCTGGAGCATCTTGCGGTAGCTGGCCTTCGACAGCTCGATCACCGACACCACCGTGCGCGGGTCGTCGCCGGCGAGGATGACCCCGGCCGAGGCGATCGCCACGTCGGTGCCCGCGCCGATCGCCAGGCCGACGTCGGCCTGTGCCAGGGCCGGGGCGTCGTTGACGCCGTCCCCCACCATCGCGACCCGTTGGCCACCGGCCTGCAGTTCGGCGACCTTCGCCGACTTCTCCTCCGGCCGCACCTCTGCCAGCACGGTGTCGATGCCGAGTTCCGCTGCCACCCGGTCAGCGACCGGACGGGCGTCGCCGGTGATCATCGCGACCCGGACACCGAGCCGGTGCAGGGCTGCGACCGCCTGCGCCGACTCCGGACGGACCTCGTCCGCCAGGCCGAGCGCTCCCACCACCTGGCCCGCGCGGACGACGAACAACCTGGTGAGGCCCGCCCCCGACCCCTCGGCCGCGGCGAACGGGTCGCTCTCCCCGAGCTCGCCGAGCAGTCGTGGGCCGCCCACCCGAACCTCTACGCCGTCGACGTCGGCGCGGACGCCGAGGGCCGGCTGGGACGCGAAGCCGCTCGCCGACGGCACCGCGACCTCGCGTTGCGACGCCGCGCGGACGATCGCCCGCGCCAGCGGGTGCTCACTGTCGGCCTCCGCCGCTGCGGCGAGCGCCAGCACCTCGGACGCGGAGGTTCCCGCCAGCGTGTCCACCGTGACCACCGCGGGCTGTCCCTTGGTCAGGGTGCCCGTCTTGTCGAACACGACTGTGGTGACGGTGCGCATGGCCTCCAGCGCGAGGCGGTCCTTCACCAAGACGCCGGCCCGCGCGGCGCGTTCGGTCGAGATCGCCACGACCAGCGGGATGGCCAGGCCGAGCGCATGGGGGCACGCGATCACCAGGACCGTGATCACCCGGACGACGGCCTGGTCGGGCATGCCCAGCAGCGTCCACACCACTCCGGTCACGGCCGCGGCGGCGAGCGCGAACCAGAACAGCCAGGCCGCGGCGCGGTCGGCAAGGCGCTGAGCGCGCGAGGTGGAGGCCTGTGCCTGCTCGACCAGCCGGCGGATCCCCGCCAGTGTCGTGTCCTCCCCGGTGGCGGTCACCTCGATCCGCAGGCCGGAATCGGTGCTCACCGTGCCGGCCGTCACCGCATCGCCCACCACACGCCGGACGGTTCGCGACTCACCGGTGACCAGCGACTCGTCCAGCTCGGCCTCGCCCTCGACGATGCGCCCGTCGGCTGGAACGCGGCCACCGGGCCGGACCAGCACCATGTCGCCCACCACGAGGTCGGCGGGTGCGAGCTTCTCCACCGTGTCCCCACGGACCACCTCTGCGGTGTCGGGCAGCAGCGCCGCGAGGGAGTCGAGGGCGCTCGTGGTCCGGGCGAGCGAACGCATTTCCAGCCAGTGGCCCAGCAGCATGATCACGATCAACAGGGCCAGCTCCCACCAGAACTCGAGCGCGTGGCTGAGCAGCCCCAGGGTGGCGCCCCAGCTGGCCAGGAACGCGACGGTGATCGCGAGCCCGATCAGCAGCATCATCCCCGGCCGCCGGGACCGGAGCTCGTCGATGGCCCCGGCGAGGAACGGCGAGCCGCCCCAGGCGTACAGGATCGTGCCGAGCACGGGCGGGACCCAGGCGATCAGCCCACCGTCCGGCACCTCGTAGCCGAGCAGCATCGCGAACATCGGCGACAGCCCGACCACGGGGACAGCGAGAACCAGCATCAGCCAGAACAACCGCCGGAAGCGCTGGACGTGGTCACCGTGCCCGGAGTGACCACCGTGCCCGGCGTGTCCGGCCGGCGCGGCGTGCTCGGTGTGGCCGCTGTGCCCGGTGTGTCCGCCCGGTGTCGAGTGCTCGGTGTGACCGCCGTGGTCACCGTGGCCCGTGTGCTCGCCAGGGCCGGTGCGTGCCGGATGCCCGTCGTGGACGTCATGTGATGTCATTTCTTCCTCCTCGGATACCCCCGGTAGGTATCCGTCCGAACGCGTTGGCCGCCCGGGCGCATTCCCCGCACAGCCCGTCCGATCGCGAACTTCAGAGAAACTTCATCGAATTCGGCCCGGGCGCGACGCCGGCGTCCCCGACTCTTGAACCACCACCCCCGCACCTCCCGAGCAGAAGCAGGACAGCCCATGACCAGCACCGCCACCCGGCAGCGGCCCGTCGCGCCGGCCCGCACCCTCTCCAGCCCGGCCGCCGCCATCGGCGTCCTCATCCTGACCGGCGTGCTGAGCCTGGCCGCCCTTCTCGGCCCGAACCTGGTGGCCGACGACCTCGGAATGACCATGACGATGGGCATGACCCACTACATGGAACTCCTCGCCGTGCACCAGCCGCGCAACCTGCTGCTGTTCATGGCGATCCCTGTCGTCCTTGCCGAGACCCTCGCCATCACCGAACTGGTGATCCTCTTCGCGCGCTCGGCCACGCCGGCGTGGGTGCGCACCACCAGTCGCATCGCCGGCCTGATCGCCGGACCGGTGATGCTGGCGATCTTCCTGCACCTGCTGGTCAACGCTGTCGTCCCGCTCACCCTCACCGGGGGCTGGCGGGGCCCGGCCGACGTCATCGCGGTCATGTTCTACCTGGCGGGTGTGATTCCGCTGGTGGGCATCACCCTGGTCGAACTCGGCCTGATCGGCACCGACCCCGCGAGCGCGCTGAAGTGGCACGCCACCTTCATCGCGATCTTCCTCGTGGTCGCCCACGTCGCCATGATCTTCGGGATGCTGGATCCCGCCGTCCTCGGCTACCAGATGATCCACGAGCACTAGCCGTGACGTGCCCTGCGCCCGCCCGGAACGGCTCTCCCACCGGTGAGGCGCCGGGAGAACGGAAGGCACAATGGGCGGCATGATCCGTCACCTGGTGAGCAACCCGTGCCGCGACGCGTGCGGCACCGAGACCACGGACGCCGTGCACGAGGGCTCGCCGGTGCTGCGGTGCCCCGGGTGCGCGTCGACCTGGGTCGACGTCACCGATGGGGCGGCGTCGGCTCCGGCGATCGGGGACGGAGCCTCCCGGTCCGGCGGCAGCTGACGCCGGACCAGACCGGTGACGTGGCGAGCGAGCGTCAGACCGCCCCTCGCCGGAGTCCGTGGGACTCCTGCCGAGTCGCCGACAACCTCACCGCCGGGCCGGCAGGTCCCTGCTCCCGCCCAGCACGAGCGTGACCCGGGCGTCCACGTCGGCCAGCCCGGCCGCGTCCAGCCGGTCCCTCAGCCCGGCCTCCTGGATGGTCGGCGGCGGGCCGAGCGCGGTGATCCGCAGCACGCCGTGGCGCACCGTGATGTCACTGAGCTGCCAGCCCTGCGACTCGGCCCAGGCGGTGGCGACCGGGGTCGCCCGCGAGAGGATGACCTCCTGCTGGACGACCAGCGAGCTGCCCCAGCCGAGCGGGACAGCCACCACCACGACGGCCGCGCCGACCGACACCAGGGCACTCAGCCGGAGCTCGCCGACCGGCGTGCCACCGGCGGTGGCCGCCTCCCTGACCCCGTGCAGGAGGAAGACGACCGTTCCGGTGGCGATGATCGCGCCGACGTTGGTGCCGAACAGCAGGAGGGCGCCGAGCGCCTGCTCGGGGGCTCCCGACTCCAGGGAGAGCCCGACCACGGCGAGCGGCGGGACGAGCGAGATCGCGATCGCCACACCGGGGAGGGTGTCGGACACGTCGGCGCGCACCATCGCGAAGGCGCCCACGGCTCCGGTCGCGAGGGCGGCCACCAGGTCGATCAGCCGTGGGCTCACCCGGGCGGCGATCTGGGTGTTGGTCTCGGCGAGCAACTGCGTGTGGGTCGTCAGACCGAGCAGGAACGACACCGCCACCACGCTCAGCGCCCCCGTGACGACCATCGCGATGTTCGCCAGGATCAGCTGCCGGCGCGACAGGACGATGGCCAGGGCCATGCCGAGGATCGGCGTCATCAGCGGTGCGACGATCATCGCCCCGATCACCGTTGCCGTGGAGTCGGCGACGATGCCCGCGCCCGCGATCACCGCCGCGAGGATGATGAGCACCCAGAACGCGGAGAGCCCGATGTGCCGGTCCGAGCCCTCGGTCAGGAAGAGTCGCCGCACCAGTCGGTCGGCGTCGGCAGGTGCTGCCCGCCACCAACCCGGGGACGGGGCGGCCTGTCCGGGCGCTGCTTCCGACGCGGGGGTCGTGCTGGTCATCGTGGTGACTCCTCTCCCTGGAGTTCCCGGGCGCGGCGCAGGCCGGCCTGGAGCGACTCGCCCAGGCGCGGCGCCGCGGCGAACACCTGGTCGGGGCCAAGGTGCCCGAGCGCCCCGGTGTTGCGCAACTGGTCGAGCACCCGCGCGCTCACTCCGGTGAGCACGAGGTGGGCGCCGGACGCGGCGAGGTTGTCGTGGTAGCGCAGCATGGCCCGGATGAAGGTGCTGCCGAGGTCCTCCTTGCCGCGCAGCCGGAGCACGACCACGCCGCCGGCGGACGCGTCCGTGGGCGCCGGCAGCTGGGCGACGACGACCCCGGCCGAGGCGAAGAACAGGCTGCCGTAGGGCGTCAGGACCACGATGTCGCCGCCGGCGAGTTCTGCGGGCGGCTCGGTCTCGACCGGCAGGTGGGAGTGTGCGTCGAGCTCCCAGCGCACCACGCGGACGCGGTTCGACTGGTGCGCGACGAACAGGATCACCGAGATCCCGACACCGGCCAGCACCGCGTACTGCATGGGCACCAGCAGGGTGAGCAGGAACGTGACCGACATCACCACCGCCTGTGTGGGCCCGGTCCGCCACACCATCACGGCCTGGTCGAGCTTGAAGGTGCGCAGCCCGATCACCATCAGCAACGCGGCGAGGGCCGGCATCGCGATGTGTCCCGCGACGCCGCCGAGCGCGAGAATCGTCACCGTCATCACCACCGCGGCGGTCAGGTTCGCCACGCGGCCCCGACCGCCCGCGGCGACCACCAGCGACGTCGCCGACATCGATCCGCCCACGGGCATGCCCCGAAACAGCCCGGAGACGATGTTGGCCACGCCCTGGCCGCTGAAGTCACGCGACGGGTCGGGGTAGGTCCCGTCCGGGTTCGGCAGCGACTGGCTGATCGCAGCGCCCTGTACGAGCCCGACGAACGCCAGCGACGCCGCCGGGATGAGCAGCTCCACGAGCTGCGCCAGAGACGGCAGGACGGGCAGCGGCAGGGACCGGGGCACCTCGGCGAGGTCGGCCAGGACGGGCACCGCCAGCCCGGGCACCAGGGCGGCCGCCCCGGAGGCCACGACGATCGCGACCACGAGGCCCAGGGCGCCCAGTCGCGTCCGCTCGAACCCGACGATCATCACCAGGGTGGCCACCGCCACGACCACCGTCGGCCAGTGGAAGGACGCGACGTTGGCCAGCGTGTCGACCGCCCGGAACAAGCGGTTCGAGGCCGCGGACGCGTACCCAGTGGCGCCGGCAAGCTGACCGATCACGATGTTCAGGGCGACGGCGTTGACGAAGCCGGTGAGCACGGCGTTGGGGACGTAGCGCACCAGCGTCCCCAGCCTGGCCAGGCCGGCGGCGAGCATCACCAACCCGGTGAGGACGGCCAGCGTGGCCAGCGCGCCCGCGGCCCCCGGTCCGGTGAGCCCGGGGACGTCGGAGATGATCACCGCCATCGCCCCGGTCCCCTGGACGGACATGATCGCCGAGCTGGTCACCAGTGCCCCGGCCAGCGTGCCGAACAGGTAGCCGTACAGCCCGGCCAGCGGGTTCAGCCCGGCCAGCAGGCCGGCAGCCAGTCCGTCCGGGACGCTGACCAGGCCGAGCACCAGCCCGGCCCGCAGGTCGTGCGCGGGGACGGCCGCCCGGGCGGCACGCCACCGCCGCGCGGGCGACCGGTCGTTCATCCCCGCCCCGCGGGTCAGGGGGTCACGATGGCGAAGTCGGGATCCGGTTCGTCGAGCACGGCCAGCAGCCGCGAGAGCGCGCTCGCGTCACCGTCCACCTCCACCCCGGCCGAAGCGAGGTCGCCCAGGCCCAGCGCACCGGTGAGCAGCCCCGCCAGCACCGGCATCGCGAGCCGCAGCGTGAGGTCGGCCGGCAGCGGGCCGGGGCTGGACGTGTGCGACAGCACCCCGTTGCTCAGGCTGATCCGGTGGGTCTGGCCGAGGTCGGTCAGCGCGACGTCGATGGTCAGCCGCTCGTGCCAGGCGCGCGGCCCGTCCACCCGGATCGCCATCGCGTCCAGCCACTGCTCCGGGGTCAGTTGGGCGTACAGGTCCGGCGCGGCCGTGGTCGCCGGCGTGCCGAAGCCGCCATGGCGCAGTTCGTGCGCCGCCGAGAGGTAGGCGCAGCGCCAGGTGCCGTTCTCTGCGCCGTAGCCCAGTTGCTCGAAGGTGTCGGCGAGCAGCGTGCGAGCCGCCTCGTGGCCGGGCTCGGCGAACACCACGTGGCTGACCACCTCCGCCACCCAGCGGAAGTCACCGGCGGCGAACGAATCGGACGCCTTCGCGACCACCGCGTCCGCCCCGCCCATGAAGTCGACGTAGCGACGCCCGGCCTCGGCCGGCGGGTGCTTCCACAGGTTCACCGGGTTGCCGTCGTACCAGCCCATGTAGCGCTGGTAGATGGCCTTCACGTTGTGGCTGACCGACCCGTAGTAGCCCCGCGCGTGCCAGGCGTTCTCCAGGGCCGGCGGCATGGTGATCGCCTCGGCGATCTCGATGCCGGTCATGCCCTGGTTCATCATCCGTAGCGTCTGGTCGTGCAGGTAGGCGTAGAGGTCGCGCTGCTCGACGAGGAAGCGGATCGCGCGCTCGTGCCCCCAGGTGGGCCAGTGGTGGGACGCGAACACGACGTCGGTCTGCTCGCCGAACAGCTCGATCGCGTCGGTGAGGTAGCGGGCCCAGGCGTGCGGGTCGCGCACCAGGGCGCCCCGGATGGTCAGGATGTTGTGGAGCACGTGGGTGGCGTTCTCCGCCATGCACAGCGCCCGCAGGTCGGGCAGCAGGAAGTGCATCTCGGCCGGCGCCTCCGAGCCGGGGGCCAGCTGGAACACCATCCGGACGCCGTCCACGACGACCTCCTGGCCCGTCGTCGTGACGTGCACCGTCGGCGGGATCAGGGTCACCGAGCCCACGGAGGTGGTCTGCCCGAGACCGGCCCCGACCTGTCCCAGCGGACCGCGGTCGAGGGCCGCGCCGTACATGTAGCCGGCCCGGCGCGACATCGCCGTCCCCGCGAAGACGTTCTCGGCCACGGCGTGCTCGGTGAAGCCGGCAGGGGCGATCACCGGCACCTCGCCCGAGTCGACCCGTTCCTGCTCCAGGACGCCGCGCGCGCCGCCGAAGTGGTCGGCATGGCTGTGGGTGTACACGAGCCCGGTCACCGGACGCTCGCCCCGGTGCGCCCGGTACAGGCCCAGCCCGGCGGCGGCCGTCTCGACGGAGATCAGCGGGTCGATGACGACCACTCCGCGCTCCCCCTCGACGAAGGACATCACCGAGAGGTCCAGCCCCCGCACCTGGTACAGCCCGGGAACGACCTCGAACAGGCCCTGGATCGCGTTGAGCTGGGACTGGCGCCACAGGCTCGGGTTGACGGTCTCCGGCGCGTCGCCGGCCAGGAAGGCGTAGGAGTCGTTGTCCCAGACGACCCGACCGTCCGCGTCACGGACGACGGCGGGCTCAAGCGCGGCGATGAAGCCGCGGTGGGCGTCCTCGAAATCCTGCCGGTCGGCGAACGGCAGCGTCTCGAGCAGGTGCGCGTGCTGGGCGACGATGGTCGCCGAGGCGGGACGGGGCCCGGCCTCCGGGGTCTGGGTCACGATGCGTCCCCCGTCGTCAGGCGAGCGCCTTGGCCTTGAGCCGCTCGTACTCGGCCGCGGTGATCGCACCCTTGTCGAGGAGGGCCTGGGCCCGCTCGATCTGCGATGCCGGATCGGGCTGGCCCGCAACGGAACGGATGTAGTCCTCCGCCGCCGACTGCGACGCGGCGACCGCCGACTGCTGGCGGCCCGCCATGCCGCGTCCGCGGGCGATCAGGTAGACCAGCGCGGTCAGCGGCGGGGCGATGAACAGGGCCACGATCCACACCACGCGCGCCCAGCCGTTGAGCTCCTTGTCGCGGAAGATGTCGACCACGACCTGGAACAGCACCATCAGGTAGGAGATGAACACGAAGGCCCACAGCATCAGCCAGAAGAAGTCCCAGAAGGTCATAACGCTCATCACTCTCGTTCGGTCCGGCCGCGAGGCGGCTGCCCGCGGATGTCACGGGCGCCGATCAGGATGCTCCCGCCCGGGTCGCGCCGCATCACCCCTCGGGGGTGATCTCCGGCATTCGGCTCCACCGTCACCCTGCGGGGCCGGGCAGTAGGGTCGGGGCCATGCAATCCGCCCGCGCGGCGGTCGCGCCCGGTGTTCCCGCGTACCTGGTCACCCGGCCGACCCCGGGGAGCCGCGACGTCGACCGTGACGGCTTGCGCGCCCGGCTGGGCCGGGCGGTGGCCGGACACCGGGTCTGCGTCCTGCTGGCGCCCGCCGGCTACGGCAAGACCAGCGCCCTGACCGCCTGGGCCGGCGGCGAGGACCGCGCCCTGGCCTGGCTGACCCTCACCGAGCCCGACCACCACCCCGAGCACCTCGCCAGGGGGCTGGCCGCCGCGGTCGCAGAGCTCGTGGGTTCGGAGACGGGCCCGCACGGGGTGCTGGTGGTGGACGACATCCACTTCGCCGGCGCGATGGCGGCCCGCGCGGTGCTGCGTCCGTTCGTGGAGGACCCGCCCCACGGCATCCACCTCGTCCTCGCCGGACGCAGCGATCCCGGCATCGGGCTCCCCCGGCTTCTGGCCGGGGGCGAGGTGGCGGTGCTGGACGCGGGCGACCTGTCGTTCACCCCCGAAGAGGTGCAGGAGGTGGGACGCACGCTCGGGACCCCGCTCAGCACCGACCAGGCGGCGGCCCTCCAGACCCTGACCGGAGGCTGGCCGGTGGCCGTACGCCTGGCCCTCATGGCGGCGTCGCCCAACGAGCTTCCGGTCGATCTGGTGCCGTCCAGCCAGATCCCGAACCTGCCGGAGTACCTCTTCGAGAGCGTCCTTGCCGAGCTTCCGCACGCGCTGGCGGAGTTCGTCCTGCAGGCCTGCGTGTGCGACTGGCTGACCGCCACCCTCGCCGACGAGCTGCTCGACCGCTCCGACGGCGCCGCGCTGCTCGAGGGTGCGGTCGCGGCCGGCCTGCCCATCGAGAGACGGGAGTCACCGGCTTCGGAGCCGGTGTACCGCTGGCACCCCCTGATGGCCGCGTCCGGGCGCGCGCTCCTGCAGCGCCGCGATCCCCACCGCCTGCGAGCGCTGGAAGGACGGGCCGCACAGGCGCTGGCCTCGACCGACCCGGTGGAGGCGGCCGGCCACGCCCTCAAGGCCCGCGACCCCGCGCTGGCCTCCGCCCTTGTGCGCTCCCAGTGGCTGGCCGCGGTCCTTCGCGGGGACTCGGCCCTCGTGGAGGAACTGTGCGGACGGCTGCCCGTGCCCTACGCCGACGATCCAGAGATCCTGGCGATCCGCGCCGCGTGCCTGCGCAACTCCGACGAGCCGGAGCGGGCCGGTGAGCTCGCCCGCCGGGCCAGGTCCACCATTCCCGCCGACACCGCGCCAGGGATGGTGGACCTCACGCTCTCACTGGCCCGGATGTTCGTCATCGACGCCGGCGCCGAACTGGCCGCCGAGTTGGCGAAGGCGCGCAACCTGCTGGACGAGGTTCCCGGCGTGGGCGGGTCGTTGCGGGCGTGCGCGCTGCTCCTGGTCGGCTGGACGGAGCTGCGCCTGCGGAATCCCCGCAGCGCGATCCCGGTACTCAGGGAGGCGACCGCGTCCTGTCGCGCAGAGGGCCTCGACGATCTCGCCGGCCGTGCGCGGGCCAACGAGTCGTTCGCGCTGGCGTTCGGCGGGGACTTCCGTGGCGCGCAGGCCCACATGAGCGCAGCCGCGCCGGAACAGGGGACGGCCGCCTGGAGACGTGCCGACGGCGCCATCGAGTGGTTCACGACCGGCTGGATCCGCTTCTGGACCGGCGACGCCGTGGCCGCGACCGACGCCTTCCAGCGCGCCGCCGACCAGGGCGGCGGTCTGGTCTCCTACGCCGGCCTCGCCCGCTGCTGGCTCACCGACGCCGCGGTGGACACCGCAGACCCGGCCCGCATCGAGCGCGCGCGCCCCGAGCTCGACCTCGTCGCAGACACCACGATCCAGGGGATCCCCTGGCCGGTGTATAAGGGCGTGGCACGGGCCGGTCTGGCGATGGTCCAGGGCCGTCCGGAGGTGGCCGTCGGGCTGCTGGACCAGGTGATCACCGGTGACCCGATGCTCCCCGCCGCCAATGTGCTGGCCGCGCAGGCGTACTGGCAGTGCGGGGAGGCGGCCAAGGCCCTCGCCCTCACCGCAGGGCTGATGGGCGAGCTGCCCCGCTACCTGCGCGCCGGAGCTGTCGTGATCGAGGCGCTCGCCGCACACCGCCGCGGGGAGCGGGACCGCGCCCACGAGCTGGTCGAGCAGGCCCTCGGCGCCTGCGCGCCGGAGGAACTGGTGCGCCCCTTCCTGCTCCGCGACCCGGACCTGACCGGACTGCTGGCCGAGCACCCGGCGTGGGGAACACAGCACGAGGAGCTGGTCGCGACCTGCCTGGCCAGGCGTGCCGGTGGCACCGGCGACCACGCCGTCGGGGTGCTCACCGCCCGGGAGCGGCAGATCCTCAGCCAGCTGCCCACCACGATGACGACCGAGGAGATGGCCGCGGCGCTGCACATCACGACCAACACGCTGAAGACCCATCTGAAGTCGGTCTACCGCAAGCTCGGGGTGGCGAACCGGCGCGAGGCGGTCGCGGCCCTGCGCCGCGCTGGCCTCCCTAGTGCACCCACGACTTCAGCAGGACCAGCAGCAGGCCCAACGCCGAGGTGATCCCGCCGCCGGCGAGGCGCACCCAGGGGTTGGCCGTCCACGCCGCCACCTTGGCGTAGCCCAGGACGCCCAGCAGCGCGACCGACGTCCACAGCGATCCCCACACGGCCTGCTGGTCGTCGATGACGCCGACGTGCCCGAGCAGGATCACGAGCAACGGCAGCATCGACGTCAGCAGCATCCCCCAGGAGTGGACGACGGCCTCCCGTCCTGCCGTGAGGACACGCGTGGGGAGAGGGACCCCGGACATCGGCTCGTCGCCGAGGTGGGCGACCGTGCCCGCGTACACGTGCGCCGCCCAGAACACCAGGACGGTCAGGAAGACCTTCGCGAAGACGTCCCAGGATGCCTCGGCGGACTCTCCCACGACGACCACCAGTCCAGCGACGAGGACGACGCCGTAGATGGCCGGTTCCGTCGCGATCGTCCGCACCCGTTCAGCCTCTCGCATCCACCGGCCCGGCCACCTCACCCGCGCCGGGTGATGCAGGGAGCGGCCGAACCTGAGACAGTGGGCGCTCGCAGTGCGTCGAAGGACGCCGGAGGGACAGAGGGGGATGCTGTGCGCAGAGCAGTCATCGTGGCCGTGCTGCTCGCCCTGGGCGGCACCTTCCTGACCGCGTGCGCGAGCCCGGGCACCCAGGCCCTCACCGGCACGACGTGGTACCTGGTCTCCGGCGGCGAGGGCAACCCGTCCTGGCGCTGGACAGTGCCGCAGGACGCGCAGTCCCGCTACACCATCCGGTTCGAGGAGGACGCGACGTTCGCGTCGCGTGCCGACTGCAACCAGCTCGGCGGCGCGTGGGAGGCCCGCGGATCCGACCGCCTCACGCTGACCCCCGGCCCCATCACGATGGCTTCCTGCGGCGAGATGTCCTTCGACATCCTCTACGCGGGCCTGCTGGGACAGGTGCGCGGCTGGAACGTCGCCGCCACCGGGCTGAGCCTCACCCTCGGCGACGGCGGGCGCCTGGACTACACCTCGATCGCCCCGCCGTCCGCCACACCGGCGGAGGGCGGGGGGGACACACCCACCCCGAGCCCGGTGCCGACGGTCACCGCCACCGTGACGGCGACCGCCACCGCCAGCACCACCGCGACCGCCACCACGACGGCGACGGCGACGGCGACGGCGACGACAACCGTCACGGCCACGCCTTCGGCGAGCGCGTCGTCGTCCCGGCCGACACCGCCGCCGAGCGCGACGACGTCCGCCCCGGCGCCGAAGCCGACGCCCACCAAGCCGCCGAAGCCCTCCCCGACGCCGACCGCACCGGCCGGCCCCACGCTCGTCGGCCGGGAGTGGCGGCTCACCGCCTTCGCGCTCAGGGTGCCGGAGTTCGAGGGCAGCGTGCCCGCCGACCAGCAGGCCGGCTACACCCTCCAGTTCCGGGCCGACGGCACGTTCACCGCACAGGCCGACTGCAACAGCGTCAGCGGCACGTACGCCCCGGTGAACCCGACGGAGGCGAGCGGTGACCTGGCCCTCGAGCCGGGCCCGGCGACGCTCAGGGCCTGCGAGGAAGGCTCCTACGGCGACCTCTACCTCACCGCGATCAGCAACGCGGCGAGCTTCCGCATCACCGGCGAGCAGCTGGGCCTCGCGCTGGCGGATTCCGGCACGCTCCAGTACCGCTGAGTCACGCCGACGACGGTCGCGCGCACGTCGGCGTCCGGCAGCGCGCCTCCGTACAGGGTCAGCAGGCCGTCGAGTGAGGCCTGACAGCCGCGACGTGCGGGCTGGCCGGATCGTTGGGCAGCCGCCACAGGTCGAACCCGCCTGCGCCGTCGTCGTCGCGGAAGGCGAGCGGGAAGAACCGGCCGACGACCGTTTCCACGACTCTCATCGCCGACGAGCCGACCGGCGGGGCTTCCGACCGTCCGCGCCCGGGCGCAGCGGGCCGTTGCCGGACGCGCTCACGGCGTCGCGATGACGGACCCCACCTCGGAGCGCACGAACCTGGCCGCGAGGTCGTGCACCCGGTCGGTGTGGGCGTCGTGGCGCCGCCTGGCCGGATCGGCGTCGAACCACTCGACCATCTCCCGCGCCCCCTCGGCCAGGGTCACCCGTGGTTCCCAGCCGGGGGCGACCCGCCGGATCTTGGTGTTGTCGAACACCACCGAGTGGCTCTTGTCGCCCAGGAGCCCGGGCCCGCTCTCCGGGTCGATCCGGGCGATCAGGTCGCTGGGCACGTGGACGAGGTCCGGCTCGACGCCGGCGGCGTGGCCGATGGTCCGGTAGATGGCGTCCCAGGGCATGGCGTCGTCGCGGGTGATGTGGAAGGCCTCCCCGAGGACGTCCTCGCGGCCCAGCAGGTGCACGAAGGCCCGCGCCAGGTCGGACGCGTGGGTCAACGTCCACAGTGACGTGCCGTCGCCGGGCACCACGACCGGCTTCCCAGCCCGCATCCGCTCCACCACGGTCCAGTCCCCGATCGGGACCCTCGTCCGGTCGTAGGTGTGCGACGGTCTCACGATCGTCATCGGGAAGGCGTGCTCCCGGAAGGCACCGACCAGAACCTCCTCCGCGGCGATCTTGTCCCGCGAGTACTGCCAGAACGGGTTGCGCAGCGGCGTCGACTCGGTGATCGGCAGCCTGGGCACCGGCTTGGCGTAGGCCGAGGCGGACGAGATGAACACGAACTGCCCGGTACGGCCGGAGAAGTTCTCGATGTCGTCCGCGACGTGTGCGGGCGTGAACGCGACGAAGTCGATCACGCTGTCGAAGCTGCGCGCGCCCAGCGCCGCGCGGAGCGCGGAACTGTCGCGGGCGTCAGCCGTGACCACCTGGGCGCCGTCGGGAACCGCGTGGGTGGTGGACCGGCCTCGGGTCACCAGGGTGACCCGATCGCCCCGCCCGAGCGCGGCGACCGCGACCGCGTGGGAGATGGCACCGGTACCCCCGAGCATCAACACGTCCATGCGCCACCCTCTCACACCGGCCTCGCCCGACTCCCGCGCCCGAGGCAAGCACTGGCAACACGTGGAGTTCGGGGCGAGGGGCGCGCGATGCTGGTCGCACCGTCCGCCGATCCAGGAGTCACCATGAACACCGACCGTCGCTGGCTCGATCCCAGCCTCCCGCCCCGCGAGCGCGCGACGAGCCTCGTGGCGGCGATGACGCTGGAGCAGAAGATCGAGCAGCTGCACGGTGCGATGGAGACCATCGACATCTACGGGCTGGCCTCACAGGCGACGACCGCGGAGGAGATGGACCAGCTCGCGGCCCAGATCCGGATCGAGCGCCACGTGCGCGGTGACGAGGCCCTCGGCATTCCGAGGTTCCGGATCACGAACGGCCCGGTCGGTGTCGGCATGGGTGACGGGACGCCGTCTCCGCCGGCGACGGCCCTGCCGATGACGATCGCGCTGGCCGCGAGCTTCGACCCGGCCCTGGCCACGGCCTACGGTGACATCATCGGCGAGGAGGCTGCGGCGCTCGGCCAGCACGTGCTGGAGGGGCCCGGCGTCTGCCTGCACCGGACCGCCATCGCCGGGCGCAACTTCGAGTACTTCTCCGAGGACCCCTACCTCTCCGGGGTGATGGGCGTGCAGGTCACGCGGGCGATCCAGGCGCACGGCGTCATCGCCATGGCCAAGCACTTCGTCGTCAACGACCAGGAGCACGAGCGGTTCCGGACCAACGTCGAGGTCGAGGAGGGGGTGCTGCGCGAGCTCTACCTGCTCCCCTTCGAGATGCTGGTGAAGGACGCGGACATCGCCGCGGTGATGAGCTCCTACAACCGCGTGCGCGGGGTGTACGCGACGGAGAACCGCTACACCCTCAACGACGTGCTGCGCCGCGAGTGGGGCTTCGAGGGGTACGTGCAGAGCGACTTCTGGTCGTGCCGCTCGTGCGCGGCGTCCCTCACCGCGGGCATGGACCACGAGATGCCCGACGCCAAGTGGCTGAACGAGGCCAACGTGAAGGCCGCCCTCGCCGACACCAGCCTCGAGATCGGGACGGTCGACCGCGCCCTCGTGCGCCGCTTCACCCAGATGTTCCGCTTCGGGCAGTTCGAACGTCCCTACGCGCCCGTCGCGATCGACGCCGCCGCGAACGGAGCACGCTCCCGGCGGATCGGCGAGGAGTCCGCGGTCCTGCTCAAGAACGAGGGCGGGCTGCTGCCGCTGGACGCCGCGTCCGCCGGCCGCATCCTGATCGTCGGCCAGAAGGACTTCGTCGACGACGCCTGCCAGGGCGGCGGCGGGTCGTCCAAGGTCACGCCCCTCTACACCGTGTCGCCGGTCGACGGCATGCGCGACGTGCTCGCCGGTCTCGGCTCGGCCGCCACCGTCGAGACGTTCACCGTCGCCCGTGACCTGTCGAACCTGGACGCGGCCGTCGCCGCCGCCTCGATGGCGGACACGGTCATCATCATGGCCGGCGTGGTGGCGACCGAGGGAGCCGACCGTCCCTCCATCGCCATGGCCGACGACCAGGACGCCATGGTCTCTGCGCTGCTGGGCCGCGTCGGGCGGACCGTCGTCGTGCTCAAGGACGCCAGCCCGGTCCTCATGCCGTGGCTGGACCGCGCACCGGCGGTGCTGGAGGCGTGGAACCAGGGCGCGGAGGACGGCCACGTCGTCGCCGACCTGCTGTTCGGCGTGGTCAACCCGTCGGGCAAGCTGCCCACCACCTACCCGCGGAGCGAGGACGACACCATCCACGCGGGCCGGCCCGAGCGGTACCCCGGCGTGGACGCCGGCGAGGGCTTCCCCACGATCACCTACTCCGAGGGGCGCGAGATCGGCTACCGGTGGCACCAGGCCCAAGGCATCGAGCCGCTGTTCCCGTTCGGGTACGGGTTGTCCTACACCACCTTCTCGGTGGCCGACGTGACGGTCTCCGGCACGGCGAACGACGGCAGCGTCCCGGTCGTCGTCGAGGCCTCGGTGACCAACACGGGCGAGAGGGCCGGAGCGGAGGTCGTGCAGGTCTATCTCGGCGTCCCCTCTCCCGGACAGCCGCCCCGGCGCCTCGTCGGCTTCACCAAGGTCTTCCTCGCACCGTCGCAGACCTCACGGGTCGTCCTCACGATCGACCCCTCGGCCACGAACCACCCGCTCTCGGTGTGGTCGGACGCCGAGCGGGCGTTCGTCGTGCCGCGCGGCCGCTTCGCCGTCTACGTCGGCACCTCCAGTGCCGACGCCACCGAGGTCGCGACGGTGACGGTGTCCTGAGCGGGCTCCCGCCGCGCACTGCCGGCTCCCGGGGCGGCGCGATCCGGTGGCGCCCCCTCGTCCCATGCGGTCAGGGGCGCTAGGTTGCAGCAATGAGCGTCGACCAGGACCGCCCCGACACGCCGGACGAGGACACCACCGTCGAGTTCCTGCTGGAGCCTGCGCCGTACGCCGCGCGCCCCGCGCGGTTGCGTCCCAAGGCCAAGCGCAGGGAGTCCGCCGAGGTGGGCCCGCTCGCGCCCCCCTTCGAGCCGGACGGGCGGAACCCGGCCTACGTCTCCTGGCTGGAGCAGCAGTCGATGCTGCGGGACGCGACGGTGCTCGGACGCCAGCTCGCCGGCCACCACGCCATGTGGGCGGCTCCGTACGCCTCGCCCGACCCGCGCGCGGCCGTCCGCCAGGCCTCGGTGTGGTTCACCGCCTACCCGCTGTCGCAGATCACGCAGCCCGGGCAGTCGTTCATCGGCGCGCTGGGCGACGAGGAACTGTGGGCGGCCTTCGCGAAGATCGGCATCGAGGCCGTGCACACCGGCCCGCTGAAGCTGGCCGGCGGCATCTCCGGCTGGGAGCCGACCCCCAGCGTCGACGGCCACTTCGACCGGATCTCGATGCAGCTCGACCCGGTGTTCGGCACCGAGGAGGAGTTCCGCGCGATGTGCGCGAACGCCGCCCGGCGGCACGGCACGATCATCGACGACATCGTCCCCGGCCACACCGGCAAGGGCGCGGACTTCCGGCTGGCCGAGCTGAACTACCTCGACTACCCCGGCATCTACCACATGATCGACATCCCGGAGGAGGCCTGGGACCTGCTGCCGGAGGTGCCGGAGGGCCAGGACTCGGTGAACCTCGACCCCGAGGCGGAGCGGCGCCTGGCCGAGGCCGGCTACATCATCGGCGCGCTGCAGCGGGTGATCTTCTACGAGCCGGGCGTCAAGGAGACCAACTGGTCGGCGACCCGTCCGGTGTGGGACTACAAGGGACGGCTGCGCCGCTGGGTGTACCTGCACTACTTCAAGGAGGGCCAGCCGACCATCAACTGGCTCGACCCGACCTTCGCCGGCATGCGGATGGTGATGGGCGACGCGCTGCACAGCCTGCTCGACCTGGGCTCGGGCGGGCTGCGGCTGGACGCCAACGGGTTCCTGGGCGTCGAGAAGGCGCTCGACTCGGGCCCGGGCTGGTCGGAGGGCCACCCGCTGTCGCAGGCGGCCAACCAGCTGATCGGCTCGATGGTGCGCAAGGTGGGCGGCTTCACGTTCCAGGAACTGAACCTGTCGATGGACGACATCAAGAGCACCGGTGCCGTGGGTCCCGACCTGTCCTACGACTTCGTGACGCGCCCGGCCTATCAGTTCGCGCTGGCCACGGGCGACACCGAGTTCCTGCGCCTGGCGCTGCGCGAGGCGAAGCGGATCGGCGTCGACCAGGCGTCGCTCGTGCACGCGATGCAGAACCACGACGAGCTCACCTACGAGCTGGTGCACTTCGCCGGCCCGCACCGGGACGACACCTACGAGCTGGCCGGAGGCGAGACCACCGGCGGCGAGCTGGCCGAGTACGTGCGCGAGACGCTGCGGCTGAAGCTGACCGGCGACGCCGGTCCCTACAACGCGCTGTTCGTGCAGA
The DNA here is from genome assembly GCA_020161015.1 of Actinomycetota bacterium. GTDB lineage: Bacteria > Actinomycetota > Actinomycetes > Propionibacteriales > Propionibacteriaceae > Propionicimonas. Next base: position 12,725 of record JAIUOT010000018.1, on the reverse strand, counting down.
ACGGCATCGCGTGCACCACGGCGTCCGTGATCACCGCGAGCCTCGGCATCACCGACCTCGACGCCATCACTGACGCCGACGTGCGCCGGATCATGAACGCGCACCTGCTGCTGTGCATGTACAACGCGTGGCAGCCCGGCGTGTTCGCCCTGTCGGGGTGGGACCTGGTGGGCGCGCTGCCGCTGGACCGCAGCAAGGTGAAGGCGCTGATCAGCACCGGCGACACCCGCTGGATCGAGCGCGGGGCCTACGACCTGATGGGGAAGGCGCCGGAGGCGAAGAAGTCGGCGTCCGGCATGCCGCTGGCGACGTCGCTGTACGGGTCCCTGCCCGAACAGCTGGAGAACCCGAACTCGTTCGCGTCCCGGCTGGCCGAGATCCTGAAGGTGCGCAAGCGCAGCGGCATCGCCACCGCCAAGCTGCTGGACGTGCCGGACGTGCCGTGGAAGAGCATGCTCGTGCTGGTGAACCAGCTGGAGTCGGGCGCGGTGCAGATCACCGCCCTGAACTTCGGACCGGACAAGATCACCGGTCGCGTGCAGTCCGAGCACATCCCGTCCGGGCGCGTCACCGACCTGGCCACCCGCCGCAAGGTGAGCGACGTCGACGACCTGGGCGGCTTCACCGTCGAGCTGGCGCCGTTCGCCGGACTCGCGATGATCGTGCGCTGAGCGGGCTCGCCGGACGTCCGGCGGTGGCCGGGCCGGCGGTCAGTCAGTCGTGGTCGTGCCCGGTGAAGTCGACCTCGAGCTCCACCACGGCGTTGTCGATGAGGGCGGCCACAGCCGCGCGCTCCTCGGGCGTCAGGTGCGACGCCTCCGCCTCGACCAGAGCGACCGGGTCCAGGTCGGTGAACACCTGTTGCACCACCGCGGTGATCAGCTCGACCGCGGTCGCCTCGAGGGTGTCCTCGAACTCCGGCTGCTCCCAGTCGGTCGTGGTGTCGTCGCTCATCGTCCCGTCCCTTCGTCGTCTGGCCGGCCGTCGCCCGGCGTTGCGTCCGTCTCGCTGCTGGACGCCGGCTTCCTCATCCTCGATCCGAACGCGATGAGGAGGATCGACACCGTCGTCAGGTTGAACCACACCGGATCGGTGGGCGTCCACAGCAACACCGCGAAGTAGAACACCGCGAAGGCGCCGAGCGCCCCCAGCCTCACGCCCAGGCGATCGGAGCGGTAGAACGCGGCCGCGAGCCCGGCCAGACCGGCGACGGTCGCCGCCCACACGGCGATCTGGGTCAGGTCCATCGTGGCGGCGCTCCTCGGGTGCGTGTCCCGCAACCGTACCGGCTCCCGCGTGACGGCGACTTGGACAGTGCTCACCGCGAGTCGCTACGTTGATCCGGACGCTCAGGGGCGGTAGCTCAGCCGGTCAGAGCAGGGGACTCATAATCCCTGGGTCGTGGGTTCGAGCCCCACCCGCCCCACCAGCAGATTACTGCTCGTTCACTAGGCATCTTACGCTTAATCGAGCAGATCGCAAGAGGCCACGAGGTTGCACATCAGACCCCCCTTATTGCACGATATGCGCACGCCGTGCGATAGGGATCGGAGGCTCCGATGGGCCGGGAACGCCGCCAGTTCGGGTCAATTCGCAAGTTGGCCTCGGGTCGCCACCAGGCCGTCTACACCGGGCCGGACCTGATGCGGCACGTCGCCCCGACCACCTTTCAGTCCAAGATCGACGCCGAGGGCTGGCTGCACGAGGAGCGCAAACTGATCGAGGCCAACGAGTGGTCGCCGCCCAGGCACCGAACCGAGAAGGCGCGGGCAGTGTCGAACTCCCCCGACTTCGAGACCTACGCGAAGAAGTGGATCGCGAAGCGCCGCACCGACAAGGGCGAGCCGCTACGGGCGTCCACGAGGGCCAACTACGAGGCGACGCTGGAACATCACCTGGTGCCGACGTTCGGACGGATGCGGCTGCGCGACATCACCAAGGGCGCTGTGCGCCGCTGGTACGAGGACACGCTGGAGGGCAACGGCGGCACCCCGCGGGCGAACTCCAAGGCGTACGGGCTGCTGCGCGCGATCATGAACAGCGCCGTCGACGAGGACCTGATCGAGGCCAGCCCGGTGCACATCCGCGGCGCCGGCTACCAGCCGAAGCGGCGCCGTCTCGAACCCGCCTCGATCGAGGAACTCGACGTGATTGTCGAGAACATGCCGGAGAAGTGGAGGCTGATGGTCCTGCTCGCGTCCTGGTGCGCGCTGCGCTACGGCGAGATCGCCGAGCTGCGCCGCAAGGACATCAAGCTCCGCCACGTGAGCGGCCGCTGGACCGGCGTGATCCAGGTGCGCCGCGGCGTGGTCTGGGTGAACCGCAAGATCCAGGTTGAGCCGCCCAAGTCGGACGCCGGCATCCGCGACGTCGCGATTCCGCCCCACCTGATTCCGATCATCAAGGAACACCTCGAGACCTTCGCCGCGCCCGGTCAGGAGGGCCTCCTGTTCCCCGCCACCAACGGACGCCAGCAGTGGCCGTCCACCATCGCCAGCTACTTCAAGAAGGCCGCGACCAATGCCGGGCGCTCCGACCTCCGCTTCCACGACCTCCGGCACACAGGAGCTGTGATGGCCGCGCAGCAGGGTGCGACTCTCGCCGATCTTCAGGCCCGACTCGGGCACTCCACAGCGAACGCCGCTCTGCTCTACCAGCACACCGCAAAGGGACGCGATCAGCTGATCGCTGAGGAACTCTCGAAGCTTGCTGCGCAAGAGCACGCCCGATAGGCAGATTCGAACTCGCCGCGCGGTGCTCGCCCACGACGTTCCAGCCGCGCTGACCAAGACCAACCCCGATCAGCCGTTCCCGGCGCCATGAACGATTCGGAGAAGATCTGGACGGCGGTGGCCGCGTCCAGCGCGGCCCGTCAGGGGATGTATCGGAGACGGAACGCGAGGCTCCACTCGGCCAACGCAGGCACGCCGTTGGCGGCGTCCAGCAAGGCTTCGATGGGTGTCCAGACGAGCCGCCTCTGGTCGGTGAGGTGCTCGCGAAGGATCTTGACGGCCTTCGCCGCCCCCGGGTCGTCCCTCAGAGCAACGACTGCAACGGAACCTTGACCGTGCAGCCCGGCCATCTCCAGAGAAGCTGCAAGCATCAGGTTGCGCCAGAGTTGGTTTGACTTGCTTCCCTTCAGGACTCTGGGTGCTGATCCGGGCGCCTTAAACCATCCCGACGCCGAAGTCACCTCACCGTATCTGGAGGTCTCGTACTCGGTCGCGCTGAACGGCTCGGTGTACTTTGTCTCGATCCCCATGAACCGGGGCCCGGCAGCGGTCTGGTAGAAGACCACCGCGTCGAAAGCAGTGCGGTCGCGGAGGAAGCGCTCCGGCGGTTGGGGCGCGTACTCGCACACGACGTCGACAATCTGAGTGGCCGCCGGGTCGAATACCTGTTGGAAGAGCGTCAGGAATTCGGGCTCACCTCGAAGGGAACCGAACAGGTTGAAGCACAGCGGCATGCTCGACAGAAGGTTCTGGCGCAGTCGAACTGGATCGAGGGTTCCGCCCTCGCTCTTAACGGCGGCAGCCCTTTCTACCGCATGAGCTTCGGCCTCGGCGGTAAGGAAGTTCAGCGACGGATCCGATTCGACCAGACTCTTGTCGAGGTAACTCCCCAGATGGTCGTAGGACATGAACTTGCCCGCGCCCACCTGAAGAACGCATTCCCGGTACCAGGACTGGTGGCGTCGGTACTTCGCGATCCGCGCGGGCTCATTCGCCGGAAAAACGCTCGGGTCATTCCACACAGGACAAGGAAACGGCCGAGCATCGTCGCGGTCGAGGTCCATCGGCTCAACCGAAGGTACTGAGACGGTGTTGCCGGGCGGGAAGCCATAGCCGATCAACCGGCCCGGTTCAGTCAGCCCGGCCGAGACGATCGCTTCGAGGAACGCTGCTCCCGGGAGACCGCCCCACTCGGTCTTCTCCGAGTCATAGACCCAGAAGATCTCGCGGCCCCGACGAGCGGCGAGTTCAACAAAGCCCTCCGGCGGAGTGCGCCCGTCGCGGCCACACCAATTGAATCCTGCGGCCCCCACAGCCGCCGCCTCAACGATGGGGCCACCCGGCTCATCACGCCACACATGTATTCCGATCGAAACGTTCGGACGAAGCAAGATCATGGCCGCCACCCTAGCGATCGGGTGAGACAGAAACGTCGGTCCTCTGGCTCAACTCCAACTCGCGGTCGAAGGAACTCGTCGCAACAACCTCTCCAAGTCGCTGATTCGAACGCGGATGATCCGGCGGCCGGTGCGGAAGGCGGGTAACTCGCCGGCGGCGATACGGCGCCTCAGCGTGTGGACACTGATGCCGAGGATGTCGGCGGCCTGGGCCAGCGAGACAAAGGCGCCGGGCTTCGTGCTCTCGATGACGGACATGGTGTCTCCTTCTTCGTGGTGGGTGTTCAGAAGCCGATGGACGGGCCGCCTCGGTCGGGGTTGATGGTCCAGGGTGCGCGCTCCCACTCGGGCCGCGGGATCGGGCGTGGCTCGACGGTTTCCCAGCGCGGTGCCGGCGGCGAGAAGGATCGGCCGCTGTTGAGCAGCCCGACGACCCGGTACCACAGGGCTGACGCGGCGTGGTCGGCGGGCAGATGGCCTTCGCCGAGTGCCTCCTTCACCACGGGGGCCACACGGACACCGTCGACCTCGAGCTCATAGAGCCGCTGCGCGATCTCCAGGCGGTCCGGGTCCCGAGCAATCGCGGGGTCGGCCCAGGTGAGGAGTCGGCTCCACACTCCGGCCTCGATGCCGACAAGATCTTCCAGGCGCGCGTCCAGGTCGTTCTGCCAGCCCCTGGCGGCATCCGCCATCGCGGGTTCGCCGGTGGGTCGCCGATCGCTGCTGGCAACGTCCATCGCTGCCCGCCAAACGGAGATATCCACAAGTACCTCGTCGTCCCGATGGAGGTGTGGACGACCGGCTGAATTGCGTAGCCAGGTCAGGGGGACGTCCCCGGCGATGGTCGCCCTGCGGACCGCTTCCGTGAGCACCTCGACGCGCTCGGCGCGGGCCCGGAGATATGGTCCCCACGTCGCGTCCTCGGCCACCTTCGACGGGATGCCGCGCAGCCACGGCAGCGGTCCGGTTCGCTCGTCCGGGATCAACAAGTGCAGTCGATGATCGAGCACGGCCGCGGCATCGCGGGCCGTGTTCAGTTCGCCAAGTCTGGTGATCCTGCGCAACAGGGCGACCGGGTCGTGGCCGTCCGCGGCGAGACCCAGCAGGTCGGCGCGGAGGGTTTCCCAGGCCGGGCATTCGGTGAGCCAGAGGACGAGGTTGCCGGCTGCCTGGTCGAGCCGCTGGCCGACCTCTCGCCCGAGCACCTGTTCGGCGGCCACGCCGAGCGCGTCCGTGTAGCGAGCCACGGCCGGCGCGAGGAGCTTCGTCGGGTCGTCCTGCTCCCGCAGCTGGGTGCTGGCCGACACGGGCGCGTCGTCGTGGGTGAGCGCCCGCTCCAGCCGCTCGACGGCAGTGAGCAGGTTGACCGAATCGGTGTGCGCGAGCCCGTGCGGGTCGCCGTCGCCGACGACCTCGAGGTAGAGGTGGTTCGCCCGCCGTCCGCGGGTCAGCATCGTGTACAGCTCTTGACGGGATTCCTCGCCGGTCGCCAGGCCGTGCATGGTGTCGGCGGTGAGTCCCTGCGCGCCGTGGATCGTGGTGGCGTAGCCGAGGTCGACGCACTCCCGGACGTAGTCGGCGGGCAGGTGCACGGTGTGCTTCGTCCGCAGGCTCTGGACGCGCATGCTGGCGTCCGGGAAGACGCTCGCCACGCGCCAGCGGTCGCCGTTTTTCACCCAGTCGCGGCTGCCGACCGGCAACTGGCGGGCGTTGGCACGCGTGATCACCAGGTCACCCGCGACCGCGATGGTGCCATCAGCCAGTCCTGCGCCGCGGCCGAGCATGGCGCGGCCTTCGAGGTGGCGGCGCTGCGCGAGCCGGTTCAGCTCGGTGACGAGGTCCCTTGTCGGGGCTAGCATCAGCGCGTCCAGGCCGTTCTGGTGGTCCTGCGTCCAGGCGTCCAACACGGCGTGCGCCATGGTCGCGACGTCGCCGACGTGGATCCGGTCGTGGTCGAGGTAGTAGCCCAGCGCCTCGGCACGTCCATCCCGCAGCGCGAGGGACGCCTCGGCTTCGGCCTGGTCGTCGAAGCGAAGCACCTCGGTGAGCCGGCAGGCACCGATAGCGGCCTCGATGTCGGCCAGGACACCGCCCGCGCCGATCGCGGACAGCTGCCGGTCGTCACCGATAAGTCTGACACTGCCGCCGCGACCGACGATGTGGTCGATCGCACGGTCGAGGCTGAGGGTGTCGGCCATACCGGCCTCGTCGATGATCACGAGGCTGTCGGGCCCGATGGCCGCCATCCACGCGGGCTGGGGCTGGTCTGGGTGGTCGAGGCTCCAGGTGAGCTTGGCGAGCGTGTCGCAGGGCACGTCGAGCTGGTCGGCAAGGGCCTTCGCTGCGGCCGCGGACGGAGCCAGGCCGGTGACGGCGCCTCCGGATTCGGTCCAGGCTGCGCCGAGCGTCCGCATGGCCGTGGTCTTGCCGGTGCCGGCCGGCGCGATGGCGAGCTGCACGCGGCGTCCCGACCGGGCCATCGCGTCGACCAGGTCCCGCTGGCCGGAAGTGAGCTGGGTGCCGTTCGCGAGCGCTTCCAGCAGGGCGAGGTCGACGATCTCGCGGGAGACGACGCGACCGTCCGTGCGTGCGGCGTGGGCGACGATGCGGTCTTCGGCGTCGAGGATGCGGCTGGAGGTGTACCAGTCCATGCCGGGGATGGTGTAGACGCTCTGGCCGTCGCTGCGGCGCAGCGCGTCGGGTTCCTCGATCGGGTCATCCTTGGTGAGCCGTAGCGATCGGGTCTGCAGGGCGAGGTCGACGAGGGTGTCGACGACCCGGTCGAGCAGTTCGGTGGAGACGCCGGCTGCTCGTGCCTGCCGCAGCGCCTCAGCGCGGACGTGCCAGCCCTGCCAGGTCGAGCGTTCCTGTTCGACGGTGCCGATGACGCGGGCGGAGGTGTCGATGAGCCAGTCGATGGTCGGTGTCTCGGCGTGGACGGGTTCGCGACCGAAGGCGGCAGCGAGCATGCGATCCACTCCCCCGACGCCGAGCACGCTTTCGGCCTCGGCGCGCCAGGTGGCCCGCTGCTCGGCGAGCGAGCGAGGTTCGGGCTTGGCGTCGCGGGTCTCGAGGTTGGCGCGCTGGGCGAGGGCGATCATCTCGACCTCGGTGGGCGGACGGCCGTGATCAGCGAGGAACGTGGAGGCGAGTTCGTCCCGCCGGTGTTCGATCCGGCCGCGGCGGGTCGACCAGCGCTTGTTCAGTGCCGGATCGATGCCGTCGATCTCGCGGACGGGACGTTTGCCGCGTCCGGTGGTGCGCTCGACGAACTGGATGCCGAAGGTCTCGGCGAGGCCGGCCTCCAGAGTGGTGGTGTACAGCTCGGACGCGGCGACCTTCGCCTTGTAGATCAGGTTGGTGTTGAGGGCGTACCAGCGTCCGTCGGTGCTCTGCACCTTGTTGGCGATGACGAGGTGCGTGTGCAGATCGGGGTCGCCGGCGCGGCTGCTGCGGTGGTCGAAGGCGGCGACGACCAGGCCGCGGGCCTCGATGTTGCGGACGCCGCCGGGCCCGACCCGGCTGAACGCCTGAGTCTCCAGGTAGGTGATCATCCGGGCGACGGCTCGGTGGTGCAGCTCCTCGAGCTGTCGGCTGGTGGCGAGCGGCGCGAGCGCCCAGGCGGTGGAGAACGACTTGGTTGGCGACACGGTGAGGTCGACGCCGGAGATCGTTGTGGCGGTCGGACGCGACCAGATTGCGACCTCGCGGTGGAGCTCGCGCGGAGACTCCGGCGCCCGGCCGAACTCCTTGGTGAAGAACTCGGTGGCGACCTCCGTGCGGATCTGCGCGAGCACGCCCGGGTCGAGCCGGGCGTTGGGACGGCGTCCGGCTGCGACGTTGGCGGCGGCGTAGCGGCGCTTGAGTTCCTGCTTGAACTCCGGCGGACGGGTGTCGCGGACAGCAAAGGGACGTCCGAGCCGACAGGCCTTCTCGGCCTGGCGCTCGCTCAGGCCGGCGGCGAAAGCGTCCTGCCGGATCTGATCGGCGAGCGGATGCAGTCCGTTGCCGAAGAGGGCCAGCATCTGGGCCTCGTTGACCGGGTCGCCGGCGTTGAGGCCGTCGAATCCGTCCATGCCGGTGCCCATCCAGACGCCCGGCGCCTCGCCCTTCTCCTCGTAGTAGGCGGCCAGGCCGGTGCGCACCTGCCCGTCCTGCGCGGCAACCTGCTGGGTCAGGTAGGTGTACCCCGACCCGGCGGTCACCTTCTTCAGGCTGATCGTCAACGCACACCTCCTCTCCGGCGGAAGGCCGCTCACCGTCCCTAAGCCCACGGGCAGGTCGATCGGGACGCTCGAGGACCCAGGAGTTCGCAGGACCTTCCACCCCTGGCCAGAGAAGTCCGCGATCGTGACGTCCCGGGCGGAGAGTTCCGCGCCTCTACCGCCTTAAGCCTCAGAAGTGGGTCGTTCCGGACATCTCCGGAACGACGAATCACGAGAAGGCCGCTCGGGAGAGGCGACCGTGGGCTCCCGGGAAGGGAGGCGCAATGCAGACGGTCCGCGCGGGGCCGGTCGACTACGCTCCGTCAGTGGTGAGCGCCGCGCGAACCTCGTCTGCCGAACTGAGCTGTCGGCGCTCCACGTCAGCGAGGCCGGTCCGGATCGCCTCGACCTCGTCGGGGTTGCTCAGGATGTCGAGAGTCTCCAGCAGGGAGCCGTAGTCATCGGCGCCGAGCAGCACCGCGGCCCGCTCACCGTTGCGGGTCAACTCGAATCGCTCGTGGGTGGTCACCGCCGACTCCACGAGCTTCGACAGGTTCGCCTGGGCCTCAGCCAGCGACAGTCTGGTCACGTCCGGAATTCTGGCGTGTGGAAGCCGGACAGAGGGTTATCCACAGGGCTCGCAGGATTGCGGACAACGCCCCGAACCAAGTGTGTAGCGGGTGTGTTGGATCGAAGCGGCGATCGTGTGGGTGGGCTCCCCTATGCTGACGATCGGATCTCAGGGAGGTGAATGTGGCGACGAAGCTGATCGTGACGGACTTGGACAACACTCTCTGGGATTGGTTCCACGTCTGGTATGCCTCGTTCTCGGCGATGCTCACAAAGCTCGAAGATCTCACCGGCCTGCCGGCGGAAGACCTGGAGCCCGAGATGCGCATGGTCCACCAAAGGGTCGGCACAACCGAGTACACGTTCGTTCTGGACGAGATGCCCTGCCTGGTGGAGCGGGCGTGGCCACGGCGTCCGAGCGAGGTCTTTGCAGAAGCTCTGGCCGTCCGGGCGCGGGTGCGACGCGCTGAGACGCGCCTCTACGATGGCGTTTTCGACACGCTCAGGCGGCTGAGTAGCGCCGGCGTGAGGGTGGTCGCCTTCACCGAGTCGAACGCGTACTGGACCGAGTGGCGCATTCGCAAGACCGGCCTGGACGGGCTCATTAACGTCCTGTTCTCGGCGCCGGATCAGGGCTTCCCAGAGGGCATGTCCCGAGACGAGCTTCGCACGAACGAACCCAGTTCCTACGGCCTCAAGGACACCGAGCATCGGACGACGCCGCCCGGCTACCTCAAGCCAGACCCGACCATCCTCACGAGCATCCTGGACGATTGCGACATCGCTCCCTCGGACGCCCTCTTCGTAGGCGACTCCTTGATCAAGGACATCGGGATGGCCAACGGCGTTGGCGTCCCTTCCGCTCACGCGGCCTACGGCGTTGCGGTAGCCAAGCCGGAGTACGAGTTGCTGCGTCGCGTGACGCACTGGTCTGATGCCGACGTAGAACGAGAGCGCGTGCTCGGCGCTGCGAATGCTCCCCACCCGACGTACGTGTTGGCGGAGTACTCGGATCTTCTAGGGGTGTGCGGTGTTTGAACGCATCCTCGAACTCTTCCGAGGGCCTGCCCCCGAACCGATCGAGGAACTCACCGCGAACGACTCGCAGTCATCGAGCGAACTCGCTGGGCTCGCGAAGCAGTGGGAAGTCGTCGTGGGCGTGCAGAAGCACTTCAATGATCTGGAGTGGAGAATCCGGAGCCTGGCACTCACTGCGCTTACAGCAATCGTGGGCTTCGCGGTCGGAACCTCGGTGGCCAACAAGTTCATCGCCGTCGGCACGTTCAAGTTCGGCTACTCGGCGTTCCTCGGCCTGCTCGGGGCGGCCATTTGGACCGCCTTCTTCATGAGCGACTACAAGTGGTACCACCCGATGCTCGGCGGCGCCGGGCTGGCGGCCAACGCGCTTGAGACCAAGCTCGGACCTCGACTTGGCCTCGACCCAGGTGAAATGCTCTCTCACCAGATCTACACCGCAAGCAAGAAGTCCGCCTGGAGGAAGGATCACGAAACCCACTCCAGTCAGAAGCTACGGGTCTTCTACCTCGTCGGCTATCTGATCCTGGCGGCGCTCATCGTGTGGAACCTCCTCGACCTGAATCTCCCGCCACAGGCCACCCCATAGGACCGATAGTGAGGTCTTCAGGACATGCAAGAGCGAGGCGCACCGCGAACTCTCACACTGGAAGCGTGTCGGCTGGAAACGCGTCGTCCGGTAGAGCCTTGATGTAGGCGATCCGAGCGGCGATGGCAGCCTCAAAGTTGGCGAAGGACAAGTCGAAGACTGGCTCGTCGATCGTCTCCTCGCCCTTGGCCGTCGCGACGACCACGGCGGCGTCATACTGCTTCTCGCGAACGAGCCGCTGCATCAGGATGCGATAGCGGTCGAGGTAGCCGGTGTTGTGGAAGATCGGGTCGGTGGCGAACAGCGCACCTGAGTCGCCGAGCGGAGTGGTCGACCCCTTCGCCCTCTCGAGCACCATGATGAAGCCCAGCCAGGGTCGGATATGGCCGAAGAAGCCCTCCTCGTAGGCGCGCCAGACATCGGCGGCGTTGCCGATGGCTTCCTCGGTTCGGTTGTTGAAGTTGTTGCCGAAGCTGCCTACCTGTGACTTCAGCTCGATCGCTGCGACCAGGACGCCGCGGTGGAGCACAACAAGATCCCAGTCCTTGGTGCGGCGGTAGTAGCCGGGAAGGCTGAGCCGGCCGCCGTGGTGGATCTGGAAGACGATCTCAGGGTCGGACCGGAACAGGTTCGCCACGGCGGCGGTGAGTCCGTCCATGTGCTTGCCGCCAGTGACCGACCCCCGGGTGCCGGCATCGATGACACCGGCCTCGATCTGCTTCTGCGTCTGGGCGTTACGCACCTGCCAGAAGAGTTCGATGGGCGTCTTCCAGATGAACTCAGCAGGCATGCTCTGAACCTATCGAAACCGCGCCCGGCCTGAGACCGAACGCGCTACAGGTTGCCTTCAGGAAGGCCGTAGGCTGCCTCGGCCGCCCTGGTGGCCTCGTCCCTGTCATAGGCGCGGAAGGCTTCACGCAGACGGTCGGCCAACTCGGTCGGAATGGTCTCCGGAGCCGGGACACGGATCTTTCGCAGGTACTGCGCCTGGAATCGCAGCGTCCCGCCGCGCATCTTGACGCCGTAGGCCGAGATGAAGGCCTCTGCGATCCGCGAGAGCAGGAGACCACCGAGCACCTCGAGATCCCAACCGGTCGAGGTGATGTAGTACAGGTTGTGGTGCGGGTAGAGACCGCCCGGCTCGTATACCGGAGTGATCTGGGCTTTCATGTCCTGCAGCAGCAGCTTCGGGCGCTCGGCCAGTCCGGGATAGACCTTGTCGATGGTGCGATGCCAATCGTCGGGGTTCTTCCTGGCGACGAATCGGGTCACCACGCTCGGGTGCTCGGCAAGGGCCTTCGCCATTCGGGGGAACGCCTTGACGTCGACCAGCCGGCCCTCGCCGTCCCACGGATTGATGAGCACCTTCCGGGGAGGGGTGAGTCGGCCCGAGCGGATGTCGTCGGCCATCACGATGGGCGTGAGCCGGTCGGGCTCGACGTCGGTCGCGGCCGGGTCTACCAAGTAGGCCTTGTCGGCACCGGTCGCGACACCGATGCCAATCCGAGTATCCCCGCCGGTCTGTTCAAGAACCGGAAAGCGCTCGTTCAGATCCTCCAGAAGACGGATCTCCTCCGGTCCGCCGGCCGGCCACAGATCGGACCCCTCGAACCAGCTCGGGAGTCGGGCAGCCTTGAACCCGTCCCCCGCCACCTCCTGCCTGTCGGACGCAACGAACGCGACTGCCTTCCGCGCAGAGCCGGACCCGAACTCGGCCGTGGCATCGATGACCGACACCTCACCCTGTGGCCGATTGGCCAACACGGTGATGGCCGGATAGGCGCTGACCTCGGCTTCGAAGGCGTCGACGTCGTGCATCTGCCAGATCGACTCCACTGCGTAGCGCTCGGTGACGTGCGCACGAAGCTTGGCACCATAGGCATTCCGCATCCAGCGGTCGGCGCAGATGAAGCCGAGCTTGCCGCCCGGCTTCAGCATCGCCAGGCCGCGCTCGAAGAAGCCCACATAGATGTCTCCGCGGCCGGCCATCGTTGACCAGCGGCGCCGGTACTCAGTGGCGATCGCGTCCCCCAGGTCATCAAACCGGATGTAGGGCGGGTTACCGATCACGACGTCGGCCTCCACCTGGACGGCACCCGCGGTCAGCAGGCCGTCTCCATCCGGAAGCAGGAAGTCGCCCTCGATGACCCACGCGTGCGAAAGATGGCTCGCATCCAGCTCGGACGCGCCCGACTTG
>JAIUOT010000017.1 GCA_020161015.1 Actinomycetota bacterium | reverse complement strand
ACTGGCGCGACACCCCCTGGGCCTTGGCCGCATGGGCGACCGGCCAACCCTGCTCGACCACCCTGCTGATCAGCAGCCGCCTGCCGAACACCGTCAGATGAGCCCTACATTGGGACACGGGAGAACCTCCTTCGGATGTGGACCTTCGCAAGTCACACCCCAACGGGGGTTCTCCCTCTTCGTCAACCAGCCCGTGTCACCAACGTCCCGGCCGAGTACAGCTAGCGCGCGATGTCGGCGAAGGTGGCGCCCGTGACGCGGGCCAGGTCGTCGGGCGACAGCTCCACCTGGAGGCCGCGCTTACCCGCGGACACGTAGATCGTCTCCCACAGCTGGGCGGTCTCGTCGATGACCGTCGGCAACACCGCCCGCTGGCCGACCGGCGACACCCCGCCGAGCACATAGCCGGTGCTGCGGGCCACCAGTGCCTTGTCGGCCATGACGGCGCGCTTGGCGCCGAGCGCCTGGGCGGCGTGCTTCAGGCTGAGCTGGCCCGCGACCGGCACCACGGCCACCGCGAGCTCTGGCCGGGCCTGGCCGACGTCGATCACGAGGGTCTTGAAGATCCGCAGCGGATCGACCCCGAGGGCCGTGGCGGCCTCGTCGCCGTAGTTCGTCGACTCCGCGTCATGGTCGTAGGGGTGCAGGACGAAGGACACGCCCGCCCGGTCGAGCGCGTCGGTGGCGGGGGTGCCGCCGGCCATCAGCGGAAGAGCCCGACGAGGGCCACGAGGAGCGGTGCCATCATCAGGGCGGGCAGGAGGTCGCCGACCGGGATCTGCTTGATCCCGGCCAGGCGGATGCCGAGGCCCAGGAGGATGACGCCGCCGGCGGCGCCGAGAGCGTCCAGCTGGGCGACGGGGAGGAAGTTGCCCAGCGCGAAGCCGAGCAGGGTGAGCAGGCCCTGGTAGAGCGCGAGCGGGATCACGGAGGCCATCACCCCGATGCCGAACGAGGAGGCGAACGCGATCGCGGCGAACCCGTCCATGACGGCCTTGACGAGCAGCTGCTCCGATCCGTGGCCCAGCCCGTCGGACAGCGAGCCGAGAATCGACAGCGGACCGACGCAGAACACCAGGGTCGAGGTGACCGCGCCCTCCACGAAGCGGCTGCCCTCGGTCCGGGACGCGAACCGGTCGTGGAGGAGTTCCGCCCCGCGGTCGAGGCGGCGTTCGATCTGGAGCAGCGAGCCGAGGATGCCACCCAGGAGCAGGGCGCCGAGGACGACGAGGAGCCGCGCGTCGGCGCCGACGGCGTCGGTCAGGGCGTCGGAGATCCCGGACGCGACGGCCCGTCCGCCCAGGACGAGGGTGAACAGGCCCAGCACCACGGTCACCAGGTCCCGGGTGCGCTCCGGCAGCCGGTGGCCGACCAGGACGCCCACGCCGGCGCCGACGAGGACGGTGACGACGTTGACCACGGTGCCCAGGCCGATGAACATGGCGGCAAGTCAACCACCTCCGCAGGCGCGGGCGTGCCCACGAACCGTCGGCGGGACGGGGCCGCAGGTGCCCGCCGCATAGAATCCGGCTGTGCTGAGAACCCTCGACCTGCGTGGCACCACCATGGCCGACTACCGCAGCGTGCTGCCGCGTGCCGAGCTCGACGTGGACGCGGCCGTCGAGCGCGTCCGCCCGATCGTCCAGGGCGTCGCCGAGCGGGGCGTCGCGGCCCTCACCGAGTTCTCCCAGGCGTTCGACCACGTGGTGCCGGCCAGCTTCCGGGTGCCCGCCGCCGACCTTGCGTCCGCTCTGGAGGGCCTGGACCCCGGGGTGCGGGCGGCGTTCGCCGAGTCGATCGACCGTCGGCGCAGGGTCGCGCAGGCCGAGGCCGCGAGCGTCCCGGTGCGCGTCGAGCTGGGCCCGGGGGCGGTCGTGGAACAGCGGCTGGTCCCGGTCGGACGGGTGGGCCTCTACGTGCCGGGCGGCCTCGCGCCGCTCGCGTCCAGCGTGCTGATGAACGTCGTGCCGGCGCAGGTGGCGGGCGTCCCCTCGATCGCCGTGGCCAGCCCACCGCAGGCGGCCTTCGGCGGCCTGCCGCACCCGAACATCCTGGCCGTCTGCGCGATGCTCGGCGTCGAGGAGGTGTACGCCGTCGGTGGCGCGCAGGCGGTGGCGATGTTCGCCTACGGCGTCCCCGGGCTGTGCGCGGCGGTCGACATGGTCACCGGGCCGGGCAACATCTACGTCGTCGCGGCCAAGAGGCTGCTGCGCGGCCGGATCGGCATCGACTCCGAGGCCGGCCCCACAGAGATCGCCATCCTCGCCGACGCGACGGCCGACCCGCGGTACGTCGCCGCCGACCTGATCTCCCAGGCCGAGCACGACCCGATGGCCGCCTCGGTGCTGGTCACCGACTCCGTCGAGCTCGCGGACGCCGTGCGCGCAGAGCTGGAACCCCAGGTGGCCGCCACCCGGCACGTCGAGCGCATCCGGACGGCGCTGGACGGGCCGCAGTCGGCGGTGGTGCTGGTGGACGACCTCGAGCAGGGGCTGGCTGTCGTGGACGCCTACGCCGCCGAGCACCTGGAGATCCAGACGGCGGACGCCGCGTCCGTCGCCGCGCGCGTACGCAACGCCGGCGCGATCTTCGTCGGCTCGTACTCCCCGGTCTCGCTGGGTGAC
The DNA here is from genome assembly GCA_020161015.1 of Actinomycetota bacterium. Lineage (GTDB taxonomy): Bacteria > Actinomycetota > Actinomycetes > Propionibacteriales > Propionibacteriaceae > Propionicimonas. Next base: position 318,943 of record JAIUOT010000017.1, on the reverse strand, counting down.
TACAGCGCCGGGTCGACCCACGTGCTGCCGACCGCCGGGTGCGCCTGCCACTCCTCCGGGCTGAACGTGCACAGCTTCCGCCGGCAGGTGCACGTCATCGACTACTCCGAGGCCGCACTGCTCGAGGTGGCCGGCGTGGTCGAGACGTTCGCCGCGGCCGAGGACCTGCCCGCGCACGGTGCGGCCGTGACGATCCGGCGTCCGGAGGCCGGCCGGTGAGGCCCGACGTGACGCTGGCGGAGCTCCCGCTGCGTCCGGAATTGGTGGGGGAGGAGCCCTACGGCGCCCCCCAGCTCGACGTGCCCGTCCGGCTGAACGTCAACGAGAACCCCTACCCGCCCGGCGACGACGTCCGCGCGGAGATCGGGCAGGCGCTCGCGGCCGCGTCCCTCAACCGCTACCCGGACCGGGAGGCTCTGGGCCTGCGCACCGCGCTCGCCCGCTACCTCGGCCACGGGCTGACCGCGGAGCGGGTGTGGGCGGCGAACGGCTCCAACGAGGTGATGACCCACCTGCTGCAGGCCTTCGGGGGCCCCGGCCGGACGCTGCTCAGCTTCACCCCGACCTACTCGATGTATCCGGAGTACGCGCGCAACACCCACACCGACTACGTCACCGTTCCGCGGGCCGCGGACTTCACCCTCGACGCGGCGACCGTCCTGGCCGCGATCGCGACCCACCGTCCCGACGTGGTGGTGATCACCACGCCCAACAACCCGACCGGCACGTCCACGCCGCTGGCGGTGATCGAGGAGGTGCTGGCCGGCACCGAGGCGATCGTGGTGGTCGACGAGGCCTACCAGGAGTTCGCGCGGCACCCCGAGCGGACGGCGCTCACCCTGCTCGACACCTTCGGCAACCTCGTGGTCTCCCGGACGATGAGCAAGGCGTTCGCCCTGGCCGGCGGTCGGGTCGGCTACCTCGCCGCGGCGCCGGCGGTCGTCGACGCCTGCCGGATCGTCCGGCTGCCCTACCACCTGTCCGCCCAGACGCAGGCGGTCGCGGAGGTGGCGCTGCGCCATGCCGACGAGCTGCTGGCGAGGGTGGACGAACTGCGCGCCACGCGGGACCAGATGCTGCTGCGGCTGCCTCAACTGGGGGTCGAGGTGATCAACTCCGATGCCAACTTCTGTTTGTTCGGCCCGTTCGCCGACCGGCATGATGTCTGGCAGCGGCTGCTCGACCGCGGCGTTCTCGTGCGCGAGACCGGTCCGGACGGCTGGCTGCGGGTGACCGCCGGCACGCCGGAGGAGACCGAGCGGTTCTACGCCGCCCTGGCCGAGGTGATGGAGGAGACCAGATGAGCGCGCGCACCGCCGTCCGTGAGCGGCGCACCAGTGAGTCCCAGGTTCGGGTCGCCCTCGACCTCGACGGAACCGGGCGCGCCGACATCAGCACCGGCGTCGGGTTCTACGACCACATGCTCACCGCCCTGGCCAAGCACTCGCTGATCGACCTCGAGGTCTCCACGACCGGCGACGTCCACATCGACGGCCACCACAGCATCGAGGACACCGCGATCGTCCTCGGCCAGGCCTTCGCCGAGGCGCTGGGCGACAAGGCCGGCATCCGGCGTTTCGCCGACGCGACCGTTCCGCTGGACGAGGCGCTCGCGCACTGCGTGGTCGACCTCGCCGGACGTCCCTACGTGGTGCACTCCGGCGAGCCCGAGGGCCAGCAGTACGCCCTGATCGGCGGCTCGGGGGTGCCCTACGCCGGCTCGATGACCCGCCACGTGGTGGAGTCCTTCGCCCTGCACGCCCAGATCTGCGTCCACCTGCGCCTGCTGGCCGGACGGGACCCGCACCACATCGTCGAGGCCCAGTTCAAGGCGCTCGCCCGCGCCCTGCGGGACGCGATCGCCCTCGACCCGCGGATCGAGGGCCTCGTGCCGTCCACCAAGGGCAGCCTGTGACGTCGTCCCGCCGGCCCCGGGTGGTCGTGCTCGACTACGGGTCGGGCAACCTGCACTCGGCCACGCGCGCCCTCGAGGCCGCGGGGGCGGACGTGACCCTCAGTGCCGACCCCGCCGTGGCCCTGGCGGCCGACGGGCTCGTCGTGCCGGGCGTCGGTGCGTTCTCCGCCTGCATGGACGGCCTGGTGGGCGTCGGCGGGCCGCAGCTGATCCTGCGCCGGCTCGCGGCGCGCAAACCCGTGCTGGGCATCTGCGTCGGCCACCAGGTGCTGTTCAGCCTGGGGGTCGAGCACGGGGACCCGACCCCGGGCATCGCCGTGCTCCCGGGCGTCGTGGAGGAGCTGGACGCCGTCCCGCTCCCGCACATGGGCTGGAACACCGTCGAGCCGCCCGCGGCGTCGGCGATGTTCGCCGGGATCGAGCACGAGCGGTTCTACTTCGTGCACTCCTTCGGCGTCCACGAGGTGCCCGACTGGCCGGGGAACGCCCGGATCACCTGGACCCGCCACGGCGGGGACCGGTTCATCGCCGCCGTGGAGCAGGGCCCGCTCTGGTCCACCCAGTTCCACCCGGAGAAGTCCGGCGCTGCGGGGGCCCGGCTGCTCCGCAACTGGCTCGACACCCTGCCTCGAGAGGAATCATGAGCGCCCTCGCCCTGCTGCCCGCCGTCGACGTCCAGGGCGGCCAGGCCGTCCAGCTCACCCAGGGCGTCGCCGGATCGGAGAAGGTCTTCGGCGATCCCCTGGCCGCCGCCCGGCGCTGGCAGGACGGCGGGGCCGAGTGGCTCCACCTCGTGGACCTCGACGCCGCCTTCGGTCGTGGCAGCAACGCCGACGTGATCGCCCGCATCACCGCGGCGATGGAGTTGGACGTTGAGCTGTCCGGCGGCATCCGGGACGACGCGAGCCTGGAACGGGCGCTGGCCACCGGCTGCCGGCGGGTGAACATCGGTACGGCCGCGCTGGAGAACCCGGACTGGTGCGACCGGGTCATCGCCGAGCACGGTGACCGGATCGCCATCGGGCTCGACGTCCGCGGCACCCGGCTGGCCGCCCGCGGCTGGACCCGTGAGGGCGGCGACCTGTGGGAGACCCTCGACCGGCTGAACGCCGCCGGCTGCGCGCGCTACGTCGTCACCGACGTCGCCAGCGACGGGATGCTCAGCGGGCCCAACATCGACCTGCTCACCGCGGTCTGTGCGCGGACCGACGCCCCCGTGATCGCCAGCGGCGGGATCTCCACCCTCGACGACCTCCGCGCACTGCGTGACCTCGTCCCCCTCGGCGTGGAGGGAGCGATCGTCGGCACCGCCCTCTACGTCGGCAACTTCACCCTCGCCGACGCCCTGGAGGCCTGCGCCGGCTGACCCGCCGAAGCCGGCTCTCGTCTCAGTCGTCGCCGTTTCGCCCCCGAGTGCAACTCGCGCCCCTCGCCGTCCGCGTTCGCCCCCGAACGCAACTCGCGCCGCCGGAATTCCGGTAGCGGGAGTTGCACTCGGGGGCGAACGCGGACCGGGAGCGGGCGAGGGAGGGCGGTCAGCGGGTCGGGGAGGACGGATCCGGGGGTGTGGGGGACGCCGGGTGTCGGTGGCGGGTCACACACTGGCGGGCATGAGCGAACAACGAATGCAGGACGCACGCCGGGACTGGGTCAACACCATCAGCCTGGCGCACGTGTGCCGCGGCGTGGCCGGCGGCTTCACCCAGGCCGACCACGGCGCACGGACGCGGCTCTCCCGGCTGCGGGCCGGGGACCGGATCGTCTTCTACTCCCCGCGCACCGACTACCCCGACGGCGATCCGCTGCAGCAGTTCACGGCCTGCGGCGTCGTCACCGGGACGGAGGCGTACCAGGTCGAGGTGTCACCGCAGTTCCGTCCGTGGCGTCGCGACGTCGCGTTTGCGCCCTGCCTGCCGGCGCCGATCCGGCCCCTGCTGCCGCACCTCGGCTTCGTGCTCGACGGAAGCAACTGGGGCTTCACCTTCCGCCGCGGCCTGTTCGAGGTGCCGGCCGAGGACTTCGACCGGATCGTGGCCGCGATGGGGGCGACCAGCCTGCTGCCGACCGGGGACCGGCTGGCGACACCGGCGTGAGCGAGGGACGGCGGCTCAGGGCACGCGGGCGGTCCACTCCGGGCTGAGGAACTTCGTCCGGGCGAGCTCGGTGGCCTCGGCCAGCTCGGCATCGGTCAGAGTGCCGTCCTGGACGCGGTACAGCTCGCGGAAGGTGGCCAGGAACGACGACATCACGTCGGCGCGGGGCAGGTGGGTCTGCGAACGCACGGGATCGACACGCTTGTTGGCGCTCTTGGTCCCCTTGTCGGAGAGCTTCTCCCGGCCGATGCGCAGCACCTGGAGCATCTTGTCGGCATCGATGTCGTAGGCCATGGTCACGTGGTGCAGCACAGCGCCGCCGACGAACCTCTTCTGTGCCGCGCCGGCGATCTTCCCTGCGGGCGAGGCGATGTCGTTCAGCCCCGCGTAGTGGGCCTGGACCCCGACCCGTCCGAGGGCGGTGAGCACCCACTCGTCGAGGAAGGCGTAGGAGGCCTCATAACTCATGCCGTCCACCAGGGTGGCCGGGACGACGAGGGAGAAGGTGATGCAGTTGCCGGCCTCCATGAACATGGCGCCCCCGCCGGACACCCGGCGCACCACCTGGACGCCGTACCGCTCGGCAGCCTCCGCATCGACCTCGTTGCGCAGCGACTGGAAGGAGCCGATCACGACGGCGGGGTTCTGCCACTCCCAGAAGCGGAACGTCGGGCCGCGGCGGCCGGCGGCCAGCTCGCGGGCAAGCACCTCGTCGAGCGCTGCGTGTTCTGCGGGGTCGAGCACCCCGGGGTCGAGGTAGGTGAAGGTGTGGTCCTGCCAGCCGGTCGACAGCCCCAGGGCCCTCCGGACGGCGATGGCCACCGCGTGGGCGTCGAAGCCCACCATGGTCACCGGGACGCCGAGAATCCCCTCGGCGCCGGCCCGGGCGAGGTCGGCGTCGATGCGGGCGGCGAGCTCGGAGACGCCCGCAGCGATCGGGACGCCGCCGAGCGCGCGGTCGATCACCGGCAGCGCCTCGTCCGGATCGAGAAAGAAGTCGCCACTCACCTGGACGTCGACCAGGCGGTCGTCGACGACCCCCAGGTCGACAGCCACCAACTTCCCTCCGGGCACCTTGTACTCGCCGTGGCGACGCTCGCTCATGGCGCTCAGGCTAGACGACGCCCGTCCGGGACGCCCGCCGGCGGGCGGCCGAGGTCGCCCGGGCCCGGGGACGGGGGAGCGCGGCACCGCGAACGACCGACGCCAGCACGTGGCCTAGACTGAGGCGCGCGAAAACCCAGCACGACGAACGGACGTACATGAGCGGGCACTCCAAGTGGGCCACCACCAAGCACAAGAAGGCGGCCATCGATGCCAAGCGCGGCAAGCTCTTCGCCAAGCTGATCAAGAACATCGAGGTCGCCGCGCGCACCGGTGGTGCGGACCCCTCGGGTAACCCGACCCTGTACGACGCCATCCAGAAGGCCCGCAAGAACTCGGTCCCGGTGGACAACATCGACCGGGCGGTGAAGCGCGGCGGCGGCACCGAGGGCGGCGGCGCCGACTACATCACGATCATGTACGAGGCCTACGGCCCGGGCGGCGTGGCACTGCTGATCGAGTGCCTGACCGACAACCGCAACCGGTCCGCCTCCGACGTCAAGGTGGCGGTGACCCGCAACGGCGGCACCATGGCCGACGTCGGCTCGGTCTCGCGGATCTTCGACCGCAAGGGTGTCGTCGAGGTCGCGAAGACCCAGGGCGGCCGCACCCTCACCGAGGACGACCTCCTGGAGGCCACCCTCGACGCCGGCCCCGAGGACGTCTTCGACGAGGGCGAGACCTTCCGCGTGATCAGCGACCCCAACGTTGTCGTCGACGTCCGCAAGGCCGTGCAGGAGGCCGGGCTCGACTACGACTCCGCCGAGGTGCAGTTCGTGCCGCAGTACACCGAGTCCGTGGCGACGACGGAGGCGGCGGAGAAGCTGTTCAAGCTGCTGGACGCCATCGAGGACTGCGACGACGTGCAGAACGTCTACAGCAACGAGGACGTGCCCGACGAGATCAGCGACGCCCTGGGCGACTGACGGCGAGGCTGCGGACCCGTCCTGCGATTTCGCCCGCACCCCGCGTGGCACGCCACGGGCGGCGCACCGCGCGGGCTAGTATCCGAACAGCTGTTCGGAAAGGAAGCTGCATGCGGGTTCTCGGCGTCGACCCCGGCCTGACCAGGTGTGGGGTCGGTGTGATCGAGGGCACCCCCGGCCGCCCGCCGCAGCTCGTGGCTGTCGGGGTGATCACCACCCCGAGCACGATGGAGCTCCCGCAGCGGCTGGTCCGCATCGAGGCCGGGCTCATGGAGTGGGTGGGGGAGCACCGGCCGGACGTCGTGGCGGTGGAGCGCGTCTTCGCCGACCAGAACGTGCTCTCGGTCATCGGGACCGCTCAGGCCGCCGGCCTGGCCATGCTGGTGGCCGCCCGGGCCGGGTTGCCCGTCCACACTCACACCCCGACGGAGGTCAAGGCCGCGATCACCGGCTCCGGCCGGGCCGACAAGGCGCAGGTGGGCACCATGGTCGCCCGGCTGCTGCGCCTGTCCGCGCCGCCCAGGCCGGCCGACGCTGCGGACGCGGTGGCGCTGGCCATCTGCCACCTGTGGCGCGGCGCGGCGAACGATCGCATCGCCCAGGCGCTGGCCGCGAGAGGAGGCACGGCATGATCGCGCAACTGACCGGGACGGTGGCCGCCGTCGGCGGCACCTGGCTGGTCGTCGACCTGTCGGGCTTCGGGCTGAAGGCCCTCTGCACGCCGGCCACCGCCGCACGTGCGGTCGTCGGAGAGACGGTGACGCTGCACACGTCCCTGGTCGTGCGCGAGGACTCGCTGACGCTGTACGGGTTCGCCGAGCCGGGCGAGCGGGACTGCTTCGAGCTGGTCCAGTCAGCCACGGGCATCGGGCCCAAGATCGCCCAGGCCGTCGTGTCGGTGTTCTCCCCGGACGAGTTCCGCGCGGCGGTGGCCGGCTCCAACGTGGCCGCCCTCACCCGCGTGCCGGGAATCGGCGCGAAGGGCGCCCAGCGCCTGGTGCTCGAACTGAAGGACAAGGTCGCTGTGCTGGCAGGGACGACACCCGCCGGCGCCGCGCTCTCGGCCGGCGCAGGGGCCTGGCGCGACCAGGTGCGGGCCGGCCTGGAGGGCCTCGGCTACTCCACTCGCGACGCGGAGGCGGCGTGCGACCGCGTTGCCGCGCTCGCCGAGGAGAACCCCCAGACTCCCGTCGCCCAGCTGCTGCGCGCCGCACTGCGCAGCCTGGCCAAGTGAGCCGGACGGTCTGGCAGAGTGTCCGACGTGCCGACGCCTGAGACGGATCCGCTCGACCCGCACGTCCACAGCGACGAGCAGGCCGCCGAGTCGGCGCTGCGCCCGTCCTCGCTGGCCGAGTTCGGCGGCCAGCGCCGGGTCAGCGACCAGCTCGGGCTGGTCCTCGCCGCGGCCCGGCATCGCGGCACGACGCCCGACCACGTCCTGCTCTCGGGCCCGCCGGGCCTGGGGAAGACGACCCTGGCCCTGATCATCGCCGCCGAGATGGGCGCGCCGATCCGAATCTCGTCCGGCCCGGCCATCCAGCACGCCGGCGACCTGGCCGCGATCCTGTCCGGCCTCACCGAGGGAGAGGTGTTCTTCCTCGACGAGATCCACCGCATGTCCCGTCCGGCGGAGGAGATGCTCTACCTGGCGATGGAGGACTTCCGGGTCGACGTCGTGGTGGGCAAGGGCCCCGGGGCGACGGCCATCCCGCTCGACATCCCGCGGTTCACGCTCGTCGGCGCCACGACCAGGGCCGGCCTGCTCCCCGGTCCGCTGCGCGACCGCTTCGGGTTCACCGCGCAACTCGACTTCTACGATGCGGACGACCTCGAGGCGATCCTGCGCCGGTCCGCAGCCCTGCTCGGCATCCACCTGGACCGCCACGCCGCCGGGGAGATCGCGTCCCGCTCGCGCGGCACGCCCCGCATCGCCAACCGCCTGCTGCGCCGCGTCCGCGACTACGCGCAGGTGCGCTCGGACGGACGGCTGACGCGTGCGGTGGCCTCCGCCGCGCTGGAGCTCTACGAGGTGGACCCGCTCGGCCTGGACCGCCTCGACCGTGCCGTCCTCGACGCACTGTGCCGGGGCTTCGGCGGCGGACCCGTCGGGCTGACGACGCTCGCCCTCGCCGTCGCGGAGGAGACCGAGACGATCGAGGAGGTCGCCGAGCCGTTCCTGGTCCGCGAGGGTTTCCTGATGCGGACGCCCCGGGGGCGCGTGGCCACCCGCAGGGCGTGGGAGCACCTCGGGCTCACTCCGCCGGCCTCGATGGGCCCGCCCCCGTCGGCGCCGGACCTGTTCAGCGGCGAGTGACTCGGGGGATCACGGTGCGGCCGACGCGTGGTCGAATGGGTAATCCGGTCGACCGGCGCTAGGCTACGGGCTCGGCGGCAGCGCCGCCCCCGACTCTGTGAACGTGAGGTAATCGCCAATGGGCGGAGACATTTGGACCACCGTGCTGCTGTTCGTCCTGATGGGCGGCGTGCTGTACTTCATGCTGATCCGGCCGCAGCAGAAGCGGGCCAAGGAGCAGCAGAGCCTGATGAGCACCCTCGAGCCGGGCTCGCGGGTGATGCTGATCTCGGGCATCATCGCCACCGTCAAGTACCTCGGTGACAAGCAGGCCGTGGTGGAGATCGCCCCGGGCGTGGAGATGACCGTCGACAAGCGCGCCATCACCACCCAGCCCGTGGTCGACGAGTTCGAGTACGCCGACGACGCGGACGACGAAGCCGTGGAGGCCGAGGTGGCCGACGCCGACGCCGTCGCGGAGCCCTCCGAGGCCGTGGAGGCCGCCGACGAGCCCGCAGAGGCCGGGGCGGAGAAGGCCGACGCGACCTGGGACAACCCGGGCACGACCAAGAACTGAGCACCCTAGGCAGACGTGGCTACGACAAGCAGGAAACACACCCACCCGCTCCGAACGCTGGTGATCCTCGGCCTCGTCATCGTGGCCCTGTTCACGATGATCGGCTTCTCCGGGGTCTGGAGCCCCAAGCTGGGCCTCGACCTGCGGGGCGGTACGACGATCACCCTCACCGCGTCCAACGTGACCGGTTCCGGCACGGTCGACCCGGCGAGCCTGGAGCTGGCCCGCACGATCATCCAGCAGCGCGTCGACTCGATCGGCGTCGGCGAGAGCGAGGTGACGACCTCCGGCGACCGCCAGATCGTCGTGTCGGTGCCGAACGTCCAGCGTGACGAGCTCGTCCGGATGGTCGGCCAGACCGCGCAGCTGTACTTCCGCAAGGTCTACGCCGCGGAGGCGTCCACCGGCGGCGCGACGCAGCCCAGCGCGACGGCGTCCGCGCAGCCGACGACCGAGCCGAGCGCGTCGCCGTCCGCCACGCCGAACAAGCGGCCGATGCCCGGCCTGCCCACGCCGGTGCCGAGCCCGCGGCCGACCGCGCCGTCCGGGGAGACCACCGCGCTGGCCGACCTGCTGAAGTGGACGCCGAGTGACCGCGACAACAGCGAGTTCGCCGCGTTCCAGTGCGACCAGCCCAGCCCGACGCCGGACGTCACCGACCAGCCGCTGATCACCTGCGACCAGACGAAGTCCTACAAGTACCTCCTCGGCCCGGTGCTGATCCGCGGTGAGCAGGTCACCCGCGCGATCGCCGCTGTCCCGCAGAACTCGGTCTCCTGGGTGGTCGAGCTGGAGTTCAACAGCCAGGGCGCCGCGGACTTCCAAGCCGTCACCGCGCACCTGTCCGGCCAGGCCTCCCCCCAGAACCAGTTCGGCATCGTGCTGGACGGCACCGTGATCTCCGCTCCGTCGGTGGGCACGGAGTACTCCGCGGGCATCGCCGGCGGCAAGGCCGAGATCTCCGGGAGCTTCACGCAGAAGAGCGCGCAGGAGCTCGCCAACGTGCTGACCTACGGCGCGCTGCCGTTGTCCTTCGAGATCTCGTCGGTCGACAACGTCTCGGCCAAGCTCGGTGGCGACCAGCTTCAGGCAGGCATCATCGCCGGCCTCATCGGACTGGCCCTCGTGCTCGCCTACAGCATCCTGTACTACCGCGGCCTCGCCCTGGTGGTCTCGCTGTCGCTGGTCGTCGCGGGCGCTCTCACCTGGGCGCTGGTGGTGCTGCTGGGGACGAGCATGGGCTTCGCGCTGAACCTGCCCGGCATCGCCGGCGCGATCGTGGCTATCGGTGTCACCGCGGACTCGTTCATCATCTATTTCGAACGGATCCGCGACGAGGTGCGGGAGGGACGCAGCCTGCGTACGGCCATCGAGACCGGTTGGGTGCGGTCGCGCAAGACGATCGTGGTGGCCGACTCGGTGTCGCTGCTCTCGGCCGTCGTCCTGTTCGTCCTCGCGATCGGTGCGGTGAAGGGCTTCGCGTTCACCCTGGGCCTGACCACGCTGATCGACCTCGCGGTGGTGTTCTTCTTCACCAAGCCGATGATGACCCTGCTGGGGCGCACGAAGTTCTTCGGCGAGGGCCACCGGTTCTCGGGCTTCGAGTCCGAACACATGGGGGCGAGCAACCCGCCGCTGCACAACTCCCGGCGCACGGGCGCCGTCGTCGCAGGAGGGGAGGCGCGATGAGCGACCAGATCACCGAGCCGCAGCAGGGCGGCGCGAAGAAGTCGAGCATCGCGCACCGGCTCTACACCGGTGAGATCTCCTACGACTTCATCGGCCACCGCAGGCGCTGGTACACCGTCTCCGCGGTGCTCCTGCTCATCTCGATCCTCGCGCTCTCCATCCGCGGCTTCAACATGGGCATCGAGTTCCGAGGTGGTGCCGACTTCCAGGCGCCGATCGCCGTCACCGCCACCACGGTGGACGACGTGCGGACAGCGGTCGAGGAACTGAACCTTCCGCAGAACGACGACCTCAGCGTGACCACGGTCGGCGACAACACCGTCCGCGTGCAGACCCGTCCGCTGGTGGAGGCGGAGGTGACCGCGGTGAAGGGCGCCATCGCCGAGGTCGCCGGGATCCAGCCGGACGAGGTCGCCTACTCACTGATCGGCGCGTCGTGGGGCCAGCAGATCACCACCCAGGCAGCGATCGCCCTCGTCGTCTTCCTCGTGCTGGTGATGGGCCTGATCTGGGCGTACTTCCGCGAGTTCAAGATGAGCATCGCGGCCATCCTCGCCCTGCTGCACGACCTCATCGTCACCGTCGGCGTCTACGCCCTGGTGGGCTTCACGGTGACACCGGCGACGATGATCGGCGTGCTGACGATCCTGGGCTACTCGCTCTACGACACCGTGGTGGTGTTCGACAAGATCCGCGAGAACACCCGCGACCTGACCAACACCCGGCACACGTACTCGTTCCAGGCGAACAACGCGGTGAACCAGGTGCTGGTCCGCTCGCTCAACACCACGATCATCGGCGTCCTGCCGGTCGCGGCCCTGCTGTTCACCGGCTGGTTCATCCTCGGCACCGGCCCGCTGAAGGACCTGGGCCTCGCCCTGTTCGTCGGCATGGTCGCGGGCGCGTACTCCTCGATCTTCATCGCCACCCCGCTGCTGGCCCAGATGCGCGAGGCCGATCCCGACATGCGGGAGCACCGCGAGCGCCTCTCACGGCGTGCGGCCCGGGCGACGGAGAAGCACGGGCACAAGCCGAAGGCCGTCACGGTGGCGGTCGGTGACCCCACCGCCACCCCGGTCGACCCGTCGACCCTGGGCCTGGTGTCGGCCAAGGACGTGGACCCCGGCACCCGACGCCAGCCGTCCCGGCAGTCGCGCAACCAGCGGAGGAAGTGAGCCGGCGATGGCCAGTTCCGAGGAGAACCGGGCGCTCATCGCGTCCCTGATCCGCGACATCCCCGACTTCCCGAAGCCCGGGGTGCTGTTCAAGGACATCACGCCGCTGCTGGCGAACGCTGCCGGCTACCGTGCCGCGATCGCCGAACTCGCGGCCAGCGCGCCGGCCGGCATCGACGTGGTCGTGGGGATGGAGGCCCGGGGGTTCATCTTCGCCGGGCCCGTCGCCCTCGAACTCGGTGCCGGGTTCGTCCCCGTCCGCAAGCCCGGCAAGCTGCCCGGTGACGTGTACACCCAGACGTTCTCGCTGGAGTACGGGCACGAGACGCTCGCCGTCCACACCGACGCCATCATGCCCGGCGCCCGCGTGCTCGTCATCGACGACGTGCTGGCGACCGGCGGCACCGTCGGGGCCACCGCTGCCCTGATCAACAGGCTGGGCGCGGATCTCGTCCACGTGTCGGTGCTGCTCGAGCTCACCTTCCTCGGTGGGCGGGAGCACCTGCGGAGCGTGGGCATCCGCGACACCTCGGCGGTCCTCACGGTCTGATGCAGATCCCGCGGCCACGCCCAGGCAACTCGGCCTTCGGGTCGGGTACGGCGCAGGTGCGGCTGCCGCGCCGCAGCTCGAGCGCGGCCAAGGAGTTGCTGAAGCGGCTGCTGCTCGCGCTGGGGCTCCTGCTCGCGCTCACCCTGATCGTCTACATCGACCGGGACGCCTACGCCGACCACGCGGGCAACGACGGGGTCTCGTTCATCGACGCGCTGTACTACGCGACGGTCACGATGACGACCACCGGCTACGGCGACATCACCCCGGTGCTCCCGCACGCCCGGCTGATCAACGTGTTCGTCGTGACGCCGATCCGCATCGCCTTCCTGGTGCTGTTGGTCGGCACCACCGTGGAGGTGCTCGCGAACGAGGGGCGGCGCGCCCTGCAGGACTCGCGCTGGAGGAGGAACATGCGCAACCACACCGTCGTGATCGGCTACGGGACGACCGGCCAGAGCGCGATCGCCACCCTGCTGCGGAGCGGCGCGCAGGCCGATCGCGTCGTGGTGATCGACACCGACCCCCAGGCCGTCGCCGCGGCGAACAGGCACGGACTGGCCGCGTTCGAGGGCGACGCGACCGCGCGCGAGCTGCTGCACCGGGCCGAGCTGCCCAAGGCACGCGAGGTGATCATCACCGTGGGCCGCGACGACACCGCGATCCTCACCACCCTCACCGTGCGCCAGCTCAACCGCGGCGCCCACGTCGTGGTCGTGGTGCGGGACTCGCTCAACGTCCCGCTGATCCGCCAGTCGGGTGCGGACGCGGTGGTCACGTCCTCCGACGCCGTCGGCAGGCTGATGGGCCTGAGCTCGCTCAGTCCCCAGCTCGGCGAGGTGATCGAGGACCTGCTCACCGCCAACTCCGGCCTGGAGATCACCCAGCGCCAGGTGACGCGGGAGGAGGACGGCCGGCTGCCGTCCGAACTCGGGGAGGAGAAGGTGCTCGCCGTCGTCCGCAACCGCACCCTGCGGCGCTACTACGAGCTCGGTGGGGACACCCTGCGCACCGGAGACCAGGTGGTCGTCGTCCGCAAGGCCCCCGGCGCCCCGCGCACGCCGCGGGTAGAGTGAGCATCCACTTCAACATCAGCGGAGGCGGCGTGTCCCAGGGCGTCCACGGACCGTACGGCGAGGGGGACGGCCTGCCCGGAGAACCCCGCACGCGCGTGGCGTCCACCGACCAGCCACGCATGCGCATGCGGCAGGTCCTCGCCCGGATCGGCGCCCAGCGCAACCAGCCCGTCGCCGTGCTCGACCCGCTGATCCGGATCGTCCACACCCACCACCCCAAGGCCGACGTCGCGCTCATCGAGCGGGCCTACCGGACCGCGGAGCACTACCACACCGGCCAGCTGCGCAAGAGCGGGGACGCCTACATCACCCACCCGCTGGCTGTCGCCACGATCCTCGCAGAGCTCGGCATGACCGAGCCGACCATCTGCGCCGCGCTGCTGCACGACACGGTGGAGGACACCTCCTACACCGTCGAGCAGCTCACCGCGGACTTCGGCGCAGAGATCGCCGCGATGGTGGACGGGGTGACCAAGCTCGACAAGATCGCCTACGGCGAGTCGGCCAAGGCCGAGACCATCCGCAAGATGGTGCTGGCGATGAGCAAGGACATCCGCGTCCTGGTGATCAAGCTCGCCGACCGGCTGCACAACATGCGCACGATCGGCTACCTGCGGCAGGACAAGCAGACCGCGATCGCGCGCGACACCCTGGAGATCTTCGCCCCGCTGGCCCACCGCCTGGGTATGAACGCGATCAAGTGGGAGCTGGAGGACCTGTCCTTCGCCACGTTGCAGCCCAAGGTGTACGACGAGATCGTGAAGCTCGTGGCGGCTCGCGCGCCGCTGCGCGAGGACTACCTGCGGGTGGTCACCGAGCAGGTCCGCGCCGACCTCGCCGACGCCGGCATCAAGGCCACCGTCTACGGGCGTCCCAAGCACTACTACTCGATCTACCAGAAGATGGTCGTCCGCGGACGGGACTTCGCCGACATCTACGACCTCGTCGGGCTGCGGATCCTGGTGGACACCCAGCGTGACTGCTACGCGGCGCTGGGCACCCTGCACGCGCGCTGGAACCCCCTGCCGGGGCGGTTCAAGGACTACATCGCGATGCCGAAGTTCAACCTGTACCAGTCGCTGCACACGACGGTGCTCGGGCCGGGCGGCAAGCCGGTGGAACTCCAGATCCGCACCCACGAGATGCACCGGCAGGCCGAGTACGGCGTCGCCGCACACTGGAAGTACAAGGAGGGCAAGGTCGACGGGACCGAGCTCAACTGGGTGCAGCAGATCAACCAGTGGCAGCGGGAGACCGAGGACCCCGGTGAGTTCCTCGACACCCTGCGGTTCGAGATCGCGAGCGAGGAGGTGTTCGTCTTCACGCCCAAGGGGGACGTGATCAGCCTCCCGGCCGGCGGCACGCCGGTGGACTTCGCCTACGCCGTCCACACCGAGGTCGGCCACCGGACGATCGGCGCACGCGTGAACGGGCGCCTCGTGCCGCTGGAGTCGGCGCTGTCGAGCGGCGACGTGGTCGAGGTGCTCACCTCGAAGGCCGCCAACGCGGGGCCCAGCCGGGACTGGCTCGGCTTCGTGAAGAGCCCACGGGCGCGGGGCAAGATCCGCCAGTACTTCATGCGCGAACGTCGCGAGGAGTCGATCGAGCAGGGCAAGGAGCTGCTGACCAAGCAGTTGCGGCGGGCCGGCCTGCCGTTGCAGCGGCTGCTCACCGTCGAGCACATGACCGGCCTGGCCGAGCACTTCCGGGTGGCCGACGTCAACGCCCTGTACGCCTCGATCGGGGAAGGGTCGATCAGCCCACAGGCCGTGGTGCAGCGGCTGATCGCGTCCGAGGGCGGCGCGGAGGAGGTCGCGGAGCTCGGCGGCGAGGACACCTCGGTCATCACCCGTCCGCACCGCAGCCGGATGTCGTCGGGGAACGACGCGGGCGTGGTGGTCCAGGGCGACCCCAACGTGTGGGTGAAGCTCGCGCGCTGCTGCCGTCCGGTGCCCGGGGACGAGATCCTCGGCTTCGTGACCAGGGAGAGCGGCGTCTCCGTCCACCGGGTCGACTG
Source organism: Actinomycetota bacterium (assembly GCA_020161015.1). GTDB lineage: Bacteria > Actinomycetota > Actinomycetes > Propionibacteriales > Propionibacteriaceae > Propionicimonas. The sequence continues at coordinate 303,528 of JAIUOT010000017.1, read as the reverse complement.
CACGAACGCGCAGAGCCTGCGCTCCCAGCCCGATCGCCTGGTGGACGTGGCCTGGGCGCCGACCGCGTCGAGCTCGTTCCTGGTGGCGCTGCACGTGGAGGGCATCGACAGGACCGGCATCCTTTCGGAGATCACCCGGGTGATGGGGGAGCACCACATCTCGATCCAGTCGGCGACCCTGAACACCGCGAAGGACCACACCTTCCGCTTCCGATTCACCTTCGAGACCACCGAGCCTACCCACCTGGAGCACCTGATCGGCGCCATCCGCCGAGTGCCCGGCGTCTACGACGTCTTCCGCCTCAAGAACTGAGGCCGCACTCTCCCAAGCACCCACGCGCGAGGGCCAGCGCCGCCGTGTGAGTGTCAGCGTCCACGCGCGAGGGCCAGCCTTGTCGCCGAGGGCCAGCCCCCAGGGACGAGTCCTCGCCGCCAAGGCTGGCCCTCGGTGGACCCGCAGGGCGAGGTGGGACGGGGTGCGTGGCCGCTCGAGTGTGAGGTGATCCCCGGACGGCACCGGCGTCAACACCGCGAGGACCAGCGCTATCGCCGAGGGCTCGTCCCTGGGTGCTGGCCCTCGACGATAAGGCTGGCCCTCAATAGCGAAGGCTGGCCCTCGAACATGGAGGCTGGCCCTCGATGTCGAAGGCCGGGGCGCGACCGGCTCAGCGGTTGAAGTCGGCGAGCGTGGCCTTGGCCTGGTCGAGCCAGGTCTGGTAGGTGGCGATGGAGTCGTTCGCCTTCGCCGCGGCGGCCTTGTCGCCACGGGCTGTGGCCTTCGCCGCCTTCTCGGTGAGCTTCTCGATCTCGGCGGAGAGCATCCCGACCGTCTCCTCCGCCCGCGCACGGGCCTGCGGATCGGTCCGGCGCCACTCGTCCTCCTCGGCGCTGCGGACGGCCGACTCCAGCGACTTCACCCGGGCGTCGAGCGTGCGCATCTGCTCGCGAGGGACGCGACCGTAGGCGTTGTAGCGCTCCAGGAACGAGCGGAAGCCTGCGCGCGCCGCGGCGAGGTCGGTCACCGGCAGAAGGCTGGCCTCGGCCTCGTCCAGGAGGGTGAGCTTGGCCTCGAGGTTCGCCTTGAACTCGGCGTCCTGCTCGCTGAGCACGGACGCCCGCGCGTTGAAGAACTCGTCCTGGATGCCGCGGAACTCCGCCCACAGCTGGTCGTCGATGTCCCGAGGCGCGGAGCCGGCAGCCTTCCAGCGCGTCATCAGCTCACGGAACGCGCCGGCGGTCGGACCCCACTCCGTGGAGTTCGCGAGCTCACGCGCCTCGGCGATGATCTCCTCCTTGGCAGCCTTCGCCGCGTCCCGCTTGACGGCCTGCTCGGCGAACTGCGCCTTGCGCCGCCGGGTGTAGGTCGTCCGGGCGGCCGAGAAGCGGTGCCACAGCGCGTCGTCGGTGGCGCGGTCGATGCGGGGGAGCGCCTTCCACTCCTCCAGGAGCGCGCGGAAACGGTTCACCCCGCCACGCCAGTCGTTGCCCTGCGCCAGGGTCTCGGCCTCCGCGACCATCCGCTCCTTGGTCTCGCGCGTGGCCTCGAGCTGCTTACTGCGCTCGGCCTTGCGCGCCTCGGCCTGCTCGGCGAGCAGCGGGGCGAGTGCATCGAGCCGGTCCACCAGCGACTGCAGGTCGCCGACCGCGTTCGCCGTGCTCACCGTGGTGCGCACGGAGGAGATGCTGTGCCGCGCCTCCTCCGGTGACAGGGCTCCACCCCTGACCCGGGTCTCCAGCAACCCCACCTCCACTTCGAGTGCCTCGTAGCGGCGGGTGTAGAAGGCCAGCGCCTCTGCGGCTTCGACATCGGGAATCTGACCGACGACCCGCTCGCCGTCGGCCGTCCGCACGTAGACCGTGCCGTCGGCGTCGACGCGACCGAAGTCAGCCGGACCTGAGGTGGAGTTCATGCGCACATCTTGCCTGATCCGGCACGGTTTGTGGCAACGGCCCCCGATCCGCGGTCCGTGGACGCGGTTGCAGCGGCGCGTCTGCTCCTCGCAGTGGGTACCCCACTGCTCGTCGAGACTCCTCGCGTCGAGCCGCTCACGCGGCTCGACGTCTCGTCGTCTAGGCTGTCGCGCGTGTTCCTGGCATCCTTCGCAACCGGCCAGTGGCAGGCCAACTGCTACGTCGTCGCCGCCCCCGGTGTTGCCGAGTGTGTGGTGATCGACGCCGGCCAGGGTGCCGCGCCGAGCATCCGCCAGGTGCTGGCCGAGCACCAGCTGCGTCCCAAGGGCGTTCTGGCCACGCACGGTCACTTCGACCACGTCGCGGACGCCGCCGAGATCGCGGACGAGTACAACGTCCCGCTGTGGATCCACTCCGCCGACCGTGACCTGCTCACCGAACCGGCCGCCGGGCTCAGCCCGGAGGGCGCCGCGCTGGTGAAGCAGGTGCTGCGCTCCCCGATGGCCGAACCGGCACGCGTGGAGGAGTTCGACGGGCTCACCGAGCTCACCCTCGCCCGACTGCGGTTCAGCGTGACCCACGCGCCCGGCCACACCGGGGGGTCGGTCCTGCTCGGCCTCGACTACCGCGGACGCAACGCGCAGATCGACCGCATCGTGTTCAGCGGGGACGTGGTCTTCGCCGGCTCGGTCGGGCGCACGGACCTGCCCGGGGGAGATCCGCGCGTGATGGCCGCCACCCTGCGCGACGTCGTCCTCGCGCTGCCCGACACCGCGGCCCTGCTGCCGGGCCACGGCCCGCAGACATCGATGGCGCGCGAGCGCCTGGAGAACCCCTACCTGCAACCGGCGGCGATGAGGAACTGATGGCACGTCCCAAGCCGCTGTCCGGCTTTCCCGAGTTCACCCCGGCCGGACGGATCGTCGAGCAGCGCGTGCTCGCCAGCCTCGCCGACACCTTCGAACTCCACGGCTTCGGCTCGATCGAGACCCGTGCGGTGGAGCCGATGGAGCAGCTCACCCGCAAGGGCGAGATCGACAAGGAGGTGTTCGTCGTCCGCCGGCTGCACGCCGCCGCGGACGCCGTCGACGAGCTCGGCCTCCACTTCGACCTCACCGTGCCGTTCGCGCGCTACGTGCTTGAGAACGCCGGTCACCTGACCTTCCCGTTCCGTCGCTACCAGATCCAGAAGGCCTGGCGCGGCGAGCGCCCCCAGGAGGGGCGCTACCGCGAGTTCACGCAGGCCGACATCGACATCGTCGGGTCCGAGACCCTGGCCGCGCACCATGACGTGGAACTCCCGCTGGTCACGCTCGAGGCCCTGGAGAGGCTGCACGTCGACTTCGGCATCCCGCCGGCCACGATGAGCGTGAACAACCGCCAGCTCAGCGAGGGCTTCTACCGTGGCCTGGGCGTCGAGGATCACCTCGCCGTGCTCCAGCGGGTGGACAAGCTGGACAAGATCGGGCCGGACGCCGTGGCCGACCTGCTCGTCGATGAGGTGGGGTTGACCCGCGCCGCCGCCGGCAAATGCCTGGCGCTGGCGGGGATCCGCACCGGCGACGCGTCCTTCGTCGACCAGGTGACCGCACTCGGCATCGAACACCCGCTGCTGACCGCAGGCCTGGAGCTGCTGGCGGACGTGGTGACCGCCGCCGCTGCGCTGGTTCCGGGACGGCTGGTGGCCGACCTCAAGATCGCCCGCGGCCTGGACTACTACACCGGCACGGTCTACGAGACGACGATGGCCGGCTACGAGTCGATGGGATCGATCTCCTCGGGCGGCCGCTACGACTCCCTCGCCAGCGACGGGCGGACGACCTACCCCGGCGTCGGGCTGAGCATCGGCGTCAGCCGGATCCTGGTACCACTCGTGGGCAAGGGGGTCCTCACCGCGTCCCGGCCGGTTCCGACCTGCGTGCTGGTCGCGGTGGACGCGGAGGAGACGCGCTTCGAGGCGATCGCCACCGCCACCCGGCTGCGTGCCCGCGGCATCCCCTGCGAGGTGGCCCCGAAGGCGGACCGGTTCGGCAAGCAGATCCGCTACGCCGACCGGCGGGGCATCCCGTTCGTCTGGTTCTCCTCCGGCGAGGTCAAGGACATCCGCAGCGGCGAGCAGTCGCCCGCCGACCCCGACGCCTGGCTGCCGCCGGACGCCGACCTCCGTCCGGCCGTCGTAAGATCTCCTCTGGCCTGATTCCGGGCCTCGGAAAGGACTCCTTCGTGATTCGCACTCATCAGGCAGGCTCGCTGCGCCCCGGGCATGTCGGCACGACCGTCACCCTGGCCGGCTGGGTGGCCAAGCGCCGCGACCTCGGCGGCGTCGCCTTCCTCGACCTCAGGGACGCCAGTGGCATCGTGCAGGTCGTCGTGCGCGACGAGGTGCTCGAGACCTCCGGGGCCCACGCCCTGCGCAACGAGTACTGCATCGCCGTCACCGGCGTCGTGGAGGCCCGGTCCGACGACACGGTCAACCCGGCACTGGCGACCGGCCAGATCGAGGTCGCCGCGGCGACGCTGCAGGTGCTGAACCCGTCCGCGCCGCTGCCGTTCCAGATCGACGAGCGCGTCAGCGTGGGCGAGGAGGCCCGCCTGAAGTACCGCTACCTCGACCTGCGCCGTCCCGCCCCCGCGGCGGCGATCCGGCTGCGGTCCGAGGTCAACCGCGCCGCCCGTGAGGTGCTCGCCGCCCGGGACTTCGTCGAGATCGAGACCCCCACGCTCACGCACTCCACCCCGGAGGGCGCCCGTGACTTCGTGGTGCCCGCGCGCCTGTCCCCGGGCAGCTGGTACGCGCTGCCGCAGAGCCCCCAGCTGTTCAAGCAGCTGTTGATGGTGGCGGGCATGGAGCGCTACTACCAGATCGCCCGGTGCTACCGCGACGAGGACTTCCGCGCCGACCGCCAGCCGGAGTTCACCCAGCTCGACATCGAGATGAGCTTCGTCGACCAGGACGACGTGATCGAGGTCGGCGAGGCCGTCGTCAGGGCCGTCTGGGCTCTCAAGGGGCATGACATCCCGCTGCCCCTGCCGCGCATCACCTACGCCGACGCCATGGCCCGCTACGGCTCCGACAAGCCCGACCTGCGCTTCGACCTCCCGCTCACCGAGCTCACCGAGTACTTCGCGAACACGCCGTTCCGCGTGTTCCAGGCCGCCTACGTCGGCGCCGTGGTGATGCCCGGCGGGGCCTCGCAGCCGCGACGCACGTTCGACGCCTGGCAGGAGTGGGCCAAGCAGCGTGGCGCGAAGGGGCTGGCGTACGTGATCGTCGGCGAGGACGGCGAGCTGGGTGGCCCGGTCGCCAAGAACCTGAGCGAGGAGGAGCGTGCCGGGCTCGCCGATCGTGTCGGCGCCCTGCCGGGTGACTGCGTCTTCTTCGCCGCGGGGGGCCGCAAGGCGTCCCAGACCCTCCTCGGCGCGGCCCGCAACGAGATCGCGCGTCGCAACGGCCTGATCGACGAGGACGCCTGGTCCTTCGTCTGGGTCGTCGACGCTCCGCTGTTCGAGCCCGCCAGCGAGGCGGTCGCCGCGGGGGACGTCGCCGTCGGCGAGGGCGCCTGGACGGCCGTCCACCACGCCTTCACCTCACCCAAGCCGGAGTCGATGGACACCTTCGACACCGAGCCCGGGACGGCGCTCGCCTACGCCTACGACATGGTCTGCAACGGCAACGAGATCGGCGGGGGGTCGATCCGTATCCACCGGCGCGACGTGCAGGAGCGCGTGTTCAAGGTGATGGGGATCACCGCCGAGCAGGCGCAGGCGCAGTTCGGGTTCTTCCTCGACGCCTTCGTCTTCGGCGCGCCGCCGCACGGCGGCATCGCCTTCGGCTGGGACCGGATCTGCGCCCTGCTGGCGAAGACCGAGTCGATCCGCGACGTGATCGCGTTCCCGAAGACGGGTGGCGGCTACGACCCGCTGACCGGTGCACCTGCCCCGATCACCGCCAAGCAGCGGAAGGAGGCGGGCGTGGACTTCGTCCCCAAGCCCGCCGCCCCCACTCCCGCCTGACCCGACACGCACAAAGTGGACCGTGACCGCCGAACTCGGCGGTCACGGTCCACTTTGCGTGTGTCAGCGCAGGTCGTCGCCGTTGGGCAGGTCGTCGGTGGCGAGCAGGCCGTAGAGCTTGCGGCGGGTGTCGGCGAGCAGTCGGGACGCCGCCTCCAGTTGCGCGGGGGTCGCGTTGCGGGTGAGCTCCTTGGCCGCTCCGGCCAGGGACGCGAACTCGCGCCACATCTCGCGGACCTGGTCGGGTCCCCAACCGGACACGGCCTTGTTGACCATCTCCCAGGGGGGAGTGTCGACGCCGGCCGCGGCCTCCCGTCCGCTCTCGGTGAGCCGGAACGCCTTCTGGCCCTGGTTGTCGAAGGACTCGATCAGCCCCTCGTCCTCCAGTTGTGACAGTGCGGGGTAGACCGCGCCGGGGCTGGGCTTCCACACGCCCTGGGTGCGCTCGGCCAGGCTCTGCATGATCTGGTAGCCGTTGAGCGGTTCGTCGGCCAGCAGCGCGAGGATCGCGCTCCGGACGTGCCCGCGGCGCCCCCGCCGCGCACCCGGACCGCCGAACGGTCCGCCGGCACCGAAGGGCCCACCCGGGCCGAACGGGCCCCCGGGTCCGAAGGGGCCACCGGGGCCGAACGGGCCCTCTGGACCCATGGCGCCCATCGGGGGGACGCCGTGCCCGTGCCAGCCGCGGTGCCCGCCGCGACGCCGTCCCCGGGGACCGTCGCCCCAGGCCTCACTGTCATAGCGATCGTCGTTCATCATGATTCTCCTTGTATCGTCGTAACGTATTCGATATATCGATGATAGGCACGCCGGTGTCGCTACGCAACACCCCCGAGCGCCGGGTTAGGGTGAGCGGGTGTCCAGAACCGCCGGCGGAAGACTGGGCCCGGCGTTCACCAACCTGTGGGTGGCCAGCCTGGCCAGCAACCTCGGCGACGGCATCGCCCGCACGGCGATGCCCCTGCTGGCCGCACGCCTCACCGACGACGCGCTGCTGGTCTCGGGGATCGCCGCCCTGGCGATGCTGCCGTGGCTGCTCTTCGCGCTGCCGTCGGGCATCGCCATCGACCGGATGGACCGTCGGCTGGCCCTCGCTCTGGCCCAGGCCGTCCGTGTCACGCTCGGGATCCTCCTGATCGTGCTCACGGCGAGCGGCGCGCTGACGATCTGGTGGCTCTACCTGGTGATCTTCGTCTACGGGGCGTTCGAGACCCTGTACGACGGGGCGGCCCGCGCGATCCCGCCGAGCATCGTCGACACCGCGGACCTGCCCCGCGCGAACGGACGGATCGAGGCCGGCGAGCAGGTGATGCAGAGCTTCGTGTCCGGACCGTTCACGTCGGCGCTCTTCGCCGTCTCGGTCCTCATCCCGCTCGGCACCAACGTCGCTGCGTTCGCCCTCGCCGGGGTCCTCGCCCTTCTGCTGCCGCGCGCCGCGTCCGGACGGCAGCACGTGCATCCCGACGATGCCGGCGTCGCGTGGTACCGGCAGTTCGCGGACGGCTGGCGCTTCCTGCGCGCCAACCGGATGCTGGTGGTGCTCTGGCTCACGTCCACCGCTGCGGGCATCTTCGTCCAGCTGGCCTTCGCGAGCTTCGTGCTGTTCGTGCTCGGGCCGCTGGGAGTGCCAGAGGCATGGTTCGGCCTGTTCATGCTGAGCGGGGCCGTGGGCGGCATCGCGGGCTCGCTGGTCACCGACCGCCTCAAGCGACGCTTCCACAGCGGCCCGGTCATGGCATGGTCGACGCTGTTCACCGGGCTCGCGCTGCTGGTGATGGGCCCGTGGCCGAACGTGTGGGTGGTGGTCGCGGCCAACGCCGTCGTGGCCGGCGCGATCGTGTGCTGGAACGTCCTGGTCATCTCCCTGCGCCAGGCGATCATCCCGATCCGCCTCTTCGGACGCGTGCAGGGCACCTGGCGGACGCTGCTGTGGGGCGCGATGCCCGTGGGCAGCCTGCTCGGGGGACTCATCGGCCGCGTCGACCTGGCGCTCCCGTTCGTGGTCGGCGGGGGCCTGACGGCCGTGCTCGCGCTGGCCGCCTTCCCGTTCTACCGCCGCCTGCCCGATCCGGAGGACGTCGTCGCCGCCGGCACGGTCGGCCCGGCGGTGTAGCGTCGCAGCCGTGGACACCGACCTCTTCGGCAACCCCGTCCCCGCACCCGGCGGCGCGACGGCGGACGCGATCGTCCCGGGCGGGTCGCTGAGCACGGCGGGGCACGTCGACACCCCGCTCGCGGTGAGGATGCGTCCGCGCACCGTCGACGAGATCGTCGGGCAGGACCACCTGCTGGCTCCCGGTTCTCCGCTGCGCCGGCTGGCAGAGGGCCGGACCGCGATGTCGGTCTTCCTGTGGGGTCCGCCGGGGGTCGGCAAGACGACCATCGCCGCGGTGGTGTCCGCCTCCGGCGAGCGCCGGTTCGTGGAGCTGTCCGCGGTCACCGCCGGCGTCCGGGAGGTGCGCGCCGCGCTGGCCGACGCCCAGCGCGAGCTGGCCCGCGGGGTGGGCACGGTGCTGTTCGTCGATGAGGTGCACCGGTTCTCCAAGGCCCAGCAGGACGTCCTGCTGCCGGCGGTCGAGAACCGCCTGGTGACCCTGATCGCCGCGACCACGGAGAACCCGTCGTTCTCGGTGATCTCGCCGCTGCTGAGCCGCTCGCTGCTGCTGACGCTGAAGCCGCTCACCGACGCCGACATCGGCCTGCTGCTGGACCGGGCGCTCTCCGACGAGCGCGGGCTGGCCGGGCAGTACCGGTTGAGCACGGACGCCCGGTCGGCGCTGCTGAGGTTCGCCGGCGGGGACGCCCGGCGCGCCCTCACCTACCTGGAGGAGGCGGCCGCGGGCGCCGCTGCCCAGGGGACGCAGGAGATCGGCTCCGAGATCGTCTCCGCAGCGGTCGACAAGGCGGCCGTCCGCTACGACCGCGCCGGCGACCAGCACTACGACGTCATCAGCGCGTTCATCAAGAGCCTGCGCGGGTCGGACGTGCAGGCGGCGCTGCACTACCTCGCCCGGATGATCGAGGCGGGGGAGGACCCCCGCTTCATCGCCCGCCGGCTGGTGATCCTCGCCAGCGAGGACATCGGCCTGGCCGCGCCGTCGGTGCTCCAGACCTGCGTCGCGGCAGCACAGGCCGTCCAGCTCATCGGGATGCCCGAGGCGAGGATCAACCTCGCCCAGGCGGTGATCGCCTGCGCGCTGGCGCCGAAGTCGAACGCTGTCATCACCGCCGTCGACGCGGCGATCGCCGACGTCCGTCAGGGCAGGATCGGCACGGTGCCACCGCACCTGCGTGACGCGCACTACCCGGGCGCGCGGAGCCTCGGGCACGGCACCGGCTACCAGTACGCCCACGACGCGCCCCACGGTGTCGCAGCCCAGCAGTACCTGCCGGACGAGCTGGCCGGCGCCCGCTACTACACGCCCACCGAGCACGGCAACGAGGCCGCCCTTGCCGAGCGGTTGCGGGTGCTGGAGGGCCTGCTCGGCCGTGACGGGGATGACGCCGCCACCACCGGCTGAGACCCGGCGAGGAACCGCGCGCCGTGCCGTGGGGGCTCGGGCCGGAATGAAACCGGCGACGCGGAGGTTGCCCGGGGACGTGACTCCTGCTTCCCGACCCTGGCCGGCCCTGTGGGCGCTGGTGGTGGGCTTCTTCATGATCCTGGTGGACACGACGATCGTCTCCGTGGCCAACCCCCGGATCATGCAGGGGCTGGACGCCGACATCAACTCCGTCATCTGGGTGACCAGCGCCTACCTGCTCGCCTACGCCGTCCCCCTCCTGGTCACCGGACGCCTCGGTGACCGGTTCGGGCCCAAGCGGATCTACCTGATCGGGCTCGTCGTCTTCACCGTGTCCTCGGCCTGGTGCGGCCTGGCCGGCTCGATCGAGATGCTGATCGCCGCGCGCGCCGTCCAGGGGCTGGGGGCTGCGCTGCTGACTCCGCAGACGATGGCCGTGATCACCCGGACGTTCCCCCCGCACGACCGCGGCCGCGCGATGAGCCTGTGGGGCGCGACCGCCGCGGTGGCCACCCTCGTGGGGCCGGTGCTGGGCGGCCTCCTGGTGGACAGCCTGGGCTGGGAGTGGATCTTCTTCGTCAACGTCCCCGTCGGCATCGTCGGCTTCCTCCTGGCCTGGCGCCTGGTGCCCTCCCTCGAGACCCACAGCCACCAGTTCGACATCCCCGGGGTCGTGTTGTGGGCGATCGGCATGTCCTGCCTCGTCTTCGGCATCCAGGAGGGGGAGACCTTCGACTGGGGCACGGTCTGGGGGCCGGTGAACGTGTGGAGCCTGATCGGCCTCGGTGTCGCCGTGCTCGGGGTGTTCCTGTGGTGGCAACGGCGCGGACGCGGGGAGCCGCTGCTGCCCCTGAGGCTGTTCTCCGACCGCAACTTCTCCCTCGGCAACGCGGCGATCGCCATGGTCGGCATCGCGGTGACGTCCAACGCCCTTCCGCTGGTCTTCTACTACCAGCTCGTCCTCGGGTTCACCCCGACGAGGGCCGCGCTCCAGCTGGTGCCCATGGCCCTGTTCTCCGGAGTGCTCGCGCCCGTGGTGGGGCGCCTGGTCGACCGGGTGCACCCGCGCTACCTCGCCACGGCGGGGCTGCTGATGATGGCCGCGTCCATGCTGTGGTACGCGGTCTGGCTCGTCCCCGACGAGTCCCTGTGGTGGCGGCTGCTGTTCCCGAGCGCGCTGATGGGCATCGGCAGCGCGTTCACCTGGTCGCCGATCGGGACGACCACCACCTACAACCTCGCACCGGCGGACGCGGGCGCCGGCTCTGGCGTGTACAACTCGGTGCGGCAGGTGGGCTCGGTGCTGGGCAGCGCGGCGATCGCCGCACTGATCCAGGCCCGGCTGGCGGCCAGCCTGCCCGGCGGCGCGGCGGCGGGGGCGAGCGCAGAGACCAGCGGGCAGCTGCCCGAGGCCCTGCGGGCGGGCTTCACCTCCGCGATGGCCACCAGCATGCTCCTTCCGGCCCTCGCTGCCCTCGCGGGGGCGCTGGTGAGCGCCTTCTTCGTGCGGCGTACCACCACCCACGCCTGGGGCACGGTTCCCCGCCCGAGCGCGGCACCGGCCGGGGCCGACGCCGCCCGCTGACCCGCCGCGCTGCACCCGCGCATGCCGGGACGCGCAGCCGGTACTCTTGCCGAGGTACCAGTCGACCAGACAGCGAGGTAGCCCATGTCCGCCGGAGAGATCGCCGGCCTGATCGCAGCGGTGGCTGCGGTGGCGTTCGTCGTGTTCTGCGCCGTCCCGCTGCTGAAGCTCGGTCGGGTGCTCGAGGAGGTGCGGCTCGCCGTGCGCGACCTGGGCCACAACTCGGTGCCGATCCTCCAGGAGCTGAAGGGCACGGTGACCGCGACGAACACCGAGCTGGGCAAGCTCAGCGTGGTGACGGAGGACGTCGCCAAGGTGAGCGCCCACGCCACGGTCGTCAGTGAGAACGCCGCCCAGCTGTCCACGCTCTTCGCCTCCACCCTCGGCGGGCCGCTGATCAAGACGGCCGCCTTCACCTACGGGGTGCGCCAGGCCGTCACCGGCCAGCGGAAGAAGGCCCGCTGATGGGCAAGCGCCTGTTCTGGTTCGCCGTCGGGGTCGGGCTCACCGCCCTGGTCGTGATCAAGGGACGCGAGTACTACGAACGCTTCACCCCCAAGGGTGTCGCCGACCAGCTGGAGAAGACCCGTGAGGGCCTCATCGACCGGGTCGGGGAGTTCCTCTCCACCATGGGCGACGCCATGGACACCCGCGAGTCGGAGCTGCGCGAGGCTCTCGGCCTGGACGAGTGAAACCCGTTCGTCCAGGAGACCCGAACCGGACCCTCACCTGCAGTACCGGCGCTGAGCGCCGTCTCGACAAGGACAGACAACCATGAAGACTGCTGACATCCGCCAGCGCTACCTCGACTACTTCGCCGCCCGCGGCCACGCGGTCGTGCCGTCCACGCCGCTGGTCTACAACGACCCGACCCTCCTGTTCGTCAACGCGGGCATGGTGCCGTTCAAGCCGTACTTCACCGGCGCGGAGGACGCGCCGTTCGACCGGGCGGTGAGCGTGCAGAAGTGCGTGCGCACCCTCGACATCGAGGAGGTCGGCAAGACCACCAGGCACGGCACCTTCTTCCAGATGAACGGCAACTTCTCCTTCGGCGACTACTTCAAGGAAGGCGCCATCAACTACGCCTGGGAGCTGGTCACCGGCAGCCAGGCCGACGGCAACTACGGCTTCGACCCCGACAAGGTGTGGGTCACGGTCTACCTCGACGACGACGAGGCGGCCGCGCTGTGGCGCAAGGTCGGCATCCCGGAGGAGCGCATCCAGCGTCGCGGCCTGAAGGACAACTACTGGCACATGGGCATCCCCGGCCCCGGTGGCCCGTGCAGCGAGATCTACATCGACCGCGGCCCGCAGTTCGGTCCCGACGGCGGCCCGATCGTCGACGAGGACCGCTTCCTCGAGATCTGGAACCTGGTGTTCCAGACCGAGGAGCTGTCGGCCGTCCGTGCGAAGGACGACTTCGACGTGCTCGGCCCCCTGCCCAGCAAGAACATCGACACCGGCATGGGCCTGGAGCGCACGGCGTACCTGCTGCAGGGCGTCGCGAACATGTACGAGATCGACGAGATCTTCCCGGTCATCACCAGGGCGGCAGAGCTCGCCGGCACCACCTACGGCAAGGACGCGCAGGACGACATCCGGCTGCGCGTCGTGGGCGACCACGTCCGGTCCGCCCTGATGCTGATGACCGACGGCGTCACTCCCGGCAACGAGGCGCGCGGCTACGTGCTGCGCCGCCTGCTGCGCCGCAGCATCCGTTCGATGCGCCTGCTCGGCGTCCACGACCCGGTGCTGCCCGAGCTGCTGCCGGTGAGCCGCGACCTGATGGCGGCGTCCTACTCCGATGTCACCGACCAGTGGGCCCGGGTGAGCCAGGTCGCCTTCGGTGAGGAGGACGCGTTCCGCCGCACGCTGGCCGCGGGCACCCAGATCTTCGACCTCGCCGCCGGGCAGGCCCGGGAGGCGGAGTCGACCGAGATCTCCGGGGACCGTGCGTTCGCCCTGCACGACACCTACGGCTTCCCGATCGACCTCACCCTGGAGATGGCGGCCGAGCAGGGCCTCAGCGTCGACCAGGCCGGCTTCCGCCGCCTCATGCAGGAGCAGAAGGAGCGTGCCCGCGCCGACGCGAAGGCAAAGAAGGGTGCGACCGCCGCGACCGAGGCGTACCGGACGCTGCGCGCCGACGGCGAGATCCCGTTCCTCGGCTTCACCGACCTGGTGGCGGACGCGAAGGTGCGCGGCATCGTCTCCGACGGCGCGCTGGTCGATCGCGCCGTGCCCGGTGACGTCGTCGAGGTCGTGCTCGACCGGACGCCGTTCTACGCCGAGTCCGGTGGCCAGGATGCCGACTCCGGCCTGATCACCGGCGACGGGCTCAGCCTCGAGGTCCTGGACGTCCAGCGGCCCGTGCAGGGGCTGATCGTGCACAAGGTGCGGGTGGAGGACGGCGAGCTCGCTACCGGATCTGCGGTCGTCGCGGCCGTCGACGCCCAGGCCCGCGCGGGCGCCTGCCAGGCCCACACCGCGACCCACATCGTGAACGCCGCGCTGCGCCAGCTGCTCGGCGCGTCGACCCACCAGGCCGGCTCGTACAACAAACCCGGTTACCTGCGCTTCGACTTCAACGCCTCCGGAGCGCTCAGCCACGCGCTGAAGGAGGAGCTCGAGGGCGTCGCCAACGAGGCCATCCGCGCCGACTACGAGGTCACCGCCACCGAGATGCCGCTGGCGAAGGCGAAGGCCCTCGGGGCGCAGGCGATGTTCGGCGAGAAGTACGGCGACGTCGTCCGGATGGTCGAGCTCGCCGGCCCGTGGTCGCGCGAGCTGTGCGGCGGCACGCACGTCGAGCGGACCTCGCAGATCGGCCTGCTCAGCCTGCTGGGGGAGTCGTCCGTGGGCTCCGGCCTTCGCCGGGTGGAGGCGTTCGTCTCGGCCGACGCGTTCGCCCACCTGGCCCGGGAGCGGGCCCTCGTCTCCGGGCTGGCCGACCTGCTGAAGGTGCAGCCGGACCAGCTCACCGACCGCGTCGCCAAGCTGGTCGCGCAGGTGAAGGCGGCAGAGAAGGAGATCGCGAGCCTGCGCACCAGGGAGCTCCTGGGCACCGTGCCGTCCCTCGTGGCTGGCGCCGAGACCGTGGGTGGCTACGAATTGGTCGCCCGCCACCTGCCCGGCACCCCGGCGGACGACCTGCGCACCCTCGCGCTCGAGGTGCGCAACGCCTTCGGCGGGCGCCCCGGCGTGGTCGCCCTGGTGGGCGGCGACGCCAAGCCGGTGCTGCTGGTGGCGACCACGGAGGCCGCGCGCGGTCTCGGGGCGAAGGCCGGCGCGCTGGTCGGCGCGGGCGCGGTGGCGCTCGGCGGACGCGGTGGCGGCCGTGACGACCTCGCCCAGGGCGGCGGCACCTCGGCAGAGGGGACGCCGCAGGCCCTGGCGGCGATCCGCTCTGCCCTGGCCGGCTGACAAGGTGCGCACCGGCGTCCGGCTGGCCCTCGACTGGGGCAGGGCGAGGATCGGGGTGGCTGCGAGCGACCCGTCCGGGATCCTCGCCCACCCGGTGGAGACCGTGCCGTCGGACGCCCGTGCCATCGCCCGGATCCAGGCCCTGGTGGCCGAGTACGAACCCCTCGAGGTGGTGCTCGGGCTGCCCCGGAACCTCGCCGGGGCCGAGGGTCCTGCGGCGATCGCCGTCCGCGAGGTGGCGGCCGGACTCGCCGCGAGCCTTCCCGGCGTGCCGATCCGCCTCGTCGATGAGAGACTGACCACCGTCACCGCGTCCCGGCAGCTCTCCGGTGCGGGCCGCAACACCCGGCGGCAGCGCTCCGTGATCGACCAGGCGGCCGCCGTGGCACTCTTGGAACAGGCACTGCAGCACGAACGGACGACGGGACGGGCACCAGGGGAGTTGCTCCTGCCCCCCGTCCAGGAAAGGACGCCGGCGGATGAGTAACCGCTACCCGGGCGAGATCAAGGATCCCGAGACCGGGAAGGTCGACCTCAAGGAGGTCTGGTACAAGGTCCGTTCCGCGTTCGCCGTCCTGCTGTCGCTGGCCGTGTTCGTCGGCGGCGGCTGGTTCATCTACAGCAAGGCGCAGGCCGCGTGGATGGACTTCCGGACCGCGGAGGACTACATCGGCGAGGGTGTGGCCCCCGTCGAGGTGACGATCCCCGCAGGCTCCACCACCACCCAGATCGCGTCGATCCTCGTACAGGCGGACGTGGTCAAGACCGCGAAGGCGTTCACCCGCGAGGCCGCGGCCAACCCCGATTCCGCCAAGATCCAGGCCGGGCGCTACAACCTGCGCACGCAGCTGCCCGCGAAGGTCGCGCTGGCGATGCTGCTCGACCCGAAGAACCAGGTGCACAACCGCATGACCCTGCGGGAGGGGCTGCGCCTGGAGCAGGCGGTGACGACCATGAGCAAGGCCAGTGGGCTGCCGGCCAAGGACTTCACCAAGGCACTGAAGGACTGGAAGAAGCTGGGGCTGCCGAACTGGGCGGAGCGGGGCGCCGAGGGCTTCCTGTTCCCCGACACCTACGAACTCGCGGACAAGCCGACCACCAAGACCATCCTGAAGTCGATCACCGACCGGTTCAACCAGATCGCCAACGGCCTGGACTTCGAGACCGGCGCCGAGACGCTCGGCTACAGCCCCTACGAGGTGCTGGTGATGGCCAGCATCATCGAGAAGGAGGCCGGCCCGAGGGAGGAGGACCGCGCCAAGATCGCGCGGGTGTTCTACAACCGCCTCGAACAGGGGATGCAGCTGCAGTCCGACGCGACGGTCGCCTACGCCAACAACGTCACCGGCCGGGTGTCGACCACGGCCGCCGAGCGCAAGCTCAAGTCGCCCTACAACACCTACTACGTCAAGGGTCTCCCGATCGGTCCGATCGCCTCGCCGTCGAAGGCGTCCATGGACGCCGCCCTGCACCCTGCGGACGGGGACTGGCTCTACTTCGCGGTGGTGAACCTCGACACCGGCGAGACCGAGTTCAACGCAGACAAGGCCGGGCACGACGCGAGCGTCGCGAAGTGGCGGGCCTGGTGCGCCGCCAGCGACGCGAACACGAAGAAGTGCTTCGGCTGAGCGTGACAGACTGACGCCCATGCTCCGTTACCTGACCGCGGGCGAGTCCCACGGACGCGCGCTGGTGGCCACGATCGAGGGCATTCCGGCACATGTCCGGCTGACCTCCGACGACGTCTCTGCCGCCCTCGCCCGGCGGCGGCTCGGCACCGGCCGCGGCGCGCGCATGAAGTTCGAGGCCGACGAGGTGACGCTGCTGGCCGGCGTCCGCCACGGGGAGACCCTCGGCTCGCCGGTCGCGATCATGGTCGGCAACTCCGAGTGGCCGAAGTGGGAGACGGTCATGGCGCCCGACCCGGTCGACGCCGACGAGCTGGACTCCCTTGCCCGCAACGCGGCCCTGACGCGGCCCCGTCCGGGGCACGCCGACCTTCCGGGCATGCAGAAGTACGACTGGGACGAGGCACGCCCGATCCTGGAGCGGGCCTCGGCGCGCGAGACTGCGGCCCGGGTGGCGCTGGGACGCGTCGCCGCGAACTTCCTCGAGCAGGCGGTCGGCATCCGGGTGCTGAGCCACGTGGTCCGCATCGGCGGCGCGGAGAGCGGGTCGTCGCTGCTGCCCGGCCCCGACGACCTCGCGGCGATCGACGACTCGGAGGTGCGCTGCTTCGACGCGTCCGCCGCGGGAGCGATGCTGGCGGAGATCGCCGCGGCGAAGACCGAGGGGGACACCCTCGGTGGCGTGGTCGAGGTGCTGGCCTACGGGCTGCCGCCCGGCCTGGGCTCCCACACCCAGGGCGACCGCCGGCTCGACGCGCGGCTGGCCGGAGCGCTCATGGGCATCCAGGCGATCAAGGGCGTCGAGGTCGGTGACGGGTTCGCCCTCGCCGCCACGCGCGGCAGCCTCGCCCACGACGAGATGCTGCCCGGCGGGGGTGGCGTCCACCGCCTGTCGAACCGTTCCGGTGGGACCGAGGGCGGGATGAGCAACGGCGAGGTCCTGCGGGTACGCGCAGCGATGAAGCCGATCGCGACCGTCCCGCGCGCCCTGCGCACCGTGGACGTGGCCACCGGCGAGGCCGCGCAGGCCCATCACCAGCGCTCCGACGTCTGCGCCGTGCCGGCGGCCGGCGTGGTCGCGGAGGCGATGGTCACCCTCGTGCTGGCCGAACTGGTACTGGAGAAGTTCGGGGGCGACTCCGTGGCCGAGACGCGGCGCAACCACGCCGCCTACCTCGCCCGCCTGGGGGAGAGGAACCTCGGTTGAGCCGACCCGCCCTCGTGCTGGTCGGGATCCCGGGTTCGGGCACGTCCACCCTCGCCCGGCTGGTCGCGGCCGACCGGGGTCTGCCCGCTGTCGACGTGGACGAACTGGTCGAGCGGGCCCTCGGCGCGCCGGTCGCGGAGTACTTCGCGACGGCCGGGGAGGCCGCCTACCGGGAGGTCGAGGAACGCGTGAGCCTGACCGCCCTCCGGGGTACGGGGGTGGTGGCCCTGGGAAGCGGGGCCGTCGATTCCGCAGCCGTCCGGGCGGCGCTCGCCGGGCTCCCCGTGGTGTGGCTGCGGACGTCGGTGCCCACCGCGACCCGGCGGCTGGGCATGAACAGCCTCGGGATGGGTGCACTGGTCGCCATCCGGAACCGCATGGGTGAGATGCTTGCGTCTCGGGCACCCTTCTACGCGGAAGTGGCGCAGACGGTGGTCGACACCGACCGCCTCACCGCCGAGCAGGTGGCGGCGGCCATCGGGGAGCAAGGAGAGCGATGAGCTGGGAGCCGATCGACGTGGCGACCGAGCAGCCCTACCAGGTGCTGATCGGGTCCGGGGTCTCCCGGCTGCTGCCCGAGTTCCTGGACGGCGTCGACAGCGTCGCGATCATCCACCCGCCCGGCCTGGCGTCCCTGCTGCCGGCGATCACCGCGGGGCTCGAGCAGCAGGTGACGGCGATCCGCGTCCCCGAGGCGGAGGCGGGCAAGACCGCCGAGGTGCTCCAGGGGTGCTGGGAGGCCCTCGCCGGCGCCGGCTTCACCCGCTCCGACGCCGTGCTCGGCCTCGGTGGGGGAGCCACCACCGACCTGGCGGGGTTCGTGGCGGCCACCTGGCTGCGCGGCGTGCGCTACATCGCCCTGCCGACCTCCCTGCTGGCGATGGTGGACGCCGCCGTCGGCGGGAAGACCGGCATCAACCTCAGTGCGGGCAAGAACCTCGTCGGCGCCTTCCACGAGCCGTTCACCGTCCTCGGCGACCTCGACTTCCTCGAGACACTGCCGCCGGACGAGCTCCGCTCCGGGCTGGCCGAGGTGCTCAAGTGCGGGTTCATCGCCGATCCGGCCATCCTCGACGAATTCGAGGCGGCGCCGGCGGAGGCCATGCGTCCCGGGAGCGACCTCCAGGCACGGCTGATCCGCCGGGCCGTTTCGGTGAAGGCTGCCGTGGTGTCGGCCGACCTGCGCGAGCGCACCTCGGACGGAAGCCAGATCGGCCGGGAGGCCCTGAACTACGGGCACACGCTGGGCCACGCGATCGAGCGCCAGCAGCACTTCCAGTGGCGGCACGGCGAGGCGGTCTCCGTGGGCATGGTGTTCGCCGCGGAGCTGGCCCGGCGGCTCGACCTGATCGGGCCCGACCTGGTGGAGCGGCACCGCAGCGTGCTGGGCACGGCGGGGTTGCCCACGCGCTACACCGACGGCGCCTGGCTCGAGCTGCGCGCCTCGATGAGCCTGGACAAGAAGTCCCGGGGATCCCGGCTGCGGTTCGTGCTCCTGCGCGCGCTCGGCGTCCCGACCATAGCCGCCGACCCGTGCGAGGGTGTGCTCGCCGACGCCTTCCTCGGCCTGAACGAGGCCTGATGTACGTCCCCGCCCACTTCGCGATGTCGGCCGAGCAGGTGGCCGAGGTGCTGGCCACCGCACCCGCCGGTGACCTGGTGACCGTCGGCCCGGACGGCCTCGTGGCGACCTACGTCCCCATGCTCTTCGACGCGGACGCCGGTGGGCACGGCAGGCTCATCGGGCACCTCTCGCGGGTCAACGACCAGTGGCGGCCCGCTGCCGCGCCGGGTGGGGTCGACGCCCTGTTCATCGCCCACGGCGCCGGCGACTACGTCGAGGCCGACTGGCTCAGCACGCCGGACGCGCCGAGTGTCCCGACCTGGAACTACGTCACCGTGCAGGTGTGGGGACGACTGGTCGTCCACGACGACCCGGCGTGGATGCTCGAGGCCGTGCGCCGGCTCAGCGCCGCGCACGGGGACGCCACCGTCGACACCCTGCCGACGGCGGAGGTGGACGCGCTGCTCCGCGCGGTGGTCGGGGTGGAACTCCAGATCACCCGGGTGGCCGGCAAGGCCAAGATGAGCCAGAACAAGTCCCCGCAAGTGGTCCGCTCGGTGATCGACGGCCTGCGCGGGGCGGGGGGCGAGGACACCGCCGCCTGGATGGAGGAGTACTCGCTGCCGCGGGCGCAGGCCAAGGCCGACCTCCTGGCCGGGATCCGGGAGCGGCGACAGGGCTGAGCCGGGGCGTTTCGCGGGATGCCCTGCCGGGCCGCTAGACTGAGCGGTCGCGATAACACGACGTACTGAAAGCGGGCGTTCCAGTGGCAACGGTTTCCACCAACGATCTCAAGAACGGCATGGTCCTCGACCTCGACGGCCAGCTGTGGACCGTCATCTGGTTCCAGCACCACAAGCCGGGCAAGGGCAACACCGTCGTTCGCAGCAAGCTCAAGCACGTCCTCACCGGCAAGGTCGTCGACCGGACGTTCAACTCCGACACCAAGGTGGAGACGGCCAGCGTCGATCGCCGCGAGATGCAGTACCTCTACCACGACGGTGAGAACTACGTGTTCATGGACACCGACACCTACGACCAGCTGAACCTGGCCGAGGACGTGGTCGGCGATGCGAAGAACTACCTGCTCGAGAACGGCGTGGCCACCGTCGCGCTGCACGAGGGCAACCCCCTGTTCATCGACATGCCGACCTCTGTCGAGCTGGAGATCACCTATACCGAGCCGGGCCTGCAGGGCGACCGCTCGACCGGCGGCACCAAGCCGGCCACGGTGGAGACCGGCCTGCAGATCCAGGTGCCGCTGTTCATCACCACCGGCGAGCGCGTCAAGGTCGACACCCGCGACGGCAGCTACCTCGGCCGGGTCTGATCGGGTGGACGCCACGCCCAAGCGGATCACCAAGCCGGACGGCACCGTCCTCGAGCTCGTCGAAACCATTCCCGCCGACGCCCACGGGCGCCGGCCGAGCCGCACCAAGGCGCGCAAGCAGGCCCTCGACCTGCTCTACGCCGCCGAGCTGCGCGGGCTGACCCCCGCCCAGGTGCTGGCCGAGTCCGAGGAGGAGCTGCGTCCATTCGCCGCCGACCTCGTCGCGGCGGTCGAGGAGCACGCGGAGCAGATCGACGCCCTGCTGGCGAAGGCGCTCGCCGCGGACTGGTCGCTGGAGCGCATGCCACGGATCGACCGCTGCCTGGCGCGCCTGGCCGTCGGCGAGCTGCTGAGCGGAACGGTCGCGGCCGAGGTCGCCGTGGAGCAGGCGGCCGCCCTGGCCACCGAGCTGTCGACCGACGACTCCGCGGCCTTCCTCAACGGCCTCCTCGCCGCCGTCCGCCGCGGGCTCTGACCCTGCCGGCGGGCGTCCGCCGTCCGACGTGGCGCCCGGGCACCCCGGACGGGGCTGGTAGGGTCTCCTGCTGGATCAGCCCCCGCTCTGCGAAGGATGCCCATGCCCAGTAGTTACCACGCACGTCCACTGACTGAGGCATTGTTGGTCCTGGAGGACGCGCGGTGGTTCCGGGGCATCTCGTTCGGCGCCGAGGGCGAGACCTTCGGCGAGGCGGTGTTCGCCACCGGCATGTCGGGCTACCAGGAGACGCTGACCGATCCGAGCTACCACCGGCAGGTCGTCGTCGCGACCGCGCCCCACATCGGCAACACCGGCTGGAACGACGAGGACGACGAGTCCGGGCGCATCTGGGTGGCCGGCTACGTCGTGCGTGACCTGTCCCGCGTCCGTTCGAACTGGCGCTCCAACCGGTCGCTCGACGAGGAGCTGCGCGCCCAGGGAGTGGTCGGCATCGCCGAGATCGACACCCGTGCGCTCACCCGCCACCTGCGCGAGGGCGGGGCGATGCGGGTCGGCATCTCCACCGTCGAGCTCGACCCGGCGAAGCTCCTCCAGCGCGTGCTCGAGACTCCGCCGATGGCCGGTGCGCACCTCGTCGCCGACGTCACGGTGTCGGAGCCGGAGGTCGTCCCCGCGGTGGGGGAGAAGCGGTTCACCGTCGCCGCGGTCGACCTCGGGATCAAGGACATGACCCCCACACGGATGGCCGAGCGCGGCATCGAGGTGCACGTCGTCCCCGCCTCGGTCACCATCGACGACCTGCGGCGGCTCCGCCCGGACGGGGTGTTCTTCTCCAACGGTCCCGGCGACCCCGCCGCTGCGGACGACGCCGTCACGCTGCTGCAGGAGGTGCTCGACGCGGGGATGCCCTACTTCGGCATCTGCTTCGGCAACCAGATCTTCGGCAGGGCGCTCGGTTTCGGAACCTACAAGCTGAAGTACGGCCACCGAGGCATCAACCAGCCGGTGATGGACCTCACCACGCGCAAGGTGGAGATCACCGCCCAGAACCACGGGTTCGCCGTCGACGCGCCGCTCGACCGAGCCACACCGACACGCTGGGGGGAGGCGAGGGTCTCCCATGTCTGCCTCAACGACGACGTGGTCGAGGGGCTCGAGCTCCGCTCCGCCGACGGCGAGCTGCTCGGCTTCTCTGTGCAGTACCACCCGGAGGCGGCGGCCGGACCGCACGACGCCGCCTACCTGTTCGACCGGTTCGTGGACATGATGGCTGCCCGCACGGACGTGCCGGCCGGGGAGGGGAACGCCTGATGCCTCGGCGCACGGACATCCACTCCATCCTGGTGATCGGCTCCGGCCCGATCGTGATCGGTCAGGCCTGCGAGTTCGACTACTCGGGGACGCAGGCCTGCCGCGTGCTCCGCGAGGAGGGCTTCCGGGTGATCCTGGTGAACTCCAACCCGGCCACGATCATGACCGACCCGGAGTTCGCCGACGCCACCTACATCGAGCCGATCCAGCCCGAGTACCTGGAGAAGGTGATCGCCGCGGAGCGTCCCGACGCCCTGCTGGCCACCCTGGGCGGCCAGACGGCGCTCAACGCCGCCGTCGCGCTGCACGAGTCCGGGGTGCTGGAGAAGTACGGCGTCGAACTGATCGGTGCCTCGATCGAGGCGATCCAGAAGGGCGAGGACCGCGAGAAGTTCAAGGAGATCGTCGCCTCCCTCGACGTCCCGGGAGTGAACCCCGAGGTGGCCCGCTCGGCGATCTGCCACACCATGGGCGAGGTGTTCGCCGCTGCGGACCAGCTCGGCTACCCGGTCGTGGTGCGGCCGTCCTTCACCATGGGCGGGGTGGGCTCCGGCTTCGCCCACGACGAGACCGAGCTGCGCCGCATCGCCGGCAGCGGGCTGTCCGCGTCCCCGGTGACGGAGGTGCTGATCGAGGAGTCCGTGCTCGGCTGGAAGGAGTACGAGCTCGAGGTCATGCGCGACAAGGCGGACAACGTCGTGATCGTGTGTTCGATCGAGAACCTCGACCCCATGGGCGTGCACACCGGCGACTCGATCACCGTCGCGCCCGCGATGACCCTCACCGACCGGGAGTACCAGGCGATGCGCGACGTCGGCATCGCGGTGATCCGCGCGGTCGGCGTCGACACCGGTGGCTGCAACATCCAGTTCGCGATCAACCCCGACAACGGTCGGATGATCGTCATCGAGATGAACCCGCGGGTGTCGCGGTCGTCGGCCCTGGCGTCGAAGGCCACCGGCTTCCCGATCGCCAAGATCGCGGCGAAGGTGGCCGTCGGCTACACGCTGGACGAGATCCCCAACGACATCACCGCGGAGACGCCGGCGTCCTTCGAGCCCACGCTCGACTACGTCGTCGTCAAGGCGCCCCGCTTCGCCTTCGAGAAGTTCCCGACCGCCGACTCCACTCTCACCACCCACATGAAGAGCGTGGGCGAGGCGATGGCGATCGGCCGGAACTTCACCGAGGCCCTGGGCAAGGCCCTGCGCTCGCTCGAGGACGCCAAGGCGGGCTTCGACTTCACCTCGCCGCTGGAGTCCACCCTGGACGAGGTGCTGGAGGCCATGCGGCGTCCGCACGACGGGCGCCTGAACGTGGTCATGCAGGGGTTCCGGCTGGGCGCGACGCCGGCCCAGATCCACGACGCGACCCACATCGACCCGTGGTTCGTCGACCAGCTCCAGCTGGTGTTCGAGGTCGCGGAGGAGGTGCGGACGGCCCCGGAGCTGACCGCGGGGCTGCTGCGCCTGGCGAAGCGGCACGGCCTCGCCGACACCCAGATCGCGAAGCTGCGCAACCTCTCCACCGACGTGGTGCGCGGCGTGCGGTGGGCCCTCGGCGTCCGCCCGGTGTACAAGACCGTGGACACCTGCGCCGCCGAGTTCGCCGCCCGGACCCCGTACCACTACTCGTCCTACGACGAGGAGAACGAGGTCGCGCCGCGCTCGAAGCCGGCGGTGCTGATCCTCGGCAGCGGCCCGAACCGGATCGGGCAGGGCATCGAGTTCGACTACTCCTGCGTCCACGCCGCCATGGCGCTGCAGGACGCGGGCTACGAGGCGGTCATGGTGAACTGCAACCCCGAGACGGTCTCCACCGACTACGACACCTCCGACCGGCTGTACTTCGAGCCGCTGACCCTCGAGGACGTGCTGGAGGTCGTGCACGCAGAGACCCTCGCCGGACCGGTGGCGGGCGTCATCGTCCAGCTGGGCGGCCAGACGCCGTTGAAGCTCGCGCAGGCACTGAAGGACGCGGGCGTGACGATCGTCGGCACCCCGCCGGAAGCGATCGAGCTGGCCGAGGAGCGCGGAGCCTTCGGCCGGGTGCTCACCGAGGCCGGCCTGCCAGCGCCGCAGTACGGGATGGCGGAGTCGTCGGCGCAGGCCCTCGACATCGCGCACGAGATCGGCTACCCGGTGCTCGTCCGGCCGTCCTACGTGCTCGGCGGGCGTGGCATGGAGATCGTCTACGACGACGCGTCCCTGGCCGGCTACATCGAGCGCGCCACCGACATCACCCCGTCGCACCCGGTGCTGGTCGACCGCTTCCTCGATGACGCCATCGAGATCGACGTGGACGCCCTCTTCGACGGCACCGAGCTCTACCTTGGCGGCGTGATGGAGCACATCGAGGAGGCCGGCATCCACTCCGGAGACTCCGCGTGCGCGCTGCCGCCGATCACGCTCGGCAACGAGGTCATCGAGGAGATCCGGCAGTCCACGCGGGCCATCGCGCAGGGCGTGGGGGTGCGCGGCCTGCTGAACATCCAGTTCGCGCTGCTCGGCGACATCCTGTACGTCCTCGAGGCGAACCCGCGCGCCTCCCGCACCGTCCCGTTCGTCTCGAAGGCCACCGACACGCCGCTGGCGAAGGCGGCCACGCGGATCTCCCTCGGCGCGACGATCGCCGAGCTCCGCGCGGAGGGCATGCTGCGGGCCGAGGGCTACGACGGCACGACCACCCTCAGCTCCGCGCCGATCGCGGTGAAGGAGGCCGTGATGCCGTTCAACCGGTTCCGCACCGCCGACGGCTCGTGGGTCGACACGCTCCTTGGGCCGGAAATGAAGTCGACCGGTGAGGTGATGGGCCTGGACGTGACCTTCGGCACGGCCTTCGCCAAGAGCCAGGCGGCCTCCTTCGGTGCGGTGCCGACGACCGGGACGGTCTTCGTCTCGGTGGCCAACCGCGACAAGCGGCACGCCATCTTCCCCGTGAAGCGGCTGGCCGACCTCGGCTTCACCGTGCTCGCCACCGAGGGCACCGCCCAGGTGCTGCGCCGCCAGGACGTGGAGGTCACCACGATCCGCAAGGCGTCACAGGGGCCGGGGCCGAACGGGGAGAAGACGGTCGTCCAGGCCATCCTGGACGGCGAGGTCGACCTGATCTTCAACACCCCGCACGGGCAGTCCAAGGACGGCAGCCCCCGGCGTGACGGCTGGGAGATCCGCTCGGCCGCGATCCTCGCCGACGTGCCGTGCGTGACCACCGTCCAGGGCCTGTCCGCCTGTGTGCAGGGGATCGAGGCGCTGCGACGCGGCGCGGTCGGCGTCCGCTCCCTCCAGGAGTGGAGTGCGGACGTCCGCGACGAGCTGGCGAACCTCGACTGATGGGCCTGCCCGCCGGCCTGCTGGACGCGGGCTACACCCGCCTGGTGCGGCCGGTGCTCTTCCGTAGCCACGGGGGAGACCCGGAGGCGATCCACGAGCAGCTGATCTCGCTGCTCGCCGGCGTCGGCTCCGCGGGTCCCGTCCGCGCCCTCACCCGGCTGGTCGCCGGAAGTGCCGGCCGATCGGCGCGGGTGGCCGGCATCGACTTCCCCTCGCGCGTGGGGCTGGCCGCGGGGCTGGACAAGGACGCTTCGGCCGTCCTCGCCTGGCGGGGGCTGGGCTTCGGCTTCGCCGAGCTGGGCACGGTGACCGGGCGCGCCCAGCCGGGCAACGACCGTCCGCGGGTGTTCCGGTTGCGGGCGTCCCGGGCGCTGGTGAACCGGATGGGCTTCAACAACCCCGGCGCCGCGGCCGTCGCGGCCACGCTGGCCGCCCGGAACGTCTACCGCGGCAACGGCGCGGCCGGTCTGCCCGTGGGCATCTCCATCGGCAAGACGAAGGTCGTCGACCTCGCGGACGCGGTGGAGGACTACCTCACCTCGCTGCGGCTGCTGGCACCGCACGCGGACTACGTCGCGGTGAACGTCTCCAGCCCGAACACCCCGGGCCTGCGCAGCCTCCAGGACGCCGGCGCGCTCTCCGGCCTGCTGACCACCCTCGTCCGCGAATCCGCAGCGAGGGCCAGCCTTGCGGCCGAGGGCTCGTCCCAGGGTGCTGGCCCTCGGCCGGAAGGCTGGCCCTCGGCGGGGGAGGGGGCCGGGCCGGTGCCGGTGTTCGTGAAGGTGGCGCCGGACCTGACCTGGGGGCAACTGGACGAGGTCCTGGCCACCTGCGAGGACGCGGGTGCCGCCGGGGTGATCGCGACGAACACGACCCTTGCCAGGGAGGGGCTGGCTCCGGCCGACCAGCACCTGGCCGGCGAGGCGGGTGGCCTGTCCGGCGCGCCGCTCACGGCGCGCGCCCGCGAGGTGGTCGGCTACGTCGCAGCCCACACCGCGCTGCCGGTGATGGGCGTCGGCGGCATCATGACCGCGGACGACGCGATGGCCCTGTTCGACGCCGGCGCCGACCTCGTCCAGCTTTACACTGGCTTCATCTACGGCGGCCCCGGTCTGGCGGCGGCCGTGAACGCCCGCGACACCGAAAGGCAGGAACCGTGACCACCTACTGGCGCCGGCTTCGCGAGGTGGTCGCCGACCGCGGGCCCCTGTGCGTGGGCATCGACCCCCACGCGTCCCTGCTCAAGGCCTGGGGCCTGGAGGTGTCCGCCGCGGGCGCCGAGCGCTGCGCACGCACCCTGGTGGAGGCGCTGGGCGACCAGGTGGCGGCGTTCAAGCCGCAGTCGGCCTTCTTCGAGGCCTACGGCTCGGCGGGCATCGCCGCCCTGGAACGTGTCCTCGCCGACATCGCCGGCACCGGGGCCCTCAGCATCCTGGACGTCAAGCGCGGCGACATCGGGTCGACGATGGAGGCCTACGCGGACGCCTACCTCGCGGACGGCTCGCCGCTGGCCGCCGACGCCATCACGCTGTCGCCGTACCTCGGGTTCGGCTCGCTGGCCCCGGCGTTCGAGCGGGCCCACCGGTACGAGCGCGGCGTCTACGTGCTGGCCCGCACCTCGAACCCCGAGGGCGGCCAGGTGCAGCTGGCGCTCACCCAGGACGCGTCGGTCGTGCAGTCGATCATCGACGCGGCGACCGAGGTCAACCATGCCTCGCGCCAGAAGGCGATCGGGCTCGTCGTCGGCGGCACACATGCCAGCCTCGGCTGCGATCTCAGCGACTTCAACGGCTCCATCCTCGTGCCCGGCATCGGGGTGCAGGGCGGCCGGATGGAGGACCTCCCCGAGCTGTTCGGGGACGCCGTCGACCAGGTCCTCGCGGTCGTCGGACGCGGCGTCATCTCCGCCGGGCCGGACGCCGCGGCGCTGCGCGGCAAGGTGGCCGAGTTGCTCAGCCGCGCGGCCAACTGAACCCCGTTTGGTTTACGCGCCGCTTTCGTCCATCACTCCTAGTGCCGAACATGTGCGTTCAGGTGACGAGGGGCGCCGCAGCCCGCTAGGTTGAGATTGCTAGGCAAGCCATCCGACTCCAGAAGGCACACCTGTGACCATCCCCCAGCTCACCACGGAGCAACTCGAAGCCGCACGCGCTGCGGCGACTGAGGCGCGGCGCCGCCGCGCCGACCTGAAGAGCAAGGTCCGCACCGGCGAGATCAGCCTGAGCCAGGCCCTGGACGTCGCCGCCACCGACGACGTGCTCGCCCACGTGAAGGTCGTCGACCTGCTGAAGGCCCTCCCCAGGGTGGGGGAGAAGCGGGCAGGGGTGGTGATGACCCGTCTCGACATCGCGCCGAACCGGCGCATCCGCGGGCTCGGCCGCCATCAGGTGGCCGGCCTGAAGGCCGAGTTCAGTGAGCGGTGACGTCACCGTCATCTCCGGTCCTACCGCGGTAGGCAAGGGCACCGTCGTCCAGGCCCTCCGCGAGCTCCATCCTGAACTCTGGGTGTCGGTCTCGGCCACGACCCGATCACCGCGCCCCGGCGAGGTCGAGGGCCAGCACTACCTGTTCGTGAGTGACGAGGAGTTCGACGAGCTCATCGCCTCGGGCGGGCTGCTGGAGTGGGCGCTCGTCCACGGCACCGACCGCTACGGCACCCCCGCGGCCCCCGTGCGCGCCGCCGTGGCCGCCGGGCGCCGGGTGATCCTCGAGATCGAGGTGCAGGGCGCACGGCAGGTCAAGGCGAACCTGCCGGAGGTGCGCACGGTGTTCATCGCCCCGCCGTCCTGGGACGTGCTGCGCGAGCGGCTGGTCGGGCGGGGCACCGAGACCCCCGAGCAGATGGCCCGCCGCCTGCGGACGGCGGAGGACGAGATCGCCGTCGCGCGCGAGTTCGACCACGTCGTGGTGAACGACGATTTGGGCACCGCCGTGGGGCAGTTGGTAGAGTTGTTGGGTCTGTGACGGTTGCCGGGCTCTCCGCGGCCGCGCCCTTTCGATCAGGAAGCCTGAATTTGAGCACTCACACTCCCGAGGGGATCACCAACCCGCCGATCGACGAGCTGCTGACCCACGTCGACTCGAAGTACCGGCTGGTGCTGTTCGCCGCCAAGCGAGCCCGGCAGATCAATGCCTACTACTCCCAGCTCGGGGAGGGCCTGCTCGAGAACGTCGGCCCCCTGGTGGACATCGGCATCCAGGAGAAGCCGCTGTCGATCGCGATGCGCGAGATCAACGCGGGCGTGCTGGAGTGCACGGAGATCGACCCGGAGGCCGAGGCCGCCGCGCGCGCCGAGGCCGCTGCCGATCCGGACTTCTCCCTCGACCCGTTCGGCACCGACGACCTGGGCTGAGCCCGGCCGATGAGCCGGATCGTCCTCGGCGTGGCCGGCGGGATCGCCGCCTACAAGGCCTGCCTGCTGCTGCGCCGCTTCACCGAGGCCGGCCACGACGTGCAGGTCGTGCCGACAGCCAACGCCTTGTCCTTCGTGGGCGAGACCACGTGGGCGGCCCTCTCCGGACGCCCCGTCGCCAGCGACGTGATGGCCGACGCGCACCTGGTGAACCACGTGCGGCTCGGACGTGAGGCCGACCTCGTCGTGGTCGCACCGGCGACCGCGGACCTGCTCGCGCGGGCCGCGTCCGGACGAGCCGACGACCTGCTGACCAACGTGCTCCTGACCGCGACCTGCCCGGTGGTGATGGCCCCGGCGATGCACACCGAGATGTGGCAGCACCCGGCCACCCGCGCCAACGTGGCGACGCTCCGCTCCCGCGGGGTGGTCGTGCTGCGTCCCGCGGAGGGACGGCTGACCGGCCCCGACACCGGCCCCGGGCGCCTGCCCGAGCCGGAGGACATCGAGGCGTCGGCCCTCGCCGCGCTGGCCTCGCCCGGGACGGCGGCGGCGATGGCGGCCCAGGACCTGGCCGGGCTCCGTGTCGTCGTCAGCGCGGGTGGCACCCGCGAGCCGCTCGACCCGGTGCGCTTCGTCGGGAACTCCTCCTCGGGGCTGATGGGGGTCGCGCTGGCACGCGCGGCCGTCCAGCGGGGCGCTGCGGTGACCCTCGTCGCGGCGAACCTCGCCGTCGAGGCTCCGGCCGGGGTGGACGTGGTGCGCGTCGGGACGACGGCAGAGCTCGCGTCCGCCATGACGGACGCCGCTGCCGGCGCCGACATCGTGGTGATGGCCGCGGCGCCCGCGGACTTCACGCCGGTCAACCCGAGCCCGACCAAGCTGAAGAAGTCCGGCGACGCCGGGCTCTCCGTCGAGTTCGCCCAGACCACCGACGTGCTCGCCGGGCTGGCGGCCCGACGACCGGCCGGACAGGTCGTCGTCGGCTTCGCCGCGGAGACCGCGGCCGACGAGGCGGAGCTCGTCGCTCTCGGCACGGCGAAGCTGGCCCGCAAGGGGTGCCAGCTGCTCGTCCTCAACAATGTCTCCGGGGGCGCCGTGTTCGGCGCCGCCGACAACCAGGTCCTGCTCCTCGCGCCGTCCGGGGTGACCGGTCGCGCGGCCGGGAGCAAGACCGCGGTGGCCCACGAGATCCTCACCGCCGCCGCAGACCAGCACGAAAGGACCGCCGAGTGAGCCGGCTCTTCACTTCCGAATCCGTTACCGAGGGGCACCCGGACAAGGTCGCGGACGCGATCTCCGACGTCGTCCTCGACGAGCTGCTGCGGCAGGACCCGACCTCACGCGTGGCGGTGGAGACCCTGGTCACCACCGGGACGGTCGTGGTGGCCGGCGAGGTGACCACCAACGCGTACGCGGAGGTCGACCGGCTCGCCCGCCAGCGCATCGTCGAGATCGGGTACGACTCCTCGTCCAAGAGCTTCGACGGCAACTCCTGCGGCGTCCTGGTCTCCCTCGGCGTGCAGTCGCCGGACATCGCCCAGGGCGTCGACCACGCGGAGGAGCAGCGGGACGGCGGCTCGGTGGACGCGCTCGACGCGCAGGGGGCCGGCGACCAGGGGCTGATGTTCGGCTACGCCTGCTCGGACACCCCCACCCTGATGCCGCTGCCCATCGACATCGCCCACCGGCTGTCCGAGCGGCTGGCCGAGGTGCGCAAGAGCGGTGAGCTCGACTTCCTGCTGCCCGACGGCAAGACCCAGGTGACCATCGAGTACGCCGGCGACGCGCCGGTGCGGGTGGACGCCGTCGTGGTCTCCACCCAGCACCGCGCGTCGGTCACCCAGGCCACGATCGCGGCCGAGGTGCGGGCACGGGTGATCGACCCGGTGCTCGCCCGGTACCCGATCTCCGCCGAGGGGCTGAAGACCTACGTGAACCCGACCGGGAAGTTCGTGGTCGGCGGGCCGATGGGCGACGCGGGCGTCACCGGCCGCAAGATCATCGTCGACACCTACGGCGGCATGGCCCGCCACGGCGGCGGGGCCTTCTCCGGCAAGGACCCGTCCAAGGTGGACCGTTCGGCGGCCTACGCGATGCGCTGGGTCGCCAAGAACGTGGTGGCCGCTGGCCTGGCGGAGCGATGCGAGGTGCAGGTCGCCTACGCGATCGGCCGCTCGCACCCGATGGGCCTGTACGTGGAGTGCTTCGGGACCGAGACCGTTCCGGTCGACCGGATCACCGACGCGGTGCTCGGGGTGTTCGACCTGCGCCCGGCAGCCATCATCCGTGACCTCGACCTGATCCGTCCGATCTACTCCCAGGTGACCAACTACGGTCACTTCGGCCGCGAGCTCGACGCGCTCACCTGGGAGCGCACCGACCGCGCGGAGGCGCTGGCCGCCGCGATCAGGGGCTGACCGGACCGCTCAGGGCTCAACCTCGGCATAGAGGCCGAGGAGGTTGCCGTCGGGGTCGGGGAACTCGAAGTACTCCAGCACGCCCTCGACCTGTTCGAGCGGGCCGACGGCGATCCCGGAGGCCCTCAGCCGCGCGCGTTCCGCCGCGACATCCGGGACGCCCAGCCGCACGACGGCGGCACCGGGGACAGGGAGGTCGCCGGAGACCAGTTGGAGCCACACCGCCCCGACCTTGAACTCGACCACCCCCTCGGCGGGCTCGAGATCGGGCTCGTCCAGGTCCAGCGCCGTCCGGTACCACTCGACGCTGCGGGCGAGGTCCGAGACGCGAAGGCAGATCGTGATGCTCTGCACCTTCATCCCGCCATTCTCACGGTGGCCCGATCGCCGCGGGAGGGGGCACGGCGGGGACGGACGAACGACCCGCGGCCCGCGCCGTCGCCGCACGTTCGTCCAGCCGATGTCCGGGCCGGCGCCTACGATGCCGCCATGGAACGACCGGTGGCGAGGGTGGCGGTGGACGTGCCGCTGGCCAACCTCGACCGGCCGTTCGACTACGCGGTGCCCCCCGAGCTGGACGAGGCGGCGCAGCCAGGGACGCGGGTGCGGGTCCGCTTCGCCGGGCAGCTGCGCGACGGTTTCGTGCTCGAGCGCGTGGCGAGGGGGGAGCGCGACGACCTCTCGCCGCTCCAGAAGGTGGTCTCCGCCGAACCGGTGCTGTCGCCCCGGGTGGCCGAACTCGTCCGCGCCGTGGCCGACCACTACGCCGGGGGGTTCGCCGACGTGGTCCGGACTGCGGTGCCTCCGCGCCACGCGGCGACGGAGAAGGCGGCCCCGCCGGACCACCCGGCCCCCGCGAGCGCCCCGCTGCCTCCGGTCACGCTCGCCGCCTACCCGGGTTCGGAGCGCCTCCTGTCGGGCCTCGCCGGGGGCGGGCGCCCGCGGGCGGCGTGGACGGTCCTGCCGTCGCCCGCCGCGGAGGGCGACTGGGCGGCCGGCTTCGCGGAGGCCGCCGCCGCCACGCTGGCGTCCGGGCGCGGGGCGCTGCTGCTGGCCCCCGACGCGCGGCACCTGGCCGTGCTCACCCGCACCGTCACCGAGCGGTTCGGACGCGGCAGCGTCGCCGTCCTCGCCGCGGACGCGGGCCCTGCCGCGCGCTACCGCAACTTCCTCGCGGTCTCCCGCGGAGCCGTCCGGCTGGTCGTGGGCACGCGGGCGGCGGTGTTCGCGCCGGTGCACGACCTGGGCCTGGTGGCGCTGTGGGACGACGGCAACGACGCGTGGGCGGAGCCGCACGCGCCGTACTGGCACGCCCGGGAGGTGGCCGCGCTGCGCGCGCACGCCGAAGGTGCGGGGCTGCTGCTCGCCGCCCACGCACGGACGGCGGAGGTGCAGCAGCTGGTCGCCCGGTCGTGGCTCGCCGAGCTCACGCTCCCCCCGGTGGAGGCGCGGCGCAGGGCCGCGGCCGTGCGTGCGACGGCCGCGGTGACCGACCGGGACCCGAACGCCGCGGTGGCCCGGCTCCCGCACGACGCGTTCGCCGTCGTCCGCGCGGGCCTGGCCGCGGGGCCGGTGCTGGTGCAGGTGCCCCGGGCCGGCTACCTGCCCGTCCTGGTCTGCGCGGACTGCCGCACGGCCGCCCGGTGCCCCCGGTGCGGCGAGGGACTGAGCCTGCCCGGCGGCCAGGAGGCGGGCGCGCCCCGGTGCCGCTGGTGCGGACCGCTGCTCACGGCGTGGCGGTGCGCGGAGTGCGGGGGACGCCGCCTGCGGACGCCCGTGGTCGGCGTGGCACGGACGGCGGAGGAGTTCGGAAAGGCCTTCCCTGGCACCACGGTCCTCCAGGCCTCCGCCGACAAGCCGCTGGCCGGCGTCGGCTCCCAGCCGGCCCTCGTCCTGGCCACCCCCGGCGCGGCACCGCCGGCGAGGGGCGGGTACGCCGCGGCCCTGCTGCTGGACGCGGAGCTCATGCTCGGCCGGCCCGACCTCCGGGCGGGGGAGGAGGCACTGCGGCGCTGGCTGGCGGTCGTCGCGCTGGTCCGGCCCGCCGCGGAGGGGGGCACGGTGATGGCGGTGGCCGACGCGGGCCTCCGCGAGGTCCAGGCGCTGGTGCGTCTCGATCCGGTCGGCCACGCAGAGCGCGAGCTGGCCGACCGTGCGTCGGCGGGGTTCCCGCCCGCCGTGAAGCTGCTCACCGTCGAAGGCGCCCCCGCGGCCGTGGACGCGGCGCTGGCCGCGCTCGAGCTGCCGCCGGGGGTCCAGGTGCTGGGGCCGTTCGACGTCCCGTCCGACGACCCGCTCGCGCGCCTGACGCTCCGGTGCCCGCTCGACCGCGCCGCCGACCTCGTGGCCCGCGTGCGCACGCTCCTCTCCGTCCGCGCCGCCCGCAAGGACCCGCCGCTGCGGGTGCGGGTGGACCCCCAGGTCCTCGGCTGAGGCGATGGCTAGCATGCTGGCGTGAGCACCGTCCGGATCGCCCTGGCCGCGCTGCCGTTCCCCGAGAGCCCGGACGCCGCCGTCGCGGCCGCGGTGGAAGCGATCGCTGCGGCCGCCGACGCCGGCGCCGACCTGGTCTGCTCCCCCGAGTGCTTCGTCCCCGGCTACCGCGCCCTCGGGGCGCCGGTGCCGCCGGCGACGGACGCCTGGCTGTCCGCCGCCCACCGGACGGTCGCGGACGCCGCCGGCCGCGCGGGTGTCACGGTGGTGCTCGGCACCGAGCGGTTCGTCGAGGGGGCGCTGCGCATCACGGCCCTGGTGATCGGGCCGGACGGGCGTCCGCTCGGCTGGCAGGACAAGGTGCAGCTGGACCCGACGGAGGACGCGCTCTACGAGCCCGGCTCGGGCCGCCGCGTGTTCACCGTCGGCGACCTCACGTTCGGCGTGGTGATCTGCCACGAGGGCTTCCGCTACCCGGAGACGGTGCGCGCGGCCGTCCTCGGCGGCGCGCAGCTCGTGCTGCACCCGCACTACTCCGAGCCCGAGCCGGGGTCCTTCCGGCCGACCGCCTACGCCCAGCCGGAGAACACCTTCCACGAGGCCGCCGTGCTGTGCCGGGCGGCCGAGAACGTCTGCTGGTTCGCGACCGTCACGTGTGCCGTCGACGGGTCGCCGACGACGACGGCGGTCGCCCGGCCCGACGGCAGCCTGCTCGCCTGGCAGGCCCATGGGCGTTCCGGCCTGCTCGTCGCAGACCTCGACCTCGCCATGGCCACCCGCTCCCTGGCGCTCCGGTTGCGCGAGGCGCCGCCCGGAAGCCGCCAGTAGGCTGCGGCCCATGCGTCTCGTCTTCGCCGGCACCCCGCAGGTCGCGGCTGACACCCTGGCCCACCTGCTCGACCGCGGCAGGCACGAGGTGGTCGCCGTGCTCACCCGGCCGGACGCCCCAAAGGGGCGCAGCGGTCGACCGGTCCCCAGCCCGACCGCGGCGCTGGCCCTGGAACGCGGGATCGAGGTGCTGCGCCCCGCGCGGGCGGGTGACCCGGACCTCGCCCGGCGGCTGGCAGAGCTCGCCCCCGACTGCTGCCCCGTGGTCGCCTACGGCGGGCTCATCCCGCGGCCGCTGCTCGAGATGCCCCGGCACGGGTGGGTGAACGTGCACTTCTCGCTCCTGCCGCGCTGGCGTGGCGCCGCGCCGGTGCAGCACGCGATCCTCGCCGGGGACGAGGTCACGGGGGTGACCGTGTTCGAGCTGGTCGAGGCTCTGGACGCCGGCCCGGTGCTGGCCGCGCAGGAGTACCGGCTGGGCGAGGAGGAGACGGCCGGGGAGGCGCTGGCCGCGCTCCAGGGGAGGGGAGCGGAGCTGCTCTCCCAGACCCTGGATGCGCTCGCCGACGGGACCGCGTCGCTGACGCCCCAGCCGCCGGACGGCGTGACGCTCGCCCCCAAGCTGACCGTGGAGGGCGCCCGGATCGACTGGACGCGGCCCGCCGTCGGCATCGCACGCCAGGTGCGGGCGAACAACCCGTCCCCGGTCGCCTGGACGGAGCTGGACGGGGAGCGCTTCCGGGTACTGGCGGCCGTGCCGCGGGCCGACGAGGGCCTGGCCCCCGGCGAGGTGCGTGCCGGCAGGCGGGAGGTGGTGGTCGGCACCGGCGACGGATCGCTGGAACTCCGCCAGGTGCAGCCGGCCGGGCGGCGCGCGCTCGCGGGCGCCGACTGGGGACGCGGCCTGCGGGGCGCGGGGCGGTTCGCGTGAGCGGGTCGCGCCGCCGTCCCCGGCGAGCGGACCCCGCGCGCAGCACCGCCTTCCGTGTGCTGCGGGCCGTCACGGCCGACGGCGCCTACGCCAACCTGGAGCTGGCCCGCCGCCGCGGCGACCTCGGTGGTCAGGACGCGGCCTTCGCCACGGAGCTCGTCGCCGGTACGTGCCGCGCCATGGGCGGGTACGACCGGGTGATCGAGGCAGCGTCGGGACGGGCGTTGCGCACCCTCCAGCCGGCGGTGGTCGACGTGCTGCGGCTCGGCACCCACCAGCTGCTCGGCATGCGGGTGCCCGCGCACGCCGCCATCGCCACGAGCGTCGACCTCGCCGCCCTCGAGGTGGGGGAGCGGGTGACCGGCCTGGTCAACGCGGTCCTGCGGCGGGTGGCAGAGCGGGACTGGCCCGGCTGGCTGGCCGAGCTGTCCTCCGGGGAGGACGAGCTCGGCCGCCTGGCGCTGGCCACCCACCACCCCCGCTGGATCGTCGAGGCGTGGTCGCGCGTCCTGCCCGCGGCGGAGCTCGAGGACGCCCTGGCCGCCGACAATGTCGCCCCGGTGCCGAACCTCGTCGTCCGCCCGGGCCTCGCCGACCGCGCGGAACTGGGCGGGGTCCCCGACCGCTGGTCGCCGTTCGGGGCGCACCGCGACGGCGATCCCGCCGACGTCGCGGCCGTCGTCGAGGGACGGGCCGGCGTGCAGGACGAGGGCTCGCAGCTGGTCGCCCTCGCGCTCGCCCGCGCCGAGGCGCCCGAGGGCGCCTGGCTGGACGTGTGCGCGGGCCCGGGGGGCAAGTCCGCGCTGCTCGCCGGGCTGGCGCGCGAGGCGGGCACCCGGCTGGTCGCCTCGGAGCTCCAGCCGCACCGCGCCCAGCTGGTGGCGGCCAACCTTCGTGCCTATGGCCCGCCGAACCAACCGGTCACGATCGCCGCGGACGGCACGCGCCCCGCCTGGCGTGCCGGCACGTTCGCCCGGGTGCTGGCCGACGTGCCGTGCACCGGGCTCGGCGCACTGCGCCGGCGCCCCGAGAGCCGCTGGCGCCGCAGCCCGTCCGACCTGCCCGGGCTGGTGGGCCTGCAGCGCCGGCTCCTCGCGCGGGCGATCGAGGCCGCAGCACCCGGCGGGGTGATCGCCTACGTGACGTGCTCGCCCCACCCGGAGGAGACCGCCGCCGTGGTCGCGGACGCGCACGGCGCCACCGTCCTCGACGCCGCAGCGCACCTCCCGGAGGTGCCCGACGCGGCGGCCGGGAACCTCGTCCAGCTGTGGCCCCACCGGCACGGCACGGACGCGATGTTCCTCGCACTGCTGCGGCGCGAAGGGGCCCCCGCGGATCGGTAGAGTTCGGCCCGTGGGTATCCGAATCACGCCGAGCATCCTGAATGCGAACCTCGCCGACCTCAACGCGGAGATCGCCCGGATCCCGAGCGCCGACGGCGTGCATCTGGACGTCATGGACAACCGGTTCGTGCCGAACCTCACCTTCGGCCTGCCGATGGTGGAGTGCGTCCGCGCCGGCACCGACAAGCTGCTCGACATCCACCTGATGATCGCCGAGGTGGACCGCTGGGCCCCCGGGTACGCGGAGGCCGGGGCGGAGTCGGTCACGTTCCACGTCGAGGCCTCCGACGCTCCGGTGAAGCTGTCGCGGGAGCTCCGCGCACTCGGCGCCCGGGCGTCCATGGGACTGCGTCCCGCCACCCCCATCGAGCCCTACGCCGACCTGCTGCCCGAACTCGACATGGTGCTGCTGATGACCGTCGAGCCCGGGTTCGGCGGCCAGTCCTTCCTGGACGTGATGCTGCCCAAGATCCGACGCACCCGCGCCCTGCTGGACGCCCACGGCGGCGACATCTGGCTCCAGGTGGACGGGGGCATCTCCGAGCAGACGATCGAGCGGTGCGTGGAGGCCGGCGCCGACACGTTCGTGGCGGGTTCCGCGGTCTACCGCGCCGACGATCCTGACGCCGTGGTGCGCGCCCTGAAGGCGCAGGCCGAGGACGCAGCGGCACACCGGGCCTGAGCCCGACTCTCCACCCGGGTGACACCCGCACGGGAACTTATCGCCGCGCCACCCGGGCTGGGAGGATTCACCACGTGAAGACCGCCATCTTCGCCGCAGCCACCGTCATCGAGGTCATCGCGTGGGCCGCCATCGCCGGCTCTCTCCTGCTCCTCTTCGACGGATGGGCCGCCTGGCTCGCCGTGTCCGCCGTGTTCGCCGGCTTCGTGTTCCTGTGGGCGTCCGCCGTGCTGCCCCGGGCCCGCTGGCCCCTGCCCGCAGCGTGGCGGCTCACCTGCAAGGTGCTGACCTACCTGTTCGCGGCGGAGGTGCTGTGGGTCGTCGCGGAATGGGCCGGGGTGACCTTCGCGGTGGCGGCGGTGTCGGTGGAGGTCCTCCAGTACCGGCTCGACCGGGAGCAGGCGGGCCAGAGGGTGGCCGCGCTCAGCCGCGCCGCCGATCGCGACGCCTGAGGTACCGCTCGAACTCCGCGGCGATCACGTCCCCGCTAGGTGCAGGGGTGGCCTCGTCCCTGCGTTCCTCCAGTGCGCTGACGTAGTTGGCGATGTCGGGGTCGTCGGCGACGAGCTCGTCCACCTGCTCCACCCACTGCGCGGACTCGGTGGCGAGATCGCCGGGGTCGAGCGGCAGGTTGAGCACGTCTTCCAGGCGCACCAGCAGCGCGAGCGTCGCCTTCGGGTTGGGCGGCTCGGCGACGTAGTGCGGCACGGACGCCCACAGCGACACCACGGGGAACCCCGCCCGGTCGCACTCGTAGGACAGCACGCCGACGATCCCGGTCGGCCCCTCGTAGTCGGACAGCTCGAGGCCCAGCTCGTCGGCGAGCCCCTGGCTGCTGGCCGTGCCGCTCACCGGCACCGGACGGCTGTGCGGCGCGTCGGTGAGCAGCGCGCCGAGGAGCACCACCACCTCGGGCTGCACCGAGCGCAGCATCGACAGCAGGCGGGAGACGTAGTCCTGCCAGTGGAAGTTCGGTTCGGGGCCCCCGATCAGCACCAGGTCGCGCTCGGGCAGGTGGGCCACGAGCACCTCCGTGGTCGGCCACTCGATGGTGCGGATGCCGTCGACCAGCCGGGAGGTCGGGCGGTTCACCTGGAAGTCGTAGAAGTCCTCAGGGTCGATCGCGAACTCGAGGTCGGCCTTGTAGTGGTCGACCAGGTGGTCGATCACCCCGCTGGCCGCCTCACCGGCGTCGTTCCAGCCGCCGAACGCCGCGATCACGGCGGGATTCCGCAGCCCCCTGAGCCCACGAGCCTCTGCCATGGCGACCACTGTAGGCCGACTCGCCTATTCTGCTCCCCATGACCCGCGATCTGCGCACGGCCCTGGCGACCCGCGTCCTCGTGGCGGACGGGGGCATGGGCACGATGCTGCAGGGGTACGACCTCGGCCTGTCCGACTTCGAGGGACTCGAGGGCTGCAACGAGATCCTGAACGTGACGCGTCCCGACGTGGTGGGGGCGATCCACGCCGCCTACCTGGACGCCGGCGCCGACTGCATCGAGACCAACACCTTCGGCGCGAACCTGTCGGCGCTGGGGGAGTACGACATCCCCGAGCGGATCGCGGAGCTGGCGGGGGCGGGGGCCCGCATCGCGCGCGCCGCGGCCGACGCGGCGTCCACGCCGGAACGTCCCCGCTACGTGCTCGGCAGCATGGGCCCGGGAACGAAGCTGCCCAGCCTGGGGCACACCACCTACGCCCGGCTGCGGGACGCCTACCAGCAGCAGGCGGAGGCGATGATCGCCGGCGGCGTCGACGGCTTCCAGGTGGAGACGTGCCAGGACCTCCTGCAGGCCCGTGCCGCGGTCAACGGCGTCCGGCGCGCGCGGGAGGCGGCCGGCGTCGACCTGCCGGTGTTCGTCAACGTCACCGTCGAGACCTCCGGCAGCATGCTGCTGGGCAGTGAGATCGGCGCGGCGCTGACCGCCCTCGAGCCGCTGGGCATCGACGCGATCGGCCTCAACTGCGGCACCGGCCCGACCGAGATGAGCGAGCACCTGCGGCACCTGTCACGGCACGCGGGGATCCCGCTGGTGTGCATGCCGAACGCCGGCCTGCCCGAGCTCACCCCCGAGGGCGCCCGATACCCGATGGGACCCGAGGAGTTCGTCCGCTACGTCGAGCAGTACACCGCCGAGTTCGGGCTCGGCCTGGTCGGCGGCTGCTGTGGCACCACCCCGGCGCACATCTCGCTGCTGGCGCAGGCCGTGCACGGACGGACGCCCTCCCGGCGCACCCCCGAGCGCGTGGACGCGGTGTCGTCGCTGTACGCGGAGGTCCCGCTGCGCCAGGACACCGCCTACCTGTCGATCGGTGAGCGCACGAACGCGAACGGCTCGAAGGCCTTCCGGGAGGCCATGCTGGCCGAGAACTGGGGCGACTGCCTCGACATCGCCAAGCAGCAGAGCCGCGACGGCGCCCACCTGCTCGACCTGTGCGTCGACTACGTGGGACGCGACGGCGTGGCCGACATGGCCGAACTGGCGTCCCGGATCGGCACCGGGGTGTCGCTGCCGATCATGCTCGACTCCACGGAGCCGGCCGTGCTGCGCGCCGGGCTGGAGCGCCTCGGCGGGCGCTGCGCGATCAACTCGGTGAACTACGAGGACGGCGACGGCCCGTCCTCGCGCTTCGCCCAGGTGATGCCGCTGGTGAAGGAGCACGGCGCGGTCGTGGTCGCGCTGACCATCGACGAGGAGGGCCAGGCCCGGACGGCGGACTGGAAGGTCCGCGTCGCCGAGCGGCTCATCGCCGCCCTGACCGGCGAGTGGGGGCTGGCGATCGAGGACATCATCGTCGACTGCCTGACCTTCCCGATCGCCACCGGCCAGGAGGAGACCCGCCGCGACGCGATCGAGACTATCGAGGCGATCCGCCGGCTGACCACAGCCCACCCCGGGGTGCACACCACCCTCGGCGTCTCCAACGTGTCGTTCGGACTGAACCCCGCCGCGCGCCAGGTGCTGAACTCGGTGTTCCTGCACGAGTGCGTCGAGGCGGGCCTGGACTCGGCCATCGTGCCGGCCGCGCGCATCGTCCCGATCTCGCGCATTCCCGAGGAGCAGCGCCGGGTGGCCGAGGACCTCGTCTACGACCGGCGCAGCGACGGCTACGACCCGCTCACCCGGTTCCTCGAGCTGTTCGAGGGCGTCACCACGACCTCGACGAAGGAGGCGCGGGCCGCGGAGCTGGCCGCGCTGCCCGTCAACGAGCGGCTGCAGCGCCGGATCATCGACGGCGACGCCAAGGGTCTGGAGGCCGACCTCGACGAGGCGCTGGAGACCACGCCGGCCCTCGACATCATCAACGACGACCTGCTCGCCGGCATGAAGGTGGTCGGCGAACTGTTCGGCTCCGGACAGATGCAGCTGCCGTTCGTGCTCGCCTCCGCGGAGGTGATGAAGTCCTGCGTCCGCTACCTCGAGCCCCACCTGGACAAGGCGGACGCCGGAGGCAAGGGCACGATCGTGATCGCCACCGTGAAGGGCGACGTCCACGACATCGGGAAGAACCTGGTGGACATCATCCTCACCAACAACGGCTACACCGTGGTGAACCTGGGCATCAAGCAGCCGGTCAGCGCGATCATCGAGGCGGCCCTGGTGCACAAGGCGGACGCGATCGGCATGTCCGGCCTCCTGGTGAAGTCGACCGTCGTCATGCGGGACAACCTCCAGGAGCTCAACAGCCGGGGGCTCAGCGAGTTCCCCGTGCTGCTCGGTGGCGCGGCCCTGACCCGCGCCTTCGTCGAGGAGGACCTGAACGACCTCTACCACGGCGAGGTGCGCTACGCGCGGGACGCGTTCGAGGGGCTGTCGCTGATGGAGAAGGTCGTGGCGGTGAAGCGGGGCGAGCCGGGCGCGGCCCTCCCCGAGCCCCGGCGCCGCAGGGTGGTGGCGAAGCCGCGTGCGTCCGCGGACGAGCCGGACGAGGCGCCGGCCGGCCGGTCGGACGTCGCGCGCGGCGGGCCAGTGCCGACCCCGCCGTTCCTCGGCAGCCGGGTCGTCAAGGGCCTGAAGCTCGCCGACATCTCGGGCTGGCTCGACGAGCGCGCCACGTTCATGGGGCAGTGGGGCCTGCGCGGCGCCTCCGGCGGGCCGAGCTACGAGGAGATGGTGGAGACCGAAGGGCGTCCCCGGCTGCGCTACTGGCTCGACCGCCTGCACACCGACTCGCTGGTGGAGCCTGCGGTCGTCTACGGCTACTGGCCCTGCCACTCCGAGGGCAACACGCTCATCCTGGGCGACCCGGAGGACCCGTCGCGGGAGGTGACCCGCTTCGACTTCCCGCGCCAGACCCGCGACCGCCGGCTGTGCCTGGCCGACTTCTTCCGCGACGCCCGGGAGGCCGCCGACCTCGGGCCGGACGTGATCGCGCTCCAGCTGGTGACCATGGGCTCGGTGGTGGCGGAGGCGACCGCGAAGCTCTTCGCCGCTGACGCCTACCGGGACTACCTCGAGCTGCACGGGCTGAGCGTCCAGCTCACCGAGGCGCTCGCGGAGTACTGGCACGCCCGCGTGCGCGCGGAGCTCGGCCTCGGCGGGGACGGCGACGTGGACGCGATGATCCGCGACCAGGCCTACCGCGGGTCGCGCTACTCGTTCGGCTATCCCGCCTGTCCCGACCTGGCGGACCGGGCAAAGCTGGTCACCCTGCTCCGGCCGGAGCGGATCGGTGTGCAATTGAGCGAGGAACTTCAGCTCCACCCCGAGCAGTCCACGGACGCGCTCGTCGTGCACCACCAGGAGGCCAAGTACTTCAATGCGCGCTGACCACCACCCCTCTCGCGCACCCCGGCGCCGGCTGGCGCTCCTGCTCGCCGGCTCCCTCTGCGTGCTGGCTGCCTGCACGCCCCCGGCCGTCGAGCCGACCCTCACCCCGACGCCGAGCCCGACCCCTCGTCCCTTCACGGTGATCACCACCGGCCAGATGACCACGGCCGATCCGGCGGTCGCCACCGCGGACACCGACTCGATCCTGGTCACGAGCATCTACCAGCGGCTGATGGTGGTGCTGCCGGAATCCGGCGAGCTGAAGCCGGACGCGGCCACCGACTGCCTGTTCACGTCCACGCTCACCTACGAGTGCACGCTGCCGGAGGAGCTGTTCTTCCACAACGGCGACGTGCTCGACGCCACGGACGTGAAGTTCAGCATCCAGCGCGCGCTGCGCATGGACACCCCCGGCTCCTCGGTCGGGCTGCTGTCGGCCCTCAAGCGGATCGACGTCCCGGACGCGCACACGGTGCGCTTCCAGCTCTCCTGGCCGGACAACCAGTTCGGGTACGCGCTGGCCGGGCAGGCGGCGTCCATCGTGGACGCCGGGACGTTCGACCCCGACACCGCGCTGCCGCTGGAGACGCTCCCCGTCGGGTCCGGCCCCTACCAGGTCAACGCCCTCGACCCCGACGCGGCGACCTTCACCCGCTTCGAGAAGTACGTCGGGCCGAAGAAGGGGCTCCTCGCGGCGCTGAGACTCCAGATCGTCCCGGACTCGGTGGCGGCGGAGGAGGCCATCGACAAGGCCACCGCGGAGGTGGTGTGGCGAAGCCTCGACAACGCCGCGCTCCAGC
This sequence comes from Actinomycetota bacterium, assembly GCA_020161015.1. Classification (GTDB taxonomy): domain Bacteria; phylum Actinomycetota; class Actinomycetes; order Propionibacteriales; family Propionibacteriaceae; genus Propionicimonas. The sequence goes on along the minus strand of JAIUOT010000017.1, from coordinate 260,695 downwards.
GCGTGACCGACAAGATCGCCGGTGGCCCGGACAAGACGACAGAGAGCGGCTTCTCCCGCCTCCCGCTGCCGGGCCTGCGGGTCGCGCAGCTGGTCTGGAACCCCGCGTCCCCCCTGCGCAAGGACGCCAAGCTGCGCGAGGGCGTCGCCAAGGCGCTGCAGGGCGACCGGACGCTGGACTCGATCGTCCCGGTGGGCGTGGAGGACCACGCGTCGTCGTTCGACCTCGGCGGACGCCCGCGCCTGCCGAAGCTCGGCGAGGGCCGCACCAACCTGACCCTCGGCTACAGCCGCACCGCCCCCGGGCACGCCGACCTGGCCAGCCTGCTGCGCGACCGCATCGAGGAGCTGGACGGGGTGAGCGTCCGGCTCGTCACCACCAGGGACGCCGACCTGTACCTCACCGACCGTCCGGCCTGGGTGAACAACGCCACCGGCTGGCTCCAGCGCTACCTCGCCGACCCGCTGCCGGGCAGCCGCAGCAAGCTGGAGATGCTCGGCCAGCGCGCGCGGATCACCAGTGGCACGGCGCGCACCGCTGCGCTGACCGAGATCCAGCAGCAGGCCGCGGCCGACAACACCGTGCTGCCGATCTCGCAGTCCGACGGCATCATGTTCGTGGCGAAGGGAGTGACCATGGTCGGCGAGCCGTTCGGCAGTGGACAAGTGCTCGGATTGTGGGGACTCACCAATGGATGACCTGACGGCGGCCCCGGAGGCCACCACGCACCGCGAGCCGAGCGGGGTCCGCACCGGGCCGCTCGCTGCGGGCGAGCGGGTGACGCTCAGCGACCCGAAGGGGCGCCGGCACTCCGTGCTGCTCGTGCCCGGCGGGGTGTTCCACACGACCAAGGGCGGCATCAGCCACGACGACCTGATCGGCATGCCGGAGGGCAGCGTCGTGATGTCGGCCGGCGGGGTGGCCTACCTGGCCTTTCGTGCCCTGCTGGAGGAGTTCACCGTCACGATGCCCCGCGGCGCGACGGTGGTCTACCCCAAGGACGCCGCGCACATCCTGGTGCAGACCGACATCTTCCCCGGGGCGCGGGTGCTCGAGGCCGGCGCCGGTTCGGGCGCGCTGAGCATCTTCCTGCTGCGGGCGATCGGCACCACCGGCCGCCTGTACTCCTACGAGCGGCGGCCGGACTTCGCGGCCATCGCGAAGAAGAACGTCACCGCCTTCTTCGGCGCCGAACACCCGGCGTGGACCCTCCGTATCGGCGACCTGGTCACCGACCTCCGGCCGGAGCCGGTCGACCGTGTCGTGCTCGACATGCTGGCGCCGTGGGAGTGCGTGGACGCCGTCGCCCGCGTGCTCGAACCCGGCGGGCTGCTGTGCTGCTACGTGGCCACCACCACCCAGCTCGGGCGCACCATGGACACCCTGCGCGCCCACGGCGGGTTCACCGAGCCGGACGCCAGGGAGTACTCCGCGCGGGAGTGGCACGCCGAGGGCCTGGCGATCCGCCCGGGCCACGGCACCAGCGGCCACACCGGCTTCCTGGTCTTCAGCCGACGCCTCGCCCCGGGCGTCGTGGCCCCGCTGCGGCGCCGGCGTCCCGCGCCCGGAGCGTACGGACCCGACTACAGCGGTCCGCGTCCGGCGGGGGTGAGCCCGGAGCCCGGTGATGCCTGAGCCGGCAGAGCTCGCCCGCCAGCTGGCCCGGGCGAACGAGCTCCTGGAGTCGCGTGCCCGCGCCCTCGACCTGGCCGAACGACGCCTGGCCGACGCCCGGACCGACGCCAGGACGCTGGCCGCCACCAACGAGCGGCTCAACGCCACGCTGGCCGAGGCCAGGGAGTCCCTGGTGTCGCTGCGGGCGGAGCTGGAGGCGCTCGGCACGCCGCCGAGCTCGTTCGGGGTCGTGCTCGAGCCGGGGGACGAGACGGTCGACGTGGCCACCGGGGGCCGGGTGCTGCGCTGCGCGGTCCGCCCCGACCTCGACCCGGACGTCCTGCGCCCCGGGGCGCGCGTGCTGCTGAACGAGGCCCTGCTCGTCGTCGGAGTCGTCGGCGACCTGCCCGCGGGGGAGACCGTGCGGCTGGTGGAGGTGCTCGACGACGGTCGCCTGCTGGCGGCGGGAGCGTCGGGAGACGAGGTGGTGCTGCTGGCCTCCGCCACCCTCGACGTGGCGGCCCTCCGTCCGGGCGTGACGTTGCTCGCCGACCGGCGGGCGCTCCTGGCGTCCGCCGTCGTGCCGCGCAGCGAGGTCGCCGACCTGACGCTGGAGGAGGTGCCGGACGTCAGCTACGCCGACATCGGCGGGCTGGGGGCGCAGATCGAGCAGATCAGGGACGCCGTCGAGCTGCCGTTCCGCCACCGCGAGCTGTTCACCGAGTTCGGGCTGCGCCCGCCGAAGGGCGTCCTGCTGTACGGACCGCCGGGCTGCGGCAAGACCATGATCGCCAAGGCGGTCGCGAACTCGGCCGGCAGTCACTTCCTCAACATCAAGGGCCCCGAACTGCTCGACAAGTACGTGGGCGAGACCGAGCGCCAGATCCGCGCGATCTTCACCCGGGCGAAGGAGCACGCCACGTCGGGCCGCCCGGTGATCGTGTTCTTCGACGAGATGGACGCGCTGTTCCGCACCCGCGGCAGCGGGGTGTCCTCCGACGTGGAGGCCACGATCGTGCCGCAGCTCCTCAGCGAGATCGACGGCGTGGAGGGCCTGGCGAACGTGATCGTCATCGGTGCCACCAACCGCGAGGACCTGATCGACCCGGCGATCCTGCGTCCGGGCCGGCTGGACGTGAAGATCAAGCTCGACCGTCCCGACCGCGAGGGCGCGGCGGAGATCCTCGCGCGCTACCTGACCGCGGAGACCCCGCTGAATACCGGAGGCCGCGAGCCGGAGGAGTTCCGCAGCGCCCTGGTCACGGCGATCGTCGACCGCCTGTACGCCCGCAGCGAGGAGAACCGGTTCATCGAGGTCACCTACGCCGGCGGCGACCGCGAGGTGCTGTACGTGGCCGACTTCGTCTCCGGCGCCATGCTGGCCGGTGTCGTGGGACGCGCGAAGAAGGCGGCCATCAAGGACCTGATCGACGGGGGAGAGCGCGGGGTGAGGCTCGACCACGTGCTGGCGGCCTGCGCCGCCGAGATCGGCGAGAACGAGGAACTGCCCAACACGACCAACCCCGACGACTGGGCCCGCGTCTCGGGGCGCAAGGGCGAGCGGATCGTGTTCCTGCGCACGCTCGTCGGCTCCCGCCAGCTCACCCCGTGACCCCGCCGATCCCCGACCCCGGTCCGGCCGGCGTCCCGTCACCCGACCGTCCTCGTCGCGCCGCCGGCGGCGTTGCCGCCTGGGCCCCGCCGGGGCCGTCCGCAGCCGTGCCGCGGGTCATGGGGATCGAGACCGAGTACGGGATCCTCGCCCCGTCCGTACCGCACGTGCACCCGTCCGCGCTGAGCGCAGCCGTGGTCGCCGCCTACCCCGGGACGGCCACCGGCACCACGCTGGACTGGGTCGACCCCATCCCGATCGAGGACGCCCACAACCGGATCCTCGCCAACGGTGCCCGCCTCTACGTCGACCACGCCCACCCCGAGTACTCGGGTCCGGAGGTGACGACCGCGCGCGCGGCGGTGGCCTACGACCTGGCCGGGGATGCCGCCGTGGTCGCCGCCGCGGGTGCCGCGTCCCGGCAGGTGGGCGTCGAGATCGGCATCTTCAAGAACAACACCGACTCCCACGGCGCGTCCTACGGCTGCCACGAGAACCACCTGCTGCCGCGCTCGCTGCCGTGGGCGCAGGTCGTCGCGCTGCTGCCGGCGTTCCTGGTCTCGCGGACCGTGCTCACCGGTGCCGGACGCGTGGGCATCGGGCAGGACGGGCGGGTCCCGGGCTTCCAGCTCAGCCAGCGCGCGGACTTCTTCGAGACGCTCGAGGGCACCCAGACCACCCGCCGCCGGCCGATCGTGAACACCCGCGACGAGCCCCACGCCCCGCCCGCGGCCTACCGGCGCCTCCACGTGATCACCGGCGACGCGAACCGCACCCCGTACGCCACCTGGCTGAAGGCAGGGATGCTGTCGGCGTTCCTGACGGCACTGCGGGCCGGCGTCCTGCCCGAGGTGCGCCTGGCCGATCCGGTCGGCGCGTTCCACGACACCAGCCACGATCCGGGGCTGCGCGTGACGCTCAGGCTGGAGGACGGCCGCCGGCTGACCGCACTGGAGCTCCAGGAGCTGTTCCACGCCGCGGTCAGCGCCGATGCGGCCCGGCGTCCGGACGACTACGAGACCGACGTGGTCGCCGCGTGGGGCGAGGCCGTGGCCGACCTGCGGACGGACCCGGCGCGCTGCGCGGACCGCCTCGACTGGGTGGCCAAGCTGGCCCTGCTGGACGCCTTCGCCGCGCGGCACGGCCTGGACTGGACGAGCGCCCGCCTCGCCCAGCTCGACCTCGCCTGGGCCCGGCTCGACGTCCCCGGTCCCTGGGACGCGCTGGAGCGCGCCGGGCGGTTCCGTCCGGTCGTCACCGCCCAGGAGGTGGACCGCGCGGGCGACGAACCCCCGGCCGACACGCGGGCCTGGCTGCGGGGGAGCATCGTCGGCGTGGCACCGGAGCGTGTCACCGGCGGTTCCTGGGACTGGCTGCGGGTTCGCGACGACGCCGGGCGGGAGCACCAGCTGGACCTGTCCGAGCCGGCCCGCGGCACGCGGGCGGACGTCGGCGTGCTGGAGGGTCCTGCCGCGGTCGATGCGCTGCTGCGCCGTCGTGGGTGAGTAGGCTGTCCGGCGCCCGAACAGATCAGGAGGACCGGTGGCCGAACGCGTGCAGCGGGAACGGACGCCCCAGCGCGAGGACGAGGTGGCCGAGGCCGCCCCGCTTCCGGCACGGTCGGTGGACTACGACGCGATCCTCGACCAGATCGACGCGGTGCTCGAGGCGGACGCCGAGGAGTACGTCCGCTCGTTCGTGCAGAAGGGCGGCCAGTGACCAGACCTGAGCTGTCCCCGGCGCTGGTGATCGGCACGGGCCTGGTCGGGGCGTCCGTGGCCCACGCGCTGACCCGGGCGGGCCTGACCGTCCACCTCCAGGACAAGGTGTCGAGCCACGCCCGCGTGGCCGCGTCCCGGGGTGCCGGGACGACCGCAGCGCCCGATCCGGGGGCGGTCCGCCTGGTGGTCGTCGCCGTGCCGCCGGAGGCGCTGCCGAAGGTGATCGCGCGGTCGCTGGCCACCTACCCGCACGCGACGGTGACCGACGTCGGCTCGGTGAAGGGGACGGTCCTCTCCGCGCTGCGGCGGACCGATGCCGACCTGTCCCGCTACGTCGGCTCGCACCCGATGGCCGGCTCGCAGCACGTCGGCCCGCTGACCGCTCGGGCGGACCTGTTCGTGGACCGCACCTGGGTGATCACCCCGCACGACACCTCCGCCGCCCACGCGGTGCTGGACGTGCAGGAGCTGGCGTCGCTCTGCGGTGCACGACGGGTCACGATGGGCGCGGCCCACCACGACGAGGCCGTCGCCCAGGTCTCGCACCTGCCGCACCTGGTGTCCGTCCTCGTCGCCGGGCGCCTCACCGAGCTGCCGGCCGAACACCTCCGGCTGGCCGGCCAGGGGCTGCGCGACGTCACCCGCATCGCCGGATCGGACCCGGGGCTGTGGCAGCAGATCATCGGCGCCAACGCTGTCGCCGTCCGTTCCGAGCTCGTGGCCCTCCAGGCCGACCTGGCCGACCTGATCGCCGGGCTCGAGGCCGGCGACGTGGGCCCGGCGCTCGTACGCGGGCTGGACGGCACGCGCGCGCTCCCCGGCAAGCACGGCCTGAGCTCCACCAGCTACGCCCACGTGGTCGTCGAGATCCCCGACGCCCCCGGCGCCCTGGCCCGGCTCTTCCGCGACATCGAGACCGCGGGGGTCAACATCGAGGACCTGTCGATCGACCACGACCTCGAGCGCGAGGTGGGCTGGCTGTCGGTGCAGGTCGCCCCCGAGCGGGCCGACGAGCTCACGGCCGCCATGACCGACGCGGGCTGGACCGTCCGCGACCGCGAACCCCAGTTGTAGACCCGGAGGAAGCAATGACCACAGAACGTCTCGTGATCGCCGTCGACGGGCCCAGCGGCTCCGGGAAGTCGTCCACCTCGCGCGGGGTGGCGAAGGCCCTCGGGCTGGCCTACCTCGACACCGGCGCGATGTACCGGGCGGTGACCCGCGCGTTCCTGGACGCCGGCGTGGACCCCGCCGACGCGCCCGCCGTGATCGCGGTGACGGTCGGGGCCGACCTCGAGATCAGCACGGACCCCGACGACCAGTGGGTGCGGGTGAACGGCCGAGACGTGACGACGGCGATCCGCGAGCCGGAGGTGTCTGCGAACGCCAGCGCCGTCTCGACCGTCCCGGAGTGCCGCGCCAACCTCGTCGCCCGCCAGCGGGCGATCATCGACGCGGCCCCGAACGGCATCGTCGCCGAGGGCCGCGACATCACCACCGTGGTGGCCCCGGACGCGCCCGTCCGGCTGTTGCTCACCGCCGACCCGGAGATCCGGATGGCGCGCCGCAAGGCCGAACTCGGCGACAAGGTGGACGACGCGCAGCTGGCCGACCAGATCCTGCGCCGCGACGCCGACGACTCCCGGCTGGTGAACTTCACCACGGCCGCCGACGGCGTGACGCACCTCGACTGCACCTACCTCACGCTGGAGGAGACGATCGACGCCGTGCTCGGGCTGGTGGCCCGGACGGCGCGCTGACGCCGGCCAGCCAGCCGGGGAGTCCGCGGCCGGCGACGACGCGGCGTACCGCGACCCACACCAGCGCGGCGAGCACCAGCGGTGCCACCTGCACACGCGTGAGCGACGCGAGGGCCGTGGCCAGCGCGGGCAGCAGCCAGGCGGCCACGAGGACCTCCCGGTCGCCGCGACGCCACCCGTTCTCGAGGCCGTACGCCGCCAGCCAGGCGATCGGGAACGCGAGCCAGACCAGGTCGTAGTCGAAGGCGTACGGGTTCGCCAGGAACGTCGCGGCCATCAGGACGGCCCCGCGCAGTGGGAGCGCGTCCGTGCGTCGCCAGACCACCCACACGGCCACCGCCGCTGCGATCGCGACGACGGCGTGGACGGCGTACGCCCACGGCACCGCGGTGCCGAGGAGGCGCAGCAGGGCGAAGGTGGACGGCATCTTCGCCCACGGCAGCGCCCCGGTCTCGGTGGCGACCCGGGCCACCTGGAGGCTGTCCAGCCAGGCCGGCAGCGCGGCCCAGCCGAACGCCAGCAGGCTGGCGCCGAGGAACGCCAGCGCGGTGCCGGCGGCCACGAGCATCGTCCGCCACGCGCGGACGGCGAGGAGCGCGACGGCGAACAACGCGGCCAGGTGCGGCTTCACGACCAGCAGCCCGAGCAGCACACCGGAGAGCACGGGCCGCCGTCGCAGCGTGAGCAGTGAGCCGCCGGCGAGGGCGGCGGTGAGCAGGCCGTTCTGGCCCTGCGCCGCGCAGACCCACAGGCCGGGGAACGCGGCGACCAGCCAGCCGGCGCCCGGGCGCCCGATCGCCCGGCGCAGCGCCAGCGCCCAGCCGGTCGCGGTGGTCCCGACGAACACGGCGAGCGCGGCCAGATGGGGGAGGAGGGCCAGCGGCGTGACCACGAGAAGGAACGTCGGCGGGTAGAACCAGGCGAAGCCCTTGCCGGCGTAGGCGGGGAAGACCTGGTGCTGCATCGCCAGCAGGGCGTCCAGGTTCCAGGCGTCGACCCCGTGGCCGGAGAGGGCGAGGCGGGCCGCGGCGTAGAAGGTCACGAAGTCGGAGCCGAGCACCTGTCCGCGGAAGTCGAGGCCGTCGTGCACGGACAGCGCGTAGGCGAGGACGGCCACCGCGTAGACGCCGACGAAGATCCGGGGGTAGACGCGCAGGCGTTCGGCGTCCAGCCAGTGGCGGCCAGCCTCCACGCGTCCTCCCTTCGCCGGTGGCCAGTCTGTCACCAGACCCCGGCTCCGGCCGGGAGCCGGGCGTGCGGTAGCCTGATCAGTCGCACGTACAGCAGAGGGGACCCCCATGACCGAGACCACCGGGACCGAGCAGGTGAAGCCCGTCGTGGCCGTCGTCGGACGTCCCAACGTGGGCAAGTCGATGCTGGTGAACCGGATCATCGGCCGCCGCGAGGCCGTCGTCCAGGACCTGCCCGGTGTCACCCGCGACCGCGTGAGCTACGACGCGGAGTGGAACGGGCGCGAGTTCGTGATCGTCGACACCGGCGGCTGGGCCCCGGACGCCAAGGGCATGGCCGCCCAGATCGCCGAGCAGGCCGAGCTGGCCATCGCGGCCGCGGACGTCGTGCTGTTCGTCGTGGACGCCACCGTCGGCACGCAGGACGTGGACGAGGCCGTCGTCGACGTGCTGCGCCGCAGCCGCAAGCCGGTCGTGCTGGCCGCGAACAAGGTGGACGACCTCCGGCAGGAGGCGGACGCCGCCTCGATGTGGAACCTCGGGCTCGGCGAGCCGCACCCGGTGTCCGCCATGCACGGGCGGGGGACCGGCGACCTGCTGGACGCGATGCTCGAGGTGATGCCCGAGGCGCCGCGCGCCGGTGAGGCCGAGATCGGCGGCCCGCGCCGGGTCGCCATCGTCGGGCGTCCGAACGTGGGGAAGTCGTCCCTGCTGAACCAGCTGGCGAACGCCCGGCGCGTGGTGGTCGACAACGTCGCCGGGACCACGGTCGACCCGGTCGACGAGCTCGTCGAGGTGGGCGGGATCCTGTACCGCTTCATCGACACCGCCGGCCTGCGCCGCCGGGTGAAGGAGGCGTCCGGGCACGAGTACTACGCCGCGCTGCGCACCCAGAGCGCGATCGAGCGCGCCGAGGTGTGCGTGGTGGTGCTGGACGCGTCGGAGACCATCAGCGACCAGGACCTGCGCATCCTGACCATGGTCGAGGAGGCCGGCAAGGCCCTCGTGATCGCCTACAACAAGTGGGACCTCACCGACGACGAGCGGCGCCACTACCTCGCGCGCGAGGTGGAGCAGGACATCCGTGCCTTCGCCTGGGCGCCCGGGGTGAACATCTCCGCGCTCACCGGCCGCAACGTCGACAGGCTGTCGAAGGCGATCGAGGAGGCCCTGGAGGGCTGGGAGACCCGGGTCTCAACGGGCAAGCTCAACGCGTTCCTCGGACGTCTCACGGCCGCGCACCCGCACCCGGTGCGGGGCGGCAAGCAGCCGCGCATCCTGTTCGGTACGCAGGCCCACAACTGCCCGCCGACGTTCGCCCTGTTCACGTCCGGCCAGTTCGACCCGCAGTACGTCCGCTTCGTCGAGCGCCGCCTGCGCGAGGACTTCGGCTTCCGCGGGTCGCCCGTCCACGTCGAGGTCCGGGCGCGCGAGAAGCGCAAGGATCGCTGACCGCTCCGATCCCGGACCTCACCGGTCCCGGACGGGGTTCCGCCCGGCCGACCGGGGCGGAGCGAGGGTAACCCCGCTCAGCCCTGGGGCGGTGCGGGCGGCTGCCAGCCACCCGGCTGGCCCGGTGCGGGCGGTGCCTGCGGCGGGTACCCCTGGCCGGGCTGCTGCTGCCCGTAGTACTGGCCCGGGGGCGCGTAGTAGCCGGGCTGGGGGGCCTGGTGGCCGTACGCCGGGGCGGGCGGCAGCTCGGAGCGACGCACCTGGTCGATGAACATGTAGGTGGTGTAGGCGTGCAGGAACGGCTGGGTGACCAGCTGGACGGCCACCTGCAGGAGGATCACCACGAGGTAGAGCGGCAGCAGCACCATCATGGCTGCGGCCACGCGGCCGGGATCGTTGGTGTTGCCCTCCATGCTCATGGCGGCCGGCATCATCACGATCTGGGACGCCCCGCTCACGACCATGCCGACGGCGGCGACGGCGAGCGACGCGACGATGGAGTAGCCGAACGTGCGCCAGAACGCGCCGCGGGTGAGGCGCCAGGAACGCTTCATCCCTTCGATGCCGCCGACCTGCTCCAGGGCGATGGCCGGCACCGTGTAGAGCAGCTTGATCTGGAGGAAGATCGTCACCGGGATCATGGCGAGCACCAGCAGCACCATCAGTGCGGCGGCGCCGGCCGCGCGTCCGCCGGAGCTGCCGTCCAGGGCACCGACCATGGCGAAGACGATCCCCAGGACGAGGCCGTAGGCGAGGAGGACGGCGCCGAGGAAGATCGCGATCACCGGCGCCATGCGGGGAAGGAAGCCCCGCGTCCGCGTCAGCAGACCCCGCAGGTCGGGGTGCTGGCCCTGGGCGATCTCGTAGGCGCCGAGGGACATCATGCCCTGGGCCTTCACCTGGGCCAGGACGGTCGCGAGGGCACCGACGATCGCGACGGCGATGCCCACCAGGATCCCGGCGGTCATGCCGCGGGATCCTGCGGCCACCGTCGCCGAGAGGGCGATGACGACGCCGCCGCCGATCACGACGAGGCCCACGAGGGACGGGAACAGGGCGATCAGGACGAACAGGCCGAAGCGGCGCTTGAGCGCGGCGAAGCTTCCGGCGAACAGGTCGCCGATGTCGAGCGGACTGGGCCGCAACAGGGGTGTGGGTGCGAGCACAGGATGAGCGTACTGTCGCGGGCCGACAGCGCGCGGGTGTCCGTCCCCTGCGTGGCGGTCAGACGGTGCGCGGCACCTTTCCGGTGAGCTTCAGGATCGCGCACATCACCTTGTGCGCGCCGTCGGCCGTCGGATCGAACATCAGCGGGCAGCCGCCGTCGATCACGAGCAGGCCGTGCTCGCGCCCGTAGGCGACCGCCTCGGGGGAGACGCTGCCGGCGTCCACCGAGCGGTGCATCCAGACCTTCGTGACGCCGAGGTCGACGGCCTGCTTGACCGTGTTCATGGCGTGCTCGGGACGGGTGCCGATGACGACCGCGTCCACGCCGCCGGGGACCGACGCGAGGTCCGGGTAGGCGGGCCGTCCGCCGATGGTCTCTGCGTGGGGGTTGATGGCGAACACCTCGTAGCCACGGTCCACGAGCCGGTCGTAGACGGTGTTGCTGCCGTGGCCCTGCGGGTTGCGGGACACGCCCGTGACCGCGATCCGCTTGCCGGCAAGGAACGACTGGGCTGCCTCCGCGAGCTTCACTGCCCTCTCCTCTTCTCCACCCAGGGCACGCCGCCTGCGGCGTCCGTTCGGGTCACCACTCAGGGTAGGACGCGCCGGTCGAGCGCGCCGGAAGACCGGGGAACTGCCCCTCGGGACGCGGTGGCGCGAGCCGCCCGCGATTCGTAGTACAGTGTCCAGCCGGGCCTCACAGGGCCGACAACTGAAGAACGGGCTGTAGCGCAGCTTGGTAGCGCACTTGACTGGGGGTCAAGGGGTCGCAGGTTCAAATCCTGTCAGCCCGACTGTGTAATGTCTCAGGACATCGAGGACGTCTGGACCCGCGTTTGGCAGGTTCGGGCCTCTTTGCGGTTTCGTGGCCCGATACACGCGGGCACCCGCACCGGTACGGATCAGCCGTCGAAGTAGACGCCCCACAGCGACGCGAACGCCGCGTCGCCCAGCTGCTCCCACCCGTCGTCGGCGGGGCTGGGCCCGACGGCGCTGAAGTCCAGCAGGATGGACGTCCCCGTCCCGCGCGTGGCCAGCACCAGCACGCCGTGCCTCGGGCCGGCCGCCGTGTCCTGCTGGTACCGCTGGCTCGCCGAGGTGAGCCCGTCCATGGTGACGAAGTCCTCGACAGCTCCGATGCGCTCCGCGGGAACCCCGCCGAAGTAGGCCGGCACCAGCCCGTCCAGCGCCGGGCCGGCGGGTCCGGGTCGCACCTGCCGGGGCGACACCGTCAGCATCAGGTCGGGGAAGGCCTGCGACCGCATCAGGTGCACCTGGCCGAAGACCGTGTCGGTCGTGGCCGGGGGAGGGGTGAACCGGAAGGCACCGACACTGATCGTGTCGATCGGCGCGGTCAGTTCGTAGGCCTGGCACAGGCGGGGATCCTTGCTGATCACGCCGAGCGCCATCGCGTACGCCCGTTCGGCCGGCCCTCCGTGCGCACCCTCGGCGAACCAGGTCAGGTGGTCGTCCCAGTCGACGCCCTCCGTCCCGAGACGGCGGATCGTCTGCATGGCGTCGTACAGGTCGAAGTCGCCCAGCGCAGGCAACGCCACGTCGCCGTCCTGGACCGCGGAGAGGAACACCCCCGCGTAGCAGTCCGACTGCAGCTCACCGCCGATCGTCGGGGTGACGAAGCTCGCCCCGTCCACCTCCGCGAGGTGGTGGCCGAACTCGTGGGCGTGGACGACCACCCCGCCCAGCGCCGGGGTCTTCAGCTGGTCCGCCAGCGCCGCGAACAGGTCGGGGTTGAGGTAGAGCACCCCGTCACCGGGGCAGTAGAACGAGTTCCCCTTCCAGTCGCCCGGCGCCAGGGCGCAGCCCTCGACCACCGGCTCGTGCTCGTCGTCGTAGAACACGATCCGCGTGGGCGCCTCGAACGGCGCACCGCTGAACGTCGCCAGCTGCCCGGACCAGTACGACTCCAGCGCCGTCTGGGTCTGGGTGACCAGCTGTTGGGTCGCGGAGTCCGGGGTGAACGGCGCCGAGACCGGGTCAGCACACGCGGTGAGCAGGCAGCTCAGCACCATGCCGCCGCCCAGGGCTGCGATCGACCTGCGCACGGGTTCCTCCTCTCAGGCGACGACCTTCGTCGGTGTCCACAGCCCGCCCTCGGTGGCGTGCCACTCCATGTGGGCCGCCGCCGAGCGGGGCGAGATCACCCGGAACGGCCGGCCGCCGTCGTCGACCAGCTGGCTGCCGCGCGTGCCGCCGTCACGGAAGTCGACGCGGAGCCGGAACCGGCAGTCTGCGGAGGTGCTCCGGATGGTGACGGTGAAGAACTCCAGGCTGGTGGAGGACACCTGAAGCGGGAAGCGGAACTCCTCCCCGAACGACGGGTCGGCCTTCGGCGTCCCCTGCGTCCGTCCCGCATCGAGGTCGATCTCCACCTCGCGCACCGGAACCTCGCCGCCGACGGTGGCCGCGATCGCCGTCCAGGCCGGCGGCGTGGCGCAGTCGACGTCGGTCGCACTGATCCCCTCGAGCAGGACGGCGCGATCCCTGGTGCCGCTCACGACCAGCTCGATCCGGACGCGGTTGGACGGTCCGCCACCCTGGTTCAACGCCCACCGCGCGATCGTCTCCGGGCGGACCAACGCGCCGGCCACCTCGTCCGGCGACTGCGGGATCGTCACGTCCCACGGGCTCACGATCGGGCCGGACGACTCCACCGACAGGGCGGGCGTGGCCGCGCCCGCGACACTGTCGGCGACGCGGCTGATCGCCCAGCCCGCCAGCTGGGTGGCGACGAAGGTGACCACGGCCGTGATCGTGACCGTCCTGGCGACCAGCCGGCGACGCTGCGGCGCCGACCCGGCCGTCGTCGAGGCGTGCGGTGCCGGCCCGTCCCCGGCTGCGGTCTCCTCAGGCGACGCCACGTGACAACCCCCCCTGCGCTGGAGGCTAGTGGCGCGCCCGTGTGGGGTCACCGCGCAGAATTGCGCGCCGCCGCTGACCGCCCGAAGGGCGACTGCTCCGACTTCGCGCGACGCGGCCCGGACGGGATCGCAGGCGGGGACAATCGTCTGGTGAACCCGACGATCCGCATCCCGGCCCCTGAAGAGGCGGAAGCGGTCACGCGCATGCTGTGCGAGCTCGACCGCGAGAACAGCACGATGATGCTCGAGCCGGGGGAGCGTTCCGAGGACCCCCGCCTGCTCCAGGAGTGGCTCTCCGTCCTCCATCCGGACCACCACTGCTACCTGGTCGTCTTCGACGGGCTCAGGGCCCTCGGCTTCGTCCATGCCGAGCGGGGGCCGTTCCGGCGCAGCCGGCACAGCGCCTACGTGGTGATCGGCCTGCTGGAGGAGGCCCGGGGCAGCGGCTGGGGACGCCGCCTGCTCGAGGCCGTCGACCGGTGGGCGACCGAGCGTGGCGTCGCCCGCCTCGAACTCACCGTGATGACCCACAACGCCGCGGCGATCGGGCTCTACCGGCGTTGCGGCTACGTCGAGGAGGGCCTGCGGCGCCACTCCCTGATCCTCGATGGCACCCCGGTGGACGAGTTCGCCATGGCGAAGCTGCTGACCCCGGACCGCTAGGTTGGTGATCCGCCGGACGCCGGATGAGTCGACTCGGCCCACGAGAGGAGGCCCGGATGCGCAACGCGGGAGTCCGCGCAGCCCTGGTGGCTGCCCTCCTGTTCGGCGCGGGCGCCCCGGTCGCGAAGCTCCTGCTGGGTGCGGTGAGCCCGTGGATGCTCGCCGGGCTGCTCTACACCGGTTCCGGGCTCGGCCTGGCCGCCTGGCGTCTGGCCCGGCGGGCAGAACGCGTCCGCCTGCCGCGCGCTGACCGCCTGCCCCTGGCCGGCGCCGTCGTGTTCGGCGGCGTCCTCGCCCCGGTGCTGTTGATGGTCGGCCTCACCCAGCTCCCGGCGACGGGGGCGTCGCTGCTGCTCAACGCCGAAGGCGTCTTCACCGCACTCATCGCCTGGGTCGTGTTCCGTGAGAACGTCGACCGCTGGGTCGCGCTCGGCATGCTCGCGATCGTCGCCGGCGCGGTGGTGCTCGTCGTCCCGATGGGTGTCGAGCTCGGCTCGCCCTGGGCCGGGCTCGCCGTCCTGGGCGCCTGCCTGGGCTGGGCGATCGACAACAACCTCACCCGCAAGGTGTCGCTGACCGACGCCACCTGGCTGGCCGCGGTCAAGGGACTGGTCGCCGGGCCCACCAACCTCGTGCTCGCCCTCCTGCTCGGGTCCACCCTCCCCGCCGCCGCCAACATCGCTGCCGCCGCCGGCGTCGGCTTCATCGCCTACGGCGTCAGCCTCACGTTGTTCATCGTCGCCCTGCGCCACCTCGGCACCGCCCGCGCCGGCGCCTACTTCTCCGTCGCCCCCTTCTTCGGTGCCGTGCTCGCCGTCGCGCTGGGCGACCCCGTCACCGTGCCCCTCCTGGTGGCCGGGGCCCTGATGGGTGTCGGGGTCTGGCTTCACCTGCGCGAGCGCCACGTCCACGAGCACACCCACCCCGCGCTCACCCACGACCACTGGCACACCCACGACGACGGCCACCACGACCACCTCCACGGCCCGGATGCCCCGCCGGTCACCAGCCGCGGGCACCGGCACCCCCATGAGCACGCCGAGCTCAGCCACGCCCATCCCCACTACCCGGACGCCCACCACCGCCACGACCACTAGCCCTCGCGGGCACCACCGGGGCGAGTGAGCCGCCGGTTCCAGCTCTGGACGCACCGGGAGGCGTCCGCCCACCGTTCGCACCTCACGAGGGGGTCGCGCTGCGGCCACAATCAGCGCATGGCCGATGCACGCGCGCTCCAGACGTGGTGGGACGGGCTCAGCCCGGAACAGCGGGAGCGGGCCCGCGCCATCGCACTGCGCCCCGCGCCCCGCGGGATGGCGATCGACGACCTCACCGCGTCGATGATCCTCGCCGGCCTGCCCACCTCCCGGCAGGTGTGGACGGGCCAACCCGAACACCTGGTCGAGATGCTGGACGACGTCGCGGCGTTCGTCCTCGACCGATCAGCGGCCTGAGATCAGGCCTTCTCGTCCCTCGGCGCCGAGGGCTGGACCGTCCAGGACGGCGGCTCGTCGCGGCCGGACTCCTCGTCGCGCTCGGCGTCCGCGGAGGTCTGCTGCACGATGCCGGACGCGTGGTGCGACGGCGCGTAGACGACGTAGAGGCGCAGGTCCTCCTCGCCGGTGTTGACGATGTCGTGCCAGCTGCCGGCGGGAACCTGGACGCTCCAGCCGTCACTCACGTCGGCGCGGAAGCTGAGGTCGTCCTCCGCGGGACCCATCAGCACCTGCCCGCGACCCGCGTCGATCCGCACGAACTGGTCGGTCTCCGGGTGCACCTCGAGCCCGATGGACGAGCCGGGCGGGATCGACATCAGGGTCACCTGGAGGTACCTCCCGGTCCAGGCGACCGTCCGGTAGGTGGTGTTCTCGACCGTCGCCGCCTCCAGGTCGAAGACGTTGGGCAGGGGACCGTTGTCGATGATGTTCATGGTGCCATTCTGCTCGCCCGGGGCAGCGAGCGGGCGGTTCCCGGGTCGCTCAGGACGGGGCGCCGGCGTCCGCGGCCAGGATGATGTCGGCGCACGTCGCGTAGCCCAGGCGACCGGTGTTCAGGCACAGGTCGTAGGTGCGGTAGTCGCCCAGTCGCGTCCCGGTGAGGAACTGCTGGTAGCGCACGCGGGCCTTGTCCATCCGTGCGATGTGGCGCTCCGCGTCCTTGCGCGCCACCCCGTCCACCTCGACCGCGCGCTCGATCTTCCGCTCCAGGTCGGTGCTGTAGATGAAGACGTTCCGGAAGCGGAGGTTCGCGTCGCGCAGGATCTGGTCGGCGCAGCGTCCGATGAACACGGCCGGAGCGGTCTGGGCGGCCTCGGTCACGACCTCGGCGATCGCCGCGTACATGCGGAAGGGCAGCGAGTAGGTCTCCGGGTCCGACCCGCCGATGATCGACAGGTCGAAGAACTGGCCGGTGGCGATGCGCTCGTCGAAGCTCGACAGCAGGTCCGCGGGCAGGCCCCGGCGGCTGGCAGCCTCCTGGAGGATCAGCGTGTCGTAGAACCGCATGCCGGTCCGCTCGCTGATCAGCCGGCCCACCTCGCGCCCGCCGCTGCCGTACTCGCGGTTGATCACGATCGAGGGTTGCATGGCCCGCTCCTTCCGCCGCCCGCGAGTCCCGGGGGTCACTTCGCACCCTACGCCCACCCGTCGTCCGGCGCCGGAGGACGCTCGCCTCGCGTCGACCACACTGCCCGGGTGCCAAATTGCCACCGTCGGACGGCGGCGTTCCCGGCCTAGCATGGCGACAACCTCCCTGGGAGGAAGGGGCCCCAGTGCCGGAGGGCAGGCAGGGCAAGATCTTCATCAGCTACCGGCGCCAGGAGACGGCCTGGCCGGCCCGGCAGCTCTACGAGGTGCTCGTCGCCCGCTTCGGCGCGGGGTCGGTCTTCAAGGACGTCGACGACATCGACCCCGGCGACGACTTCGTGGAGCGGATCACCGACGCCGTCGCCGCGTGCGACGTCCTGCTCGCCCTCATCGGCAACCGGTGGGCCACCATGACCGACGCGCGGGGACGGCGCAGGCTCGACGACCCCGACGACTTCGTCCGCCTCGAGCTCACCGCCGCGCTCACCCGCGGCGTGCGCGTCGTCCCGATCCTGGTCGACGGCGCGGCGATGCCACAGGCGGACGAGCTCCCGCCCGACCTGCTGCCCCTCACCCGCCGCCAGGCGGTCGAGATCAGCCCCGTCGGCTTCAACACCGACCGGCTCCTCGCCACCCTCGCCGCGACCATGGGTACCGGGACGGCTGCCCGGCTCCCCGAGGCGGCACCGGCCGTCCCGCCCCCGGACGCGCCCGCGGTCCGGCCGCCCGCCGTGGTGCCGGTCGTCGCGCCCGGGCCGGCAGCGCCGTCCGCGCCTCCGCCAGACGCGGCGCCAACGGCCTCCGACCCTCCGGGTGGGGACGCGCGCACCCCGGCCCGGGAGGAGGCACCGCCCGCCCCGGACACACCCCCGTCGGCGACACCGCCATCGACCACACCACCAACGGCGGCACCTTCCGCGACGACTCGCCCCGCGCTCCCGGTCTTCGGCCCGCCCCCGGACCCGGCGCCGGCACCACCGGACGCACAGCCCGATGGTGCCGTGCCCGTCCGGCCCCTCGGCGGATCGTCGCCGCAGGCGGGGAGCCCCGCAGCACCCGGCCGTCCCCGGGTGCTCGTCCTGGTGGGCGCGGCGGTGGCGGTGCTCGTGCTCGTCGCCGCCGCCGTCGTCCTGTGGCCCCGTGGTACGCCCGTCGCGGCGGCGACCCCCTCACCGGCGGCATCGGCCCCGGCCACCGCAACGGTCCCGGCCACCAACACGCCCAGCCCGGCCTCCGGCGGCGACGCGGCCGTGCCGATGATCCTCGCCCATCGCGGAGGGCTGGAGAAGCACCAGTTCGAGACCCAGCAGGCGATGGAGGCTGCAGCGGCCGACGGGTTCTCGGTGGAGACCGACGTCCGCTTCACCTCCGACGGCGTCGCCGTCCTCGTGCACGACGAACAGGCCACCAAGGGGCTGGACTGCGGTGGCACAGCGGTGCGCGTGTCCCGGACGACCTGGAAGGACCTGAACCGGCTCTGCAAGTCCAAGCCGACCTCCACCGACCCCGCGCAGTACCCCGTGCCGCGGCTCGACCCGACCCTGGAGGGGATCGCCGCCGCCAGCGGGAACGCCATGGTGTTCCTCGAGGTCAAGACCGCCCAGACCACCGCGCAGCGCGAGGAGTTCCTGGCCGCGCCGGTCCGCTACGGCCTGCGTGAGCGGACCGTGATCACGTCGTTCTCGCGCGAGTGGCTCGATGACGTCGCCCGGGCAGCCCCCGAGTACAAGCGGATGCTGTTCGTCTCTGGCCGACAGGTCCCGGCAGCGTCGCTGGCGGACGAAGGGCTGTGGGCCGTGGGCGTGGAGCAGGGTGTGGCGACCCCGTCCTACCTCCGGCAGCTCCAGGCCATCGGTGTGAAGGTGATGGTGTGGGTGCTCAACGACCCCGCCCAGTGGGCGACGTTCACCGCGCAGCACCCGGACATCATCATGACCGCGTACCCGTCCCGCCTGGAGGAGTGGCTGGCCCAGCGCTGACCGCGGGCGCGGGGCCGGCGGGGGCGTAGGCGGCCCGGAAGTGTTCCTCCCCGACGACCCAGGCGTGCCCGTCCCCGTCCCGCAGGACCCACCCCGGGCCTCGTGCAACGACTGGACCCTCCTGCGTGTCGACGCGCTCGCCCGGAAGGACGGGACGGGCCTCGACGACGCCGGTGCGGCGCCAGGTGTCACCCCGATCGTGCTCGTGGGTCGCGCGGAAGCTGGCGTCCGTCACCGTCCGCGTCCCTCCCGACGGGTCGGTCACCAGCCAGTCACCGGGGACGCCGGCCAGTTCCGCGCCGTCCGTCGACCGCCAGGAGTGGTGCCGGTCCAACCGGGACGCCTGCACCTCGCCCACCCGGCGGTAGCGCGCCCAGCCCACGGCCGGCCCCGCGGGCACGGCCCGGTAGCCCAGTGCGCGCAGCCGGAACAGCGTGTCGACGACTCCGGCCATGGTCTTGCGCCGCGAGGCCTCCGTGAGCTCCTCCCAGCCGCACAGGTCGGGGTGCCGCCGCGCATCATCGTCCCGGCGCGGCCCCTGGCGCCACCCCTCGGCGAGGTGGTGCGCGCGCCACGACTCGTGCTCGGCGGCGGCGAGGGCGGCCACCTCCTGCTCGGAGAGCTGGAACAGCCGCGACCCCTCGGCGATCCGGTCCTCCTCCTCGCCCGAGGTGATGCGCGCCTCGTCGAACGGGGTGTCCTCCGGGGAGGCGGGGGACCACGTGCGGCCGAGCGCCACCATGCCGTCCAGGATGCTCGACAGCTGCCGGCGGTTCGACTCCCGGTAGAACTCCGGCAGTTCCTCCCACGGGCTCGCGTGGGCGGCGCTCGGGAAGCGCCGGCGGTAGCGCTCGTGGACGGCCCGCGCGGCGCGCTCCCAGGCGTCCGCGCCCCTGCCGGTGGACGGGGCGAGGGCCAGGGCGAACTCGACCAGGCCACCGGCCGCCGACTCCGCCCCGCCGAGCTCCCCGGCGCCCTGCGCGAGCTCGAACACCGACAGCTCCGGGTGCCGGACGGAGAGCCTCGTCCCGAGTCTCGACCCCTCCTGTGCCACCACGACGACGGCGCGCCCGCCGGCCGCGCCGACACCGGCGAGAGCGGGCTCCAGATCGTCGAGCGACGCCTCGCCCGACGCCACGTCGACGGCCACCGGGTCGGAGGCGAACCGCCCCTGTCGCACCCGGTGGTCGGCGAGGAGGTCGGCGGCGCCGGGTCCGAACAGCCGCACCCGCGGGAGGACCGCGGCGCCGTCGAGGTACCGGGCCTCGCGACCGGCCTGCGACAGCTCTGCCAGGACCGCCAGCGCCAGCGCGCCCTCGCCGACCAGCAGGAGGTCGGTGACCTCCGGCACACTCCGGATCCGCTCCACGAGGAGCCCGGCGGTGGACTCGTGCGTGCCGACCGCGTCGAACACCACGCGCGCGTCGCCGATGGACCCACGCCGGAAGTCGTCGGCGTGCCACGGGTCGTCGATCCGGGCGACGACCGGCAGCCGCGGGGATCCGGGCACGCCGGGCGGCAGTGCCTCGCGCAACTGGCGGGCGAGCGCGCGATTGGCGCCCCCGTCGGGGGCCAGCAGGTAGCACCGGACCGCCCGCCTCCACGGGAACCCGTCCCGCAGGGCGAGCGGGTCGTCGCCGGGGGTGCGCCACACCAGCACGCCGTCGCTCGGGGCCGCCCGGGCGTGGGCCTCGGGCTCGCCGGTGAGCAGGACGGTCCGCACGCCGCGTCCGGCCGAGCGGGCGACGTGCTGCACGAGCGGCCACGACGACACGTCCGCCCCCACCACCGCCACCAGGCGGCGCGCGCGCAGGGCGGCCAGCCGGTCGAGCTGCGAGCGGGAGACCGAGAAGAGCACGGACGTCGCTCCACTGAGGGTGGCCAGGATCGCGAGCAGCCGGGCGACCTGGAGGGCCAGCGGGGTCGGATAGGCGCAGGCCTGACCGGGCCCGAAGGGTTGCTCGAACGAGCCGAGGAACAGCGCGAAGGCGTTGCTGAGCGCGTCCCACAGGGGTGGGCCGTCGCCGGTGCACGGGAGGTAGGCGGCGACAGCCAGCGGCACGGCCGTCCCCGCGCTCCAGGCCGACAGCAGGAACGGCACCCGCGCGGAGGCCTTCCAGCGCGTCGCCACCACCAGGCCGAAGGCCAGCGCGCCCACCCCGAGGACGACGGACATCGCCCCGACCGAGCCCGGCCGGGCGATCCAGGCCAGGGGTTCCGGGACGGACGCGAGGAGGCCCGGGGACAGTGCCGCCACCACCAGCCAGGCCTGCAGGACGGCGTGGCAGGCGACAGCGACGACGGTCACCGCTCCCCACCGCCGCGACTGTGCGCTGTCGGGACCCATCGAACCTCCGCCGGCCGTGGTGTCGGCCTCACGATAGCCGTGGCGGCCGGGCCGGGCGCAGGGCACGGGACGGGGCTCAATTGCTGCTTCGTGTCACGCGCGCCGCACGGCGCGGAGGACAGCCCGGACGCGCCGTACGATGGGCGGCCAGTGAGGGAGGAGAACCATGGGTGCGGTGCAGTTCTGGGAGGAACGCTACGCGAGCAGGCCGCAGGTCTGGTCGGGACGGGCCAACCAGGTACTGGTCGACCTCGTCTCCGGCTTCGCCCCGCGTACGGCGCTGGACCTGGGCTGCGGTGAGGGCGGGGACGCCGTGTGGCTCGCGCAGCAGGGCTGGCGGGTGACGGCCGTCGACATCTCCACCACCGCCGTCGAGCGGGGACGGGCCGCGGCCGCCGACCTCGGCGTCCCCGCAGACCGCATCACCTGGGTCGCCCAGGACCTGGCCGAGTGGTCCCCGGGCGGGACGTTCGACCTGGTCAGCGCCTTCTTCCTGCAGTCGCCGGTCGAGCTGCCGCGCGACGAGATCCTGCGCAGGGCCGCCGGGGCGGTCGCGCCGGGCGGCTACCTGCTCCTGGTGACCCACGCCGCACCCCCGCCGTGGGCGACCGCGCTGGACAGCCACCACCACGACTTCCACACCCCCGAGGAGGAGCTGGAGGCCCTCGGGCTGCACCCGACGGAGTGGGAGGCGCTGGTGGCCGAGACGCGCCAGCGGTCCGCCACCGGCCCGGACGGGCAGCCGGCCGAACTGGAGGACGCCATCGTCCTCGCGCGCCGACACTCCTCACACGACGCCGGCGACACGGGGGAGTGAGGCCCGCCGGGGCTCCCCGGTGGCCAGGGCTCGCCCGTCGGCACCGTCACGTCGGGGGCCGCCCGGTCTGGTAGAACGCTCCCGTGCGCGCAGTGGTCTACTCCTCGATCGGGACGATGCCCGAACTCCTCGACGTCCCCGAGCCGGCCTGCCCGGCCGACGGGGCCGTGATCGCCGTGGAAGCCACCGGGGTGTGCCGGTCGGACTGGCACGCGTGGCGCGGACACGACCCGGTGGCGCTCCCGCACATCCCCGGCCACGAGTTCGCCGGGGTGGTTGCTGAGGTCGGACCGGACGTCCGCGACTTCGCCGTGGGGGAGCGGGTCACCGTCCCGTTCGTCAACGGCTGCGGACGCTGCGAGTGGTGCCTGGCCGGCCAGGCGCAGGTCTGCCCCGCGCAGACCCAGCCCGGCTTCACCGGGCCCGGGTCCTTCGCCGAGTACGTCGCCGTGCCGGCCGCCGACTTCAATCTCGTGCGCCTGCCCGACACCATCGACGCAGTCACCGCAGCCAGCCTGGGGTGCCGGTTCGCGACCGCCTACCACGCCCTCACCACCCAGGCCGGCCTGACCGAAGGGGAGTGGCTCGCCGTCCACGGCTGCGGTGGCGTGGGCCTGTCCGCGGTCCAGATCGGTGTCGCGCTCGGGGCGCGCGTGCTGGCGCTCGACGTCTCCGGCGACGCCCTCGCGCGCGCCGAGGCACTCGGGGCGTGGCCCGTGCCGGTCGGTGCGGACCCCGTGGACGCCGTGGTCGCCCGCACGGGAGGCGGCGCCCACGTCTCGATGGACGCCCTCGGCTCTGCCGCCACGGCAACCGCGTCCATCCGCGGGCTGCGGCGCAGGGGACGCCACCTCCAGGTGGGCCTGATGTTCGGCGAGCACCTCGCCACGCCGCTGCCCTGGGACCTCGTGGTGTCCCGCGAGCTCCGCCTCGCCGGCTGCCACGGGATGGCCGCCCGCGACTATCCCGCCATGCTCGACCTGATCGCCGGGGGCACCCTCGACCCGCGGCCGCTGCTGGGCCGCGTCGTCGGGCTCGCCGACGCCGGGGCGGAACTGGCGGCCATGGACCACCCGTCCGGGACCGGGGGCATGGTGGTCGCGCAGGTGGGCCTCCGGTGAGCGCGGACGCGGGGACGGGCCTGCGCCGCCCCTGGCTGAACCGCGTGGCGCTGCCGGTGGCGGTCCTGGTGATCTACTTCCTCTCGCCGGTCAGCGAGGACGCCCCGATCGGGTTCATGGCCGGCATCGTGGCAAGCCTCGCCGGCCTCGCGCTCGTGGCGTGGGTGACCGTGGACGAGCTGCGCCGCGCCGAGAAGCGACTGCAACTGGTGCACCTGGCGCTCATCCTCGAGGTCGCCCTGGTCAGCTTCGCCTCCGTGTACTTCCTGCTCGCGGTGTCCGACCCCGGCCAGTTCACCGGCCTCGCGACACGCCTGGACGCGCTGTACCTGTCGATGGCCACGGTGTCCACGGTGGGCTTCGGCGACGTGTCGGCCACGGGGCAGGCGGCCCGCGCGGTGGTCACCGTCCAGATGGCCTTCAACCTGGCCTTCGTCGCCTCGCTCGTGAGCCTTTTCCAGGCCCGGCTGCAGCAGAACAGGGCCCGCCGCGGGGAGGACGGCGGCGACCACACCGCCTGACGCGGCTCAGACCGCGGCAACGTCCGGCGACTCGGACTGCACGGCATGGCCGCCGAACTGCTGGCGCATCGCCGCCACGAGCTTCATGGCCGGCGACTCGTCCTGGCGTGAGACGAACCGGGCGAACAGCGCGGCGGTGAGGGCCGGCACCGGCACGCCGAGGTCGATGGCGGCGTCGACGGTCCAGCGGCCCTCGCCGGAGTCGTCGGCGTAGCCGCGGATCCGCTCCAGGCCCGGGTCGTCGGCCAGGGCTCGCGCGATGAGGTCGAGCAGCCAGGACCGGATGACGGTGCCCTCGCGCCAGCTGTCGAACACCGCCGGGACGTCGGTCACGACGTCCGCCTTCTCCAGGAGTTCCCAGCCCTCGGCGTAGGCCTGCATCATCGCGTACTCGATGCCGTTGTGGACCATCTTCGCGAAGTGACCGGCACCATGGGAGCCGGCGTGCACGAAGCCGTGCTCGCCGGCGGGCTTCAGCGCGTCGAAGACCGGCTGCACGACGGCCACGTCCGCAGCGTCGCCTCCACACATCAGGGCGTAGCCGTACTCCGTGCCCCACACGCCGCCGGAGACACCGCAGTCGATGAAGCGGACGCCGCGCGCGTCGAGCTTCTCCGCCCTGGGTGCGTCGCCGGTCCACCGGCTGTTGCCGCCGTCGATGACGATGTCGCCCTCGGACAGCAGTGCGCCGAGGTCGTCCAGCACCTGGTCGAGGAACTGCACCGGCACCATGACCCACACCACGCGCGGGCTGTCCGTGAGCCGCTCGACCAGGCCCGCCAGGTCGGGCACCTGCGAGAGTTCGGGGTTGGTGTCGTAGCCGACCACGTCGTGGCCCGCGGCGCGCAGCCTCTCGGCCATGTTGCCGCCCATGCGTCCCAGTCCGACCATGCCCAACTGCATCGTGCGCCTCCTCGGTCTCGGGTTCAGGCTACGACCGCGCCGCAAGGCCCTGTACCCGCACAGGGCGCCCGATCACCCCCAGCGCACCAGCTTCTCGTCCTGCCTTGGCACATAGACCTTGTTCACGATCATCAGCAGCGACGCCGTCACCGGCACCGCCACCAGCGCGCCGAGCAGGCCCAGCAGGGTGCCACCGACCATGGCGCCGATCAGGACGAGGGAGCCCGGGATGTCGACGGCCTTCGTCATCACCCGCGGGGTCATCACGTAGGCCTCGACCTGCATGTAGGCGAAGTAGACCGCGGCGAAGATCAGTCCGATCCACCAGGAGTGGAACAGCGAGACGCTGGTCGCGAGGATCCAGAACAGCGCCGGCCCGACCATCGGGATCATCGTGATCAGCAGGGCGAGGAAGGCGAGCAGTGCGGCGAACGGGACGCCGAGCACCGTGAGCAGGATGAACGAGAACACCGCGTTGAAGAACGCCAGGATCGCCATGCCGGAGACGTAGCCGCCGACCGACTCGGTGATCTGCTCGGTGATCTCGCCCAGCTGCGCGCGCGCGTGTGCCGGGGCGAGCCGGGTCATCGCGTGCATCATCGTGCGCAGCGAGGCCAGGAAGTACAGCGTCAGGACCAGCACGATCAGGGTGCCGGAGACCGCGTTCACGACCCCGGTGCCCACCGCGAGCGCCCCGCCGCCGATGGCGAGCAGGTTGGCCGGGTTGGACAGCCACGCACGCGCCTGGTTCAGCAGGTTCTGGTAGATGTCGCTCTGCCCGCTGGCCGCGACGAGGTTCTTGAACCACGCGGCGTTCTGGAGGTCGGAGATGTAGCCGGGCACGGCGGACGCGAACTGGGAGATCTGCACGACGGCGGTCGGGACGATCAGCGCGATCACCGCTCCGAAGGCCAGCGAGAACACGACGAACACCACGGCGATGCTCAGGCCCCGGGACATCCCGTGGCCCTCCAGCCAGCGGACCATGGGATCGAGGGCCATGGCGATGAACAGCGCGGCGCCGACCGACACCAGAACGGTGGACAGCGACGCCATCGCCCCCGCGAGCGACCAGGCGACGAGCCCGCCGACGGTCGCGGTGAAGCCCCAGACGAAGGGGTGCCCGAAATCGACGAACACCCGGCTGACACGGGAGGTGGGCGCCGCGGGCGTGCCGGTCGGCACGGGGGCGGGGGTGGGCACAGGCGTCCCGCCCGTCGGCGTGGGGGCGGGGAAGGGGACGCGGGACGCACCGTCCGCGCCGTCGGCGGAGGGGTCGGCCAGGTCGGCCCTCGTCTGCTCGGTATCGGCCATGCGAGCAGCGTAGGGCCTCAGGCCCGGGGGGCGCCCGAAGACCGCCACCGCCTGACCAACCGGGGCGGCAGCAGCGCGCTCACCAGGAGCGTGCCGCACAGCACGAGGACCGCGCCGACCACCTGCAGGGCGGTCAGCCGGTCGCCCAGGGCCACCAGCCCCACGCCGAGGGCCAGGACCATGCCGGTGAGCTTCACCCCGCTGGTGAAGCGGGCGGCCGCGGCATCGCGCGGCGGCACGATGAGGATCGGTGCGATGCCCACGGCGGCAAGGGCGATCAGCCCGAGCGCCGCGACCTCCCCGACGCCGGGCATGCCGATGCCCGACACCACGAGCCAGGGCGAGAGCACGGCTGCGGCGAGCAGGTTGGCGGTCACCGCCCGTCCCGGATCCGCCCCGAGGCGGCGCGGCCCGTAGCGGCTGACGAAGGCGGCCGCCAGCGCACTGGCGAGTCCGCACAGGACGCCGGTGATGAAGGCCCAGGAGTCCCCGTCCGCGGGAAAGGCCACCACGAAGAGCAACCCGAGGAAGCCCACGCCCAGCCCCGCCGCCGTGACGCCCGTGATCCGGTCGATGCCCCAGACCTGCCCGGTGAGGGCCGCGAACAGCGGCATCGCGCTGAGCACGAGCACTGCCGGCGCCACGCCCAGGCGTCCCAGGGCCACCGCGAGCCCGGCCGACTGGACGGCGAGCGCCAGCGCGGTGACCAGCACGGGGACGGCCGGCCCGCCCAGCCGCACGCGGGCGCCGGCGCCTCGCGACGCGAGGGTGACGGTGGCCGCCACAACCAGGCACTGCAGCACCGCGGCGAGGGCCCAGCCGAGCCCGCCGACAGCGATCCACAGCGCCACCATCGAGGCACCCCACAGCGCCGCCAGGCCGGCGAAACGCGGCCAGTTCCGTGGTGGCATGTGGTGCTCCGGGCGTCAGGGGTCTGTCCTACGCTTTCACGCGGCTGCCATCATGCACCTGAAACGTGCGCATTCGTGCATGGCTTGGGCAAATGCGTGACCGCAGGTGCAGGGTGACGCCCTAGACTCCCGGAAGACGCGCACGGAAGGAGCAGTTCATGAGCACGACCACCCCGGAGTCCCTCGTCTCGAGGCTGTGGTGGCTGAACCTGCTGCGGGGCGTGCTGGCCATCGCCCTCGGACTGGTGGCCATCCTGTGGCCGGGGGTGACCGTCCAGGCCTTCTTCACCGTCTTCGGCGTCTTCAGCCTCATCGACGGCATCGTCGCGCTCGGCACCGGCATCTTCTTCCGGGGCACCAGCTGGGGCTGGATCCTGTTCGAGGGCATCGCGGGGATCCTGCTCGGCCTGCTGGCGATCGCGCGTCCCCAGACCCTCGCCGCGGTCATCGTGATCTTCCTCGCCATGTGGGCGCTCGTGGTCGGCCTGTTCCAGGTGGCGCTCGCGATTCAGCTGCGCTCGACCGGCCAGCGCAGCTGGCTGTGGGTGCTCATCTCGGGAGCGATCACCGCGCTGCTGGGCCTGTACTTCCTGGTCAACCCCGACCCCGGCGCGGCCTTCCTCGCGGTCACGGTGGGCGTGTTCATGCTCGCCGCCGGGGCCGTCATGGTCTTCGGCGCCGTCCAGCTCCGTCGCAACCGGGACGAGCTGCTGCAACTGCTGTCGTGAGCCTGCGCCTGTTCGTGGCCGTCCTGCCGCCCCCGCCGGTGGTGGCGGCCTGGGACACGCTTCTCGAACCCCGGCGCGATGCCGACCCGTCGCTGCGCTGGACGCTGCCGGAGAGCTGGCACGTGACGTGCGCCTTCATGCCGGCCGTCCCCGAGACGCGCCTGGACGCGCTCGCCGAGGCCCTGGACGCGGTGGCGGAGCGGACCCCGCCGTTCGAGGTCGTCGTGGCCGGAGCCGGCGCCTTCCCCGATCCCGACCACGCCAAGGCGCTCTGGCTGGGCGTCCGCGAGGGCTCCGACCCGCTCGCCCGCCTCGCCGGCCGCTGCCGCACGGCCGTCGCCGGGTGCGGCGTCGAGGTCGACGGCGGGCGCTTCCGTCCGCACCTCACCCTCGCCCGGACCCGTCCGGCGTCCGCCACCCGGTGGCTGCGCGTCCTTGACGCCCTCCCTCCGCAGGCCTGGACAGTCGACGGGTTCAGCCTCGTCCACTCGCGCTCGCTCCCCGGCGGCGCCGGGTACCGGACGCTCCGGGAGCACCGGCTCGCCGGGCCGCTCGGCTAGGCTCCGCGGTCGTGGCAGGCATCAGGGGACTCTTCGCGGACACCGCGCCCCTCGCCAACGCGCCCTTCCGCCGGCTGTGGCGGGCCAACATCATCACGGTGATCGGCGCGCAGCTGACCGTCGTGGCCGTGCCGGCACAGATCTACGCGATCACCGGCGACTCCGGGTACGTCGGGCTGACCGGCCTGTTCGGGCTCGTGCCGCTGGTGGTGTTCGGACTGTGGGGCGGCGCCCTCGCGGACCACTTCGACCGGCGCCTCCTGCTCCAGGTCACCACGGTCGGGCTGATCGTCACCAGCGGGCTGTTCTGGCTCCAGGCGGCCCTGGACCTGCGCAACGTGTGGGTGATGCTGGGCCTCTTCGCCCTCCAGCAGGCGTTCTTCGGGGTGAACCAGCCCACGCGCAGCGCCGTCCTGCCCCGCCTGCTGCCGGTCGAACAGCTGCCCGCCGCGAACTCGCTGAACATGACGGTGATGATGGCCGGGGCGATCGCCGGGCCGATGGTCGGTGGCGCGCTGATCCCCGTCGTCGGCTACAGCTGGCTCTACCTCATCGACACCCTCACGCTGTTCGCGACGCTGTCCGCCGTCTGGCGCCTGCCCGGGTTGCCCGTGGAGAACCGGGTGGGATCACCCGGCCTGCGCTCGGTCGTGGACGGCTTCGCCTACCTGCGCGGCCACCCCATCCTGCTCACCTCGTTCGTCGTCGACCTCGTCGCGATGATCTTCGGCATGCCGCGGGCGCTGGCCCCGGAAGTGGCCCACGTCGCCTTCGGTGGACCCATCGAGGGCGGGACGGAGTTCGCCTGGCTGATGGCGGCGATCCCGATCGGCTCGGTGCTGGGGGGCGTGTTCTCGGGGTGGTTGCCCCGCGTCACCCGGCAGGGACGGGCGGTCGTGCTCTGCATCCTGGTCTGGGGCGCGGCGATCGCCGGGCTCGGGGCCGCCGTCGCCCTCGCCGGACGCTGGCAGCTGCCGATGCTGGTGGCAGCGGTCTCGTTCCTCGTGGTCGGGGGCGCCGCAGACATGGCGTCCGCAGCGTTCCGGCAGTCGATGCTCCAGGCCGCCGCCGACGACGCCGTGCGCGGCCGCCTCCAGGGCGTGTTCATCGTGGTGGTGGCCGGCGGCCCCCGGATCGCCGATGTCCTCCACGGCTACGCCGCCGGCCTCGTGGGCACGGCCTGGGCCATCGGCGGCGGCGGCCTCCTGGTGATCGTCCTCACCCTGGCCGTGGCGGCCGCCGTCCCCGCCTTCTGGCGCTACCGCCCCGCCTGACCCGCGGCTCCCGCCCCCAGGCCCACGTTTGCCCCCGATCGCAACTCTCGCTACCGGAATTCCGGTAGCGAGAGTTGCGATCGGCAGCGGGAACGGGGGAGGGGCGGCGGACGCCGGGAGGGCGAGGGGCTAGCTGAGCGCGGCCTTCACCTTCGCGGCGACCTTGGCGCCCTCGGCGCGTCCGGCGGCGCGGGCGTTCACGGCCTTGATGACCAGGCCCATCTGGCGCATGGTGAGCGCCTCGCCGGCCTGGGCCGCCGCGGCGGCGACCTCCTCGGCGACGATGGCGTCGAGTTCTGCGTCGGACAGCGCGGCGGGCAGGTAGCGCTGGAGCACCTCGACCTCTGCCAGTTCCTTCTCGGCCAGCTCGGGACGGTTGCCGGCGGTGTAGGCCTCGGCCGAGTCGCGGCGCTTGGCCACCTCACGGTTGAGTACGCCGAGCACCTCGTTGTCGGAGAGCTCGCGGGCCTCGGCCCCGGCGACCTCCTCGTTCTTGATCGCGGTCATCGCCATCCTCAGCGTCGAGCGGACGAGGTCGTCCCTGGCCTTCATCGCCGCCACCAGGTCGGCCTGCATCCGGTCAGCCAATTCGCTCATCACTCGCCCTTTCGCTGCGTGCCACGCCATTGTTCCACGTCGGGGACGTGCCACCCGACGCGGCTATAGTGAGCCCGCCGAGCGCGTGGGAAGAGGACCAAGAGGATGCAAGCGAAGCCGGGAACCGGGTCCGTCGGCCTGGTCAGCACCCGGTCCGTGCGCCTGTTCACCGGCGAGGAGCCCCTCCACCTGGAGCGCGGCGGCACGCTCGGCCCGGTGGACGTCGCATACGAGACCTACGGCACCCTCTCGCCGGCCGCCGACAACGCCGTCTTCATCTGCCACGCGCTCACCGGGGACGCGCACGCGGCCGGTTTCCACGAGGGTGCCACCCGCCCGGGCTGGTGGGACAACCTGATCGGCCCCGGCAAGCCGCTGGACACCGACCGCTTCTTCGTCGTCTGCGCGAACCTGATCGGTGGCTGCCAGGGCAGCACCGGCCCCTCCTCGACCAATCCCGCCACCGGCGCCGCGTACGGGCTCGACTTCCCCGTGCTGATGATGCGCGACCTCGTCGAGGTGCACCGGGCGCTCCTGCGGCACCTGGGCATCGGTCGGTTGCTGGCGGCCCTCGGCGGCTCGCTCGGCGGCATGCAGGTGCTCCAGTGGGCGCTCGACCACCCCGAAGAGGTCGCGAACGCCGTCGTGATCGCCGCCTCGAGCAGGCTCACCGCGCAGAACATCGCCTTCTCCGCCGTCGCCCGGCGTGCGATCATGGCCGACCCCCACTTCGTGGACGGGGCGTACACGGCCGCCGGCGTCAACCCCGACACGGGCCTGTCGATCGCCCGGATGATGGCCCACATCACCTACCTGTCCGAGGACGCGCTCACCGAGAAGTTCGGACGCCAGCCGCACCCGGACGCGCACGAGCCCGGCTTCGGCATCGACTTCGCCGTCGAGAGCTACCTCGACCACCAGGGGCAGGCGTTCCTGGAGCGGTTCGACGCGTTGAGCTACCTCTACCTCACGCGGGTGATGGACTACTTCGACCCGTTCGCCGACCCGGAGGCCCTCGCCCGCGTGGGCGACCGCGCGGTGAAGTGGCTGGTGCTCTCCTTCGCCACGGACTGGCGGTTCGGGACCGACCACTCCCGCCGCATCGTGCGGACGCTGGAACGCGCCGGCCAGCCGGTGACGTTCCGGGAGATCCCCTCGACGTGGGGCCACGACTCGTTCCTGCTGGCCGTCGAGCCGTACCACGCGACCCTGCGGGCCTACCTCGACCGCGCGCTGAAGGAGGTCCGGCGATGACCCTGCGTCCCGACCTCGGCCTGGTCGCAGGCCTCATCCCTTCCGGCAGCCGCGTGCTCGACCTCGGCTGCGGCTCCGGAGAGTTGCTGGCCGAGCTCATCGCGGAGCACGGCTGTCGCGGCACCGGCGTGGAGATCGACCCGCCGCTGGTGCTGGCAGCGATCTCAGCGGGCGTGCCGGTGATCGAGCTCGACCTCGACTCCGAACTGGCCGACTTCGCCGACCACTCCTACGACGTGGTGGTGCTCTCGCGGACGGTCCAGACGCTGCACCGCCCGGTGGAGGTGCTCAAGCACATGGAGCGCATCGGCCGGCGCCTGATCGTGTCGGTGCCCAACTTCGGCTACTGGCGCCACCGGCTGCGCCTGCTGCGCGGCCGCATGCCGATGTCGCGGGAGATCCCGCACGCCTGGTACGACACCCCGAACCTGCGGCACACCACCCTCGTCGAGCTCGAGGAGCTGTTCGCGCGACTCGGGCTGGTCATCGAGCAGCGGATCGTGCTGCACCCCACGGGACGGCCGCTGCCCAGCGACCGGCTCGCCAACATCACCGGCGGGTCGGCCGTCTACGTGCTGCGCGCCGGCTGAGCTGACGGCCCGGTCCGTCAGCCGCGGGCGAGCGCCGCGACGATGCGCTCGGCGCTCCCGCCGAGGCCCAGCAGGTCGGTGAGGTCGGCGAAACGCTGCGGGTCGGCCGGCGTCCTCGGCAGAGTGAGTTCCAGCGGCGGCAGCGGGACGTCGGTCCGAACGGCCACTACCTCCTGCGCGGGACCCAGGTATCCGACGGCCGCGGCGAGGCGTGCCGTGAGGGTGGGGGAGAGCCGCCCGGACGTGGCGGCCCCCATGATCCCCGCGAGGTCCCGGTGGTCGGCCACCAGGCGTGCCGCCGTCTTCTCGCCGATGCCCGCCACGCCCGGCAGCCCGTCCGACGGGTCGCCTCGCAACACGGCGAAGTCGACGTAGCCGGCGCCGTCGATGCCGTACTTCGCGCGCAGCCAGTCCGCGTCCACCCGGTCGTGGTTCGCCACGCCGCGGCCGACGTACAGCACGCGGACCGACCGGTCGTCGTCGACGAGCTGGAACAGGTCGCGGTCGCCGGTGACGATGTCGGTCGGCACGGCGGAGGCGGTCGCGAGCGTCCCGATCACGTCGTCGGCCT
Source organism: Actinomycetota bacterium (assembly GCA_020161015.1). Classification (GTDB taxonomy): domain Bacteria; phylum Actinomycetota; class Actinomycetes; order Propionibacteriales; family Propionibacteriaceae; genus Propionicimonas. Next base: position 228,565 of record JAIUOT010000017.1, on the reverse strand, counting down.
CGCAGTCGGGCGCGCCCACCACGACGAGGCCGAGGGCGGCCAGCACCTCGCGGATCAGGGGCACCTGTGCGACGAGCTCCTCCGGCACCTGCTCGACGTCGCGGTAGGCGACGCGGTGCGCCTTGTAGGACGGGAGCAGGGCCACCCGCCAGGCCGGACGCCACGCGTCGTCCCAGCAGCAGGCGACCTGCGTGGGCGCGTAGTCGGTGATGAACCGGGCGAGGAAGTCCAGCAACCCCCGCACCGCGTTGACCGGACGCCCGTCCGGCGACCGGAGGGTGGTCGGCACGCCGTGGAACGCCCGGAAGTAGAGCGACGCGGTGTCGAACAGCAGCAGACGGGGTTCGGCCATCGCCCCATGCTGCCGTACGGGGCGCCGCTTGTCAGCGCCGCAGGGGCCGCGGCGCGGGAGGTTCCCACCGGCCCGGTATGGTTCGCTGCGTGATCGATCGGCTGGCGGGCATGCCTGGTGCCCTGCGGACGGCGATCGCCCTCGTCTGCGGCGCCCTCGCAGCCCTCGGGTTCCAGCCCCATGGCTGGTGGCCGCTCACCCCGCTCGGCGTGGCCGGGCTCACCATCGTCGTGCTCGCCGCCCGGCGGGTCCCCGGGGCGATCGGTCTGGGGTACGCCTGGGGAGTCGGGTTCCTCCTGCTCGGCGTCGGCTGGATGCAGGTCATCTTCGTCCAGGCGATGGTCGGCCTGGTGATGGTCGAGGCGGTCTTCTACGGCGTCCTGGGCGGCCTGCTGAAGGTGGCCTCCCGCCTGCCGTGGTGGCCCCTGCTCGCCGCGGGCTGCTGGGTTGCCGTGGAGTTCACCTTCGCCCGGTTCCCGTTCACCGGGTTCGGCTGGATGCGGCTGGGCTACGCGATGGTCGACTCCCCGCTCGCCGGGGTGCTGCCCCTGGTCGGCGTGGCCGGGTTGTCGTTCCTCACGTCACTGGTCGCGCAGGGTGCGGTCTGGCTGCTCCAGCGCTGGACGCGCCGGCGCGGCGTGGTCGCGATCGCCGGGCTGGCCGCGGCCGCCGTGCTCTCCGCGGCCGGCGGACTCGTCCCCGCCGGGGCCCAGGTGGGCACGGCGAACGTGGGTTGGGTGCAGGGTGGCGCGCCGGGCGGCGGCGTCTACGGCCTGGGCGAGCCTCGGACGATCACGCGCAACCACGCTGCGGAGGCCGGCCGTCTGCGCGACAAGGTGGACGCCGGAGAGCTGCCGGCCCCCGACTTCGTGGTGTTCCCGGAGAACACCACGGACATGGATCCCTACCGCGACGCCCAGACCGGAACCCTGATCCGCTCGACCGCTGCCCGGCTGGGCGTCCCGATCCTGTTCGGCGCGATCCTCGACGGCCCCGGACCCGACGAACGACAGACCGCGTCCCTGTGGTGGGACCCGGAGCAGGGCGAACTGGCGCGCTACGTCAAGCGCGGCATCGTGCCGTTCGGCGAGTTCGTGCCGTACCGCTCCCTGCTGCTGCCGCTGGTCCCCGAGCTGGCCTACGTCGGCGCCCAGTCGGTGCCCGGGATGGTGCCGGGGGCGCTGCCGGTCACCCTGCCCGACGGGCGCGGGACCACCCTGGGCATCATGGTCTGCTACGACCTGGTCTACGACGACTTCGCGTACGACACCGTCCGGCACGGCGGCCAGCTCATCCTTGTCCAGTCCAGCAACGCCATGTACCAGGGCACCGGCCAGATCGAGCAGCAGTTCGCGATCACCCGCGCGCGGGCGATGGAACTGCGCCGCGAAATGCTGGTCGTCACCACGAGCGGGGTGTCGGGCCTGATCAACGCCGACGGCTCGGTGGCCTTCACCGGCCCCGAGCACGTGGGCGCCTCCGGGGTGGTCACCCTCCCCGAGCGCACGGGCCTCACCCCCGCCACCTGGCTCGCCCCCGCCCTCGAGCTCGCGATCGTCGTCCTGTCGCTCCTCGGCCTCGGGCTCACTCTCGCATGGGGCAGAATGGGCAGATCCGCACCGTCACCTGGAGAAGAGAATGGCCGACTCGGCAGCGTCGCTTGAGCGAGTGCTCGTCATCATCCCGACCTACAACGAATCGGAGAACCTGCGTCCGATCACCGGCAGGATCCGGGCGGCGGTACCCACGGCGCACATCCTCGTCGCCGACGACAACTCCCCGGACGGGACGGGTCGGCTCGCCGACGAGCTCGCCGCGTCCGACGACCACATCCACGTGCTCCACCGCAAGGGCAAGGAGGGCCTCGGCGCGGCCTACATCGCCGGCTTCCGCTGGGGCCTGAACGAGGGCTACGACGTGCTCGTCGAGCACGACGCGGACGGGTCGCACCAGCCCGAGCACCTGCCGGCCATGCTCGAACGCCTGCGCACCGCGGACGCCGTGAAGGGCTCCCGCTACGTGCGTGGCGGCGCGACGAAGGGCTGGCCGCTGCACCGCGAGCTCCTCTCCCGGGGAGGCAACCTCTGGACGCGGCTGATGCTCGGCCTGCGCGTGAAGGACGCCACCGGCGGATTCACCGCCTGGCGGGCCAACACGCTGCGCGGCATCGACCTCGACGGCGTCGAGGCCGCCGGGTACGGCTTCCAGGTCGACCTCGTGTGGCGGGCGCTGCGCAACGGCTTCACGGTCGCCGAGGTGCCGATCACCTTCATCGAGCGGGAGTACGGCGACTCCAAGATGAGCGGCGCGATCGTCGCAGAGGCCATGCTGCTGACCACCCGCTGGGGTGTCACCTACCGCCTCGGGCAGGCCAGGGACGCGGCAGGGCGGGTGGCCGACACCGTGGGCCCGGCGGCGAAGAACGCCGCCTCCGACGCCGGCCGCGCGGTGGGTCGACTGCGTGGGCGCGTGTCCCGCTGGCTCGAGCAGCGGAAGGCCGGGGGAGCGCGCTCGTGACGGCGCCCCGCCGCGCCCGGCGGTGGCTGCTGCCCCTGCTCGTCGCCGGTTTCGTCCTGGTCTCCGTAGCGGAGGTGTGGCTGCTGACCACCGTCGGCACCCGGATCGGCGTGCTGCCCACGCTCGCGATCCTCCTCGCCGAGGCGGTGCTCGGCACCTGGCTCATGCTGCGGGAGGGCAGCAAGGCCTGGCGCGCGCTCGTCGACGCCTACGAGACCGGACGCATGCCCAGCGGCCAGCTCGCCGACGCCGCCCTGGTGCTCGTCGGTGGCCTCATGCTCATCCTGCCCGGCTTCGTCACCGACCTGGTCGGCCTGGTCTGCCTGCTGCCGTGGACGCGGCCCCTCGCCCGGCGCCTGATCGGCTTCGTCGTCGCCCGCCACGCCGCGAGGCAGGGCCTCGACCTCGGCGTGATGCGGGCACGGTTCAGCCCCGACACGGTGGTCAGGGGAGAGACGGTCGAGCAGCCGGACGCCGCGCCCGGAACGGGCACGCAGGAGCCGCGCGTGATCAGCGGGGAGATCGAGGACTGACCCCGGGGCGCCCGTGACCCCTCACCCGCGTCCGGGAACCGTCAGCGGTCCTCGCCGCGGATCTCGCCCAGGCGTTCGGCGAGCAGGTCCTCCAGCTCCTCGATCGAGCGGCGCTCGCGGAGCATGTCCCAGTGGGTGCGGGGCGCCTTGGTCTCCTTGACCTCCGGTTCCGCGCCGTCGGAGCGTCGGGCCACCTCACCGCAGCGCGGGCACTCCCACGTCGTCGGCAGGTCCGCCTCCTCGGAGAAGACCACGGTGAAGTGGTGGTCCTTCGGGCAGTCGAAGCCGACCTCCTGGCGCGGCGCGAGCTCCACGCCGCTCGGGTCGGCGTGGCTCTTGGATCCGAGCCCGGATCCCCTCAGTGCACGATCAGCCATGGTGTCTCCCTCCGTTGCCACGCTAGCCAGCGTCCCCAAAACCGCTCGGGGCCGCAACCCCCGGGTACCCGGGACGGGCGGTGCCGTCACAACACCTTGGGCAACACGTTCCCGGCGTCGGTGATTCCCTTGCGCATGTCGACCCTCGCCAGCAACGCGCCGCCGACGAGGAAGAACACCACCAGCGCCACCAGCGCCAGCCGGTAGGACTGGGTGAACTGGAACACCAGGCCGAACGCGAGCGTGCCCAGCCAGCTCGTGCCGCGCTCCATCGCCTGGTAGAAGCTGAAGTACTCCGACTCCCGCCCGGCGGGGATCAGCTGGCTGTACATCGAGCGGGACAGCGCCTGGGTGCCGCCCATCACCAGCCCGATGGCCGCACCGAGTCCGAAGAGCGCGCCGACGACACCGGACGGGATCCCGAACCCGACCAGCACGACCACCAGCCAGATGCCGATGCCGATCAGCACCGTCCGCTTCGCCCCGATCCGCGCCGCGACCCACCCGAACCCGAGCGCGCCGAGGATGGCGACGAACTGCGTCAGCAGGAAGGTGGCCAGCACGAGGTTCTCCTCGATGCCCAGCTCGCGGATCGCGTAGACGCTGGAGGACACGATCACCGTCTGGATGCCGTCGTTGTAGAACAGGAACGCGAGCAGGAACGCCAGCGTCTGCGGGTAGTGGCGCATCTCCGCGAAGGTGGCGGCCAGCTGCCGGAACGGGTTGCGCCGCGCGACCTCCACCGGCACCTCCCGGGGCAGCGAGCGCAACCCCAGCACGGGGATGAACGTGAAGCCGGCCCACCACAGGCCCGCCGACAGCAGGCTGATCCGCACCGCCATCGCCTTGTCGATGCCGAGGGCGGGGTAGAAGCTCATCAGGGCGAAGTTCAGCGCCAGCAGCAGGCCGCCGCCGACGTAGCCCCAGGCCCAGCCGCGGCTGGAGACCCGGTCCCGCTCGTCGGGACCCGCGATCCGCACCAGCATCGAGTCGTAGACGACGATGGACGCGCCGAAGGCGATCAGGCTGATCACCATCAACCAGGCGCCCAGCTCCCAGTTCGACCCCATGAGGAAGAACATCAGCGACCCGGCCGCGGCGCCGAGCCAGGCCGTCGCGCCCAGCCAGCGGTGCGGGTGGGCGGAACGGTCGGCAGCGGCCCCGACGAACAGCAGCACGACGGCAGAGATCAGGGTGCTGAGCGTGGCCAGCAGGGACGGCAGCGCGCCCGGAAGGACGGGCACCAGGCCGAGCAGCAGCACCGGGCGGCTGCACTGCCCGGAGCCGACGTCCGGACAGGCCGCGTTGGTGGCGAGGCTGACCAGGTACGGGCTGATCAGCACCGTCGCCGTGGTGGTGTAGAAGGCCGAGTTCGCCCAGTCGTACCAGTACCAGGCCCGCTGTTCCCTCGTGCTCCTCATGCCGCGCCCTCCCACAGTCCTCTGGCCACCAGGACCCTCTTCAGGGTGGTGATGTCGTCGCTGACCAGCCCGTCGACCCCGAGGTCGATCAGGCGGTTCATCTCCGCCTCGTCGTTGACCGTCCACACGTGGACGACGCGGCCGGTGGCGTGCGCCACCCGCAGCACGTCGGCACGCACGAGCTCCAGCGGCGTGCGCTCGTCGCGGACGGGGATCTGGAAGGCGGCGCCCCTGTCCAGCCGCAGGCGGCGCAGGCCGAAGGCGTGCGTCGCCCACGCCACCCCGCCGGGGGTGACCGAGGTGAGCACCTCCGGGGCGGCGCGCCGGAACGCGGCCAGGCGCGCTCCGGAGAACGACCCGACGCACACCCTGTCGGTAGCGCCGAAGCGGCGCAGCACGTCCACCAGCGGCGCCACGGAGCGGTCGTCCTTGATGTCGATGTTCAGGAACGTGGACCCGAACTCCTCCAGCAGCTCCTCCAGCAGCGGGATGGGGTCCATGCCCCCGATCCGGACGCCGGCCAGCTCCGCCCAGGTGTGGTCGCCGATGGCTCCGCTGGCGTCGGTGACCCGGTCGAGCACCTCGTCGTGGAACACCGCCAGCCGCCCGTCCACGGTGCCGTGCACGTCGAGCTCGAGGTAGCGGTAGCCGAGTTCCACCGCCCTGCGGAAGGCGTAGGCCGTGTTCTCCCGCGGCACGTCGTCGGGGGTGACCCAGCCGCCGCGGTGCGCCATCGCGGCGAACCCGCTCGCCAGGTACGGATGGTGACGGCGCTGCACGGCTGCACTCTATGTCCATCCCGCCGCGCGGCCCACGGCTCGCCCAAACCCCACGCGGCGTGTTGAATGTCGCCGTGACCACGATCCTCTCCATCCAGTCCTCGGTGGCCTACGGCCACGTCGGCAACAGTGCGGCGACCTTCCCGCTCATGCGCGTCGGGGTCGAGGTCTGGCCGGTGATCACCGTCCACTTCTCCAACCACACCGGGTACGGCGCGTGGCGGGGGCCGCTGCTGGCCGCGTCCGACATCGCAGAGGTGGTGACCGGCATCGACGAGCGGGGCGTGCTGGGCCGGGTCGACGCCGTGCTGTCGGGCTACCAGGGTGCGGAAGCGGTCGGCGCCGAGGTGCTCCGAGCCGTCGACCTCGTGCGTGAGCGCAACCCCCGCGCCGTGTACTGCTGCGACCCGGTGATCGGCGACGTGGGCCGCGGGATCTACGTGCGCCCCGGCATCCCGGAGTTCATGCGCGACAAGGTCGTGCCCGCGGCCCAGATCGTCACCCCCAACCACTTCGAGCTCGACTTCCTCACCGGGCGCACCACGACCAGCGTCGCCGAGGTGCTGGACGCCGCGGACGCGCTGCGGGAGAAGGGGCCCGACGTCGTGCTGGTCACCTCGACCGTGCTGGAAGGCGACCACCCGGAGGAGATCCGGATGCTCGCGGTGACCGCCGACGGCGCCTGGCAGGTGATCACGCCGCGGCTGGAGCGGAACTTCACCGGGTCCGGCGACCTGACCGCCGCCCTCTTCCTCGCCCACCACCTCGAGGGCGACGACGTCGGGCAGGCGATGGGACGCACCGCCGACGCGGTGTACTCGCTGTTGAAGGCGACCACCGAGGCCGGCTCGGCGGAACTGCTGCTCGTGCAGGCGCAGGAGCAGCTCGTCGCCCCCGACTTCCACTTCGACGTGGAGCGGTTGCGCTAGGCCATGTCGCCCGGCGCCGAAGCCCTCGCGGCGGTCCTCCTGGTCGCCGTCCTGGCGTTCGCCGTCATCCGGCCCCGCGGCCTGCCGGAGGCGGTCGCCGCCGTGCCGGCCGCGGCCGTCGTCCTGCTCACCGGGGGGCTCGGCTGGTCGCAGGCTGCCGAGGAGACCGCCCAACTCCTCCCGGTGGTGGGGTTCCTGGCGGCGGTCCTCGTGCTCAGCGAGTTGTGCGCCCGCGACGGGCTGTTCGAGTGGGCCGGGCAGTTCATGGCCCGCCGCAGCCGCGGCGAGCCGCACCGCCTGCTCCTGCTGGTCTTCGCCGTCGCCGCCATCACGACGGCCGTCCTCAGCCTGGACGCCACGGTCGTCCTGCTCACCCCGGTGGTCTTCGCCACGGCCGCCCGGGTCGGCGTCCGGCCGCGTCCGCACGTCTACGCGTGCACCCACCTGGCCAACGGTGGCTCGCTCCTGCTGCCGGTGTCGAACCTGACGAACCTGCTCGCTATGACCGCCCTGGGCATCGGCTTCGTCCAGTTCGGCCTGGTGATGCTGCTGCCGTGGCTCGCCGTCCTCGTGGTGGAGTACCTCGCCTTCCGCTGGTACTTCGCCGGCGACCTGACGGTCTCCGCGGGCGCGGGGGTTGCCGCGTCCGACGAGGTGGCGCTGCCGCGGTTCAGCGCGACGGTGCTCGCCCTCACCCTGCTCGGCTTCGTCGTCGCGTCGCTGGCCGGGGTGGAGGTGGCGTGGGTGGCGGCGGTCGGCGCCCTCGTGCTCGCGGTGCGGGCCGTCCGTCGCGGCCAGGCCCGCGTCCCCGAGGTGGCCGGCGCGCTCAACCTGCCCTTCCTCGCCTTCGTCCTCTCGCTGGGGATCGTGGTGAAGGCGGTGGTCGACAACGGTCTCGCCGACGCGATGGCCCACCTCGTCCCCGGCGACGACTCCCTCGTCGCTCTGCTGTGGTGGGCCGGTCTGGCCGCGGTGCTGGCGAACCTCGTGAACAACCTACCGGCGGTGCTGATCCTGCTCCCGCTGGCCACCGGTGGGGGAGTGGGGCCGGTCCTCGCCGTCCTGATCGGGGTGAACGTCGGCCCGAACCTCACCTACGTGGGGTCGCTGGCCACGCTGCTGTGGCGCCGGATCGTGCACGCGCACGACCACGAGGCGCCGCTGGGGGAGTTCACCCTGCTGGGGCTGCTGGCGACGCCGGTCGCCATCGTCGTCTCTGTCCTGGCGCTGTGGGCGTCGGTCCAACTGTTCGGAGGTGCACTGTGAAGGTTCTGGTCTGGATCACCGAGGCCACCTGGCCGGCGTGCGTGGACGCTGTCACGGACCTCTTCCCCGACGCCGAGGTGCGCCTGCTGGCTGCGGTGCCCGGCGACGTCGCCGCCCAGGTCTCCGGTGCGCGCACCGGCCTGTGGGGACGTGGCGCCGGTCGCGACCCCGGTGCACGGGTCACGGCGATCGCGGAGGAGGCGACGCGGGCGATGCTCGACGCCGCAGCCGGCCGCCTCGGACGCCCGGCCCAGGTGGAACTGCGCACCGGCCGCGTCGAGAGGGAGGTGACGGCCGCGGCGACGGACGCCGACCTGCTGGTGCTGGCCAGGGACGGCGACCTGTCCCGCCTGGGACCCCGCAGCCTCGACCGGCACACCCGTTTCGTCGTCGACCACGCCCCCTGTCGCGTCCTGCTGGTGTGGCCCGGACGGGCACCCGGCCTGGCGTCCATCCCGCCGCCGCCCGACCACCCCTGAGCGCCGCCACCGCCCGCTCCCCGCGGGGTCACCCCCGGAGCATGAGGGCCAGCCTCCCCGCGTGAGGGCCAGCCCCCGTTCGCGAGGGCCAGCCTTGAGGTCGAGGGCCAGCACCAGGGAGCGAGCCCTCGGCGTCAAGGCTGGCCCTCGGCGAAAGGGTGGAGCCGGGGGACCCATGCCGCCCGGGGGTGACCAGGCCCTGGCTCAGTCCTTGAAGACGTCGATCCGCGCGCCGAGGGCGTTGAGACGGTTGGGCAGGTCCTCGTAGCCGCGGTTGATCACGTACACGTCGCGCAGCACGCTCGTCCCGCGCGCGGCCAGCGCCGCCAGCAGCAGGCACACGGCCGGACGCAGCGCCTGCGGGCAGATCAGCTCCTGCCCGCGCCAGCGCGTCGGGCCGGTCACCACGATCCGGTGCGGGTCGAGCAGCTGGACGTCCGCGCCGAGCTTGTTGAGCTCGACGAGGTGGATCGCCCGGTTCTCGTAGACCCAGTCGTGGATCATCGTCCGGCCCTCCGCCACCGCGGCGATCACCGCGAAGAACGGCAGGTTGTCGATGTTCAGCCCGGGGAACGGCATCGGGTGGATCTTGTCGGCCGCAGCATGCAGGACCGACGGGCGGACGGTGATGTCCACCAGCCGCGTCTGGCCGTTGTCGGAGCGGTACTCGGGGCTGAGCGTGTAGTCCAGGCCCATCTCGGACAGGATCGCCAGCTCGATGTCGAGGAACTCGATCGGCGCGCGCTGCACGGTCAGTTCCGAGCCGGTGACGATGGCCGCCGTGATCAGGCTCATGGCCTCGATCGGGTCCTCGGAGGGGGAGAACGCGACGTCCGCCTCGATCCGGTCCAGCCCGTGCACGGTGAGCGTCGTGGTGCCGATGCCCTCGATCCGCACGCCGAGCTCGGCGAGGAAGAAGCACAGGTCCTGGACCATGTAGTTGCTCGAGGCGTTGCGGATCTCCGTGCGCCCGGGGAACTGGGCCGCGGCCATCAGCACATTCTCGGTGACGGTGTCGCCGCGCTCGGTGAGGGTGATGCGCCTGTCCGCCTCCGGCGTCGGGTGCACCTCCGCGTGGTAGAGGCCCTGCGTGGTGCGGACGGTCAGCCCGAAGTGGCGCAGCGCCTGGAGGTGCGGGGTGACGGTGCGGGCGCCGAGGTTGCAGCCGCCGGCATAGGGGAGGTCGAACGCGTCCTCGGAGTGCAGGAGGGGGCCGAGGAACATGATGATCGAGCGCGTCCGGCGCGCGGCTTCCGCGTGCATCCGGGCGAGATCGAGCCGGGCCGGACGCACCAGCTCCAGCTCGGACTTGTCCGCCGACCAGGTGGCCCGGACGCCGATGCTGGTGAGCACCTCGAGGATCCGGTTGACCTCCTCGATCTGGGCGATCCCGCGCAGCACGGTCCGGCCGTGGTTGATCAGGGACGCGCACAGCAGGGCCACCGCCGCGTTCTTCGACGAGCGGACGGCGATCGAGCCGTGCAGCGTCACCGGGCCGTGGATGCGCAGGTGCGTGGGTCCGGCGGGACCCGCGTGGATGAGCGGGGAGTCCAGGGCGCCGGCGATCCGGTTGATCATCTCCAGGCTCAGGTTCTGCCCGCCGGACTCGATCCGGTGCACCGCGCTCTGCGAGGTGCCCAGCACGTCCGCCAGTTCCTGCTGGGTCAGGCCGCGCTGCTTGCGCGCGTCCCGGATCAGGGTGCCGATGCTGCTCGGGAGGAGGTCTGCCACGCCACGCACCTTATCTCATATGGGATATGAACGCCGAGTCCGGCCGCAGGAGTTGCCGTCCCGCGCGGGCCCCGGGGGATGTGCAGCAATACCCCGACCGGCACCCGGCGACGCCCCGACAACGCTCGCCCCGGTCGGTTAAGGTGACCATCATGACCCAACACTTCGATGTCGTCGTCCTCGGTGCCGGTCCGGGGGGTTATGTCGCTGCGATCCGTGCGGCCCAGCTGGGCAAGAGCGTCGCCGTCATCGAGAAGCAGTGGTGGGGCGGTGTGTGCCTGAACGTCGGCTGCATCCCGACCAAGGCCCTGCTGCGGAACGCAGAACTCGCCCACATCTTCACCAAGGAGGCGTCGACCTTCGGCATCGAGGGCGAGGTGCGGTTCAACTTCAAGGCCGCCTTCGACCGCAGCCGGGCGGTGTCGGACCGCATGGTGAAGGGCGTCCACTTCCTGATGAGGAAGAACAAGATCACCGAGATCAACGGCTGGGGTACCTTCACCGACGCCCGGACGATCGCGGTCACCACCGACAACGGCGAGGACACGATCACCTTCGACGACTGCATCATCGCCGTCGGCGCCACCACGAAGATGCTGCCGGGAACCCAGCGCAGCGATCGGGTGTTCACCTACGAGGAGCAGATCCTCTCCGACCGCCTGCCCAGTTCGATCGTGATCTGCGGCGCGGGCGCGATCGGCACCGAGTTCGCCTACGTCCTCGCCAACTACGGCGTGGACGTCACCATCGTGGAGTACTTCGACCGCATGGTTCCCAACGAGGACCCCGAGGTCGCGGCCGAGCTGCTCAAGGCGTACAAGAAGCTCGGCGTGAAGGTGCTGACCTCCACGAAGGTGGACGGCATCGAGGAGCACTCCGACGGAGTGCGGGTGCGGGTCAGCCCGGCCGGTGGGGGAGAGGGGCAGGTGCTGGAGGCCGAGCGCGTGCTCCAGTCCCTCGGCTTCGCCCCGCGGACGACCGGCTACGGGCTGGAGAACACCGGGGTCGCCCTCACCGAGCGCGGGGCCATCGCGATCGACGACTACATGCGCACGAACGTCGCGGGCATCTACGCCATCGGCGACGTCACGATGAAGCTGATGCTCGCCCACACCGCGGAAGCCCAGGGCGTCGTGGCCGCGGAGACCATCGCCGGGGCCGAGACCATGCCGATCAACTACGACATGATCCCGCGCGCGACGTACTGCCAGCCGCAGATCGGCTCGTTCGGCTACACCGAGGCCCAGGCCGCCGAGCGCGGCTACGAGGTGAAGGTCGCCAAGTTCCCGTTCAGCGCCAACGGCAAGGCGCACGGCCTGGGCGATGCCACCGGCTTCGTCAAGGTCGTCGCGGACGCCCGCTACAACGAGATCCTGGGCGCCCACATGATCGGCCCGGACGTGTCCGAGTTGCTCCCCGAGCTCACGCTGGCCCAGCAGTGGGACCTCACCGCGGACGAGGTCGGACGCAACATTCACGCGCACCCGAGCCTTTCCGAGGCCCTCAAGGAGGCCGTGGAGGGCATCGCGGGACACATGATCAACCTGTAGGAATGCCCGGCCGGCCCTGGACCGGCCACCACCCACAGCCCCATCGCACCCGGGAGACCGGTGGCGGCGGGGCTGTCGTGCGTCCGGAGCGGGCGGACGAGCGCTGCAGGGCCGTGTCCTCCTCACGGGGGACAAATGTCCTCCCCACGGGGGACAAAATCGGGGAAATGTCGCCCCTGAGGGGGACAGAATGTCGCTCAAAATGCCCTATTCACTAGCGAAAACGGGCTTTTCATGGCAATGGTCGGTGCATTAGTATCGAGGGGTGAGGAAATGGAACTCGGAGCGCGGGGCGACCGCCGTTGAATACGGCATCTTCGTCGCCTTCATCGCCGCCGTGGTCATCGTGGGCGTCGCGGCACTGGGTATCGGCACCCAGGGCCTGTTCACCCCGGTGGCAACCTTCTTCTCGACCTTCAGTCCGTAAGCCCGAACACCCGCAGGCCAACGGCCCGGGACGCTCGCGAACACCGGGAGCCCCACACGCCGGCGGCAGGCGGAAGAAGCCTTGCCGGAGAACCCCCCAGGTTGTCCGATAAGGAGCATTATGACACTTCAAGAGGTTCCCCCGAGCCTCGCCGGTCCCCTGAAGCCCCCCACTGATCGGACGCAAGAGATGAGCCTCACCCAGCTGGTCGCCCGGTTCGACCGTTGGCTGGACCGTGTGATCCAGACCGACGAACGCTTCATCTGCGCCGCCTGCGACGACCGTTTCCACAGCCGCGCACTGGGCGTCGAGCACGTCCTTCGCTGCCACCCCGAGTACCAGGGCGTCGTCGTCTATGACGAGGCCCCCGCACCCGCGCCGACGCCGGTGGCGCCCGCGCGTCCGGCCTGGTCGCCGATCCCCGGCGGACTCACCGCGGTCCCCGTGCACGTCCGCTCCTTCTGAGCCCCATCTGACGCACGACTGTCCGGTGCCCGGTCCCCGCTGAGCGTGGATCGGGCACACTCCTTGCTGTGACCAGCGCACGCACCCCCGTCGCCGCCACCGTCCTCGCCCGTGCCGGTGTGGCGCACCGCCTGCACGAGCACCCGCCGGCACGCACCGAGTCGGAGCTGCACCTCACCGGGCTCGACGTGGACACCTCCGCCAAGACGCTGGCATTCACCCTGCCCGACGGACGGATCGTGCTCGCCGCGATCCCCGGACGGGCCCGCCTGCGGTACGGCAACCTGGCCCGCGCGCTCGGCGTCCCCCGCACGTCGCTGCGTCCGGCCGGGACAGAGACCCTCGCCGTCCTCGGCATGGAGCCGGGCGGAGTGACGCCCGCCTGTGACGATCCCCGGGCCACGCTCGTGCTCGATCGCAGCCTGCTGGGACATCCGGTCCTCTACTGCGGCAGCGGGCTGCCCGAGGTGTCGGTCGAGCTCGCCGCCGCCGACCTCGCGGGGCTCCGGCCCGACGTCGTGCTGGCCGACTTGTGCTCGGAGGCGCCGTGAGAGCGTCCCTTCCGCCGCTGCGGGCTCACCGGAGGGCCTCCGACACGACGTCCCGCGCGTCCGCTCCCCCACCTTCCGGGACGGCCGGTCCCGGACCACTAGCATGTCGCCCAGTGCCCCCCGGCGCCCCGAGCGAAGGATCAGTACTGTGATCAACCCTGTCACCGAGCTGCGGGCGTTCTTCCGCGCCGCTCTCGTCGACCGGGTGGACCGGGACCACGAGGAGTCCGCGGAGGCCCTGGTCCAGCGGCGCTGGATCTCCTCGGTGACGCTCGCCGTCGGCTCGTTCATGCTGGCCTGGAGCCTTCGGCTGTCCCCCGGCAACCCCGCGTACTACGCGGCAACGCTCGCCCTGGCCGTCACCTGGATCGTCGGCGGACTGCTGTCGGGCAAGCTCTACCTCGGCAGCGCGAACAGCAGGGACGGGCAGCGCGCGAGCCGCGGGATCCTCCAGGCCGTCATCCTCGGGCTCCTTCTGCTGGGCCTCTTCCTCGGCGTCGCAGCCCTCGCCAGCCCCGTGCCGGCCCTGCGCGACCAGCTGGCCGTCCTGCTCGTGCCGTCCTACTTCAGCTTCCTCCCGGTCGTCGTGCTGCTCACCCTGCTGAATGCGATCGGCGAGGAGCTGTTCTTCCGTGGCGCGTTGTACGCGGCTGTGGGCGGACGCCAGGCGATGCTCGTCACGACGCTCGTCTACGCCCTCACGACGATTCCGACCGGACTGCCGGTGATGGTGCTCTCCGCCGCCCTCGTCGGCGTGGTGGTGGGCCTCCAGCGCCGCGTCACCGGCGGCGTCCTCGCGCCGGTGATCACGCACGTGATCTGGGCGATGGGCGTGCTCTTCCTGCTGCCGGTGGCCCTCGGCCTCTAGACGCACTCCCCTGGACGGGGCGCTCGGTCGGTGTCAGAGACCGTCCGACACAGCGCCCGTAGCGAAGCCGGGTGACCGCTCCCCCGTGCTCAGCCCTTGACCGCTCCCGCGGTGAGGCCGGACACGATGTAGCGCTGGAGGAAGAGGAACAGCAGCAGGACGGGCAGCGCCGCGACGACGGCCCCGGCGGCGAACAGGCCCCAGTTCGCGTCCTTCTGCGACGACACCATGCTGTAGAGCCCGACCGCCAGCGTCCAGTTCTCCTCCGTCTGGAGCACGACCCGCGCCACGACGAATTCCGCAAACGACGAGATGAAGCTCAGCAGCGACACCACGGCGAGAATCGGCACGACCAGCGGCAGCACGATCGTCCAGTAGGTCTGGGCGTGCGTGGCGCCGTCGATCTTGGCCGCCTCGTCGATCTCCATCGGCACGGAGTTGAAGAACCCGTACATCAGGAAGGTGTTCGCCCCCAGCGCTCCGCCCAGGTAGACCATGATCAGCGCGAGCCGGGAGTCCAGGCCCAGCGCAGGCACGACCTCGCCGAGCGTGAGCAGGAGCAGGAAGATCGCGACGAACGCGAGCACCTGCGGGAACATCTGGATGATCAGCAGGCTGGTCAGCCCCGTGCGGCGTCCGGTGAAACGGAAGCGCGAGAACGCGTACGCCGCCGCGGCTCCCATCACCACCGTGCCGATCGCCGTCGCGACAGCGATCGCCAGGGTGTTGCCCATCCATGCCCAGAACTTCGTCGCGTTGAGAGCCGCGAAGTTCGCCCCCGAGATCGTCTGGAACAGCTGGTTGGAGCCGGTCAGCGTCCCGTCGGTCGTCAGGGACGCGGACATCACGTACACCACGGGGAACGCGGCGTAGACCACCGCGACCAGGCCCACCAGGTGCCGCCACCCGAGGTGGCTCAGCCACTTCCGCGGCGTCATCCTGCGTCGCTCGGCGGGCGCGATCGCCTTCGCTGTCGCGGCCATCAGAGCACCTCCTCCAGCTTGCGGGTCTGGCGGAAGCCGAGACCGGCGATCACCGCGACGAGCACGAAGATCACGATCGACAACGCACTGGCCAGGCCGTAGTTCTTCGGCGCGGAGCCGTCCACGCCCGAGATCGAGTAGACCATCGTGATCAGCAGGTCGGTCGCACCGATGGGGGCGGACGTGTCCCCGAAGCGCGGCCCGCCCTTGGTGAGCATGTAGATCAGGGTGAAGTTGTTGAAGTTGAACGCGAAGCTGGCGATCAGCAGCGGCGCCGTGGTGATCAGCACCAGCGGCCCCGTCACCGACAGCCAGGTGCGCACCGGGCCGGCGCCGTCCACCTTCGCGGCCTCCTTGATGTCCGCCGGCAGTGCCTGGAGGGCTCCCGTGGCCACCAGGAACATGTACGGGAAGCCCAGCCACAGGTTCACCCCGAGGACGGACAGCCGCGCCAGCCACGGGTCGTCCAGCCACGGGATCTCCGCCCCGCCGAGGATGACCTGGTTGACGAAGCCGAACTTCGTGTTGAGCAGACCCGACCAGATCAGCGCCGAGAGGAAGCCCGGAAGCGCGTAGGGCAGGAGCAGGAGCGTGCGGTAGATCTTGCGGCCGCGCACCTTCTCCTCGTTCATGACGATGGCCAGGAACAGGCCCAGCAGGAACGTGGTGAGCACCGACAACAGCGCGAAGGCGAGGTTCCACGCCAGGACCCGGAAGAACGGGCCCGCGTACTGCTCGTCGGTCACCGCCTTGGTGAAGTTCTCGAACCCCACCGCCACGCGCCAGCCGGTCGCCAGCGACTTGCCGTCGGCCGAGACGAACTGGCCGCGGTCGTTCGCGGTGTAGACCGTGCCGGACGCCGTGTCGGTCATGGTGCCGGCGTTGGCGTCGTAGACGAACACCGACGTGTAGAGGTAGCCCGTGGTGCCGTTCTGGGTGCGGATCGAGCCGTCGGCGGCGTTCGCACTGAACGGGACGCGGAGGCTGGTCACGGCAGCCTGGTTGCTGAAGACCTGCTGCTGCGTGGCGATCGTGTAGCCGGGAACCGCCGTCACCCGCTTGCCGGCCAGGGTCGCCCCGGGAGCCGGCTCGAGCGCCTGCGTGGCCGTGCCGACCTTCACGGTGCCGTTGTCGACGATGGCGAAGCCGAGCTCCTCGCCGCGGTACACGACGGTCAGCGGGTAGGCGGCCGAACCCTCCACCCGCTTCTCGTTCTGGGACAGGATCGAGGCGATCGCCTGTTCCTTGTCGAGGTTGTGCCCGTCGCCGTAGTTGGTGAACGAGATGTAGGCGGTGTACAGGATCACGAAGACCTGGAACACCAGCAGGAAGACCACGCCCGGGGCGATGTACTTGGCCGGCAGCGTGTGCCGGCGCGAGAAGTACACCCAGTCGAGCGCGAGCAGGATCACCAGCATGGCGCCGAAGACCGCCCACGAACCCTCGCGCCAGGCCGCCAGCAGGATGAAGATGCCCAGCGCGTTCACCAGCGCCATCAGGAACAGCTTGACCACGAACCCCACACCGAACTCGCGTGAGCTCCAGGCCTTCTTCTGCACGGGTGCGGTCTCGCCGACCGCCGGTTCCATCAGATCAGTCATGATCGTCGGTGGATGCGGGTGTGCGGCAGGGGGCGCCGATCCCTCGGCGCCCCCCGGCGACAACCTACTTCTTGATCTTCGCCTGGATGTCGGAGATCATCTTCTGCCACCCGGCGACCGGCTGCTGCTTGCCGGAGACGATGTTCGCCTCCGTCACGCCCCAGAACGTCCACACGGAGGCCATCTCGGGGATCGACGGCATCGGCACCGCGTCCGCGGCCACCTTCGCGAAGCCGGCGGTGAGCGTGTCGCCGGCCGCCTTCTCCGCCGCGCTGGTCAGGGCCGGCGTGCGCTGCCCCGCCTCGTACATGGAGTACTGCACGTCGGTGGTGGCGATGTAGTTGGTCAGGAAGTCGTTGGCCACGATCGGGTTGGCCGACTTCGACGAGATGAAGAAGCCCTGGACGCCCACGAACGGCGAGGCCTTCTGGCCCCCGGCGGACGGGATCGCGTCGATCGCCAGGTCGAGGCCCTTGAACTTCTCGAGCATCCAGGGGCCGCCGATGATGAACGGCGACTTGCCCTTGGCGAAGGCGTCCACCGCGATGTCGTAGGTGATGGCGGTGTCGAGCACGCCCGACTTGCCCTGGTCGGCGAGCCACTGGGCGAACTTCTCACCGTTGGCGCCGCCCATGGCGAGCTCGCTGGTGTAGGAGCCGTCCGCGTTCTGGGTGAACACCGGGGCGCCGAAGGAGGTCTGCAGCGGGTAGGCCGTGTAGGGGTCGCCCGTCGTGCCCAGCTGGAGCAGGATCGGGTACTTCGTGCCGGCCTTCTTGCCGGCGGCGAGGGCGTCGTCCCACGTCGCCGGGGCCTCCGGGGCCAGCTTGGTGTTGCGGATCAGGCCGATGTTCTCGATCGCGTACGGGACGCCGTACACCTGGCCGTCCTGGGTGAAGGCCTGGATCGCCACCGGGGCGAACTCGCCGGCCTTGTCGCCGAGCTCGATCGGGGCAACCACGCCGTTCTGGATCAGGTTGCCCAGCCAGTCGTGTGCACCGATCGTCACGTCCGGGCCCTTGCCGGTGGGCACCTGGGAGGTGAAGTCGGCCTGGATGTCTGCGAAGTTCTTCTTGACGAGCTCGACCTTGGCCTTGGTGGCGGTCTCGAACGCCTTCGCCGCCGCCTGGGTCGCCGCGAGTCGCGTGTCGTCGACCCACACCGTCAGGGTGGTGCCGCTGTAGTCGGCCGCGGCGCTGGACGCCGGCGACGCGGGCGCGCTGGACGACGGTGCGGCGGGCGTGGTTGAACATGCACTGAGCGCCACGATCGCGGTGACGACTCCAAGACTGACGATGCTCCTTCGCATCATGCTCCTCTTCGTTGATGGCATCGACCGCCGAGGGAGGCGGCTGTGTACCGGCAGCGTAGTACCGCGTTGCAGGATTTGCGCAACGCATTGCGCAATCGTTACCGAGTCGAGATGATAACGGTTACAGGGACCTCCCCTGATCCGATACGTTTCTGCCGCGACGATGCAGTCGGGAACGGAGCAAGATGGCACACAAGCGCGCAACGGGGGCGTCCAAGCCCCGGTTGCTCGACATCGCGGAACTGTCCGGCGTGAGCACCGCCACGGTCTCCCGGGTCCTCAACGGGAAGCCGGGCGTGGGCGACGAGGTCCGCGGCTCGGTGCTGGCAGCCCTCGACATGCTGGGCTACGCACGCCCCGCGATCCTGCGGCACAAGACCAGCGGACTGGTGGGCGTGGTCGTTCCCGAGCTCAACAACCCGATCTTCCCCGCCTTCGCGCAGGGCCTGGAGTCCCGGCTGTCCCAGCACGGGTACACCCCCCTGCTGTGCACGCAGTCCCCCGGCGGCACGACCGAGGACGAGTCGATCGAGCTGCTGCTCGGCCAGGGCGTCTCCGGGATCATCTTCGTCTCCGGCCTGCACGCCGACTCCTCCGCGTCCCTCGACCGCTACCACGACCTGCGCGGACGGGGCATCCCGCTCGCCTTCGTCAACGGCTGGGCGCCCGGGGTGGACGGCACGTTCGTCGCCACCGACGAGGCGGCCGGCATGGACAGTGCGATCCGCCACCTGGCCTCCCTCGGGCACACCCGCGTCGGACTGGTGATCGGCCCGGACAGGCTGGTGCCCGCGCAGCGGAAGATCGCCTCGTTCGGCACGGCCCTGGCCGACCACCTGGGCATCGACGACCCCGAGCCCCACATCTTCCGCACGCTGTACACCCTCGAGGGGGGACACGCCGCAGCCGAGCGCCTGGTCGAGTCCGGCCATACCGCTCTGGTGTGCGGGTCGGACCTGATGGCGCTGGGGGCGATCCGGGGCGTGCGTGGCAAGGGGCTCTCCGTGCCAGAGGACGTCTCGGTGATCGGCTACGACGACTCCCCGCTGATCGCCTTCGTCGACCCGCCGCTGACCACCGTCCACCAGCCCGTGGGCGCGATGTGCCAGGCGGTGGTCGCCGCGATGCTCGGGGAGATGGACGGCAATCCCGGACCGCGCACCGAGCTGCTCTTCCGGCCCGAGCTGATCGTGCGCGCGTCCACGCACGCCGCACGCCACTAGGCCCTCCTGGGCAACAGTGCCCACTCCCCCGCCGCCGGACGGCCCGTCTGGCGCGGGGATACTGGCCCGGTGACCCGCCTCGACAGCGGCCTCGCCGGGCTCACCGCCGCCGGCGCGGGCCTCGCTGCGGGCCAGGTGCTCGGCGCGCTCGTCGCGCCCGGTTCGGCCCCGTTGGTCGCGGTCGGCTCCGCGGTGATCGACCTGGCACCCCCGGCGCTGAAGGAGTGGGCGGCGTCCACCCTGGGGACGGCGGACAAGGCCGTTCTCGTGGCCGTGGTCGCCCTCGCCGTCGGCGTTCTCGGCGTGCTCGCCGGGCTGGGCTCTCGCCGGTGGCGGCCGCTGGGCGACCTGACCGCTGCCCTCCTCGGCGCGACCGGCATCGCCGCGGCGCTCACCCGTCCGGACGCCGGGCCGCTCGCCTTCCTGCCCAGCCTGGCCGCCGCGCTGGTGGCCGCGGGGATCCTCCGGTGGCACCACCGCAGGGCGTCCACGCTGTCGCACCCGCCGGACCACGCCGGCCCCGACCGCCGCCTGGTGCTCACCGCGGGCGCGGGGGTGGCCGCTGCGGCTGTCACGGCGACCTTCAGCGGGGCCGGGGGCCGGCCGCCGGCCGGGGTCACCCTGCCGTCCGCTGCGACCCCGGCTCCCCCGCTGCCGGCAGGACTGGAGGCGACCGTCGCCGGGGTGACGCCGCTGCGCACGCCGGTGAAGGACTTCTACCGGATCGACACCGCCCTGCTCGTGCCCCAGCTCGACCCGGGGGCCTGGCGGCTCGACGTCACCGGCATGGTGGCCCGCCCGTTCTCGCTGTCCTGGGACGAGCTGCTGGCGCTGCCGATGATCGAGCGGGACATCACCCTCACCTGCGTCTCCAACGAGATCGGCGGACCCTACTGCGGCAGCACGCGCTGGACCGGCGTCCGGGTGGCCGACCTGCTCGCCCGCGCCCAGCCGTCCCCCGGTGCCGACCAGGTGCTCAGCGCCTCCACCGACGGCTTCACCGCCAGCACCCCCCTCGCCGTCCTGCTCGACGGGCGGGACGCGATGGTCGCGATCGCCATGGACGGACGTCCGCTCACCCCGGAGCACGGCTTCCCCGCCCGCCTGGTGACGCCCGGCCTGTACGGGTACGTGGGCGCAACCAAGTGGCTGACCCGGCTCACGGTCACCACCTTCGCCGCCGAACAGGCGTACTGGACCACCCGGGGCTGGGCGGAGCAGGCGCCGGTCAAGACCGCGACCCGCCTCGACACCCCCACCGGGCGCATCCTCGCCGGGGCGACGGTCGTCGCCGGTGTCGCCTGGGCGACACACCGGGGCGTGAGCCGCGTGCAGGTCCAGGTGGACGGCGGGCCGTGGCAGGACGCCCGGCTCGGCCCGGACGTCGGCCTCGACTACTGGCGGCAGTGGTACCTGCCGTGGAACGCGACCAGCGGGCGCCACCGGCTCGCCGCCCGCGCGTTCGACGGGTCCGGGGTGCCACAGCCGGCCGCGGTCCAGGGGGTCCTGCCCGACGGCCCGACCGGCTACCACGTGGTCGACGTCGACGTGGCCTGAGGGCCAGTCGATCCGCGAACCCGGCCCTCGCGATCCCCTTCGATGGGGCACGATGGCCTCATGCCCTCCCTGCGCCTGGGCCTCGACATCGGCTCGACCACCGTCAAGGCGGTCGTGCTCCGCGGGCGCCAGGCTGTCTTCCGCGACTACCGGCGGCACAACGCCGACGTGCGCGGCGAGCTGCGCAGCCTGCTGGCCGCGGTCGCGGAGCGGTTCGGCGAGGACCCGCTCGCCGCGGCGGTCACCGGCTCCGGCGGGGTCCAGGTGGCCCAGCTCGCCGGCCTGCCGTTCGTCCAGGAGGTGATCGCGAGCACGGAGGCGGTCCGGGCACTGGTCCCGGGCACGGACGTGGTGATCGAGCTCGGCGGGGAGGACGCGAAGATCACCTACCTGACCCCGGTGCCCGAGCAGCGCATGAACGGTACGTGCGCGGGGGGCACCGGCGCCTTCGTCGACCAGATGGCCACGCTGCTGCACACCGACGCCGCCGGCCTGGACGACCTCGCCTCCCGCTACGAGAACCTCTACCCGATCGCCTCCCGCTGCGGCGTGTTCGCCAAGTCCGACCTCCAGCCGTTGCTCAACCAGGGTGCCGCGCACGCCGACCTTGCCGCCTCGGTGTTCCAGGCCGTCGCACTGCAGACCATCTCGGGGCTCGCCGCCGGCAACCCGATCCGCGGGAACCTCGTGTTCCTCGGCGGCCCGCTGCACTTCCTGCCCCAGCTGCGGGAGGCCTACCGCCGGGCACTGGCCGGTCAGGTGTCGAGCTTCACCACGCCTCCGGACGCCCAGCTGTTCGTCGCGATCGGCGCCGCGATGCTCGCCGACGGGACGCCCCGCCCGGCGGCGGACCTGCTGGCGGGGGTCGATCGCAGGACCAGCCTCACCCTCACCCGCAGCCACCTCCGTCCGCTGTTCGCGGACGAGGACGAACGGCGGGAGTTCGACGCCCGGCACGCCACGACCGCCGTCCCCCGCGGCGAGCTGGCCGCCGCCACCGGGGCGTGCTTCCTGGGGATCGACGCCGGATCCACCACGATCAAGGCCGTCCTCCTCGACGCCGACGACGTCGTGCGGTACTCCCACTACGCGTCCAACCGCGGCGACCCCGTGTCCGCCGCCGTGGGGATCGTGCGCGAGGTGCGCGCGGGACTGCCCGCGTCCGCGTGGCTGGGACGCGCGTGCGTCACCGGCTACGGCGAGGACCTGATCCGGGCGGCGTTGCGCGTCGACGACGGCGAGGTCGAGACGATGGCGCACTACCGGGCGGCCGAGCACGTCTGCCCCGGGGTCACCTCGGTCATCGACATCGGCGGGCAGGACATGAAGTACCTGAGGGTCCGCAACGGCGCCGTCGACTCGATCGCGGTGAACGAGGCCTGCTCGTCCGGCTGCGGCTCGTTCCTCCAGACCTTCGCCGAGACCATGGGCACCGACGTCGCAGCCTTCGCCCGCTCGGCCCTGGCCTCGGCCCAGCCGGTGGACCTGGGCAGCAGGTGCACGGTCTTCATGAACTCGTCGGTGAAGCAGGCGCAGAAGGAGGGAGCGGACGTCGGGGACATCTCCGCCGGCCTGTCATACTCCGTAGTACGCAACGCCCTCTACAAGGTGATCCGGCTCAAGGACGCGTCCCAGCTCGGCGAGCGCGTGGTCGTGCAGGGCGGGACCTTCCTCAACGACGCGGTGCTGCGCGCCTTCGAGCTGCTGACCGGGACGACGGTCGTGCGTCCCGACATCGCCGGCCTGATGGGGGCGCTCGGCGCCGCGCTGGCCGCGAAGGCGGCCTTCGCACCGGGTACGCGCTCGGAGCTGCTGGGCACCGACGAGCTCGACGCGTTCGGGATCGAGACCGCCCTGGACACCTGCCGCCTGTGCCAGAACCACTGCCAGCTCACCGTCTCCACCTTCTCCGACGGGACGCGGCACGTGTCCGGCAACCGCTGCGAGCGGGGCGCCGCCGGCACGGCGAGGGTCGCGCGGACGTCGGAGCTGCCGAACCTCTACGCCTACACCTACCAGCGCGTGTTCGGCTACCGCCGCCTCACCGGCGCCGCGGCCACGAGGGGCGACATCGGCATCCCCCGGGTGCTCAACATGTACGAGAACTACCCGTTCTGGTTCACCGTGCTGTCGCGACTGGGCTTCCGTGTCGTCCTCTCCGGCCGCTCGGGCCACGAGACCCTCGCCGCCGGTGCGGAGTCCATCCCGTCGGAGAACGTGTGCTACCCAGCCAAACTCGCCCACGGGCACCTGGAGAACCTGCTCGACCGAGGCGTGCGGACGATCTTCTACCCGTGCGTCCCCTTCGAACAGCGGCAGTTCGCGGACGCCGACAACCACTTCAACTGCCCGATCGTCGCCTTCTACCCCCAGGTGCTGGAGAAGAACGTCCCGCGGCTCCGGGAGCCCGGGATCCGCTACCTCGACCCGTTCCTGAACCTGAACGAGCCGGCCCACCTCGCCCAGCGGCTGGTCGAGGTCTTCGAGGACTTCGACGTGAGCCTCGCCGAGGCCAGGGACGCGGTGGAGGCGGGCTACGCCGAGGACGCGCGGGTGAAGGCCGACATCCGTGCGGAGGGACGCCGCGCGCTGGACTGGCTCGTCGAGCACGGCGGGCGCGGCATCGTCCTGGCCGGGCGCCCCTACCACCTCGACCCGGAGATCAACCACGGCATCCCGGAGCTCATCACCGGTCTCGGGATGGCGGTGCTCACCGAGAACAGCGTGATCGACGCGCCACGGGTCTCCCGTCCCCTGCGGGTGCGGGACCAGTGGGCCTACCACACCCGCCTCTACGAGGCGGCGGCGGCAACGGCCCCCGAGCCGCGGCTCCAGCTGGTCCAGCTGAACTCGTTCGGGTGCGGGGTCGACGCGATCACCACCGACCAGGTGCAGGAGATCCTCGAGGCCGCCGGCGACGTCCACACCGTCCTCAAGATCGACGAGGTCTCCAACCTCGGCGCAGCCCGGATCCGGCTGCGCTCGCTCAAGGCGGCCACCGCCCAGCGCCGCGCCGGTGGCGAACTGGCCAGCGCCGACATCGACACCGCCGCCACGCCGGCGACCCGTGCGGTCTTCACGGCGGAGGCCCGCCGCACACACACGGTCTACGTCCCCCAGATGGCACCCATCCACTTCCGTTTCGCCGTCGCGGTCCTGCGACGGTTCGGCTACCGCGTGCAACTGCTGGACCGCACGACGCCCGAAGATGTCGAGGTGGGACTCAAGTACGTGAACAACGACGCCTGCTACCCCGCGATCATGGTGGTCGGGCAACTGGTCAACGCGTTCCTCACCGGCGGCGCGGATCCGGCCAACTCCAGCGTCGCGATCACCCAGACCGGGGGGATGTGCCGCGCCACGAACTACGCCGGACTGCTGCGCAAGGGCCTGGCCGATGCCGGCTTCCCGCAGGTTCCGGTGGTCGCGGTCAGCGCCCAGGGGTTCGAGGAGAACCCCGGGTTCACGCTCGGTCCCGCGCTCGTGCACCGGGGCATCCAGGCCCTCGTGCTGGGCGACCTGCTGCAGACGGTCCTGCTGCGCGTGCGTCCCTACGAGCGGGAACCGGGCGCGGCACAGGCGCTCTACCGCCGCTGGGACGCGATCTGCCAGGACTTCTTCACCCACAACGGCTACTCCCCCACTCTCGGACGCCGCGTCGGGTACGGCTGGATCATCGACCACCTGGTGGCCGCCTTCGACGCGCTCCCGCTGCGGGACGTGCCCCGGCGCCCGCGGGTGGGCCTGGTGGGCGAGATCCTGGTGAAGTTCCACCCCGACGCCAACAACCACGCCGTCCAGGTGATCGAGGACGAGGGGTGCGAGGCCGTGTTGCCCGGGCTCCTGGAGTTCTTCGGCCAGATGCTCTACACCGGCGACTGGAAGTGGCACCACCTCGGGATCGGGGAGAAGTCCCGGCACGCCAAGAAGGTCGGGCTGTGGCTGGTCGAGCAGTACCAGGCCCCGGCCAACCGCGCGCTCGCGCGGTGTGGCGGCAAGTTCACCGTGCAGGCCGACCTCGCGACCATGGCTCAGCGGGCCCGCAACGTCGTCTCCCTCGGCACCACCGCCGGCGAGGGCTGGCTGCTCACCGCGGAGATGATGGAACTGATCGAGTCCGGCACCCCGAACATCATCTGCGCCCAGCCGTTCGCCTGCCTGCCCAACCACGTGGTCGGCAAGGGCATGTTCCGCGAGCTGCGCAGGCTCTACCCGCACGCGAACATCACGTCGATCGACTACGACCCCGGCGCGAGCGAGGTGAACCAGCTCAACCGGATCAAGCTGGTGGTGGCCGGCGCGCACCGGGCCGGCGACGTGGCCACCCGGGACTCCACCCCGGCCGGCGCCGCAGCCCTCGTCGAGAGCTGACGGCGAGCGATCAGCCTGGCGTCCCCTCAGGCCTCGAACGGCTCGGGGTCGCCGGCGCCGTACCGGGTGATCTCCACCTCGTCGCCGGAGAGGTCCACGATGGTGGTCGGCTCCAGCCCGCAGTCGCCCGAGTCCAGGACGGCGTCCAGCTGGGCGCCCAGCTCGTCGTTCACCTGCCAGCCGTCGGTCATCGGCTCAGTCTCCCCCGGCAGGATCAGCGTGGAGGACATCAGCGGCTCGCCCAGCGTGTGGAGCAGCGCCAGGGCGGTCGTGTGCCGGGGAACCCGGACGCCGACCGTCCGCTTCTTCGGGTGCAGCATCACCTTCGGCGCCTCGCGCGTGGCCGTCAGGATGAAGGTGTACGCGCCCGGCGTGGCGGCCTTCACCGCGCGGAAGACGTCGTTGTTCATCTGCACGTACTGGCCGAGCTGGGCGAATTCGCTGCAGACCAGCGTGAAGTGGTGCTTGTCGTCCAGGCGCCGGAGGCTGCGGATCCGCTCGAGGCCTTCCCTGTTGCCCAGGCCGCAGCCCAGGGCGTAGCCGGAGTCGGTCGGATAGGCAACGAGCCCGCCGCCGCGCAGGATCTCCGCGACCTGCGCCAGGGCCCTCGGCTGGGGGTTGTCGGGATGCACGTCGAAGTAGCGAGCCATGGCGTCGAGCCTAGTCGCGGACGGTGCCCGACGTGGGCGGTCGGCGGGTCGGCCCGCCGGTCGCGCGGCCGGTCTCGCTCCCGGCGGGCCGGATGCCTCCCGGTGCCGGCGAAGGGCTAGATTGCCGGGCATGCCGCTGCTGTCCCTGCCCCTGGACCACCTGCGATCCCGCACGAGCCTGAAGTGGCGCACCTACGCACCCGACGTCCTGCCCATGTGGGTCGCCGAGATGGACGTCGCCCTCCACCCGGCGGTCGCCGCAGCGGTCGGCGAGGCCCTCACCCGCGGGGACACCGGGTATCCCCACGGCACGGCGTACGCGGAGGCCTTCGCGGCGATGGCCGCCACCCGGTGGGCGTGGGAGCTCGACACCGCTGCGCAGGCCCGTCGGGCGGGCGACGTCATGAACTCGATCCTCGCCGTGCTGGAGGCGTCGACGGACCCCGGGGACGCCGTCGTGATCAACCCGCCGGTCTACCCGCCGTTCCGCCAGGTGGTCTCCGGCTACCGCCGCAGGATCACCGAGGCGCCACTGGCGGCGTCCGGACGCCTCGACCTGACCACGCTCGAAGCCGCCTTCGCCGGGCCCGACCGTCCCCGCGCCTACCTGCTGTGCTCGCCGCACAACCCGACGGGCGTCGTCCACACCGCGGCGGAGCTGGCTGCCGTCATGGAGCTCGCCGCGCGGTACGACGTCCAGGTCGTCGTCGACGAGATCCACGCCCCGCTGGTCGACCCCGGCACCACGTTCGTGCCCCTGCTCACCGTCCCCGGGGGCGAGCGCGCGGTGTCGGTCACCAGCGCGGGCAAGACGTGGAACCTCGCCGCGTTCAAGGCCGGGCTGATCATCGCCGGCACCGAGGCCACTCCCCTGCTCCAGAAGCTGCCCCCGCTCGCCCAGCAGTCCACCGGCCACCTGGCCAACCTCGCGCACACCGCCGCGCTCGTCTCCGCACAGGACTGGGTGGACGAACTCATGGTCGAGGTGGCCGCCAACAAGCGGCTGCTCGCCACAGAACTGGCCACCCGGGTGCCGGGGGTGAGGTACGAGCCCCAGCCCGGCACCTACCTGGCGTGGCTGGACTGCACCGACCTCGGCCTGGCGGCTCCCGCCCGCCACTTCCTCGAGTCGGGCAGGGTGGCGTTCTCCCCGGGCGCGAACTTCGCCTCGGGCCACCGGCAGTGGGTCCGGGTGAACCTCGCCTGCGCGCCGGAACTCGTCGTCGAGGGGGTCCGCCGGATGGCCGGGAGCCTCAGCGAGGGCTGGGCCTGCCCCGACCACCACGAGGAGTGCGTCTAGCCCACCGGCCCCCGGTGCGTCAGCGCCAGCCGAGCGCCGGAGCCACGTGGGTGAGGACCGACTCGATCACGTGGGCGTTGTAGTCGACCCCCAGCTGGTTGGGCACGGTCAGCAACAGCGTGTCCGCCGCGGCGATCGCCTCGTCCTCGCGCAGCTGCTCGACCAGGACGTCGGGCTCCGCGGCGAAGCTGCGTCCGAAGATCGCGCGCGTGGACGCGTCGATCCAGCCCACCTGGTCTGCGGAGTCCTCCCCGCCGAAGTAGGCCCGGTCGCGGTCGTCCACCAGCGGGAAGATGCTGCGGCTCACCGACACCCGCGGCTCGCGGTCGTGGCCGGCTGCAGCCCAGGCTTCACGGAACAGCCGCACCTGCTCGGCCTGCTGGACGTGGAACGGTTCGGACGACTCGTGGGTCTTCAGGGTCGAGCTCATCAGGTGCATGCCCTGCTCAGCCGCCCAGACCGCCGTCGCGTTGGACGACGCACCCCACCAGATGCGGTCGCGCAGGCCCGGGGCGTGCGGTTCCAGCCGCAGCAGTCCCGGCGGGTTGGGAAACATCGGACGCGGGTTCGGCTCGGCGAAGCCCTTGCCCTCCAGCACGGTCAGGAACACGTCGGCGTGCATGCGCGCCATGTCCGCGTCCGTCTGGCCCTCCGGCGGGGCGTAGCCGAAGTAGCGGTAGCCGTCCACGACCTGCTCGGGCGATCCCCGGCTGATCCCCAGCTGGAGCCGCCCGCCCGAGATGAGGTCGGCCGCGCCGGCGTCCTCTGCCATGTAGAGCGGGTTCTCGTAGCGCATGTCGATCACGGCGGTGCCCAGCTCGATGCGGCTCGTGCGCGCCCCCATCGCCGCGAGCAGCGGGAACGGTGACGCGAGCTGTCGCGCGAAGTGGTGGACGCGCACGTAGGCGCCGTCCGCGCCGAGCTCTTCCGCCGCGACCGCCAGGTCGATCGACTGGAGCAGCGCATCCGCGGCCGAGCGCGTGTGGGAGCCGTGGCCACCGGACCAGTGGCCGAAGGAGAGGAATCCGATCCGCTTCACGTGCAGTACAACGCGCCGCGTCCCCAGCCATTCCCCTAGCGGTTCGACACCAGGTCGGCCTCGGCCGCGCCCCGTCCGACGAGGCGCTGGATGCCGATCAGGCTGAGGAACACCGGCTCGACCGTGGTGGTGGTCGACACCCGGACCCGTCCCGCCACGAGCCGGACCTCGCCGGTCACGTCACCGCTGCCGGCGAGCACCCGCTGTGCGGTCGCGATCGCGGCGCCGGCGTCGGGCTCCCGTCCGGCGAGGCGTGCGGCCGCGGTCTCGTCCGCCGCGGCCCGCGCCGCGGCGGAGGCGACCAGCTCTGCCCGGCGGGCGGCCACCGCCTGGGCGCCACCGTCCACCACGAGGCCGGCGACGACCAGCAGCGCGAGCACGACGACGGCGACGAACGCCGACATCGACAGGCCCCGCTCTTCCCGCATGACCACCCCCGATCCGAGGGACCCATTGTGCTCCCGCCGCAGGCGTTCCACGTCGGTTGTGCACAGCCGAACCGGGGCGATGTCTGGATACGCTAGGCCCGTTCACCACCACGCGCACACGATTGGAAGCCATAACGATGGTCCAGAAAGTCGCCCTGCTCACCGCCGGCGGTTTCGCACCCTGCCTGTCGTCCGCCATCGGCGGGCTGATCGAGCGGTACACCGCTCTCGCTCCCGAGGTCGAGATCATCGCCTACCGGAACGGCTACCAGGGCCTCCTCACCGGTGACTACCTGACGGTCACCCCCCAGGTGCGCGCGAAGGCGTCCCTGCTGCACTCCTACGGGGGCTCGCCGATCGGCAACTCCCGGGTGAAGCTCACCAACGCGAAGGACCTCGTCAAGCGCGGCCTGGTCGCCGAGGGCGACGACCCGCTGAAGGTTGCCGCGGACCGGCTCGTTGCCGACGGTGTCAACGTGCTGCACACCATCGGCGGCGACGACACGAACACCACGGCTGCCGACCTGGCCGCGTACCTCGCCGAGCACGACTACGGCCTCACCGTCGTCGGCCTGCCCAAGACCATCGACAACGACGTCGTGCCGATCCGGCAGTCCCTCGGCGCGGACACCGCCGCGGAGATGGGCGCCCGGTTCGCCAAGAACGTGATGGCCGAGCACAACGCGGGCACCCGCATCCTGCTCATCCACGAGGTCATGGGACGCAACTGTGGCTGGCTCACCGCCGCCACCGCCCGCAAGTACCACGAGTGGGTCGAGAGCGTGGAGTGGCTGCCGGAGATCGGCCTGTCCAAGGAGGCCTGGGACGTGCACGCGATCCTCGTCCCCGAGGCCGTCATCGACATCGAGGCCGAGGCCGCCCGCCTGATCAAGGTCATGGACGAGGTCGGCTGCGTGAACATCTTCCTCTCCGAGGGCGCCGGCATCGCCGACATCGTCGCCGAGATGGAGAAGGCCGGCCAGGAGGTCGCCCGCGACGCCTTCGGCCACATCCGCCTCGAGCGGATCAACCCCGGCCAGTGGTTCGCCAAGCAGTTCTCCAAGATGCTCAACGCCGAGAAGGTGCTCGTCCAGAAGTCGGGCTACTACTCCCGCTCCGCGGCCGCGAACGCCTTCGACCTCGCCCTGATCAAGTCGATGACCGACCTCGCTGTCGACTCCGCCCTGGCCGGCAAGCCCGGCGTCGTCGGGCACGACGAGGAGAACGGCGACGTCCTCAGCGTCATCGCGTTCGACCGGATCAAGGGCGGCAAGCCGTTCGACATCTCCCAGCAGTGGTACCTCGACCTGCTCGCCGAGATCGGCCAGCCGTCCCCGGTCGCCGCGGAGCCCGCCGAGCACTGAGTTCGAGGGCCAGCCTTCCCGCGCGAGGGCCAGCCTTGGCGTCGAGGGCCAGTCCACAGGGGCTGGCCCTCGACGCCAAGGCTGGCCCTCGGCGTCTTGTGGGACGCACCGGGAGGCAAGGCGCCTGACCGGGCGGTCAGCGGACGAGGTGCGCGACCAGGCGGTCGAGGGCCTCGTCGAGTTCGGCGGTGTCGCCGCAGAAGCTGAGGCGCATCATCCGGTGGCCCCGGGAACGGTCGAAGTCGATGCCCGGGGCGAGCGCCACGCCGGTGGCGGCCAGGACGTCCGCGCACCACTGGCGGGAGTCCTCCGTGAGGTGGCTGACGTCACACCAGGCGTAGAACGCGCCGTCCGGCGGCGCGAAGCTGGTGATGCCGAGTTCGGGGAGCCGGCGCAGCAGCAACTCGCGGTTGCGGGCGTAGCGCGCCACGTGCGCGTCCAGCTCCGCCCTCGCCGTGGGCCCGAACGCCGCGATCGCCGCGGCCTGCGAGACCGCCGGGGCACAGATCGCCAGGTTGCCCTGCAACAGCTCGGCCGGACGTCGCAGCGGCTCGGGGAGGAGCAGCCAGCCGAGCCTCCAGCCGGTCATCGAGTGGTACTTGCTCACCGAGCCGAGGACGACCCCGCCCTCCCCGAACTCCCGGGCGCTCGCGCAGCGGCGTCCGTAGGAGATGCCGTGGTAGATCTCGTCGCTGAGGAGCAGGCAGTCGTTCGCCCGGCACCACGCCACCACCGCGGCGAGCTCGTCGGGGTCGATGATGGTCCCGGTGGGGTTGGACGGCGAGGCGAGCACCAGGCCCGCGGGCACCTCCGGCAGGGCGTCCAGCATCGTCGTGGTGGGCTGGTAGCGCGTGTCCGGCCCGACGTCGAGGTCGAGCACCCGGCACCCGAGGGTGAGCAGCGTGTTGCGGTAGGCGGGATACCCCGGGCGGGTCATGGCGACGAGGTCGCCGGCCTCGAAGCCGGCGAGGACCGCGAGCTGGAAGCCCGCGGACGACCCCGTGGTCACCAGCACCTCTTCAGGATCCACGGCGACGCCGTAGCGCAGCGCGTACTCGGTGGCGATCGTCCAGCGCAGTTCCGGGACGCCCGTCGACACCGTGTAGCCCAGGACCTCGTTCCCGATCGCTGCCCGGGCTGCCTCCCGGACGGCCTGCGGTGCCGGCGTGCCCGGCTGTCCGACACAGAGCAGGATCGCGTCGCCGTGGCTCTGCTGGCGGGCGGACGCAGCCTTCACCACCTCCATCACGTGGAACGGCTCGACCAGCCCACGCCGTGCGGGACGGGTCATCGACGCCGTCCGAACAGCGCGGAGAAGAGCGAGACGAGCGCAGCGCCGATGCCGAGCCCGGTGGCGGCACCCACCGCGTAGCCGGTCCCGAGCCCGATCCCGAGTGAGCGCCGGGCCACCTCGCTGGACACGTAGAGCTCGCCCGGCATGCTCTCGACCGGCACGGACGGTTCCATCGGATCGCCGGCGGGCAGCTCGGGCGCGGCCGGCTCGGGCGCCACCGACGTGGCCAGCCAGGCGGCGATGTAGAGGATCAGGGTGGCGAAGAGGTTGAGGAAGATCATCAGCACGATAGTCGAGCCGAAGACCGCGATCCCCAGGTTCCGCGAGAAGACACCGAACAGGTAGGTGGCCAGTGCCTGGAGCACCAACAGGCCCGCCGAGCCGATCCCGGCCCCCACCCACGCGAGGTGCGTGGGGATCCAGGTGGGACTGAACCACGCGAACAGGAGCCGGAAGCCGACAGCGCCGATCGCCAGCGACACCATCGCGCCCACCAGCCGGATGAGCGCCGTCCAGCCCGCGCTGCCGCCCACTCCCAGCCACTCGCCGACGGTCCCGCCGAGGATGGTGGCCACCGTCGAGGAGGCGAAGGTCGCCACCAGGCCGACGAGGACGCCGAGCAGCCCGGCGAAGTTCGCAAGGATGTCGAGCGGCATCACCAGCTGCTTGCCGGGGTTGTCCACGTCCTCCCGCATCAGCAGGCGGACGGCCCTCTTCGTGTTGCCCAGCCATCCCGATCCGATCCAGATCGAGATCAGGAGGCTGGTGGCGAAGAAGCCCGCCCAGCCCGTCAGCGCGCTCAGGACGACGTCGTGCAGGGCCGACCCGAACTGGGAGTCAGCGGGGAAGTTCGTGTTGATCCAGGCCTCGATCATTCCCAGCCACTCGGGGCGGAAGACCGTGGTCGCGAACCCCAGCACCGAGAACAGCAGCATCAGGATCGGTACCAGCGCCAGCACCGAGAAGTAGGTGATCGCGGCGGCGAGCTGGACGCCACCGCGCACGTTGAACCGCTCGACCGCCCGCAGGACATGGGCGACGAGCGGCCGCGCCGAGATCTTCTCCCACCACTCGAGGATCGGCTTCATCCGCTACTCCCCGTAACTCGCCACCGGCGGGCAGGTGCAGACCAGGTTGCGGTCACCGAAGGCCTGGTCGATCCGCGCGACCGCCGGCCAGTACTTGTCGCGTCCGCCGGAGCCGAGCGGTCCCGTCCGAAGGCCGGCGGGGTACGCGGCGAGCTGCCGCCCGTAGGGGTGCGGCCACTGGTCGGACGCGATCCGCGAGACCGGGTGGGGCGCGTTGTGGAGGGGGTTGTCATCGGCCGGCCAGTCACCCGCGGCGACCTGGTCCATCTCGCGCCGGATCGAGATCATCGCGTCGCAGAAGCGGTCGAGTTCTGCCTTCGACTCCGACTCCGTCGGCTCGATCATCAGCGTTCCCGCGACCGGGAAGCTCATCGTCGGCGCGTGGAACCCGTAGTCGACGAGCCGCTTGGCGACGTCGTCGACGGTGATGCCGGTCTGCCGGGTGAGCTCGCGCAGGTCAACGATGCACTCGTGCGCCACCAGCCCGGCCGCTCCGGTGTAGAGCACGGGGAACGATCCGGAGAGCCTGCGCGCGACGTAGTTGGCGGCGAGGATCGCCGTCTGGGACGCCAGCCGCAGCCCGTCGGGTCCCATCAGGGCCACGAACGCCCAGCTGATCGGCAGCACGCCGGCCGAGCCGAAAGGGGCCGCGCTGACCGGTCCGTAGCTCCCGGCCGGGCCGGCCGACGGCACCAGCGGGTGGTTGGGCAGGTAGGGCGCCAGATGCGCGCGGACGGCCACCGGCCCGACCCCGGGGCCACCGCCCCCGTGCGGGATGGCGAACGTCTTGTGGAGGTTGAGGTGGCTGACGTCCGCACCGAACCTGCCCGGACGCGCGAGGCCCAACATGGCATTGAGGTTCGCACCGTCGACGTACACCTGACCTCCAGCCTCGTGCACCAGGCGGCAGATCTCGGTGATCGTCTCCTCGAAGACACCGTGGGTGGACGGATAGGTGACCATGACCGCGGCGAGGTCGTCGGCGTGCTGGGCGATGCGCGCCCGCAGGTCGTCCAGGTCGACCGAGCCGTCGGCGGCGGTGCCGACCACCACCACCCGCATGCCGGCCATCACCGCGGACGCGGCGTTCGTCCCGTGGGCCGAGGCAGGGATCAGGCAGACCGTCCGGTGGGCGTCTCCATTGGCCAGGTGGTAGGACCGGATCGCCATCAGCCCGGCGAACTCGCCCTGGCTGCCCGCGTTCGGCTGGAGGCTCACCCGGTCGTAGCCGGTGATCTCGGCCAGCCAGTCGCACAGTTCGCCGATCAGCTCCGTGTAGCCGGCGGCGTCCGCCTCGGGCACGAACGGGTGCAGGCCGGCGAAGCCCGGGTAGCTGATCGGTTCCATGGCGGCCGCGGGGTTGAGCTTGAGCGTGCACGAGCCGAGCGGGATCATGCCCCGGTCGAGCGCGAAGTCGCGGTCGGCCAGCCCGCGCAGGTAGCGCAGCAGCTCGGTCTCGCTGCGGTACGCGTGGAACACCGGATGGGTGAGGTAGTCACGCTCGCGCCGGTGGTCGCCCAGGCCGCCGAACACCTCTGTGCCCAGGGTGGCGCCGAACGCGGCACAGACGGCTGCCAGGGCCTCCTCCGTGGTGTCCTCGCCGACGCTGACGCCGACGTGGTCGTCGTCCACCAGGCGCAGGTGGACCCCGCCGTCGCGGGCGGCCGCCACGATCGCGCTCGCGCGTCCGGGGGCGTGCACGGTGATCGTGTCGAAGAACGACTCCCCCGCCAGTCCGTAGCCGCCCGCCACCAGCGCCGCGGCGATCCTCCGGGCGCGGTCGTGGACGGTCGTGGCGATGGCCGCGAGCCCGTCCGGGCCGTGGTGCACGGCGTAGAAGCCCGCGGTCACCGCGAGCAGGACCTGCGCCGTGCAGATGTTCGACGTCGCCTTCTCGCGCCGGATGTGCTGCTCGCGCGTCTGCAGAGCGAGGCGGAAGGCGGGCGTCCCGTCGGCGTCCTTGCTCAGTCCCACGATCCGGCCGGGAAGCTGTCGCTCCAGGCCGGAACGGACCGCGATGTAGCCGGCGTGCGGGCCGCCGTAGAACAGCGGGACGCCGAAGCGCTGGGCCGAGCCGACGACGATGTCCACGCCCCAGGCGCCCGGGGAGCCGATCAGCGTGAGGGCGAGCAGGTCGCAGGCCGCGATCACCTGGCCGCCGTTGTCGTGGACCAGCGTCGCGAGCGCGGTGAGGCCGGCGGCGGACGGCAGGCGTCCGTCGGCACCGGGCACCTGCACGACGACGGCGAACGCCTGGTTCTCGCGGACGGCGTCGGCGAGATCGCCCTCGGCGACCACGATCTCGATCCCGGTCGCCAGGCACCGGGTGCGCAGGACGGAGAGGCTCTGCGGCAGCAGGTTGGCGTCCACCACGACGACCCCGCCCTTTCGGGACACGCGGTGGGCCACCGCGACCGCCTCGGCCACGGCCGTCGCCTCGTCGAGCAGGCTCGCCCCGGCGACCGGCAGCCCGGCCAGGTCGGCGATCATCGTCTGGAAGTTGGCCAGCGCCTCGAGCCGGCCCTGGCTGATCTCGGGCTGGTACGGGGTGTAGGCGGTGTACCAGGCCGGGTTCTCCAGCACCATGCGCCGGATCACGGGCGGCGTGATCGTGCCGGAGTACCCCAGCCCGATCATCGCTGTGCCGGGGTTGTTGCGCGCGGCGAGGGCGGCGAGTCGCCGCTGGACCTCGTCCTCGGAGCGGGCCGCGGGGAGCCGCAGCGGCTCGGTGAGCCGGATCGCGGCCGGAACGGCCGCGTCGGTCAGGTCGTCCAGGGAGTCGTAGCCGAGGGTGGCGAGCATCTGCTCGCGATCGTCCTCCGCGGGTCCCAGGTGGCGTCGGGTGAAGTCGTCCATGGCAGGAACAAACCTATCCCGGCGGGGCGCCCCTGCCCCCCAGCGACCGACCGTGGGCAGCGCGGCGAGGGCGCGTCAGCCGGCGACGCGGGCGCGACGGCGGCGGGAGAGCTCGTCGTCGGCGTGCGTGGGCTCCTCGGCCCGCTCGGCCGGGAGCTCCTGGAGCGTGCCCTCGATGTCGCGCCACACCCCGCCGAGGGCGATGCCGAACATGCCCTGTCCCCCACGCAGCAGGTCGACGACCTGATCGTCGGAGGTGCACTCGTAGACCGACACCCCGTCGCTCATCAGGGTCACGGTGGTGAGGTCCTCCACGCCGCGTGCCCGCAGGTGCTCGATCGCGGTGCGGATCTGCTGCAGCGAGATGCCGGCGTCGATGAGTCGCTTGATGACCTTCAGGATCAGCAGGTCACGGAAGCTGTAGAGGCGCTGGGTGCCCGAGCCGCCCGCGGCACGGATCTCCGGGACGACGAGGCCGGTGCGGG
This sequence comes from Actinomycetota bacterium, assembly GCA_020161015.1. GTDB lineage: Bacteria > Actinomycetota > Actinomycetes > Propionibacteriales > Propionibacteriaceae > Propionicimonas. The sequence goes on along the minus strand of JAIUOT010000017.1, from coordinate 192,772 downwards.
CCCAGTAGTCGAGCTGGCGGTAGGTGATGTCGGCCGCGCGGCAGGCGACCGGGCCACGGAAGCCGAGGTCCTCGGGCAGCGGCGAGAAGTCACCGTCGAACAGCAGGTCCTGGGCCGGCGGCACCGGGTGCTGAGCGTTCATCTCTGCCTCGCTTAGGGTTCGGGAATCACCTCGTTGGGATTACGACGGTAATCCGCCGCCGACACGGGGGTCAACGACACGCCGCGCCGCGCCGCGCGACGCACCGGAGTCTGAACCGCTACCTCAGGGTTGGTTCTCGTCGCCGGTGAAGTCCTCCGGGGTGACGCTGTCGAGGAATTCCCGGAACCGCTCGACCTCCTCCTCGGCCTCCTCGGGCTCTGCGGCGCCCACCCCGTCCCCGGGCAGCACCCCGACCTCCTCCAGCACGGTGTCCGCGCACTCGATCGGACACCCGAGGCGCAACGCCAGCGCGATCGCATCGCTGGGCCGCGACGGGATGCGCTGCTCGCCGCAGACCAGCTCTGCGTAGTACTGCCCGTCGTCGTAGGCGGTGATGCGCACCGACTGGACGGGGTCGGTCGCCGCCTCGGCGAGCTTCCAGGCCAGGTCGTGGATGTTCGGACGGTCGGGGTCGGGCTCCTCCGCCGCCGTGAAGATCGCGGACGCCCCGCCGTGGCTCATCCAGATCGGCAGCAGCCGGCCGGCGCCGCCGACCTCCGCCAGCACGACCAGCGGCGCGGCGTCCCCGGTGGAGACACGGATCTCGATCACCCTCACCTCGCGCATGCGCCGCTCACTGCGGGAGCTGGGAGCGCAGCAGCGCGGCGTGGGCGTGCAGCACCAGCTGCATCACCTCCGCGGGCAGCGTCCGGTTGGACGGGTTGCGGCGCAGGTGCGGCGCGATCGCCTGCTCGATCAGCCCCACCTCGCGCTCGGCGGCCTGCTTGACCACCCGCAGGTGGCGGGCGTCCATGCCGAAGGCGGCCAGCTTGCGGGAGATCACCGCGACGGTGAGGGCGTCGCGACCGTAGTAGATGGTGCCGCGTCGCGGCACGACCAGCGCGTGCTTCTCCAGCTCGGCGAGCGCCGGCTCGCTCAGCCCGCTGAGTTCCATGAGTTCGCGGCGGGTGATCCGGATGGCCCGCTTGGGCGGGCGGGACTGCGAGGCGAGCGCCGCGGCCTGCTCCACGCCGTCCACCGCCGGTGCGGCCCCCTGGCCCGGTCCACCCAGGGGGGGCGGCTCCTGGCCGCGGTCCATCATGTCGAGGTGCTCGCGGATGACCTTGAGCGGGAGGTAGTGGTTCTTCTGGACGTGCAGGATGTAGCGCAGGCGTTCGATGTCGGACTCGGCGTAGCGCCGGTACCCCGACGGTGCCCTCTCCGGCGAGATCAGTCCCTCGGACTCGAGGAAGCGGATCTTGGAGATGGAGACGTCGTCGAAGTCCGGTTTCAGGATGGCCAGGACCTGGCCGATGCTGCGGAGTCCGAGGGCCATCAGTCCTGCCCGGCGAAGAACACCATGCGGAACTTGCCGATCTGCACCTCGTCGCCCCGCCGCAGGGCCACCTCGCCGTCGATCAGGGTCTTGTTGACGTACGTGCCGTTGAGGCTGTTCTCGTCGCTGATCCACACCTGCCCACCGCGGCGGGTGAAGCGGGCGTGGTGGCGGGAGACCGTGATGTCGTCGAGGAAGATGTCGCAGCGCGGGTGCCGTCCCGCGGTGACCACGTCGGCGTCGATCAGGTAGCGGGCACCGGTCTGGCCACCCCTGAGCACCAGCATCAGGGCCGAGCCGGACGGCAGCGCCTCGATGGCGGCAGCATCGTCCGGCGCGAGGTCGTCGATCTGGAACTCCTCGACGACCGGCGGGATCACCCGGGTGGTGTCGCCAGACATCTTCGCGAGGCTCGCACCGCAGTGCGGGCAGAAGTTGACCGCCTCGGAGAGTTCATGACCGCACGCGGGGCACTGCATCATGTGGGCCACCTTCCATGCCTTCGGCTAGCGAGCCCTCCCCCGATCGAGGCTCAACGACAGGTTGACCTTCAGCCTAGCCCTCGACGAGCTCGCTGTAGCCGTCCGCGTCCAGAAGATCCTCGAGTTCGCCGGCCTCGCTGAGCTCCAGCTCGAAGATCCAACCGTCACCGTAAGGGTCAGAGTTGATGGTCTCCGGGGAGTCGTTGAGCAGCTCGTTGACCGCGGTGACGACGCCGCCGGCCGGCGAGTAGACGTCGGAGACGCTCTTGGTCGACTCGACCTCTGCGCACGCGTCGTCGGCGGCGACCTCCTCGCCGACCTGCGGGAGCGAGATGTAGACGACGTCGCCGAGCGCGTCGGCGGCATAGCTGGTGATGCCGACGCGGACGGAGTTGCCGGCGCCCTGGCGAACCCACTCGTGCTTGCTGGTGTAGCGAAGGTCATCGGGGAACACGCACGTACTCCTTCTGGCAGCCGGGCTGCCGTCACGTTGGCACAAGGGTATCGTCCGGGACGCCGCTCAGTTGCCCTCGTCGCCCGCTGGGCCGGCCTCGAGCGGGAACCGGCGGATGACGTCCACGCCCTGTCCGATGTAGAGCAGGCCCGACCACCAGTAGAGGCCGGCGCCCCAGATCACGCACGCCCAGCCGAGCACGCGCGCGACCGTGTGCCACAGGTCGTCGCCAGTGCCGAGGAGCACCAGCGGGAAGGCGTACAGCAGCGCGAAGGTCGCCGCCTTGCCGAGGAAATGGACGGGCAGGCTGGTGAACCCGCGGCGGCGCAGCGAGGGCCAGATCGTCGTGAACATCAGCACGTCCCGCGCCGCCAGCAGGACCACCAGCCACCACGGCACGATCTCGCGCATCGCGAAGCCGATCAGCGTGGCGAGGATGTAGAGGCGGTCGGCGAGCGGGTCGAGAACCTGGCCCAACCGGGAGCGCTGGTGCCAGCTGCGGGCGAGCTTCCCGTCCAGCCAGTCGGTGGCCCCACCGATGGCCAGCACCACGACGGCCCACACGTCCGACTGCCGCTCGAGCAGCAGCCACAGGAACAGGGGGACGCCGGCCAGGCGGATGAAGCTGAGGATGTTGGGAACCGTCAGCACCTTCTCGGTGTCGTACGGTTCTCCGGCCATGCCGGTCAGCTTAGGGCCCTCCACGGGCTCACAGCGCGTTCCACGCGTCGGCGAGGAGTTCGCGGGTCTGCCCCAGCAGCTGGGGCAGGGCCTTGGTCTGCGCGACCACCGGCAGGAAGTTGGCGTCCCCCCGCCAGCGCGGCACGACGTGCAGGTGGAGGTGGGCCGCGATGCCGGCACCGGCCACCTCCCCCTGGTTGAGCCCGAGGTTGAACCCGGCCGGCGCGGACACCGCGCGCAGCGCCGTCATCGCCTGCGCGGTGAAGGCGGACAACTCCGCCGACTCCTCCGCGCTGAGCTCGGTGTAGTCGCTGATGTGGCGGTACGGACACAGCAGCAGGTGCCCGGGAGAGTAGGGGTAGAGGTTCAGCACCGCGTACACCGCGCGGCCTCGGTGGACCACCAGCCCCTCCGCGTCGTCCAGGCCCGGCGCACGGCAGAACGGGCAACTGCCCTCCGACGGGTCGGTCGGCTTGTTCTCCCCCGCGATGTAGACCATCCGGTGCGGCGTCCAGAGCCGCTGGAACGCGTCGGGGACGCCGGGCAGTGACCCGGCGTCCTCCAGCGGGGCGTCCGCGGTCACCGTCGTGGCGGCCTGGTCGCCGCGACGAGCTCCTCGATCGCGGCGTCGATAGCGATGCCGTTCTTCTGGCTGCCGTCGCGGTAGCGGAACGACACCGCGCCGGCGGCCACGTCCTGCTCGCCGGCGATGAGCATGAACGGCACCTTCTGGGTCTGGGCGTTGCGGATCTTCTTGCCGAACCGGTCGTCGGAGGTGTCGACCTCGACCCGCAGGCCGGCCTCCGTCAGGCGGGCGGCGACGTCGGCCAGGTACGGCTCGAACTCCGCCGCGACCGGGATGCCCAGCACCTGCACCGGCGACAGCCACGCAGGGAACGCCCCGGCGTAGTGCTCGGTCAGGACGCCGATGAACCTCTCGATCGAGCCGAACTTGGCCGAGTGGATCATCACCGGCTCCGCCGGGTGCCCGTCCGGGCCGGTGTAGGTGAGGCCGAAGCGGGCCGGCTGGTTGAAGTCGTACTGGATCGTCGACATCTGCCAGGTGCGCCCGATGGCGTCCTTGGCCTGCACCGAGATCTTGGGGCCGTAATAGGCCGCGCCCCCCGGGTCGGGGACGAGGTCGAGCCCGGATTCCCGTCCGACCTGTTCGAGCACCGCCGTCGCCTTCTCCCACTGCTCGTCGGAGCCGATGAACTTGGTGGACTTGGCGCCCTCGGTGTCGCGGGTGGACAGCTCGAGGTAGTAGTCGTCGAGGCCGAAGTCCTCCAGCAGGTCGGTGATGAAGCGCAGCAGGTGCTTGACCTCGTCCGCGGCCTGGCTGGCCATCACGTAGGAGTGGGAGTCGTCCTGGGTGATCATCCGCACCCGGGTGAGCCCCTGGAGCACGCCGGACTTCTCGTTGCGGTACACGGTGCCGAACTCGAAGAACCTCAGCGGCAGCTCACGGTAGGAGCGTCCCCTGCCCTTGAAGATCAGGTTGTGCATCGGGCAGTTCATGGCCTTGAGGTAGTAGTTCTGGCCATCGTCGTCCATCGGCGGGAACATGCCGTCGGCGTAGTACGGCAGGTGCCCGGAGGTGTGGAACAGCCCCTCCTTGGAGATGTGCGGGGTGCCGACGTAGGAGAACCCGGCCCGGATGTGGGCCTCGCGGACGTAGTCCTCCATCACGCGCTTGATCACCCCGCCCTTCGGGTGGAACACCGGCAGACCGGCGCCCAGTTCCTCGGGGAAGCTGAACAGGTCGAGCTCGGCGCCCAGCTTGCGGTGGTCGCGCCGGGCGGCCTCGGCGAGCCGGTTCTGGTAGGCGACGAGGTCGTCCTTGGTGGCCCACGCGGTGCCGTACACGCGCTGGAGCTGGGCGTTGCGCTGGTCGCCACGCCAGTACGCCGCAGAGCTGCGGGTGATCGACCAGGCGTTGCCGAGGTACCCGGTGTGCGGCACGTGCGGGCCGCGGCACAGGTCCTTCCAGGCCACAGTGCCGTCCCCGCGGACGTTGTCGTAGATGGTCAGCTCGCCGGCACCCACTTCGACCGAGGCGCCCTCGGTGGAGGTGGCCGACCCCTTGAGACCGATCAGTTCGAGCTTGTACGGCTCGGACGCGAGTTCGGCCGCGGCCTGCTCGTCGGTCACGGCGCGCCGGACGAACCGCTGCCGCTCCTTGACGATGCCGGACATCACCTTCTCGATCGCCTTCAGGTCCTCGGGGGTCAGCGGGTGCGCCACGTCGAAGTCGTAGTAGAAGCCGTCGGTGATCGGCGGCCCGATGCCCAGCTTGGCGTCCGCGTGCAGCCGCTGGAGCGCCTGGGCGGTCACGTGCGCGCAGGAGTGGCGCACGATCGCCAGGCCCGCGTCGCTCGACGCGAGGACGGGCTCGACCTCGTCGCCGTCGTGAAGTTCCGCGGACAGGTCCACGACGACGCCGTTCACCCGGGCGGCGACCACCGTCCGGTCGGTGCCGAACAGGTCGAGGCCGGTAGTGCCCGTCTCGACCACCCGGGGTTCGCGCGACTCGGGACGCACCACGGTGAGGGAGACAGACACAGGGATTCCTTCCGGACGGCGACCGGCCACGTGCCGGTCCGGCGACCATTCTGCCCCTTCCGGGCGCCCGTCTTCACCCTGCCACGCTCCCCGCGGCCCGACGGGCGTCCACACCCCGCCCCTCCCCGCGCCTCGCCGCGGGTTTCGGCGCGCCTACGCCACGCTCAGGTCGCCGTCCCCGCTTCACCGCGGGTTTCGGCGCGCAAATGCCCGCCGGAGAGGCCCGATAGCGCACCGAAACCCGCGGTGACCGTTCGGGACCCCGCGCGACCGACCGGGAGCGGCCGGAAACCCGCGGTGGCCCAGGTGCGCGGGACGGCTGACGCCGCACCGGCAGTTCTGGCACGGTTCTCCCATGGCGACCGACACCGAGCGGCTGTTCCCCGGGAAGTTCTTCATCAGCACCGCTCTGGAGGCGCTGGAGACCAAGACGGCGATGTCCGGCCAGCTGGCCGTCCGCTACCTCCAGCGGGCCGGCACCGCCGGCATCCTCATCGCGGTGTTCTACGGCGCGTACTTCAGCGTCGTCGCGACCTTCTCCGCCCTCTCGGTGGGGGGAAACCCGCTCACCGGCATCGGCAAGCTGGTCGGCGCCCTGGTCTTCGGATGGGCGCTGGTGTTCATCTACTACACCAAGTCCGAACTGCTGACCTCGAACATGATGGTCGCCTCGATCGGCGCCTACTACAAGCGGGTGAAGTGGCCCAGGGCCGTCCGGATGCTCGGGTTGTGCTACCTCGGCAACATCCTCGGTGGCCTGCTCGTCGCGGTGCTCATGGTGTTCAGCACGCTGGGCAGCGGGCCGGCGCTGGCCGAGATGGAGCATGCGGTCGCGGTGAAGCTCGGCTACCTGACCGCCGGGCCGCTCGGCTGGTCCGACCTGCTCGTCCGGGCGATCCTGTGCAACCTGATGATCAACGTGGCGATGCTGCTCGTCTACAACGGCTTCATCAAGGAGGACCTCACCAAGTCCCTGGCGATGATCACCGCGGTCTTCATCTTCGCCTTCCTCGGCCTCGAGCACTCGGTGGCCAACACCATCCTGTTCCTGATCGTCGGGCTCAAGTCGGGCATCGACGTCGGCCTCGCGCTGGGCAACGTGGCCATCGCCCTGATCGGCAACTTCATCGGCGGCGGCGTGCTCATCGGGCTCTACTACGCCTTCGTCAACGACGACTCGCGGTACCGCTCGTGAGCGAGGCCAGGGCGCTGCGGCTGTCGGTCTACGCGTCGCTGCTCGTCGGCGTCGTCGGCGTCGTGTGGGGCCTCGTCGCAGACGCCAGGATCGTCCTGTTCGACGGCATCTTCACCATCTTCGGGACGGCACTGTCCGGACTGTCCCTGCTGGCCTCCTGGGCCGCCGGACTGGAGCCCGACGAGCGCTACCCGTTCGGCCGCGAGGCCGTGATCCCGGTGGCGATCGTCGTCCAGGGCGCCGCGCTCACCGCCACGCTGTTCTATGCGGCGTTCGACTCGATCTCCCTGCTGCTCGCCGGCGGGACGGACGCGGCCCCGGCCAGCGTGGTCGGCTACGGGGTGCTCACGCTCGTCGTGGCCATCGCGGTGATGCTGGGGCTCCCCCGGCTGGCGCCGCGGTCGGAACTGGCGGCCGCAGAGGCCGACCAGTGGAAGGCCGGCGCGCTGCTCAGCGCGATCATCGCCGTCGGGGCGGCGGCGGCGACCGGCGCGGACGCGCTCGGGTGGGAGGCGGTCGTCCGGTACGCCGACCCGGTGCTCGTGCTGGTGGCCGTCGCAGTCCTCGCACCCGTCCCGTGGCGGCTGCTCACCTCCGGCGGCCGGGAGATCCTCGAGGCCGCACCGCCCGCGGAAGTGTCCCGCGGCATCGAGGCGGAGGCACGACGCGTCGCAGGCGAGTTCGGCCTGGGCGAGCCGATCGTCCGTGCGACCAAGCTGGGACGCCGCCTGTATGTCGAGGTGGATTACCTCGTCGGTGCGGGAGAGTGGGACGTGTCGGAGGAGGACAAGGTCCGCCGCTCTCTCATCGCAGGGCTGGACCCGCTCGGCTACGACGTGTGGGCGAACGTCGAACTCACCACCGACCCCGACCTGGCGTACTGAGCCCGCACGGGCACTGAGGAGGAAGAGATGACCGCGCGAAACCGCTGGTGGTCCCAGCGACCGTCGCTCACCTGGCTGGAGCTGATCGGCCTGGCCGTGGCGCTCGCCCTGGTCGGCGGCGGGCTCGGCGGCCTGGCCGCGGTGAAGCTGTCTCCCTCGCCGGGCGCCTGTGACACGACGCGGGTCGCGACCGCGGCGCTGCCGTCGGTGGTCACGGTGTTCGTCACCGGCGCGAGCGGCTCCGGGTCGGGCAGCGGCGCCGTGATCCGGGCGGACGGCGTGATCCTCACCAACGACCACGTGATCGCCGCCGCCGTCGACTCCGGCACCATCCAGGTGCTCCTGAACAACGGCGAGCAACTGCCGGCCCGCCTCGTCGGGACGGATCCGATCACCGACCTCGCGGTCCTCAAGATCGACCGCAACAAGCTGCCGACGTTGCTGCTCGCACCGCGCGAGCCTCTCACCGTCGGGCAGCCCGTGGTGGCGTTGGGTGCCCCGCTGGGGTTGTCCGGCACCGTCACCAGCGGCATCGTCAGCGCCCTCGACCGCCACGTCCCCGCTCCGAAGGCCAGCGGTGGTACGACGGTGCTCGCCGGCGCCATCCAGACCGACGCGTCGATCAACCCCGGGAACTCCGGCGGCCCGCTGGTGACCTGCGACGTCCGCCTGGTCGGCGTGAACACCGCCATCTCCACCGTCCCGAACGCGCAGGGCGTCGCCGGCGGCGGCAGCGTGGGCATCGGCTTCGCCGTGCCGGCGTCCACGGCCCAGCGGATCGTCGACCAGTTGCTGGCCAGCGGCCGGGCAACGCATCCGTGGATCGGTGCCCAGACCGCGGAGATCAGCCAGGACACCGCTGACCGTTTCGGCACCAGTGCGGGGCTCTTCGTGCAGGCGGTCGCCCCGGCGGGACCGGCGGCAGAAGCCGGGCTCGAGGAGGGCGACGTGATCACCGGGCTGAACGGTGGGCCGGCCAACAGCGTGTCGCTCGCGTGGCTGCTGGTGAGCGCGAACGTGGGCCAGGCGGTCGCGGTCGACTACGTGCGGGACGGGTCGGCACGCACCACCAGCCTCACGCTGGCGGAACAGCCCTGAGCCTGGGGCGTCCCCGGACAGGTCAGGCGGCGACGAGGCCGCGTCCACGGGCGAGGCTGACCGCCACGAGGCGGTCGTGCACGCCGAGCTTGTCGTAGATGTTGCCCAGGTGCTTGTGGACGGTCCGGGGCGAGAGCGAGAGCCGCGACGCGATGGACGTGGCCAGCAGGCCCTGCGCGAGCAGTTCGAGGACCTCCAGCTCGCGGCCGGTGAGTCCGAACTCGCGCGCCGCGTCCCTGCCGGCGCGGGCCTTCTCCCTGCGCTCGGTGACAGCGATCGCGTGGGGCATCAGGGCGGTCAGCGGCGGGATGGCCTCGTGGAGCAGCAGCACGCCCGCCTCGTCGAACCCGTCGGCCCGCGAGAAGGCGAGCGCACGGCGCTCGGTGCCGTCCTCGGCGAGCTCGAGTGGGGGCGGTGCGACGACCAGGACGTGGCCGAGGCCGACCGCCCGCACCTGGAGCGGGGCCTGTGAGGCCGAGGCGAAGTCGGCGTCGTCCAGTGACTGGGCGAGGACGGACGCGATCGTGCGGTCCGGATGCCCGCCGAGGACTCGTCCGCCGTCGGCGCCCGGCACGAAGCACACGGCGGCGTCCGCCTGAACGCCCTCCGCCAGGTGCCGGCAGATGACCTGCTCGACGTCGGCGTCCGCGACGATCGCCTCGGATGCCTCGCTCAACATGCCGACGATCAGAACTGCTCGCTGACCACGATCCACGCCCGACCTCCCGTCCGAGAACCGCGCTGAACACCCCAACAGCGGGGGCCGAGGGCCTATTCCGCTACGGGGTAATACCCACTGGTCGTCAGATCCGCGCCCCGTGTTGGTTGATACCTGCACGAGGCGGGCAAAGAATGAGGCGACGGCCAACCGACGACGGGAGCACCATGATCAGCGACGAGACCGCCGAACTGCTCGAGCAGTGGTGGCGGGCGGCCAACTACCTCTCGGTGGGCCAGATCTACCTGCTCGATAATCCGCTGCTGCGGCGTCCGCTCTCGCGCGACGACGTGAAGCGGCGCCTGCTGGGCCACTGGGGAACCACGCCCGGGTTGAACTTCCTCTACGCGCACTTCAACCGGGCCATCGTGGAGCGTGACCTGAACGCGATCTACATCGCGGGGCCTGGCCACGGCGGACCCGGGCTGGTCGCGAACGCGTACCTCGACGGCACCTACACCGAGGTCTACCCGAGCATCACGCCTGACGAGGCGGGGCTGGGCCGGCTGTTCAAGCAGTTCTCGTTCCCGGGCGGTATCCCGTCGCACGTGTCGCCGGAGTGCCCGGGTTCGATCCACGAGGGCGGCGAGCTGGGCTACTCGTTGTCGCATGCGTACGGCTCGGTGTTCGACGCGCCGGACCAGATCACCTTCGCGGTGGTCGGTGACGGCGAGGCCGAGACCGGTCCGCTGGCCACCGGGTGGCACGGCAACAAGTTCATCAACCCGGTGACCGACGGCGTCGTGCTGCCGGTGCTGCACCTGAACGGCTACAAGATCGCGAACCCGACCGTGCTGGCCCGGATCCCGGAGGCAGAGCTCGCCGACCTGATGCGCGGCTACGGGCACGAGCCGTTGTTCTTCACCGCCGGGGTCGACGACGACCACCTCGAGGCGCACAAGCGGTTCGCCGCCGTGCTGGACGACGCGCTGGACCGGATCGCGCAGATCAAGGCAGCAGCGGCGCAGGCCGGCCCGGACGCCGTGGAGCGCCCGCGCTGGCCGATGATCGTCTTCCGCACCCCGAAGGGCTGGACGGGGCCGTCGTCGGTGGACGGCAAGCAGACCGAGGACCACTGGCGCAGCCACCAGGTGCCACTGGCCAGCGCCCGCGACTCCGATGAGCACCTGAAGGTGCTCGAGGACTGGCTGCGCAGCTACCGGGCCGAGGAGCTGTTCGAGGACGACGGTGCGCTGGTGGGACGCCTGGGCGCCCTGCGTCCGTCCGGGGAACGACGGATGTCGGCCAACCCGGTCACCAACGGCGGCCTGCTGCTGAAGGACCTGCTGATGCCCGACTTCCGCGACTTCGCCGTCGAACCCGACGCCGATGGCCACGGCGGGCCGATGGTGGAGTCGACCAAGCGGCTGGGTGAGTTCCTGGCCGAGGTGTCGCGGCGCAACCCGGCGAACTTCCGGGTGTTCGGGCCGGACGAGACCGCGTCCAACCGCTTGCAGGCGATGTATGAGGCGACGCCGAAGCAGTGGCTCGGTGACTACCTGCCCACCGACGCCCCCGACCCGATGCGCCGCCAAGGCCAGGTGGTCGAGGTGTTGAGCGAGCACCAGTGCCAGGGTTGGCTGGAGGGCTACCTGCTCACCGGACGGCACGGCCTGATGAACTCCTACGAGGCCTTCATCCACGTCGTCGACTCGATGTTCAACCAGCACGCCAAGTGGATGGAGTCGACCAACGAGATCGGCTGGCGGCGTCCGGTCGCGTCCCTGAACTACCTGCTCAGCTCCCACGTGTGGCGCCAGGACCACAACGGCTTCAGCCACCAGGACCCCGGCTTCCTCGACGTGGTGCTCAACAAGAGCCCGGAGGTGATCCGGATCTACCTGCCGCCGGACGTCAACACGCTGCTGTCGACGTTCGACCACTGCCTGCGCAGCAAGCAGTACGTCAACGTCGTGGTCGCCGGCAAGCAGCCCGAGCCGGTGTTCCTGAACATGGCCGAGGCCATCGCGCACTGCACCCGGGGCCTCGGCATCTGGGAGTGGGCCGGCACGGAGGAGCCCGGCACCGAACCGGACGTGGTGCTGGCCTGCGCCGGTGACGTTCCGACCCTGGAAGTGCTGGCCGCGGCCGACCTGCTGCGCACCCACATCCCGGAGTTGAAGGTGCGGGTGGTGAACGTGGTCGACCTTATGCGGCTCCAGGACGCCGCCGAACACCCCCACGGCCTGAGCCATTCCGACTTCGACACCATCTTCACCAGCGACAAGCCGATCATCTTCGCCTTCCACGGCTACCCGTGGCTGGTGCACCGGCTGGCCTACCGCCGCACGAACCACGCCAACCTGCACGTGCGGGGGTTCAAGGAGAAGGGGTCGACCACGACGCCGTTCGACATGTGCATGCGCAACGACATCGACCGCTTCCACCTCGTGATCGACGTCATCGATCGCGTGCCGTCGCTGCGGGCCCGGTACGCGACGCTGCGCCAGAACATGGTCGACCGCCGCATCGAGGCCCGCGCCTACGCCTACCAATGGGGCACCGACCTGCCCGAGATCGCCGACTGGGTGTGGCCGGACGCCGGCGACCTGGTGGGGGGCCAGGCGTCCGCCGCCGTGCGGAGCACCGGAGGAGACAACGAATGACGGTCCTCTACCTCGTACGGCACGGGCAGACCGAGTGGACGCAGACCGGACGGCACACCTCGGTCACGAACCTGGACCTCACCGAGGAGGGCGTGGCGCAGGCCCGGTCCCTGCGGGACCGGCTCGACCCGTCGCGATTCGACCTGGTGCTCAGCAGCCCCCGGTTGCGGGCCCGGCGGACGGCGGAGCTGGCCGGCTTCGGCGACCATGAGGTGGACGAGGACCTCGCCGAGTGGTCCTACGGCGAGTTCGAGGGGTTGACCAGCCCGCAGATCCGCGAACGCTGGCCGGGCTGGCGCATCTGGTTCAACGGGTGCCCGGGCGGTGAGTCGGCCGAAGAGGTCCGCGCCCGGCTGACCCGGGTGGTGGCCCGGGTGCGTGCCTCGGGCGCGGAGCGGGCGATCTGCTTCGGGCACGGCCACGCGTCGCGGGTACTCGCGTTGTGCTGGCTCGACTTCCCCATCATCTTCGGGCAGAGCTTCCCGCTCGAGGTCGGCAGCGTTTCCGTGCTCGGCCGCGAGAAGGAGTCGCCCGCGATCCTCCGCTGGAACAGCTGACCTGCGGACTCCTCCGGAGAGTGCTTCGCCACCGATCTGACGGCGCCTGACTCAGGCAAACCGTCCGCCCCGGGTCGCGTCCTACTCACGCAGCGGTGTGATCGGCGGCGTTGCTCGCCACCTCTCGCACTCCCCCGTCAGGCGGACGGCCCTGCTCGCGGGCCCGCGAGTGGTGCCCTTCTCCCGGCGCCCCGGGCGGGCCGGCTCCCGGTGGGCTGATGTGGGCAGGTCGGTGCCTCGCGTGGCGGAGGGGTACCCGGTCCGGATCGCATCGTCGTGGCGGCACGGCCTCCGGAATCCCGTCGGCGGCGATCCGCACCTCCCACTGGTCGCGTGTCCGGTACCGGGCCGGTTCGACCAGTGCGTGGTGGTGGTGGCACAACAGGATGAGATTGGAAAGCGCCGTTGCTCCGTCCGCCCACCAGGGCACGACGTGGTGGGCCTCGCAGGCTGCGGGACGCACCTCGCAGCCGGGGAACGCGCATCCCCCGTCCCGCAGCTCGAGCGTCACGCGGAGGTCCGGAGTGACCAGACGGCGGCTTCGCCCCACGTCCAGCACGAGGCCCGGGCCGCCGAGCACCGCCGGGAGGATGCCCGCATCGCAGCAAAGGCGGCGCAGGTCGCCGGCGCTCACCGGCTGGCCGTCCGGGATCAGACCCGCCCCGGATGCCTCGGCCCGAAGCTTGTCGTAGTCGACCGTCACCACGACGCGAGGACGTTCCCGGCCAGCACGCGACGTAGGTCCGCCCGCCCGGTGCGCGCGGATCATGTCGAGCAGTGCATCGGCCCGGCGCTGCTGCGGGCTCAGTCCCTCGGCGAGCGGGTCGCGCTCCTCGAGCGCGGTACGCCTCCGTGACTCGGTGTAGGTCTCGAGGATCGACAGCCACGCCTCCCCGTCCACCAGGGGAAGGCTGCCGTTGAAGGTGATGGAGCCGTTGCCGTCCCTGCAGAAGACGAGCGAGCGGTTGCGCCGCGCCGCCTCGGACTGCCGCTGGAGCCGCCGTTCCAGCGCCTCCTCCGCGGCGTCCGGCGCGACCGCGCGCAACACCTCCGGAGCAGCCTTCGCGAGCCGGTCGCTGTCCATGGCAGCCGCCAGGCCGAGCAGGATCCGCTCCGCCTCGGCCCGCTGGCCGTCCTCCTCGAGGCCCAGCCCACCGAGAACCGTCCCGATCGCCCGGGCCTGCCCGATGCTGATCCGTCCGGCGGCGGCCGCGTACGCCACTTCCGGGCGCTCGGCGAGGTCTCGCGCCTGATGCAGGAAGCCGGCCGCCTCGCGCCTGGACAGCCCGCCCCGCACCGCCAGCCACGAGGTCGTCGGCGTTCCCGACTCGCGCAGGGAGTCCTGCGCTGCGTCGGCAGTCGCCAGCCACATCGCGGCCATCGCGGTGAGCCGGGAAGCGAGCCCGCGGGCACGCTGGGCGCAGGCCAGCCGCTGCCCCCGCGGCACGGCGTCCAGCTCGAGCCCGTCGAGCATTCCCTCGACTCGGCTCAATGCCTCCATCGGGCTGACCGCATCCCGTCCCATACCTCCAGTCAACCACCCCCTACTGACAGAAATGGTGTCGGCAGCGGGTCCAAACACGCTTGTGATCCTGACGATTTCCTGAGTTATTCGAACACCTGTTCACTGTCCCCCGCCGCGATTCCACGCCGGACGGAACCACCCCTGTAGGGCCCGCGAGTAGACTCACACTGCGGGTCGAAGCGGTGATCCCGGCGATCCGCGATACGGCGTCGAACGGAATCGCGATGTGGATCTACGCGGGTGTGGGTGTCGTCCTGGTGGGCCTGTTCAGCCTGTCTGCGAGGATCGTGAAGCAGTACGAACAGGGCGTGCTCTTCCGCTTCGGGCGGGTGATCGCCGTCCTCCAGCCCGGGCTGAGGTTCATCATCCCGTTCGTGGACGTGCTGCACCGCGTGTCGACCCGGATCGTGACGATGCCCATCCAGTCGCAGGGGATCATCACCAAGGACAACGTCAGCGTCGACATCTCTGCCGTGGCCTACTTCCGCGTGATCGACGCGAAGAAGTCGGTGCTCGCGATCGAGAACACGCCGACCGCGATCGACCAGATCGCCCAGACCACACTGCGGAAGGTGGTCGGCCAGCACACGCTGGACGAGACCCTGGCGGAGACGAACCGGATCAACCTCGACATCCGGGAGATCCTGGACATGACCACCCTCGACTGGGGTGTCGAGGTGACGCTGGTGGAGCTCAAGGACATCCAGCTGCCCGACAGCATGAAGCGGGCGATGGCCAAGCAGGCGGAGGCCGAGCGCGAGAAGCGGGCCAAGATCATCAACGCTGAGGGCGAGTTCATGGCCGCGGGGACGCTCGGAGAGGCATCGGACATCATGATGGCCCACCCCCTCGCGCTCCAGCTCCGCAACCTTCAGAGCCTGGTCGAGATCGGAGTGGACAAGAACACCACCGTGGTCTTCCCGTCCCCGATCATGACCACGATCAACGAACTGGGCGCCTTCATCGAGCGGGAGCGGGCCGCCGCGGAGCGCCAGGCCGTGCCGACGACGCAGACCGTCACCCCGCAACTCGCCGCACCGGAGGCCTCCATGCCCGCCCGGGCCACGCGGGAGGAGCCCACACCGCTCCCCGTGGACGCGCAGGATACCGCTCGCTGACCGGCCGATCACCGAAGAGCCCTACTCGGCGCTGTTCGCGCCGTGGGCCCGCCATCTCAGGTGGAGCCGTGGCCTACCTCGTCCGAGGCCGATTGACCGGGCGCCAGGCCGAGTTTGCTCAGGTAGGTGAGGGCACGGTCAACAGCAACGAGCTTTCGTCGCAGTTCCTTCAGAGACGGTGCTGAATCGTCGGAGATGGTCTGCAGGCGCGCATACTCACGGCGAACGGCGATCCCCGTCTCGACCAGATCGGACCACGTCGCGGGGTCCTGTTCGAGCCCCTGGCGCTGGCGAAGCAGTGCCGCTGCCAATCGGGCACCGACGACAGCTTCTACCGTTTCCGCGGTGGTCGCTGGACTGGCCAAACCAAAGGCGATCCCCCCACCGCCGGCGGTCACCAACGTGCCGGCTGTGAGCAGTCCCCCGATCATCCCGCCCGGGCCGAACGCAGCCAACGCACTCGTGATCGCTGCGGCGCCGAAAGCACCTGGCGCGACGGCAAGGGCAAGACCACCGGTGGCGGCGATCAGCGCAGCGGCGCCCATTCCGAGAGCCACCCACTTGACCCAGTTCGTTCCATCGGCGAGAGCTTTCCGGGCCTCCTCCGCGGAGGCGAGCACGTCCGCGCCAATCTGGCCTCCGAGCCACATCTCGGCGGTGAGGTCCTCCATCGCCTGTCGGCGCGTATCCATCCCGACGCTGATCTCGAAGGGGCGAATCACATTCGACGCGGCGACGCTCAGCAGCGGCACGATCGCGTCCTCCTTGGACAGTTGACTGACCGGACGGGGTTCCGGCGGCACCGAATCGGGATCGGACAGGTCGACTGAGAGCCTGGCGATCTCCGTCGGCACAGGGCGTCCTTCCTGCTCGTTGCGCGCCCGAACCAGCTCCACCGTGCTCGCCTGCACCCGTCGCAGTGCTTCCGCGTACCGATCACGCTGCTCGCCCTCGAGCCTGGCCTTCGTAAGGTGGGCGTATCGCAGCGCCATGAGCGCGACGGTCTCGGCAAAGTCGAGCGGGACCTGCAACCCGCTGTCCGCTGGCACAAGGTCCTTGCACAAGGATCCGAAGAGCCCGAGCCCCACGGCCGCTGCGACGGCCCTGTCGGCGAGGTACGTCTCCGCGTCATGACAGTGGACCCCCACGACTGTCGGAATGCGGAAGTCGACGATCCAGGGGAACACCGAGGAAATGCCTCGATGGGTCGTCACCGGGTCAGCAGCGTTCCAGAAGTTCACCCACCAGCCGAGGTTCGTCGGCGGCTCCTTCAGCATGTCGCGGAGCTTGTCGACTGCGAATTCCGGGTGGGCCAGCGGGCTGCCGATCGTCACCATCCCCACAACCTCGAGCCCCTCCGGCAGGCGTCGTACGAGGTCCGCAGCGATGACCGAACCGAGGCTGTGACCGACGATGACCAAGCGGCCCGACTGGGGCAGCCGCCCGAGGACTCGATGCAGGACCCGGGCGCGGATTCGCGGCTTCGTGAGGTAGTTGCTCGCCTGCACGAAGTGTGGAGTCGCGAGGGCGATGTCTTCGACGACGTCAGCGCAGCCATCCTGTGCCGCGATCGTGCCGACCCAGAGCCACCTCGACGGCGCCCATCCGCCGTTCAAATGCTCGGCGATTCCTGCGAGCCGCTTCGCCGAATGGTGCTCTGATCGTTCGCTCGGGGAGCGACTCGTCGTCGTCGGTTCCCCGTAGCGCGTGCGCGTATTTGGGGGCGATCACGGTCACCCCGTCCAGAGACGGATACCCCAGTGCCGCCAGCGCTGGCTCCAGAGCCTCCCTCCACTCATCACCCTGATGACCAGGCCCTACGCCGTGGAGCAGGAGCAGTATGGGGCTCGTTGACATGAGTTGTTCCTCTTGGACGTTGTGGAAGCGCGAATTGTCCGCGGACCTACGCAATCAGGACGCAAACCGGAAGGTGAGTTCTGCCTGCGGGTCGATGCTCTTGACGATGTCGCCGTAGAAGCTTTGCGCCTGCGCAACGAGAAGCTCCCGGTTCGACGAGATGTAGGCATCCTGCGCCTGATCGTTGAGAACCCTGTTGGCCATCTCGACGGCATCGATGCGCGGCGTCACCCAACTCAAGGCGCCGTTGTCCTCGACGATCAACTCGAACCTCTCATCGGCGCGCCCGATGAAGATGAACCTCGGTACCGACATCTGGAACTGGTGATCGCCGGTCTGAGTCACCTTCACGTCTTTGCCTTCGATACCGAGTTTGGCGGTGAAGGAGTACTGGAGAAACGAAGCGCGCTCGCTACCCGGAATGTCGACTCCCAGGAACTGGCTGTTCTGCTTCTTGTGGTCGATCCCCTGAATGCCGAGACTCATGAGGACGACCTGCTCCTTGAGCGACACCGAGTTGACCACCTGCGTGTTGAGCGACTCGCCATCGCTGGCCAGGATCGCGGGTGGGCGGAATGCCCATGCCGAGTAGGTCGCCAATGCCCCACCGGCAAGGAGTGAGACCGCGACGAGGAAGAGCACCCACACCGGCACCCGTCTGCCCAAGAACTCTTTCATGCTGGGGTAACAGCTCCTTCAGTCCTGCACACGGTCGACTCAGTGTTCCTGTTCGGGGATGACGAGCGACGTGGAATCTGAAGGCAGACTATCGACCCGACCCGGATCCCGGCGGGACGACAAGCCATATTGCCAACCACGGACTGGAAGGGACTTCATCGCCCGATTACATCCCGCGCAGCTTCAGGACTGAGAGAGCCCAGGCGGGACGACGAAGGACCCCTGACCAGTTAGGATCAGGGGTCCTTCTCGGTGGGCGACACTGGGTTCGAACCAGTGACCTCTTCCGTGTCAGGGAAGCGCGCTACCACTGCGCCAGCCGCCCGAGGTGGAGACGGGATTTGAACCCGTGTACACGGATTTGCAGTCCGTTGCCTCGCCTCTCGGCCACTCCACCGGCGAGAGCCGGTCTCGAAAGTCGAAGTTTGAGACCTTCTCCGAGCGGACGACGGGATTCGAACCCGCGACCCTCACCTTGGCAAGGTGATGCTCTACCAACTGAGCCACGTCCGCGTTGCAGGCCCTCACCGGTTCCCCGGCGCGAGTGCGAGAGCAACCATAACCCAGCCCGGACCAGCCCGCAAAACGAGCCTGCGGATGCCCCTACCGCGCTCCGGATCGGCGCTCGTGGTGGAGCCAGAGAAGGGCGCCCAGCAGCGGCAGGGCCACCAGGAAGGCCAGCCGGAGGTCGGTCAGTCCGGCCAGCACGGCCAGCAGCGTGGGCACCACCGTGATCGCCGTCCCGGACGCCAGCGCCCCCAGCGACGCGCCCAGCTCCGGACGCAGGCCGGGAGTCGACATCAGGCGGGCGAGGGTGATCGGGTAGAACGTCGCGATGCCGAAGCCGGCGAGCAACTGGCCCAGTCCGACCAGCGGCCACACCTGGGACAGCACCACGAGCAGGCTGCCGGCGCCCGCCAGCGCGGAGCCGACCGGGATCATCGGGAACCGGGCGATCAGGGCGGGGCCGGCGATGCGTCCCAGCGCCATGCCGATCGGGAACGCCGCGCCCACCAGCGCCGCCCCGCCCGCGTCGAGCCCCGTGGCGGCGAGCCGCGCCACGCCCCAGACGACGAACGAGAACTCCACCGAGACCGACAGCACCAGCGCCAGCCAGCGGCGAACCGCGAGCGACCGGACGAGCGGCTCCCGCGCGTCCGCCGTGACGACGTCCGCGGGTTCGGGGACCATGCGCAGCGCGGCCACCGCGAGGACGGCCATCGACACGCTGATGAGCACCAGCGGGAGCCGTCCCCCCAGCCCGAGGGACGTCGCCGCACCCAGCAGCAGCGGCGCACAGACGCCGGCCACGCTCGCCGCGGCGTTCACCGCCGTCAGCTTGCCCTCCGCACCCGGGCCGTGCAGCAGGCCGGGCGCCACGAGGATGATCCCCGCCGCGCCGAGCCCCTGGAGCGCGGCCCCGGCGTAGGCGACCACGGGGACCGACGACAGCGCGAGGGCGAGGCTGCCGGCGCCGAGCAGCACCGCGGCGAGGGCGAGCACGGCCCGAGGCCCCAGTCGCAGGAGGAAGGGCCCGGCGAACGCCGCGAGGAGGAGCCCGTAGCCGAAGGTGGACCCGAACCAGGCGAGGTTCTCCACGGGGAGCCCGAGGTCGCCGGCCAGGACGACGAGGACGACGCCGATGCTGGCGACGTAGAAGCCGACGTTCGTCATGCCCAGGCCGACGGCGAACATCACTCCGCGCCCGCGTTGCTCCGTCACGACCCCGTCCCCGGGAACCGTCGGCGGGTGACCCACAGGGTCCACTCCGGCCTCCTCCTCGCCCGATCAGGACCCTACTGCCTTCGATGTGACGCGTCGGCCACTCTCGGCTATCGTTGGTCTCCGCGGGCGATTGGCGCAGTGGTAGCGCGCTTCGTTCACACCGAAGAGGTCACTGGTTCGAACCCAGTATCGCCCACCATCCGCGAGGCGAATCCCGCGATACGAGCATCGAAATCCCATTCCGTGAGACGAATGGTCCCCATTCCGCGTGACCATCCGGTGGCCGTAACGCCGCGGTAACGTTTCGTCCCACTATTTGGACCGCCGTCTCGCGATTTGGTAAGCAGAATTGCGTCACGGATTGATAACGACCAAGGTTGGCGCTATCAAACCTCGGCAATGGCGCCAGCCCCCTTCGGACAGGAAGGCACGCCCATGACGGCCCCCGCACTCGTGATGGTGGCTCGCGGTAGCTCCGACCCCATGGTGGCCCAGGTCACCCACCAGCTCGTCCGTTGCCTGTCCCAGATGCGGCCGGAGATGTCGGTCCACGGGGCTTTCCTCCAGTCCAACCCGCCCAGTGCGAGCCAGGTCATCGACCAGCTCGCCGCCGCCGGCGTCAACGAGGTCGTCCTCGTCCCGCTCGAGCTGACGCACGCGATCGAGAGCGATCCGGCGATGATCGAGCTGCTCCACCGGGCCCGCACCAACTACCCCGACCTCCGCTTCACCCTTTCCCGCCCGATCGGCCCCGAGCTCAGTCTGCTCACCGTCCTCGACCAGCGCCTGCGCTCGTCCCTCAGCCAGGCCCGGTGCCTCGAGCTGGACGGGCTGGTGCTGTCCGCCTCCTGCACCGGTGATGTCCGGGGCAGCGCGCTGCTGGCCCGGCGGGCCCGCCAGTGGTCGACGCACCACCGGCTCCCCTGCCTCACCGCCGTCGCGGACGACTCCGGCCCCTCCGTCGCCCAGGCGATCATGGGCCTGCGGGCGCAGGGACGCCGCCACATCGCCGTCGGTTCGTTCTTCCTCACCGCCGACGAGGCGTTCCACGCCCAGTCCGACCTCGCCTACCGGTTCGGTGCCGTCTCGGTCAGCGAGCCGATCGGCGCCTCCCGCGAGGTCCTCGACCTGGTCCTCGCGCGCTACGCCTTCGCGGCGATGGACCTGCTCGACTTCGGCTTCGACGAGGTCGCCGAGCCGGAACGACACCTGAGCGTCGTCGGCGCCTGAGCCGACACCCGCACGACCCCTGCGCACCAGAGGCTCCCGATCACTCGGGAGCCTCTGGTGCTCCTGGCAGTGGTGGGCGATCCGGTCAGCTCTGCGCGACGCGCTTCTTCTCAACGGCCACGTCGAAGTCGGCGGCCGGCCAGGCCAGGCCCATGCCGGCGAGCGTCTCGCGCAGCAACTCGGCCACCGCCCAGTTTCGGTACCACTTGCGGTCGGACGGGATGACGAACCACGGGGCGGCCTCGGTGTTGCACTTCTCCAGCGCCGCGGCGTACGCCTCCATGTAGGCGGGCCACTTCTTCCGTGCGTCCACGTCGCCGGGGTTGTACTTCCAGTACTTCGTCGGGTCGGCGAGCCGCTCGGCCAGCCGCGCCTTCTGCTCGCCGAAGGAGACGTTCAGCATGCACTTGACCAGCTTGTAGCCCTCTGCCACCAGCCCGGCCTCGAACTCGTTGATCTCGTCGTAGCGCGTGCTCCACACGTCCTCGGGCACCAGGCTCTCCACCCGCACCACCAGGACGTCCTCGTAGTGGGAGCGGTCGAAGATCCCGATCTGGCCCGGTCGGGGCAGTGCGTTCCTGATCCGCCACAGGTAGTGGTGCTTGCGCTCCTCCTCCGACGGGGCCTTGAAGGAGGTGAGGTCGACGCCCTGGGGGTCGACGAGGCCGATCGCGTGCCGGATCACCCCACCCTTGCCCGAGGTGTCCATGCCCTGGAGCACGACCAGCACCCGGGGCGACACCTCTGGCGCGGCGCGTCCCCCCGCGTAGAGCATCTCCTGGAGGTCGGACAGCCGGCGACCGAGCCCGGCGGTGTGCACGGGAGCGTCCTCCTTGCCCTTGCCCGGGTAGCCCGGGGTCGCGCGCGCGTCCAGCGACGCCATGTCGACCGCGCCGTGCGGCAGCCGCAGCAGCTCCGACAGCGGGGCGCCGGCGGCGGAATCCTTCTTCTTCGAACCCATGGGGCACAGTCTGGCGCGCACCCGCCCGGCGGGGAACCCGATCCGGCCAAGTCCGGTCGAGGTCAGCGGAAGATGTCGGCCAGGTCGTAGCCGACGGGCTCCTCCAGCTGGGCGTAGGTGCACGTGCGCGGGTCGCGGTCGGGACGCCACCGGTTGAACTGTGCGGTGTGCCGGAACCGGGCGCCCTCCATGTGCTCGTAGCGCACCTCCACCACCAGTTCGGGACGCAGCGGCACGAAGGAGAGGTCCTTGCCGTTGTTCCACCGGCTGCCCTCGGAACTGCGCGGGGTACGCACGCCGTCCGCCGGTGCGGCCCACGCCCACGGGTGGTCGTCGAAGGTGGTGACCAACGGCTGGAGCTCGGCGAAGAGCTCGCGGCGGCGCGCGGCAGGGAAGGCCCCCACCACTCCCACCGATGCCAGCGCGCCCTCCTCGTCGTACAGGCCCAGCAGCAGCGACCCGATGCTCTCCTCGTCGCCCTTGTAGGTGCGGTACCCCGCCACGACGCAGTCGGCGGTGCGGGCGTGCTTGATCTTGAACATCACCCGCTTGTCGGGCTGATAGGTGCCGGACAGCGGCTTGGCCACCACCCCGTCCAACCCCGCACCCTCGAACTGCTTGAACCACTGCGCGGCCAGGGCCGGATCGCGTGTCGCCGGCGTGAGGTGGACGGGCTCCGCCGCGTCCGCCAGCGCCTCTTCCAGCAGCGCACGGCGCTCCTGGAGCGGCAGCCCCGTGCAGTCACGGTCGTCGAGCGCGAGCAGGTCGAACACCACCAGCCGCGCCGGGGTCTGCCGCGACAGCAGCGCGATGCGACTGGCCGCGGGGTGGATGCGTTGCTGGAGCACCTCGAACTCGAGCCGGTCGCCCACCACCACCACGAGCTCGCCGTCCACCACGCAGCGCTGCGGAAGGTGCTGCTTGACGGCCTCGACGACCTCCGGGAAGTAGCGGGTCATCGGACGCTCGTTGCGCGAGCCGATCTCGACCTCGTCGCCGTCCCGGAAGATGATCGCCCGGAACCCGTCCCACTTCGGCTCGTAGAGCATCGCCCCCTCAGGGATCGACGGCACGGCCCTGGCGAGCATCGGGGCCACCGGGGGCATCACGGGGAGGCGCACGGTCCTCACTCCTTCCAGTTGGCGGGGTTGATCTTGCTGGGCTGCACCCGCGGGGGCTCTCCGGGCATCTTCGGGTACTCCGGCGGATAGGGCAGCTCACCCTCGCCGCCGGCAGCGTCCCTGGCGTACCACTCGAGCGCGACCTCCAGCGAGCCGGGAGGGGTGTCGTCCATCGCTGCCCAGGGATCACCGCCGCCGGCGAACCGCGCCGGCATGCTCAGCACCGTGAAGTCGGACGGGTCGGCGTCGGCCAGCTCGTCCCACTCCAGGGGCGCGGACACCAGTCCCCGCGGCGTCGGACGGATCGAATACGCCGAGGTCATCAGCCGGTCCCTTGCCATCTGGTTGAAGTCCACGAAGACCCGCTCGCCGCGTTCCTCCTTCCACCAGTTCACGGTGACCGCCTCCGGCATCCGCCGGGCCAGCTCACGGCCCACGGCGATCGCCGCGTGGCGGGCGTCGATGAAGTCGGCACCGGTGATCGGCGCGAAGACGTGGACGCCCCGTCCGCCGCTGGTCTTGCAGAAGCCGGTGAGCCCCGCCTCGGCGAGCACCGCACGGAGTTCGACCGCTGCCCGCACCGCCAGCCCGAACCCGACGCCGGGCTGGGGGTCCAGGTCGATGCGCAACTGGTCGACGACCTCGGTGTCCGCTGCGCGCACGGGCCACGGGTGGAAGCGGACGGTGCCGAGGTTCACCATCCACGCGATGGTCGCCAGGTCGGCCGGCGCCACCTCGACCGCCGTCCGCCCGGACGGGAAGCGGACCTCGGTGGTCTGCACCCACTCCGGCGTGCCGGACGGGGCCCGCTTCTGGTAGAACGCCTCTCCCCTGCCGTCGGCCCTGGTGGCCACCACGACGTCGTCGCGGACGCCGCCCGGCCAGCGCTCCATGGTCGTCGGACGGTCACGCAGCGCGGCCAGGATGCCGTCCTCCACGCTGAGGAAATATCGGACCACCCCCAGCTTGTTCACACCGAGGTCGGCGAAGTACGGCTTCTCGGGACTGGAGATGCGCACCTCCCGGCCACCGATGTCCAGGACCTCTCCCTGTGCAGCCGCCATGGCGGTCAGGCTAGTGTCCGGGACTGACGCACCGAAGTGGGGGCGTCGCGACGCGCACAAGTGCTGAGGCGCTGCCGTCACGACCGCGGGAAAGGAACGGACATGGAACTGAAGGTGATCAAGACCCCCGAGGAGTGGCGCGCCCAACTGAGCCCGCTGGAGTACCGGGTGCTGCGCGAGGCCGGCACCGAGCCGCCGTTCACCGGCGAGTACACCGACCACACCGGCGTCGGTATCTACCGGTGCCGGGCCTGTGGCGCGGAGCTGTTCCGCAGCGAGCACAAGTTCGCCTCCCACTGCGGCTGGCCGTCGTTCTACACCTCGGCCGCCGCGGATCGCGTCCGCCTGCTCGAGGACCGGAGCCTCCCCATGCACCCGCGCACCGAGGTGCGCTGCGCGGCCTGCGACTCCCACCTGGGCCACGTGTTCACCGGTGAGGGCTACGACACCCCCACCGACCAGCGCTGGTGCATCAACTCCGTCAGCCTGGAATTCGAACCCGCGTCGTCCTGACGGCGCGCCAAGGCGGGCGTGGTCACGGGGAATGAGTACGCTCACCCCGTGGCCGCCCGCCGGGAACCGAGCACGCCGCCGCTGTTCGAGGCGGCGGTGGAGGCGATCCTCGGCATGTCCTGGCGCTCGGAACTGAAGGTCGAGGAGATCCCGGCCCCGCAGAAGATCGCCCCCTACGCGGTCGCGATCAGCGCCGAGGTCGCGGTCAACGACGCCGAGCTGGGCAGCGGACGACTGGTGCTGCTCCACGATCCCGCCGGCAGCGCGTCCTGGGACGGCGACTTCCGCTGCGTCACCTATGCGCGGGCGGACGTGGACCCGGAGATGGTCGCCGACCCGCTGCTCACCGAAGTGGGCTGGTCCTGGCTGATCGACGCCCTCGAGCGCAACGCCGCCACCTACTCCTCCCCGAGCGGCACCGTCACCGCCGTCTCGAGCAGGTCCTTCGGCGGCATCGCCACCGATCCCCCGCGCGCCGAGATCGAGCTGCGGGCGTCCTGGACGCCTGCGGTCGGTTCCGGCGCCGATGTCGTCCGCCACCTGCGGGCGTGGTCCGAACTGTTGTGCCTCACCGCCGGGTTGCCGCCACTGCCCGACGGCGTCGTGCCTATCGCACCACGCCGTTCGGGAACGTGGCTGCGGTGACCTTCACAGAACCTCCCGCCGAGGGCTTCCCCGTCCTGTCCCTCCCCGCTGACGGCATCCCGCCCGTGGTCGACACTCCCGAGGCCCTCGCCGCCACCTTCGACGCACTCCGGCAGGGCAGCGGACCGCTGGCCGTCGACACCGAGCGCGCGCAGGGGTACCGCTACACCGCCAAGGCCTACCTCGTGCAGGTACGCCGCGAGGGCGCCGGCACCCACCTGATCGACCCGACGGCCTTCGAGGACGGTGCCCCGCGCGCCGACTTCTCCGCGCACGCCGCGGAGCTGGCCGACGTGGAGTGGGTGCTGCACGCCGCCAGCCAGGACCTCCCCTGCCTCGCCGAGATCCGCTTCCTGCCCGTCCGGCTGTTCGACACCGAGCTGGCCGCGCGGCTGCTCGGCCTGGCCAAGGTGAGCCTCGGCGCCCTGATGGAGCAGGCGCTCGGCCTGACCCTGCTCAAGGAGCACTCGGCGGCGGACTGGTCGCGGCGTCCGATCCCCGAGGAGTGGCTGGCCTACGCCGCCCTGGACGTCGAACGGCTCTGGGAGTTGCGCGAGTGGCTCATCGTCCAGCTCGAGGCCGCCGGCAAGCTCGGCTGGGCCGAGGAGGAGTTCGCCCACCTCGCCGCGCACGCCGCCGACCCGGCCCGTCCCCGCAAGGAGCCGTGGCGGCGCACGTCCGGCCTGCACGCCCTGCACTCCCCGGCCGCGCTGGCCGTCGTCCGCGAGCTGTGGCAGGCCCGGGAGGCGCTCGCCGCGTCCGAGGACCGGGCGCCCGGACGGGTCGTCCCCGATCGGGCGATCACCGAGCTCGCGGCCCGTCTGGAGAGCGAGCGCAAGCCCGCCCTGACCCGCGGCGACCTGCGCTCGGTGCGCGGGTTCGGCAACCGGGTCGCGGCTCGCTACGAGTCCGTCTGGCTGGACGCACTCGACCGCGCGGCCGCCCTGCCCAGGTCCGAGCTGCCGGCCCGCACGAGCCCCACGGACGGCCCGCCCATGCCACGCTCGTGGGAGCGTCGCTGGCCCGCCTCGTTCGCCCGGTTCAACCGGATCCGTCCCGCCCTGGTCGAGTTGGGAGAGAAGCTCGAGGTGCCGGTGGAGAACCTGGTGTCGCCGGACCACTTGCGGCGGCTGCTGTGGGACTCACCGGACGAGATCGACGCCGAGGAGATCGACCGCCGCCTGGCCGAGTCCGGCGCGCGCGCCTGGCAGCGGGAGCTCGTCGTGCCGGTGATCAGCCGGCTGTGGTCAGCCTGACCACGGAGTCCCTGGCCGAGACGAGTTCCGTGGCGAACAGCGCCAGCTGCGCAGCGGTCAGTCCTGCTTCCTCCAGCAGGTCGGCCCGGTTGCCCTGGGCGAGGAAGCGCTGCGGGATCCCGAACTCCCGGAACCGCGTCTCGTGGCCCGCCGCGCGCGCGGCCTGCGAGAGGCGCGAGCCCAGCCCGCCGGCCACCCCGTTGTCCTCCACGGTGAGCACGAGCTCGTGCTCGGCCACCAGGTCCAGCAGGTCCTCGGAGACCGGCAGCGCCCACACAGGGTCGACCACGGTGGCGCCGATGCCTTGCCGGGCCAGCCGCCGGCCCACCTCGACAGCGACGCCGCACAACTGCCCGTAGCCCACCACGAGCACCTTGGGCGCCTCTCCGGCGAACAGCACGTCGACGCCGCCCCGGCGCCCGACCGCGGGCAGCGGGTCGGGGAGGCGCTCCTTGGAGTAGCGCAGCACCGTCGGGCCGTCGTCGATGGCCACGGCGGTCCGCAGCGCCTCGCCGAGCCGCTCCTCGTCGCGCGGGGCGCTCAGCCGCAGCCCGGGCACGAGGCTCAGCAGCGACGCGTCCCACATCCCGTTGTGACTGGCGCCGTCCGGGCCCGTGATGCCGGCCCGGTCGAGCACGAACGTGACGCCCTGGCGGTGCAGGGCCACGTCCATCAGGACCTGGTCGAACGCCCGGTTGAGGAAGGTGGCGTAGACCGCGACGACGGGGTGCAGGCCGCCGGCCGAGAGCCCGGCCGACAGGGTGACGGCGTGCTGCTCCGCGATGCCCACGTCGAAGGTGCGGTCGGGGAAGTGACGTGCGAACCGGTCGAGGCCGGTGGGGTGGAGCATGGCTGCCGTGATCGCGACCACGCGCTCGTCGGTGGCGCCGATCCGGGCGAGCTCCTCACCGAAGGCGTCGGTCCAGGTGCGGACGCCGGTCGCGGCGAGCGACTCGCCGGTCACCTCGTCGATCGGCCCGACCGCGTGGAACCGGTCCTGCTCGTTCTCCTCCGCGGCCTTGAAGCCGCGTCCCTTCTGCGTGATGCAGTGCACAAGGACGGGGGCGCCGAAGCCCTTCGCCTGGCGGAGCGCGAGTTCCACGGCCTCCAGGTCATGGCCGTCGATCGGCCCGAGGTACTTCAGCCCGAGGTCGGAGAACATGCCCTGGGGCGCCAGGACGTCCTTCACGCCCATCTTGAACCCGTGCATCAGCCCGTAGGCCGGCTGGCCGACCACGGGTGCCCGGCGCACGAACTCCTTGATGCGCCGCAGCGCGCGTTCGTAGCGGCGGTCCGTGCGGATCGCGGACAGCTGCTTGCCGAGAACCGAGAGCTGGGTGGCGATGCCGCCGACCGTCGGCGTGTAGGAGCGGCCGTTGTCGTTCACGACGATGACCAGCTTCTCGTCCGCCGCCACGGCGATGTTGTTCAGGGCCTCCCACACCATGCCGCCGGTGAGCGCTCCGTCCCCGATCACGGCCACGACGACGCGGTCCTCCCCCCGCAGCCGGAAGGCCTTGGCGAGCCCGTCGGCCCACGACAACGACGTGGACGCGTGGGAGTTCTCCACCCAGTCGTGCGGGGACTCGGCGCGGCTGGGGTAGCCCGAGAGCCCTCCGGGCTGGCGCAGGTTCGCGAAGCCGTCGCGACGCCCGGTGACGATCTTGTGCACGTAGCTCTGGTGCCCGGTGTCGAAGACGATCGGGTCGTGCGGGGAGTCGAACACGCGGTGCAGGGCGAGCGTCAGCTCCACCACGCCAAGGTTGGGCCCCAGGTGGCCGCCGGTGCGGCTGACATTGGTGATGAGGAACGCCCTGATCTCGTCGGCCAGCTGCCGCAACTGCCCGGGCGTGAGCGTCCTCAGGTCCGCGGGACCGTTGATCCTGTCGAGCAGTCGCACGCGTGGAGTCTATGTCAGGCGCTGGACGAACACCCGTCCCCGCAGGGCCTCCTCCACCAGTGCCACCTCACGGCGGATCCGCTGGAGGCGGGCGGACTGCTCCTCCCACGCCTCGACCGCGGCCTGCACGACCTCCGGCGGCACGTGGTCCTCCAGGCTCCTGCGCAACCCGCCGAGGCCGTCGGCCGCCGCGCTCACCTGCGCCTCGACGTGGGCGGCGGCGAACCGGGCCAGCACCGCGGGGTGCCGCCGCAGCACAGGGTAGGCGCGGTAGTCGGCCGGGCAGCAGTCGAGGAGGAACGCGCTCGCCGTCCGCTCCCAGTCCTCCACGCCGGGCGGCCTTACCTGCAGTGGCCACCCGGGCGGCACGTAGCCGACCGGCGGACGGGTGCGGGCCGGCCTCTTCTGCACCGTCGCCACGACTCCCCCTCCCGCGCTATTCGCTCGCACGTTCGATTATAGGAGATCAGCCGTGGCTGTACCACCACATGTCATGTCTCAGGACTTCGGTGACAGTTCTGCATCAGGACATCGGTGACGCTTCCGGGGTTGTTGGTGGTGACACTTCGGCAGGGTTGCCGGGATGGCTGCCCATGACCCCATCGATCCTGTTGTCCGTCTCGCGATCGCTGATTGGCCCGACGACGCCCCGCGGGGAGCCGTCTCGACGTTCTGCGCCGAGCACGGTATCTCGCGTAAGTCGTTCTACGAGCTGCGCAAGCGTGCCGTGGTCGACGGGCAGGCGGCAGTACTCGAGCCCAGGTCGCGGCGGCCGAAGTCGTCTCCGGCCAGGCTGAGCGATGACGTGAAGGCGCAGGCTGTCGCGGTTCGGTCGGCCCTGGAGTCGTCGGGGCTGGATCATGGGCCGATCAGTGTGCACGACAAGATGGTCGCGATGGGGCTGCCGGTGGTGCCCTCGACCGCGGCGTTGGCCCGGATCTTCCGCGAGACCGGGGTGGCGCGGGCTGAGCCGCGGAAGAAGCCGCGGGCGGCGTGGCGCCGGTTCGTCTATCCGGCGCCGAACGCCTGCTGGCAACTCGACGCCACCGAGTACGTCCTGACCGGCGGCCGTAAGTGTGTGATCTTCCAGCTGATCGACGACCACTCCCGCTACGCGGTCGCCTCCCACGTCGCCTGGGCTGAGACCGCCGAAGCGGCGATCACCGTGGTCGACAAGGGCATCGCCGCCCACGGGATACCCCAACGGCTCCTGTCCGACAACGGGCTGGCGTTGAACCCGTCGCGGCGGGGACACCTCGGACGGCTCGTCACCCACCTCGCCCGGCTGGGTGTCGAGGCGATTACCGGCAAGCCCTACAAGCCGACCACCCAAGGCAAGAACGAACGCTTCCACCAAACCCTGTTCCGCTGGCTCGATGCCCAACCACTCGCCGAGACTCTCGATGATCTCCAGGCCCAGGTCGACACCTTCGACCGGATCTACAACACCGAAAGACCCCACCAGGGCCTGCCGGGCAGGGTCACCCCGGCCACCGCCTGGCTCGCCACCGCGAAAGCCGATCCGCCACGCCCCACCGACGCCCACCCCGTGGTCCGACAACTCCGCAACAGGCAACCCGACCCCGCCAGCAAGCCCAACGGCCTGCCCGCCGGCACCATCCTGCGGAGACTGACCAGCGCAGGAGTCTTCACCCTCGACAACGTCCGCTACCTCGTCGACGTCCAACGCGGCTTCGACGACGTCCTCGTCGTCGCTGACGGCGATCAGATCATGGTGGTCGACCTCAACGGCGAGGTCCTCCTGGAAACCACCCGACCCGCACCCGGCGTCAGATACGTAGGACGACTCCACGGCCACCGACCCAACATCCGAGGACTGTCACCGAAGTCCTGACACACCAACCGTCACCCATGTCCTGATGCAGAACTGTCACCCATGTCCTGATACATCACAGGCTGTACCACCACACCAGCGCGGCCACGGCCGCGGCGTCGAGCGCCAGCAGGACGCCGAGCTGCACGCGCCGGAGGGACCTCCCCCGCCGCCACTCCGCGCTGGCCAGAGCCGCCGCGGCGGGGACCAGCGCCGCCGCCGCCCACCACCACCACTCGACGACCGCGTCCGCGGCGATGAGGAACCCGACCCCGGCGAACATCGCCGCCCACAGCCAGCCGTCCTGCTTCAGCAGCAGGACCGCGGGCAGCAGGCACACCAGGAAGCCCGCCAGCGCCACCCAGACGGCCACGCCGACCCGGCACTCGCCCACCGGGTCGTCGCCGCCGCTCGCGCCCGCGCAGGCGAGCGCGCCGATCGTCTGGTTGGACAGCACCACCAGCAGCGCCGCGCCGGCGGTGCTCAGCAGGCTGGCCAGGTACGCCCACGCGACGCGCGCCGAGGCCGGCAGCACGTCGACGATCTCGACCGGCGCAGCCTGGCCGCGGGCGGCGCGCCGGCGTCCCATCAGCGCGAGAGCAGCGAGCGGAGCACGTACTGCATGATGCCGCCGTGCCGGTAGTAGTCGGCCTCTCCGGGGGTGTCGATGCGCACGATGGCGTCGAACACCACGGGGTCGCCCGCACCGGTCGCGGTCACGCGCACCGTGGACGGCGTCCGGCCCTCGTTGAGCTCGACGATTCCCTCGACGCTGAACTCCTCGGTGCCGTCCAGCCCCAGGGACGCGGCGTCCCGTCCCTCCGGGAACTGCAGCGGGAGCACGCCCATGCCGATCAGGTTGGAGCGGTGGATGCGCTCGTAGCTCTCGGCGATGACGACCTTGACGCCCAGCAGCGCCGTGCCCTTGGCCGCCCAGTCGCGCGACGAGCCGGAGCCGTACTCCTTGCCTGCGAGGACGACAAGCGGGGTGCCGGCGGCGGCGTAGTTCACCGAGGCGTCGTACACCGTGGCCACGGGCCCGTCGGCGAGGGTGAAGTCACGGGTGAAGCCGCCCTCGGTGCCCGGGGCGAGCTGGTTGCGCAGCCGGATGTTGGCGAAGGTGCCCCGGATCATCACCTCGTGGTTGCCGCGGCGGGACCCGTAGGAGTTGAAGTCCCTACGCTCGACGCCGTGCTCGGTCAGGTACCGGCCGGCAGGGCTGTCGGCCTTGATCGAGCCCGCGGGCGAGATGTGGTCGGTCGTCACGGAGTCGCCGAGCTTCAGCAGCACGCGCGCCCCGGTGACGTCGGCCACCGGCTGCGGTGTCGCGGGCATGTCCTCGAAGTACGGCGGCTTGCGCACGTAGGTCGAGTCGACGTCCCAGTCGAAGGTCTCCCCCGTCGGTGTCGGCAGCGAGCGCCAGGTCTCGTCGCCGGCGAAGACGTCGGCGTACCGCGAGGTGAACATCTCGGCCGAGATGGCCGAGCCGACGACCTCGTCCACCTCTGCCTGGGTCGGCCAGATGTCGGCGAGGTACACGTCCTGGCCGTCCGAGCCCGTCCCCAGCGGCTGGGTGGTCAGGTCGATGTCCATCGTGCCGGCAAGGGCATACGCCACCACCAGCGGCGGGCTGGCAAGGTAGTTCATCTTCACGTCCGGGTTGATCCGGCCCTCGAAGTTGCGGTTGCCGGACAGCACGGACGTGACCGCGAGGTCGGCGTCGTTGACCGCCTTGGACACCTCGGGGATCAGCGGGCCGGAGTTGCCGATGCAGGTCGTGCACCCGTAGCCGACCAGGTCGAAGTCGAGGGCCTCCAGGTAGGGGGTGAGGCCGGCCTTCTCGTAGTAGTCGGTGACCACCTTCGAGCCGGGGGCCAGCGACGTCTTCACCCACGGCTTGCGGGTGAGGCCGCGCTCGACCGCCTTCTTCGCCACCAGCGCCGCGCCGATCATCACGCTCGGGTTGGAGGTGTTGGTGCAGGACGTGATCGCCGCGATCGTCACCGCCCCGTGGTCCAGGCTGAACGTGGTGCCATCAGCCAGGGTGACCGGGGTGGGCTTGCTCGGGCGTCCGGGACCGACGTCCGCACCTTCGCCGTAGGCGTGCGGGTCGACCGAGCCATTCCCCCCGTCATGGCTCGGGGCGTCGGAGGCCGGGAAGCTCTCCGCGACCGTCTCGTCGTAGCCGTTCAGTTCGTCGGCGTCCACGTAGTCGCGCAGCGCCTCGGCGAAGCCCTGCTTGGCGTGGGCCAGGACCACACGGTCCTGTGGGCGCTTGGGGCCGGCGATGCTCGGCACCACGTCGGCCAGGTCGAGCTCCAGATACTCGGAGAACCGGGGCTCGTGGCTCGGGTCGTGCCACAGCCCCTGCGCCTTCGCGTACTGCTCGACCAGTTCCAGCTGCTCCTCGCTGCGCCCGGTGAGCCGCAGGTAGTCGATCGTCTTGTCGTCGATCGGGAAGATCGCGATGGTCGAGCCGTACTCGGGGCTCATGTTGCCGATCGTCGCGCGGTTGGCCAGCGGCACCTCCGCGACGCCCGTCCCGTAGAACTCGACGAACTTGCCGACCACCTTGTGCTGGCGCAGCATCTCGGTGATCGTCAGCACCAGGTCGGTGGCCGTGGTGCCCTCGGGCAGCTTGCCGGACAGCTTGAAGCCCACCACGCGCGGGATCAGCATGCTCACCGGCTGGCCCAGCATCGCGGCCTCGGCCTCGATGCCGCCCACGCCCCAGCCGACGACGCCGAGGCCGTTGACCATCGTCGTGTGCGAGTCGGTGCCCACGCAGGTGTCGGGGTAGGCCTGCAGGACGCCGTTCACCTCGCGCGGGAACACCACGCGGGCGAGGTGCTCGATGTTCACCTGGTGCACGATGCCGGTGCCCGGCGGGACGACGACGAAGTCGTCGAACGCTGTCTGGCCCCAGCGCAGGAACTGGTACCGCTCACGGTTGCGCTGGTACTCCAGCTCGACGTTGCGGGTGAACGCGTCGGGGGTGCCGAAGAGGTCGGCCACCACGGAGTGGTCGATCACCATCTCCGCCGGCGACAGCGGGTTCACCTTCGTGGCGTCGCCGCCCAGCTCGGCGATGGCCTCGCGCATCGTGGCGAGGTCGACCACGCACGGGACGCCGGTGAAGTCCTGCATGATCACGCGGGCGGGGGTGAACTGGATCTCCCGGTTGGGCTCGGACGCCGGGTCCCACGCCCCGAGGGCAGCGATGTCGTCGGCGGTGATGTTCGCCCCGTCCTCGGTGCGGAGCAGGTTCTCCAGCAGCACCTTGAGGCTGAACGGCAGCGTCGCCGATCCCTCCACGGCGTCGACGCGGAAGATCTGGTAGGTCTTCCCGGCAACGGTCAGCTGGTCGGATGCGGAGTAGCTGTCGATGCTCATGGGGTCCTCCTCGGCCAAGATATCTTGATGTCGAGATATTATCCCACCCGACCGGACGAGGCTAGCCGAGCACGCCCCGGCGTGGGCGGTGTTCCGGTCCCTCAGCGTGCCGCGCGGCGGCGTTCGCCCCACTCCACGCGCTGGTCGGGATCAGACATCACCAGGTAGACCAGCCCGCAGTCCTGTGGCCCGGTGACGTCGACCTGGCACAGGTTGCACACCTCGTCGGGGCGCAGCGGGCAGCGGGCCTCCGGCCGTGACCGGCGCTCGCGGGTGGGTGCTGTGCTCATCTCGGTTCGAGGATAGCCACGCACTCGACGTGGTGGGTCAGCGGGAACAGGTCGTGGGCGGTCACCGACGACGGCTCGTAGCCCAGGCCTGCGGCGGTCCGGAGGTCGCGACCCAGGGCCGCGGGGTCGCACGCGACGTAGGCGATCGCACGGGGACGCCGCGCCGCCACGGCGGCGATCACCGCCGCACCCGCGCCCACGCGCGGCGGGTCGAGCACCACCAGGTCGGCCCGTTCGGGCACGCGATCGAGGCGTCGGGCCACGTCGCCGGCCTGGAACCGGCCAGCCGGCACGTTGCGACGCGCGAGCTCGACCGCTGTGCGGTCCCCCTCGATCCCCCACACGCGGGCCCCGCGGGCGTCGAGCGCCTGTGCGAACAGCCCGACGCCGCAGTACAGGTCAAGGGCCACCTCGCCGTCACGGGGGGCCAACCCGTCGAGCACCCGCTCCACGAGCACCGACGCGGCGTTGCGGTGCGCCTGCCAGAAGCCGGCAGCCGCGACGCGGTAGCGCAGCTCCCCCACCTGCTCTGTGACGGTCGCGCCGGTGTCGGGGAGCAGGAAGGCGGGACCGTCGGCCGACACCACGCCCAGCACCTCCGCGCCCGGCCGGCCGGCGTCCGGCGGGGGCAGCGCGATGCCCTCGTCCGCGATCCGGCAGCCGCCCTCGGGAAGGACGACCACCTCGCGGGAGCGGTGGGCACGCAGGCCGGGGCGGCCGGCGTCGTCGAGCTGGTACCGCATCCGCCGCCTCCAGCCCAGCGGGGACGGCGGCACCTCCTCCACCTGCCCGGCGAACGCGTACCCGGCCAGGTGGCCGAGCAACTCGGCCACCACCTGGCGCTTGAGCTCCCGGGCGTGCGCGGGTTCGACGTGCTGAAAGTCGCAGCCGCCGCACCGTCCGGCGATCGGGCACGGCGGCTCGACGCGGTGGGGGCTGGCCCGGTGGACGGTGACCGCGTCCGCCCGCGCGAAGCGCTTGCTCACCTCGGTGACCCGGACGTCCACCAGTTCCCCGGTGAGCGCGTGCCGGACGAAGACCACGCGTCCCTCGTGGCGGGCGACGAAGTGCCCGCCGTGCGCGACCGGCCCGACCTCCAGCCCCCTCAGCAGGGCGCCCGGCTCCAGCGCAGCGGTCACTCGGGACGGCTCCGCTCGCGGGCGTCGCCC
Organism: Actinomycetota bacterium; assembly: GCA_020161015.1. GTDB lineage: Bacteria > Actinomycetota > Actinomycetes > Propionibacteriales > Propionibacteriaceae > Propionicimonas. The sequence goes on along the minus strand of JAIUOT010000017.1, from coordinate 157,778 downwards.
ATCCGCACCTGGCCGGTGCCGGGGCGGCGCCACGCGGCGGCGGTGTTGCGCTGCGCCCGGTCGAAGGCGTACTTGGACGAGGCGAGCTGGTAGGGCACGGAGGTGGTCATGACGCCCTGCATGAAGTTCAGCCGGGTCTTCAGGATCAGCCCGGTCTGGTTGTGCAGGATCTGCTCCCACCAGTGGCCGACCACGTACTCGGGGATGTACACGCACACCACGTCGCGCGGGTTGTCCGAGCGCATGCCCTTCACGTAGTTGAGGAACGGCCCGGTGACCTCACGGTAGGGCGAGGCGATCACCTTCAGCGGCACGTCAAGGTCCTGGGCATCCCACTCCTCGACGATCCGGCGGGTCTCGGCCTCGTCGATCGACACCGTCACCGCCTCGATGCTGCTGGCGCGGGTGGCGCGGGCGAAGTTCACCGCGCGCATGGTCGGCTTGTTGACCTCCTGCACCATGATCACCGCGCGCACCCGGCTGGGCAGCATGCGGGCGTCCACGGGGCCGACGGCCACCTCGCGGGCGACCTTGTCGTAGTGCCGGCGGATGCCGCGCATGACGAGGAACACCCCGGCCATCGCCAGCACGGCGAGGTACGCGCCGTAGATGAACTTGGACGCGAGGACGATCACCAGGACGACGCCGGTGCCGGTCAGGCCGATCGCGTTGATCATCCGCGAACGCATCATGCGCGCGCGCTCGCGGGGATCCTTCTCGGTGCGCAGGTGCCGCGTCCAGTGCCGCATCATGCCGAACTGGCTGACCGTGAACGACACGAACACGCCCACCACGTACAGCTGGATCAGCGCGGTGACGCTGGCGTTGTAGACCATCACCAGCACGGCGGCAGCGGTGGCCAGCGCCAGGATGCCGTTGGAGTACGCGAGGCGGTCGCCGCGGGTGTGCAGGGCCTTCGGAAGGAAGCCGTCCTTGGCGAGGATCGAGCCGAGCACCGGGAAGCCGTTGAAGGCGGTGTTGGCGGCGAGGAACAGGATCACCATGGTGGCGATGACCACCCAGTAGAAACCAACCGGGAACGTGTCGAAGATCGTCCGGGCCAGCTGGCCCATGGCCGTGTCGTGGGTGTCCGGGACGGGGACGCCGTTCAGCTCGAAGCGCGAGTGGCCGTCGGGGTCGACCAGCTTCAGACCGGTGAGGTTGGCCAGCACGATGATGCCGCCGAGCATGGTGACCGCGATCCCGCCGAGCATCGCCAGCGTCGTGGCGGCGTTGCGGCTCTTCGGCTCCCGGAAGGCCGGGACACCGTTGGAGATCGCCTCGACACCGGTCAGCGCGGCACAGCCCGACGAGAAGGCCCTGGCCAGCAGCATCACCGCGGCCAGGGGGAGCAACGGGTCGAAGAACGGGTCGCCCACCACCGTGTAGTCGGCGGTCGGAGCCTTCAGCGGCTCGCCGAAGCCGAGGATCCGGGTCAGGCCCCAGGCCGTCATGCCGAGCACGCCGATCATGAAGCCGTAGGTGGGAATGGCGAAGAACGTGCCGGACTCGCGGACCCCGCGCAGGTTCATGGCCATCAGCACGATGATCAGCCCCATCGCCCACAGGCCCTCGTTGCCCTCGAGGAACGGCAGCACGGCCTTCGCGTTCTGCACGCCGGACGACACCGACACCGCGACCGTCAGCACGTAGTCGACGAGCAGCGCGCTGGCGACCACGAGGCCCCACGTCGGGCCAAGGTTCACCGTTGCGACCTCGTAGTCGCCGCCACCGGAGGGGTAGGCGTGCACGGTCTGCCGGTAGGACATCACCACGATCAGCATGACCGCGGCGACCGCGAGCGCGATCTGCCAGGAGAAGGCGAAGCCGGCCATGCCGGCCAGCGAGAGGGTGAGCAGGATCTCGTCGGGGGCGTAGGCCACCGAGCTCAGTGCGTCCGAGGCGAACACGGGCAGGGCGATCCGCTTGGGCAGCAGCGTCTCGCCCAGCTGCGCGCTGGCGAGCTTCCGTCCAACCAGCAGCCGCTTGACCAGATCGGTGGCGTTCACGACACCGAACCCTATGCCCTTCCGGGCGTGTGGCGGACGACTGGCCGGTGTAGCGTCATCAACACCGGCCGACCGCTAGGGTTCTGCAGCAGGATCCGACCAGGAGTGAAGGGCAGGGGCGATGCACATCGTCATCATGGGGTGCGGGCGCGTGGGCGCATCGCTGGCCCGGGCACTGGAACGCCGGGGGCACTCGGTCGCCGTGATCGACATCGTCCAGGACGCGTTCCGCCGGCTCGGCCCCGAGTTCCAGGGCAAGACCGTCAAGGGCGTCGGCTTCGACCGGCAGGTGCTCCAGCGCGCGGGCATCGAGCGCGCGGACGGCTTCGCCGCGGTGTCCAGCGGCGACAACTCCAACATCCTGGCCGCCCGCGTCGTGCGCGAGACCTTCGAGGTGCACAACGTCGTGGCCCGCATCTACGACCAGAACCGCGCCGAGGTCTACGAGCGGCTCGGCATCCCCAGCGTTGCCACCGTCCGCTGGGCCGCCGACCAGGTGCTCCGGCGCCTGCTGCCCTCCGGCTCGGAGCCGCAGTGGCGGGACCCCTCCGGCAGCGTCCGGCTGATCGAGGTGCACGTCGACCCGGGCTGGGTGGGCACGAAGGTCACCGCGATGGAGGCGGCGACCAGGGCACGCATCCCGTTCCTGATGCGCTTCGGCTCGGGCATCGTCCCCGGCGAGGGCACGGTGTTCCAGGACGGCGACCTCGCGTACGCGGCCGTGACCAACGAGCAGGTCAACGATGTCGAGGACGTCCTCGGCCGGCCGCCGGTAGAGCACTGAGAACGGGAGGGGCAGCACGTGCGCGTAGCCATCGCCGGAGCCGGCAACGTGGGCCGGTCGATCGCCAGGGAACTGATCGCCAACGGCCACCAGATCCTGTTGATCGACCGCGATCCGAACGCGATCAAGCCCGAGAGCGTCCCGGAGGCCGAGTGGCTGCTGGCGGACGCCTGCGAGCTCGCCAGCCTGGAGGAGGCCGGCCTCGACACCTGTGACGTGGCGATCGCGGCCACCGGAGACGACAAGTCCAATCTGGTGCACACCCTGCTCGCCAAGACCGAGTTCGGCGTCCCGCGCACCGTCGGCCGGGTGAACCACCCCAGCAACGAGTGGATGTTCGACGACCTGTGGGGCGTGGACGTCGCGGTCTCCACCCCTCGCCTGATGTGCGCGCTGGTGGAGGAGGCGGTGACCGTCGGCGACCTCGTGCGGCTGTTCAGCTTCCGCGGGGGCCACGCCAACCTCGTCGAGATGACCCTGCCGGAACTGTCGCCGCGCGTCGGCACGCGGGTCGCAGACCTGAGCCTTCCGGGCGACGCCGTGCTGGTGACGATCATCCGCGACGGTGCCGCCCGCGCACCCGAGCGGGACGCCGCACTGGAGGCGAACGACGAGCTCCTGTTCGTCGTCGACCCGAGCTACGAGGGCGAACTGGCCCAGTTCCTGGTGCCCCGCACCGTCCGCACCACCGACGCCTGAGGCGCCGGCCGCTCAGGCGATCAGCTCGTAGTACGGGTTGTACAGGCGTCGCTGTCCGTCGACGTAGGACACCCGGCCACTGACCGTCAGCTCGCGCCCGGCGGTGACGCCCGGGATGGCCCGGCGTCCCATCCACACGATGGTCACCGTGCCCGAGCCGTCGTCGAACTCCGCCTCCAGCCACGGCGTGCCGCTGCGCGGCTTCATGGTGAGCACGGTGACCCGGCCCCGAAGGCGCGCCCACTGGCGGTCGCGCAGCTCGCTGATCCGGATCGCCCCCGCGGACTCGACGATCTTCTGCCGGGCCTCGGACTCCAGTTCCTCGTTCGACGCGCCGAAGCGGCGCAGTGCGCGGAGGAGCGGATTCGTGCTCGCCATCAGCCCTCCCCTGCCCCCTGGGGCAACGTCATCGGAATCAGCTCGCCGGGCACCATCGGCTTGGCGCCACGCCGTACCACCAGATTACGGAAGAACTCGGCGAACGGGGCCACGGCGGGCGCGTCCGCGTCTCCGAGGGCTGCCTCGCCCAGCAGCGTGCCGCGCAGCAACCAGCGGGGACCCTCGGCGAACCAGATCCGCGACACGTGGAACATCTGCTCCCCGCCCGGACCCTCCTGCGGCAGCACGCGCCGCACCTCCGCCCCGAACGGGCCGTCGGCGACCGACGCCGTGCCGCCACCCTGTTCGGCCTCCTCCAGCACGTCCTCACGGAGCTCGTCCGCCAGGCCGCCGCTGGCAGGGGCGGCGAACAGCGCCACCTCCAGCCCGGAGTTCTTCCAGACCGCGGTGACGGCCTGTACGGCCTGGGTCGCCTCGTTCACCTGCAGCTGCAGGCCCAGGCCGTCCCAGGGCGTGATGACGAGGCAGCCCAGGTCGATCCGCGTGACGCCGTCGCCGCCCAGCTCCACCTCCTCGGAGTCGAACGGCCCGTCCTCCCGCCAGTCGGTCGTGTCGACGGGCTCGTCGTCGAGCTCCTCCTCGGACTCCTCGAGGTCGGAGTCCTCGACCTCCAGGTCGTCGTCGGTCTCCTCCGCTTCGTCCGGGTCCACGTCGAGCTCGTGCTCGCCGGCATCGTCGCCGACGATCTCCAGCGCCTCCTCCTCGGTGTCCACCGGGTCGGAGTCGACGGGCCTGCGCTTGCGCCCAAAGATCACTTCTTCACCTCTGTCATCGTGTTCGCGGCCTCCGTGGCCGCCCATTCCGCGACCCCTCCGGTCGAGCCGTGGCCGCGTTCGCCGCGGTGGCTCTCCGGGAGCTGGTCGAGCAGTTCGAATTCCGCCTCGGCCACCCGCTGCACCACCAGCTGGGCGATGAGGTCGCCGCGTCGCAGGCTGATCGCCCGGGACGAGTCGGTGTTCAGCAGGCTGATCCGGATCTCCCCGCGGTAGCCGGCGTCCACCGTTCCGGGGGCGTTCACGATGGTCAGCCCCGAGCGGGCGGCGAGACCGGAGCGCGGGTGGACGAACGCCGCCCAGCCCTCCGGCAGGGCGATCGCCAGACCGGTGCCCACCAGCTTCCGCTCGCCCGGCGCCAGGTCGCAGTCCTCCGCGATGGCGAGGTCCGCCCCGGCATCACCGGCGTGCGCGTACCCGGGCACGGGCATCTCCGGGTCCAGCCTGCGGAGGCCGACCCGAACCCTTTCCGGGCTGGCCGAGGTCATTGCGGCAGTCTAGCCGGGGCGCGGCTCAGGTCCGGGACGGCGAGATGGCCGCCTCGATCGCCCGGGCGAGCTCCGCCGGGCGCCGGCTCGAGACCAGCCAGTACGGGTGCGGGTCGGCGGGGTCGTCCACGGCCACCTCCACCGCCCCGGGGACGTAGCCGCGCAGCACCAGCCACGCGTCGTGGTCGGCCTCGGGGCCGCTGCGGCGACGCGTGGACGCCCGGTCGTGCACGGTGACAGCGCCCACGTAGGCCCACTCCAGCAGCGCGTCGCCGGCGTGCAGCCCGTCCTCCTCGACGGCGACCACCACCTGGCCGTACCGCAGCAGCGCTGCGGTGATCGCTGCGGCCGTCACGGCCCCGGCGACGAGTGCCACCAGGGGCCCGGCGTAGAAGCCGACGGCGGTGACGAAGCTCACCGCGAAGAACAGGCCCGTCACCCACCAGTTCGCCGGGACGCGGAGTCGTTCGCGGTACGTCATTGATCCACGCTAGCGGTGCTTGGCAGGATGGCGTCAGGAGGACATGTGAACACGTCGCAGAAACTGCTCTGGAACCTGTACGCGGGCGCGATCGGCGCGGCCACCACCGTGCTCGCCGCCAAGGCGGTGAACGCGGTCTGGGAGATGGCCACGGGAGACGCCCCGCCGGAGCCCAACGACCCCGAGGTCCCGCTGCGGCGGGCGCTCACGTGGGCGATCGCCAGCGGCATCGGCATCGGGCTGTCGCAGCTCATGGTGAACCGGTTCGCCGCAACCCAGTGGACCCGGGTCATGGGAACGCCGGCGCCGCGCTTCAACAAGACGAGCCTGCGGATCTAGCGTCCGGACGGGGCCGCGCGGTGCGGCCCCGCGGGTGGCCGGCGGTCAGCCGGCGCAGTCCACGCAGTAGATGAGGCCGTTGCGGACCTCGGCGATCTGGCTGCGGTGCTTCACGAGGAAGCAGGATGCGCAGGTGAACTCGTCCGCCTGGCGCGGCAGGACCCGCACCGTCAGTTCCTCGTGGGACAGGTCGGCGCCGGGCAGCTCGAAAGTCTCGGCCGCCTCGACCTCGTCCTCGTCGACCTTGCCGGAGTTCTTGTCGTTCCGCCGGGTCTTGAGTTCCTCGATCGAGTCTTCGCTCTCTTCGTCGGTCTTGCGAGGGGCGTCGTAGTCGGTCGCCATGAGTTCTGATTCATCTCCGTTCCGCGGTGCCCGCGTTGGCGGTGCTCCAGGCATCTCGTGCGAGGAATACATATCACATCCCCGCGCCGTTCCGGCCCCTCCACCAGATCCGGCGGTGCGGTGCGGCGGTCGCGCCGACGTCCGGTTGGGGGGTCGGCTTGGTAGGTTACCTGCAGACACAAACCCAGAAGGGGCGATGACTCACCGAGACCGGGACGGCAATGCCAGGAACCCGGTGCGCCAGCCCCCACATGCCACCCGTCTGGAGATCGACATGGACAGCGCGCTGACCCCGCGGGAGATCCAGGCACGCGTCCGTGCCGGTGAGTCGCTCGAGGACGTGGCCAGGGCCGCCGGGATGGGGATCGAGTGGGTGGAGCCGTTCGCCGCCCCCGTCCTCGCCGAGCGCGAGTTCGTCGCGGGACAGGCGCAATCGCACCCCGTGCGCCGCGGCTCGGAGACGATCGCCCATCGCACCCTCGCCGAGGTCGTCGCTGATCGGCTCGCCTCCCGCCGCGTGGACACCGACACCCTCACCTGGGACGCCTGGAAGCTCGAGGGACGCCGCTGGGCGGTGCGGGTCGACTACGACTCCGGCAAGGCGCACCGGGAGGCCCGGTTCGTCTACGACGCCGGCAGCCGGTTCTCCGTCGCGGACAACGACGACGCGCTGTGGCTGCTCGGCCTGCACTCGGCGTCCCACGGCCCGCAGCCGGGTCGCCGCCGCCGTGAGGAGGAGGCCGAGCCCACGGTCGGCCTGAACGACGAACTCGCCCTGGTGCGCGTGGTCCAGCCCCGTGCCGACGAGCCGTCCGACCCGGACGACACCATGCCGCTGGACGAGCTGGACGGCGAGGTCGACGACGCCTACGCCGAAGGCGAGCTCGCCGAGGTGGACGGCCTGTACGACATCGTGCCGTCGCCGGACTCCGGGCTGGACGTGCTCTACGACATGCTGTCCAGCTTCGACGAGGACTCCGTGCAGATCTATGCCGGGCTGATCCGCGCTGCCGACGCCCCGCAGGCCCGTCCCGTGCTCGACGAACCCGCGAGCCTGCTCGATGAGCCCGCTGACCTGCTCGACGAGCCCGCCCCCGCAGAGCAGGACGACGCCGCACCGGAGCTGCCCCCCGCGGAGGACGAGGAGCCCGGGCGCGTGGTCACCGAACCCGAGCAGCCGGCGCTGGTCGAGGAGGAGCCCGAGGAGCAGAAGTCCGCCCGGCCCAAGCGCAAGCGGGCGTCGGTCCCCAGCTGGGACGAGATCATGTTCGGCGCTCCGAAGAGCCCGAAGAAGCGCTGACTCAGGCCCGCTCGAACGGCAGCGGCTCGGGGCTCAGCGTCACCGCGGCCACCTGTCGCGTGACGCGACGCCGGTGGTGCCGGCGGCACAGCACCTGGTAGGCGACCTCCGCGGAGTCGGTGTCACCCACCACGACCTGCGACCCCTCGGTGACCATCTGGCCGTTCACGGTGCGGGCGTTGTGGGTGGCCGGCTCGCCGCACCAGCAGCGCGGGCGCACCTGCAGCAGCTCCATACGGTCGCACAGTTCCACCAGCCGCTGGGACGCGGGGAACAGCTGGGTCCGGAAGTCGGTGAGGATCCCGAAGCAGAAGACGTCGATCTGGAGCTCGTCGACGACGCGCGCCAGCTGGTCGACGTGGGCGACGGTGAAGAACTGCGCCTCGTCGCAGACGAGGAAGTCGATCCGCTGGCCGGCGGTGAGCTCGGCCACGACGTAGCGCCAGAAGTCGAGGTCCGCGGTGACCTCGGTCGCCGGCGCCGTCAGCCCGATGCGCGACGTGATGGCGGGCTCTCCCGACCGGTCCAGCATGGTGAACAGCCGGCCTTTCCGGCCCGCTTCCGACTCGGTGTAGGCGACCTGGAGCGCCAGTGTCGACTTGCCGCAGTCCATGGGACCGGTGAAGTAGGTCAGTTCAGCCACGGGCGTCATTCTCGCCCACGCTCGGCACAGGTACCTACTCGATGACCGCCCTCGTGCGCCACGATGGGCAACCGGGTAGTGGCGGGACGAACACCGACGAGGACGGACGGGGTGGACATGGAGCGACAGCACCGGGACCAACCGGCGGGCGACGTGCGGGTCCGCCGCGTGCTGCCGGCCACGCGGGAACGGACCTGGCACGCCTGGACACGCCCGGACGAGTTCGCCGCCTGGGTCTGGCCGCCGTCGTTCGCCTCCCACGCGTCGATGGACGTCGCCGTCGGCGGCCGTTTCCACCTCACCTCTGCGGCCGCCGGGATCGGGGTGTCGGGCACGTACCTCGCCGTCGAGGAACCGACCCGGCTGGTCTTCACCTGGTGCTGGGACGGGGAGGACGACAGCACCACGGTGGAAGTGACGCTGGGCGGCCTCGGGTCGGGCACAGAGCTCAACCTGCGGCACGAGGGGTTCACCTCCCCGCAGGCCCGCGACGACCACGAGCGTGGCTGGACCGACTGCCTGGAGCGCCTACCGGGCCTCCTGGCAGGGGGGTAGCGCCTCAGGCCAGGATCAGCGGGACGGTCATCTCCTCCGCGGTCAGCGAGCCGTGCATGCCGACCAGCCGCAGCTCCTTCGGCAGGGTGCGCGTCATCACCGCACCGTCGTCCGCCATAGCGACGAGAACGTCGCCGAAGCGGCCCGCCAGCCGTGGGGACACCTCGCCGAACCAGCCCTCCTCGACCGCTTCCTCGCGGCGACGCACCCAGGCCTGCTCCCCCAGCCGGTCCCGCCAGCGGGTGGCGACCGCGTCCGGGTGGCGCGTCATCAGCTGCCGAAGGCGCCCCTCCCCGGCCAGCGCGGTCACCTCCGCGAGCAGTTCCGGCTCGTCCTCGACGACCACGCGGTTGGCGCGCGGGACGTTCACCATGCCGTGGTCGCCGGTGACGACGATCACGACGTCATCACCGAGCTCGTCCCGCAGGCGGGCGACGAGCGCGTCGACCGTCGCGAGCTGGGCGAGCCAGGGCCCGGAGCCGACGCCGTGCTCGTGCCCGGCGTGGTCGAGCTGTCGCTCGTAGAAGTAGCCGAGCGTGCGGGGTCCCGCGGTCACCGCCTGTCCGGCGAGCGCCACCCGGCGCGCGGCGTCCGTCTCGTCGTGCACCGGGAGGAACGACGGGCCCCGCAGCGCGGCGGTGGTGAGGCCGGTGCCGGCGAAGAAGGCCGGGGCGATGGCCGCCGTCCGCACGCCGGCCCGCTCGAGGCGCTCGAAGGCGGTGAGTTGCGGCTGCACGTCCAGGCCGTTGATGTCCGGCGGCCAGCGGAGGGTCTGCAGGACGCGCTGCGCCTCTGGGTACCAGAAGGCGTAGCCCGCGATGCCGTGGCGGCCGGGCGCCAGCCCCGTGCCCAGGCTCGTGATGGACGTCGCCGTCGTGCTCGGCACGCCGGAGGTGATGGTCCGGCCCGCACGTGCGGCCAGGAACGGCGCCTCGGCGGCGTAGGTGGCGAGCTGCGCAGCGCCCAGGCCGTCCACCAGCACGACGAGGTAGCGCTCGGCGACGGGGAGCCCCAGGACATCCTGCGCACCCGGGACGCCCAGGTGTGCGGCGAGGCTGGGCAGCAGGTCGGCGAGCGTGGACCGGCCGTAGCCGGGGACCACCGGTGCGCTCACCCGCGGGAGCCGGTCGCCAACTGCAACGCCGTGCCGAAGGTGATCAGCTGCGAGACCTTCGTGTCGCCGTCACCGGCGGCGCTGATCCGTACGGTGAGGTCGTCCCCGGCGAGCATGCCGGTGAGGCCGTGGTCGGCATCGCACTCCGGGTCCGCACAGTGCGCCGGCTCGAGGTCGATGCGACGCATCGTTCCCCAGACGATCGTCAGCCAGGCCTCCGCGACGGAGGACTTGCCCGCGCCGTAGCGCTCGGGACGGGAGATCGTCTGGCTCAGCGCCACCGAGTTGATCTCGCGCAGCGGAACCGACTCGGTCGTGGTCAGGGCCTGCGACTCGCCGGGATTGTCCCCCTCGTCCGTGTGCGCCACGATCAGCCGGGTCCCGGTGAGCACGAGGACGGAGAGGTGTCGCTGGATCTCCTCGCGGTTGAACGTCGCCTCGTGGTGCACCAGGTGCGCGATCGGCTCCTCCGGCCCGAGGGCGAGCGAGACGGCGTCAGCCACCAGTTCGGGGAAGTAGCCGCAGCCATGGATCTCGGAGAGAAGGCCCGGCGGCAGGTGCAGCGCAGGACGAGGCGTCATTCCGCCATCTTCCCACGCAGCGCCGGTCGCTCCCCAATTGCCGAGGGCCGGGCAGCCGTCCACTACGCAGGCTCGGCCTCGTCTGCTCCTCGCAGGCCAGCCGCCCCCTACCCAGGCCCGGGCTCGTCTGCTCCTCGCAGTTCGTTCCTCACTGCTCGTCGAGACTCGTCGCAGGGCCAGCCGCTCCCGCGGCTGGCCCTGCTCCTCGTCTAGTGTGTGGTGGCGTGAGCACCCGTCCATTCATCGCCGCACGCGTGGAGGAGTTCATCGACCGGCGGGTGGAGGGCCTGCTGCGCGTGCTCGGCTGGCGGGAGAAGGTGATCTGCTACACCGGCTACGGCACGAGTGAGAGCGTGCGGGTGCTCGGCCGGGTGGTGCTGGTGCCCAAGCGGGCCCGCAGCGGCCTGGGCAAGGCCACCGAGGACCTGATCAAGCGCCGGGGTTTCCGCAACTTCTTCAGCACCGCCGTCGTCCGCGCAGCCGTCACCATCACGGTCGGCGACCAGGTGGTCAGCATCACCACCGACCGCGGGGGCTACATCGACGCCCGCATCCGCAACCACGGCCTCGCGCCGGGCTGGCGACAGGTACGCGTGCGCAGCCGCACCTCGAAGGTGTCGCTCGCCGACGTGCACGTGATCGGCGACGACGTCGACTTCGGGCTCATCTCCGACATCGACGACACCATCATCACGACCTGGCTGCCGCGTCCGATGATCGCGGCGTGGAACTCCTTCATCCGCGACGAGTCGGCACGACAGGCCGTCCCCGGCGTGGCCCGGATGTACCAGGCGCTGCTCGCCGAGCACCCCGGCGCGCCGGTGGTCTACATCTCGACCGGCGCCTGGAACACCCACGGCTTCCTGTCCCGGTTCCTCAAGCGGCACGGCTTCCCCGCCGGGGCCATGCTGCTCACCGACTGGGGGCCGACCAACACCGGCTGGTTCCGCTCCGGCGTCGCCCACAAGGCCGACACGCTGCTGCAGCTGACCCGTGACTTCCCGCGCATCTCCTGGGTGCTGGTGGGCGACGACGGCCAGCACGACCCGATGACCTACGCCAACTTCGCCAACGTGGCACCCGACCGCGTGCGGGCGATCGCGATCCGCCAGCTCTCGCCCACCGAACAGGTGCTCGCCCACGGCACCACCACCGTCCTGCCGGAGGAGCAGCAGGCCGCGGCCGACACGCCCTGGGTGGTCGCACCCGATGGACGCGGACTGCTCGCCGGGCTGCGCGCGCTCCCCGACGTCCTGTGACGAACTGACGAAAGAAGGAAGTACAGCCAGATGGTTGCCAAGCCGCCGGTCGATGACGAGGTCGCCGAACGCATCGTCGACATCGACGTGTCAGAGGAGATGGAGACCAGCTTCCTCGAGTACGCCTACTCGGTCATCTACTCCCGCGCGCTCCCCGACGCCAGGGACGGCCTGAAGCCGGTCCAGCGACGCATCCTCTACACGATGGACCAGATGCGGATCCGTCCCGACGTGTCGCACGTGAAGTGCTCCCGGGTCGTCGGCCAGGTGATGGGCCTCTACCACCCCCACGGCGACTCCGCGATCTACGACGCCCTCGTCCGGCTCGCCCAGCCGTGGGCGATGCGGCTGCCCACGGTCGACGGCCACGGCAACTTCGGCTCGCTCGACTCGGGGCCGGCCGCGATGCGGTACACCGAGTGCCGGATGGCGCCGGCGGCGGTCGCCATGACCGCGGACATCGAGTCCGACACCGTCGACTTCCGCCCGAACTACGACGGCAAGGAGTCCGAGCCGACGGTGCTGCCGTCCGCCTTCCCCAACCTGCTGGTCAACGGCAGCACCGGGATCGCCGTCGGCATGGCGACCAACATCCCGCCGCACAACCTGATCGAGGTCGTGCAGGCGCTGAAGCACCTGCTCTGGCACCCGGACGCCGACACCGACGAGCTGATGCGCTTCGTGCCCGGCCCCGACTTCCCCGAGGGCGGGAAGATCATCGGCCTGGACGGCATCCGTGAGGCGTACGCGACCGGACGCGGCAGCTTCCGCGTCCGCTCCTCCGCGCGGATCGAACAGGTGCACCCGCGCCGCAAGGGCATCGTGGTCACCGAACTCCCCTACCTGATCGGCCCCGAGCGGATCATCGAGCAGGTCAAGACCCTGGTCGGCAACAAGAAGCTGACCGGCATCGCCGACATCAAGGACCTCACCGACCTCGCCAACGGCACCCGCCTGGTGATCGAGGTGAAGAACGGCTTCAACCCCGAGGCCCTGCTGGAGGAGCTCTACCGGCTCACCAAGCTCGAGGACTCGTTCGCGATCAACAACGTCGCGCTGGTCGACGGCCAGCCGAACACCATGCCGCTCAAGCAGATGCTCGAGGTGTTCCTCGACCACCGCCTCCAGGTGATCCGCCGCCGCTCCTCGTTCCTGCTGGGCAAGGCGAGGGATCGCCTGCACCTCGTCGAGGGCCTGCTCATCGCCATCGTCGACATCGACGACGTGATCGCCATCATCCGGTCCTCCGACGACGGCGCCCAGGCGCGATCGCGGCTGATGGACGCCTTCGAGCTCACCGAGGCGCAGGCCAACTACATCCTCGACATGCAGCTGCGGCGGCTGACCAAGTTCTCCACGATCGAGCTCGAGGCCGAGCGCGACAAGCTCTGGCTGACCATCAACGACCTCCAGGGCATCCTCGACTCCGACCAGCGGCTGCGCGAGGTGACCGCGCACGAGCTGGACGAGGTGGCACGCACCCACGGCACGCCGCGCCGGACGATCCTGTTGGCGTCCGCGGGCAACCAGGTGACGGCGGCGAAGGCGTCCGGGGCCGCCCTGGAGATCGCCGACGACCCCTGCTGGGTGATGTTGTCGTCCACCGGGCTCCTGGCGCGCACCGACAACGACGAGCCGCTGCCGACGTCCGGCCCGCGGGCGACGCACGACGTGATCAGCTCGGCGGTCCGCACCACCGCGCGCGGGGAGTTCTGCGTGCTCACCAACCGCGGGCGACTGGTGCGCGGCCAGGCCATCGACGTGCCGTCGGTACCGGTGACCGCAGCAGCCCCCAACCTGCAGGGCGGGTCGCCGGCGGCCGAGTTGCTGCCGCTCGACCCCGGTGAGCGCATCCTCGGGCTCGGCACGCTCGGCGAGGGCACATTCGGCTGGGCCGTGGGCACCCGCCAGGGCGTGGTGAAGCGGGTGAACCCCGAGATCATCGGCAAGGACGCCTGGGACATCATCCGCCTCGACGACGGCGACGAGGTCGTCGGTGCGGTCGAGCTCGTCCACGACCTGGTCGAGCTGGTCTTCATCACCAGCGACGCGCAGCTGCTGCACTTCCCCGCCTCCGGGGTGCGCCCACAGGGACGCTCGGGCGGCGGCATGGCGGGCATCAAGCTCGACCGCGGCGCCCGGGTGGTGTTCTTCGGCGCGATGCCGATCGCCGACTCGTCGGTCGTCACGGTGGCGGGGTCGTCCTCCGCCCTCCCGGGGACGGAGACGGGGAGCGTGAAGGTCACTCCCCTCGCGGAGTACCCGGGCAAGGGGCGCGCGACCGGCGGCGTCCGTTGCCAGCGGTTCCTGAAGGGCGAGGACGGCCTGGTGCTCGCCTGGGCCGGGCCGGACCCGGCGATCGCGGCCGCCGCCAGCGGGACGCCGATCGACCTGCCCGCCCCCGACCCGCGTCGCGACATGTCGGGGACGCCCGCGCCCCAGCCGATCGCCGCCGTCGGCTCCCGGTACCACGCCTGAGTGGCCCGGCGCCCCGGGTGCGGCGTCCGGCCGGTCGCCCACCCGGGACTCCTGTCACCCGTTCGGGGACTTGGGTCCCCCGGATCCCGACCTACGGTGGAGGCACCGTCAGCAGTGACGTCGGGGGGCGTCCGCGACGGGAGCGTGCTCGCGCCGGGGGGGCGCCGAGCACGCCGGGTCCGGCAGCTGGGGCGATGCCCCGGCGCCGGACCCCCACCCCGTGGGACGATGCCCGCGTGACCGAGTGGATCCTGACATCCTGCGCCGTCCTCGCCCTCGCCGGGGCCGGAGCGTCCTGGTGGTGGGCGGCATCGGCCCGCGCCGCCCGCGACGAGGCGCTCGCCGTCGCCGGGCAGACCCGACAGGCCCTCGCGGACCTCGCGCGACCGGCCGCCGCACGCACCGCACCGGCACTTCCGGAGCCCCCGGCCGACCCCGTCCCGCTGGCGCTGGAGCCCGGGACCGGCGTCACCTGGAGACTGCGCAACATCTCTCCCGGTGCCCTGGTGATCGAGAACCTGGCCAACCCCGGCGACTTCGTCCGCCGTCCGTTCGACGCCCTGCCCGCGGCGCTCGCGGCCGGTGACACGACGGACGTCACCCTCGTCGGGGCGTGGGGCCACCCCCTGCCGGCGGCGATGGACCTGCGCCTGGCCGGTGTCGACCGGATCGTCCGGGTGCCGCTGCCGTCCGGCATCGGCTGAGAGCGTCGGCCGAGGTTCAGTCCTCCGCGTCCTCCGGGGAGCCCGGCGACGACGGCCCGTCCTCCCCCGGCAGGTCGGCGTCCTCGGGGTCGACATAGGGGTGCGGCGTCGCACCGGGGGCCTCCAGCGTCCCCGCGACATCGGCGACGTACAGCTGCAACTCCCGCTCGGTGCGCCGGTAGCCGGTGGACGGCGGCCTCTTGGGGAGGTCGAGGTCGAATCGCGGCACCCGCTGGTACGGCACGGACGCGAGCAGGTCGGCGATCATGTTCAGCCGGGCCCGCTTCTTGTCCTCGGCCTCGACCACCCGCCACCGGTTCCCCGGCAGGTCTGTGTGCACGAACATCTCGTCCTTGGCCCGGCTGTACTCCTCCCAGCGCGTCAGCGACTCCAGGTCGGTCGGCGAGAGCTTCCAGCGGCGCATCGGGTCGGTGAGGCGGGAGCGGAACCGCTTCTCCTGCTCCTTGCCGGACACGGAGAACCAGTACTTGCGCAGCATGATGCCGTCCTCCATCAGCATCTGCTCGAAGATCGGGCACTGGCGCAGGAACCGCTGGTACTCCGCCGCCGTGCAGTAGCCCATCACGCGCTCCACGCCCGCGCGGTTGTACCAGGAGCGGTCGAACAGGCGGATCTCCCCTGCGGCGGGCAGGTGCTCGATGTAGCGCTGGAAGTACCACTGCGTGCGCTCGCGCTCGGTCGGCGCGGGGAGCGCGACGATACGGGCCACGCGCGGGTTCAGGTACTCGGTGATCCGCTTGATCGCGCCGCCCTTTCCTGCGGCGTCACGGCCCTCGAAGATCACCACCAGGCGCTTGCCCTCTGTGCGGATCCACTCCTGCATCTCCACCAGTTCGGCCTGGAGCCGGTTCAGTTCGGCCTCGTACAGCTCGTCGTCGAGTTTCGGGCGCTTCTTCGATCCCATGCGGGCAATCGTTGCACCCCGCGGGTCCCTGCGCAGGACCCGCGGGAATGCTCGTGCCTACTTGACGCCCATCTTCCCCAGCGCGTCCTTCAGCGCGGCCTTCGCGATGTCGACCTGCTTCTGGTACTCGGCGAGGTTGCCGGCCCGCAGGGCCGCGTCCGCAGCGGTGAACGCCGCGTCCGCCTTCTGCAGCGCGGTCACGGCCGCCTGCTGGTCGGTTCCGGACGGCGTCCCCGGCTGGTTCGGCTGGCCGGGCTGGTCGGGCCCGCCCGGCGTCGTCCCCGGATCCTCACCGGTGCTGGCACCCGCGTCGCCGGCGAACACCTGGTCGAGCGCCTCCTGGAGGGTCGCGGCGATCCCCACGTGTTCACCGAACCGTACGGCCACGAGCTGGAGCGTGGGGTAGGACCCGCTGCCGCCCTCGCGCATGGTGTAGATCGGCATCACGTAGAGCAGGCCGGAACCCATCGGCAGCGTCAGCAGGTTCCCGTAGCGCGCCTTCGCCGAGCCCTGGTTCAGGTAGGACCGCAGCAGGTCGGCGAACTTCTGGTCGGTCGTCATGGCGTTGGCCGTCTGGCTCGGCCCGGCGATCTGCTGCGTGTCCGACATCCGCAGTACCCGGAGCTTCCCGTAGTCGGGGCTGGTCGCCTCGGCCACCACCGACAGGTAGGACGCCAGGTTCTGCCGGTTGTACGGCACGAAGACCGCCGTCTGGCTGAACACCGGGGTGCTGTCACCCGGCCACTTGATCGAGAGGTAGTACGGCGGCTCCGCGGCGGAGCTCTGCGTGGTCTCCGCCTGTCCCGGCATGGACGCGACCGGGTCGGCCGGCACCTGCCACAGGTCGGACTGCTGGTACCACGCGTTGGGGTCGGTCATGTGGTAGCGGGTCAGCACCTGCCGCTGCACGCGGAACAGGTCCTCGGGGTAGCGCAGGTGGGCGAGCAGGTCCGGCGTGATCTCCGAGCGGGGCTTCAGGATGTCCGGGAACGCCTTGCCGTACGCCTGCAGGATCGGGTCCTCCGGCTCCCACGCGTACAGGGCGACCGTGCCGTTGCTCGCGTCCACCACTGCCTTCACCGAGTTGCGCATGTAGTTCAGCGCCTGGTCCGCGCCCGGCCCCGGGTTGTTCTGCGCGTCGGTGATGGCCGAGCGCAGGGACACCAGCTGGCTGTTGGGGTAGTTGCGGCTGGTCGTGTAGCCGTCGACGATCCAGACCAGCCGGTGGTCCACGACCGCCGGGTAGATGTTGGAGTCGAGCGTCAGCCAGGGCGCCACCTGGGACACCCTCTCCTGGGGCGTGCGGTCGTACAGGATCCGGGACTGCGAGTTGACGCGGTCGGAGAGCAGGATGTTCAGGTCCATGAAGTGCGCCGCGTACAGCACCCGGGTGAACCAGTCACCCATCGGCACGCCGCCGGTGCCGGCATAGGTGTTGGTGGCCTGGTTCGCGTCCGGGGTGTCGAACTCGATCGGCGGCTCGCCGGGCTCGCGTCCGACGATCGCGAAGGCCGTGGTGTTCTCGCCGAAGTAGATGCGTCCCTCGTACTCGGGGAGGGCGCCCTCGGGCGGCAGGTTCTTCTCGATCCACACCGGGTCGCCGGAGGAGCTGCGCTGGTTGCCGTACGCGGCCACCAGCCCGTAGCCGTGCGTGTAGACGGTGTGGACGTTGTTCCAGTTCTGGTCGGGCAGCTTCGCGTAGTTGATCTCGCGGGCGGCCACCACGGCGTCGGTCTCGGTGCCGTCGATCACGTACCGGTCGACGTCCAGCATCTCGGGGAAGGTGTACCAGCCGCGCAGCTGCTGCTGGTTCTCGAAGGTCGGCGCCACCACCGCCGGGTCGATCAGGCGGATGCCGGGCAGGGTCTCCGCGTCCTGCTTCAGCTGGCCGGGACGCACCTGGGTGACCGCGGCGTACGGCTCGACCTCGGTCTTGTCGATGTCGTAGGCCGTCCGGGTCGCGGCGATGTGGTTCGAGATGTAGGGACCCTCCAGCACGGGCTCGTTGGGCTTGACCTGGAAGCTCTGGACGACCAGCGGGTAGATCAGTCCGAGGATCAGCCCGGAGACGACCATCAGCACCAGCGAGGTGGCGGCGACCGTCCAGCGCCGCAGGAACCCGTTGGCGAACAGGACCGCGGCCACGAGGAACGAGATCACGGCCATCACGAGCTTCGCGGTGAGCCGTGAGTGGTCGTCGGTGTACTGCATGCCGGTGAACAGCGTGCCCTGCTGGAGCAGGAAGCCGTACCGGTCGAGCAGGTTCTGCAGGCCGTAGCCCACCAGCAGCAGCCCGGCGAGGACGGACAGGTGCACGCGGGCGCCGTTGCCCCGGGCGGCCCGCCCGCGCCCTGAGGCGATCCCGCCGACGGCGAAATGCACGGCCGCGGCGGCGATGAGCGCGAAGAAGACCGCCCCGAGCAGGAAGGACAGCACGTCCTGCCAGACCGGGTACTCGAAGACGTAGAAGCTCGCGTCAAGCCCGAAGTAGGGGTCGGTGGTGCCGAACGGCACCCGGTTCCACCACGCCAGGTACTCCAGCGACTGCCCCACGGCGGACGCGCCGGCGACCAGGCCCAGGAACGCCGACGGCACCAGGATCGCCAGCCAGATGTTCGCCTCGAGCAGGTCACGGTAGCGGTCGAGGACGGCGCTCTGGCCGGTGCGCCGGGAGGCGGGTCGCAGGCGGTACGCCAGCCACATGTTCCCGCCCACGAGGACGGCCATGGCGAGCGCGAACGCGCTGAACAGCAGGACCTGGGCGAGGAGCTGGGTGCTGAAGACCTGCGGGAACGATACCGAGTCGAACCACAGCTTCGTGGTCCAGACCTCGGAGAAGATCACGAAGGCCGTGACCAGGGCGGCGAGCACCAGGATCGTCGGCACCAACGGTCCACGGCGCGTCACCTGCGACGACACGTTCACATCCACTCCTCACGGGCCGCGGCCGGTATGTGGCCTCGGGTCACTCCAATGTATGCGCCAGCGCGGCAGCCAGGGCGGGCACCAGGTCGGCACCGCCGAGCAGGTCACCGTCCTGGTCGCGCACGCGGGCCACGCCGTGGCTGTCGCCGTCGCGGGTCACGCCGACGACGACCCGCAGGTCGAGGCGTCGCGGGTGCGCGGCGACGGCGAGCGCCGCCTCCTCGGGGCTCTCGGGCAGGTCGGCCTCCGCGTCCGCGGGAAGGAAGGCCCGTTCCACCGCGAGCACGCAGCCGGCGACCGTCTGCGGCCAGGTGATGCGCGCGAGCGCCTCGCCGAGGTCGGTGCCGGCGTGGAACTCGTCCTGCTCGATGGAGCTGAAGCCGTCCGGAGAGGTCACCGACAGGTGCTCGGCCAGCGCCGGCTCCGCGGCGATCAGGTCGGCGGTGCGCACGAGGGCGAAGAGGCGGGCGGGCTGGTCCCAGCCGAGGCGGGCGACGTGGCGCTCGACCTCCACCAGCGCCGCGACGAGGGCGTCGTTCACTGGCACCCCACCACCGAGTCCGCGGTCTCGGGCTTGGTCAGCGCCGACAGCGACTGGATCGCTCCGCTGAGGGTGTCCACCGGCACCAGCCGCAGGCCGGGGGGCACCGCGCCGACGTCGACACAGTTGCGCTTGGGCAGCAGGAAGACCGTCGCGCCGTCGCGGGACGCGGCGGCGATCTTCTCCTGGACGCCGCCGATCGCGCCGACCGTGCCCTCCGCGTCGATGGTCCCGGTGCCCGCGATCACCCTGCCGTCAGCGATGTCGGCCTCGGTGAGCTTGTCCGTGATGGCGAGGGCGAACATCAGCCCCGCGCTGGACCCGCCGACGGCCGGGTCGATGGCGAAGGTGACCTTCGGCTTGTAGGTGTAGCCCGTGGTCAGCGTGATGCCGACGATCGGCCGGTCGGGGTTGGCCGCGGTCGCGCGGGTGGTCACCGTGAGCTGGAGGCGCTCGTTGTCGCGCAGCACGGTGAACAGCACGGCCTCGCCCACGTGGTGGGCGGCGACAGCCTCCTGGACGTCCGCGACGGTGGTGGTGGTGCCCTCGTCGACGGCCTGGATCAGGTCGCCGGGGACGAGGATGTTGTTCGACGGGCCGGACGTGGTGACCGAGCGCACCATGGGCCAGCTCGCCACCGGGACGCCGGCCTGCCGCAGGGCTGCCACCACGGCCTCCGACTGCGACCCGGCCATCAGCACGGACTCCTCGCGGTCGATGTCGCTGGAGGACTCCCCCGTCGGGTACACGGCGGTGCGCGGCAGCACCTCACGGGAGGGCAGCCAGTAGGCGAACAGCATCTCCGGGAGGCTCAGCGAGCCGCCCGGCGGCGTCACGCCCACGGTGGTCATGAGCAGCGACCCGGTCGTCGGGAAGGTCTTCGCACCGGAGATCTCGATCGCGCTGTTGTCCGCGGCGATCAGGTCGTGGGTCCCCCCGGGCGACCAGGTGACGAAGGGCACCGGGACGAGGGCGATCACCGCGGCCAGCACAACGAACAGCACGGCCGACACCGTCGCCGTCCACGTCTGCCTGGTCACGTCCCGCCCTTCCGGCCCGCATCAGGGGGCCACCCGTTCCGACCCCCGACCCTACCGTGCCGGCAGCACCGTGGCTTGGCAGGTGCGGGACAATGGAGACCACGCCAGCGTGAGGAGCCCGATGACCGACCCGTCGAACCCTGATCGTCCCGAGCCGGACGGCGAGGAGGAGGCACTGCTGCGGTTCCTCGCCCAGTTCGGCATCACGCCGGGGCCCGACGGGCGCCTCGACATCGAGTCCCTGCTGGGGCGCATGCAGGGACTGATGGGCGCCTTCACCAGCCAGATGGCCAGCTTCGGCAAGTCGGATGCGGAGTCCGGCATGAACTGGGGCTTCACCAGGGACATCGTCCGCCGGGCGACCGCTGCCGCTGGCGCCGACCCCGAGCCGACGGCGGCCCAGCAGGCACAGGTCCGCGACGCCGTAGCGCTCGCCGACCTCTGGCTCGACGAGGAGATCGCCTTCGACCGGCTCGGCGTCCCTGCCCGTGCCTGGACCCGTTCGGAGTGGGTCGAGCTGACCTACCCGACCTGGCAGCAGCTGGTGCGGCCGGTGGTCAGCCGCCTGTACGCCGCGCTGCGGGCCCTCATCGAGAGCCAGGGCCAGGTGCCCGCTGCCGAGCCGATGCTGCGGATGGCCCTGACCGGCATGTTCGCCGCCCAGATCGGGCAGTCGCTCGCCGGGCTCGCCACCACGTCGGTCAGCGCCGGTGACACCGGCCTGCCGCTGACCGGGCAGCCCCTGGTCGCGCTGCTGCCCACGAACATCGCCGCCTTCGCCGACGGGCTCGAGACCGACCCCTCGGACGTCCTGCTGTTCCTCGCCGTCCGCGAGTCCGCCCGCCAGCGGTTGTTCGCTTCCGTCGGCTGGCTGGGGCCGCAGCTGCTGGCCCTCGTCGAGCACTACGCCCGCGACATCGAGATCGACCCGGACGCCCTGGAGCAGGCGATCGAGGGCCAGCTGAACGCCGCCATGACCGCGGGCGAGATCGAGGAGGCCGGCCAGGCGCTGGCCGGTTCCCTCTTCGCACCGCAGCTCACGGCGGAGCAGAAGGAGGTGCTGGAGCGGCTGGAGACGCTGCTCGCCCTCGTCGAGGGCTGGGTGGACGAGGTGGTCGCGCAGGTCGCGGGAACACGGATGCCGGTGGCCGCAGCGCTCACCGAGACCCTGCGCCGCCGGCGCGCCAGCGGCGGTCCCGCCGAGGCGGCGCTGAAGACCCTTGTGGGGCTGGAACTCCGTCCCCGCCGGACCAGGGACGCCGCGAACCTGTGGGCTGCGACCCGCTCGGCGCGCGGGTCGGCCGCCAGGGACGCCGCGTGGGACCACCCGGACCTGCTGCCGACCTCTGCCGACCTGGCCGACCCGCTCGGTTATGCCGCCGAGGGCCACCAGCCTTCGGCGCCCGACGACCTCGACGCCGAGCTGGCCCGCCTGCTGGAGGAGGAGGGCCGCGCGGACGGCTGACCGCCCCCGCCACGCCCCTCCCATCGAGGGCCAGCCTAACCGTCGAGGGCTCGCCCGCCGGTGCTGGCCCTCGGCATCAACGCTGGCCCTCGACAAGGACGGCTGGCTCTCGACCTGCGCCGGTCGCGGCCGGTCGCGCCCGCTCGTTGGGAGTCGGTGGTCGCGCAGGTCGTCAGGAGTCGGTGGTCGCGCCGGCGTCGGGCTCGTCCCTGCCCAGGCACGGGCCACGGTCACCGGCGTCGACGGCGTGCTGGTAGCCCTGGAGGAACGCCTTCGCCCGCTCGACATGGGGGTAGCCCGCCAGCAGCCGGTGGAACTCCCGGGAGTGGTCCGGGACGAACAGGTGCACCAGCTCGTGCAGGATCACGTAGTCCGACACCCAGGCCGGCATCGTGCGGAGACGCGCGGACAGCCGGATGGTGCCGCTGTCGGGCGAGCACGAGCCCCAGCGCCGCTGCTGGTTGGTCACCCACCGCACGCTGAACGCCGGCAGCGGACGTCCGGTGCGGGCCGCGAGGTGCTTCTCGTACAGCGCCCCCGCGCGGGCCGCCAGTTCGTCCTCCCCCGCCGGCAGGACGCGGCCGGCCTCCCGTCGCAGGAACCGGTCGACCAGCGGTGGCAGCAGCGTGCGCTCCTGGGCGGCGGAGAGCCGTGCCGGAACCACTGCCACCAGCCGGCCCTGCTCGCGGAACACGGTGAGGGTGCGCCGGCGCCGCGCGCTGCGCCGCACCTCCACCTCCGGTTCTGCCATGCCGCACACGGTACGACACGCCGCAGACGGTCTCAGTTGACCCGCGCGCGGGCGGGCACTAACTTCAGGTGCGAGGCCTCCAGTGGCCGGTCCGCTCGCAGGGGAAGGCAAGCGGAATCCCGGCCCTGGAGGCCCTCGCACGCCGGGCCCGGTTGCTGCCGAAAGGCCGTACGCCGGGCATAGACTGACCGGCAGCCCGCTGCCGAGCCCCACCCGGGGGCGAAGCCGAATCATCAGGAGGAAAGACGTGGCCAAGGACACCTACAGCGGTTCGTTCTACTGCGTGAAGTGCAAGGACCACCGGGACGCAACCGGCGATGTCGTGGTCAACGAGAAGGGCACCCGGATCGCCAAGGCGAAGTGCCCCGTGTGCGGCACCAACCTCACCCGGTTCCTGCCGAAGGGCTGAACCCGCAACGTGCTGAACGCCGGCCTTCTGGCCGGCGTTCTGCTTTTCCGGCGGGTGTTGTCGATCCGGGCCCGGTGTTGCAGATGTCCCCCGCACCCTTGCCGGACGGCGTCGGGGGCGTGAGCCTTCGGGGGTGGCAACCGCTCACGGCACCCGGCTCCAGCTCGCCCGTCCCGCGCTCGCACTGTGGCGGGCGCCCGGCGTCCTCCAGGTCGGCCTCGACTCCCCCGCCGTCGTCCTCGAGCGGGTGCCCGACGGCATCGACGAGGCGATCCGCCTGCTGGCCCGTCCCCACTCCGCAGACGAGCTCGGCAGCCTGCTGCCCGGCCTGGAGGCGCACTGGTGGCCGTGGCTGCTGGAGCGTCTCTCCGCGTCCGGCCTGCTCGTCCCTGCGACGCCCCCGCCGCCCCCGTCCCTGGTCGTCGTCGGCGCCGGACGCCTCGCCGACGCCGTCGCCACCGCCCTCGCGTCCGCGGGGCCGGGGACGTCCCGTGTCGACCCGGTGGGCTTCGCCGGGCTGCCGGCGGCGACCGCGGCCCGGGAGGTGGTGGTGCTCGCCGGCCGGACCGCCGAGCCGGACCGGGCGATGACCGACTCGCTGTTCAGGGAGGGACGCACGCACCTGGTCGTCCGCCTCGAACCCGACCGTGCCGTCGTCGGGCCCTTCGTGCAGCCGGGCGCGTCCCCCTGCGTCCGCTGCCAGGACCTCGCCCGGGTGCGGCTGGACCCGGCCTGGCCGGCACTGCTGGCGCAACTGTGCCGGGAGCCGGTCGCCGCGGAGCCGTCCCTGCTGGCCTGGGCGGCCGCGACCGCAGCGGTGCAGGTGCGTGCCTGGGTGGCCGGCGGCACGCCGGAGACCCACGGCGCGTCCCTCGAGCTGGAACTGGCCGACTTCCGCCTGCACGGACGCCCGTGGCGCGCGCACCCGGGCTGCGGCTGCCTCCAGCCGCCGGGTTGAGGAGGGTGGGCACACTGGGCGCGTGACCACAGAACCCCAGGCCTCGGCCGACGACCGTGGCCGTGTGCTCCCGGAGTCGACCTTCGGACGCGGAGCCCGCCTGCTGAGCCTCCCCCTCGGTGCCGCGGCGCGCGCCGGGGTCGGCGTGGGCCGGCGCCTCCTCGGCGCACCGGCCGACGAGGTGGACGCCGACCTGCGCGACGCGGCGGCCGAGCAGCTGTTCCAGGTTCTCGGCGAGCTGAAGGGCGGCGCGATGAAATTCGGGCAGGCGCTCAGCCTGTTCGAGGCGATGCTGCCCGAGGACGTGGCCGGACCGTTCCGCGAACGCCTGCGCAAGCTGCAGGACGCGGCCCCGCCGATGCCGTCCTCGCGGGCCCAGGCCGTGCTCCGCGCAGAACTCGGCACCGACTGGCGGCGCGAGTTCGCCGAGGTCGACCTGCGACCGGCCGCGGCGGCGTCCATCGGGCAGGTGCACCGCGCACGGCTCGCCGACGGACGCCCGGTTGCGATCAAGGTGCAGTACCCCGGCGCGGACGCCGCCCTGGCCAGCGACCTGCGCCAGATCCAGCGGCTCGCCGCCGCCGTGTCCCCGCTGACCGGGGGGCTGGACGTGGTCGCGCTCACCCGCGAGCTCGCCGCCCGCGTGGGCGAGGAGGTGGACTATACCCGCGAGGGCGCGTCCCAGCAGCAGGTCGCCCTCGCCCTCGACGGCCACCCGCGCTTCGTCGTGCCGAAGGTGCACCGGGCCACCCGCCGGGTGCTCGTCAGCGACTGGGTCGACGGGGCGAAGCTGACCGAGCTGATCGGCCGGGACCCCGCCCAGCGCAACCGCAGCGCACTGGACTACGTGACCTTCCTGTTCGCCGGCCCGTCGCTGGCCGGCATCCTGCACGGCGACCCGCACCCCGGCAACTTCCTCGTGATGCCGGACGGTCGCCTGGCCGTCGTCGACTTCGGGCTGGTCTCGCGGCTGCCGAACGGGCTGCCGGCAGCGATGGGCCGGCTCATCCGGCACGCCGTGGAGGGCCGCGCGGACGACATGCTGGCCGGGCTGGCCGACGAGGGGTTCGTGGGCGACGGCATCAGCCCGCAGGACGCGCTGGACTACCTGGCGCCGTTCGTGGAGCCGGCCAGCGTCGAGGAGTTCGCGTTCAACAGGGAGTGGGCCCGCGGGCAGTTCGCGCGGGTGCACGGCAACATGCGGGCCGACGGCGTGGCCGCGCGCCTGAACATCCCGCCCGAGTACGGGCTGATCTACCGGGTCTGGATGGGCGGCATCGCCGTGCTGTCCCAGCTCGACGTGCGTGCGAACTTCGCGCAGGTCCTGCGCGACTGGCTGCCCGGGTTCGCCGGCAACGACTGAGCCGGCGGGCGCCCGTCCGGCTCAGGACGGCCGGATCGCCACCAGCGTGAAACTCGCCGGCAGCCGCTCGGGACGGACGGCCAGGCGGTACTCCCCTGTCGCCGGGTCCAGGGCCATCAGGCCGGCGAACGCGTCCCACGGGATGCTGTCGTGCTCGACCAGCGCTGTGAGGACCAGGCCCGCGTCGAGGACGGCAGTGACGATCTCGCCGAGGCCGTGGTTCCACTCGACCGACTCCGGCGAGCCGACCGTGCCGTCCCCGCCGTAGGTCTGCTCCTCGCGCCACACCAGTGCCTGCTCCTGCTCGAAGTAGGGCAACTCGAGGGCGAGCGTGGTCTCGCCGGCACCGCTGATCCAGGGCTGCTGCGCCCGGTCGTCGGGGTCGGTGGCGATGGCCTGCGGGACGAGGGCGTTGAGCACGGGGTGGCCGTCGCGGATGAAGAGTCGCCCGCCGGGACGCAGCAGCGCCGCCGCCGTCCGGGCCCAACGCGCGATGCTCGGGAGCCAGCAGATCGCCCCGATGCCGGTGTAGACGAGGTCGAAGGTACGGCCCCCGAGCGCCTCGGGCGCGGAGTAGACGTCCGCCTCGACGTAGTCGATGTCCGCGCCGGCCCGCGCGGCCAGCGCCCGCGCCCCGGCCAGCGACACCGGGGACAGGTCGACCCCGGTCATCCGCGCCCCGAGCCGGTGGAGGCTGAGGGTGTCGGTGCCGAGGTGGCACTGCAGGTGCACCCCGTCCAGGCCGTGCAGGTCACCCAGGCGGCCGGCGTCGAAGCGCACCACGTCGGAGAGCCGGTCGGGGTCGTCGGCCAGCGCGTCCAGGCCGTAGCCCGTGACGTGGATCTCGGCCCGGCTGTCCCAGTTGGCCCGGTTGATGCTCAGGTAGTCCACTCCGCGACCCTAGCGCCCGCGCGGGCGGTGCGTGCCGTGGTGGTGGCCGTCAGTCCGCCCCGTCCTCGCCGGCGAGCAGGGCGAGGATCGCCTCGCCGTACTGCTCGGCCTTCGTGCGGCCCACCCCCGGGATCGACAGGAGGGCCGGGGCGTCGGCGGGACGGTCCTCGGCGATCGCCATCAGGGTGGCGTCGGTGAAGATGACGTAGGCGGGCACGGATCGCTCCTTCGCCACGCCCAGCCGCCACGCGACCAGGCGGGCCCAGGTGTCCTCGTCGTAGGCGGCCGGGCAGTCCGCGTGGCGCCGCAGCTTGCGCTCGGCGCCACTGTGCAGGGGCTTGCCGCAGGCCCGGCAGGTGGCGCTCAGCGCCGACGTGGGCTTCTCCCGACGGGCCGCGCGTACCGGCGTCCGCTCAGGGCGGGGGGTGATCCCCTCGAGGAAGCGGGACGGGAACCGGTTGCCCCCGCCGCTGCGCCGGGCCCGCGCCCAGCAGATGAGGAGCCGGCTGCGGGCGCGGGTGATGCCGACGTAGAACAGCCGGGCCTCCTCCGCCACCTGCTCGGGGCCGGCCGCCAGCGACAGCGGCAGGGTCCCCTCCTGCACGCCCACCAGCGCGACGGCGGTCCACTCCAGCCCCTTGGCCGCGTGCAGGGTGGACAGCGTCACCCCGTCCGCGCTCAGCGGGTGCTCGGCCTGTGCCCTGGCGGTGAGCTCTGCGACGAACGCGGCCAGGTCGGCCGTGCCGTCCCCCGCCTCCGCCTGCGCGGACGCGACGTCCTCCGCGAGGGCGAGGACGGCGGCCAGTGACTCCCAGCGCTCCCGCACCCGGCCCTGCCCCGACGGCGGCTGCGGTGTCCAGCCCAGGCGCGCGAGGACGTCGCGGCAGGCGTCCACGCAGGGCAGCCCGGGATCGCGGCGGGCCCGCTCGGTCAGCGTCCCCATCACCTGGCGCACCTCCGGGCGGTCGTAGAAGCCCTCGCCGCCGCGCACCATGAACGGCACCCCGGCCTGGGCGAGCGCCGACTCGAACAGCGGCGACTGCGCATGGACGCGGTAGAGCACCGCCTGCTCGCGCCAGGGCACCCCGGCCTCGTGCTGCTCCACCAGCCACCGCGTGACCGCCTCGGCCTCGTCGTACTCGTTCGCGCACGGCAGGACCCGGGGCTCCGGGCCCGGGGGGCACTGCGACTCCAGGGTGACCGTGCCCAGGCGGGTGTTGCGGGCCACCCGGTTGGCCAGTCCGACGACCTGCGGGCTGGACCGGTAGTCGCGGACGAGCCGCACCACCCGGGCCTGCGGGAAGCGGTCGGCGAAGCCGGTCAGGTAGGCGGGGGTGGCACCGGCGAAGGAGTGGATCGTCTGGGCGGGATCGCCCACGACGCAGTGGTCGCCGCCCTCGCCCCACCACAGGTCCAGCAGGGTCTGCTGCACCGGGTTGACGTCCTGGTACTCGTCGACGACGAGGTGGCGGTAGGTGGCCCGGACCTCCTCGGCGATGTCGGCGTGCTCGGTGAGCATCGCCACCCCGCAGAGCAGGATGTCATCGAAGTCGATCACCTCCCGGGCGGCCTTCACCTGTTCGTACCGTCCCAGCACGCGCCCGACCTGGGCGGCATCGAGGCCGGCGACCTCGCGTCCGGAGGCCTCGGCGAGCTCGGCGTAGTCGGCGGGGAGGACGTTGCTCACCTTCGCCCACGACACCTCGGTGAGCAGGTCGCGCAGTGCACCGGCGTCCGGGCTGAGCCGCAGCGCCCGCGCCGCCTCCGCGACCATCGGCAGCCGGTCGTCGGTCACCGCGGGCAGCTGCGAGCCGTACGCCCGGGGCCAGAAGTACTGCGCCTGGCGCAGGGCCGCGGAGTGGAAGGTGCGGGCCTGCACGGTCGGGACGCCGAGCCCGCGCAGCCGCGACCGCAGCTCCCCCGCTGCCCGCGTGGTGAAGGTCACCGCGAGCACCGCAGCGGCCCGGTAGGCGCCGATGGCCGTGCCGTAGGCGATCCGGTGGGTGAGCGCCCTGGTCTTGCCCGTGCCGGCGCCCGCGATCACCACCACCGGCGCGCCGAAGCTCGTCGCCACCTGCTGCTGCTCCGGGTCGAGGCCGGCGAGCAGGGCGGCGGGTTCGGCGATCACGGGACCCCACTGTAGGCAGTGGATCGGACACCGACTGTCGGTGGCCGCCCTTAGGGTGGGACCACCATGCAGGTCCACCACTGCCGCACCGCGGAACACCTCGTCGAACGACTGGTGACGCTGTGGTCCGGGCCGCGGCAGGACCCTTTCGCGTTCGATCTCGCCGTGGTGCCCGGCCCGGGGTTCCAGCGGTGGCTGTCGCAGCAGCTCGCCACGGCGGGCGACGCGCCGGGCATCTGCGCGGGCGTGGAGTTCACCTCGTTCGACGCCCTGGAGCGACGGCTCGGCGGGGCGGACGACCCGTGGCGGCCCGGGCGCCTGGCCTGGCTGGTCCAGCAGGTCGCGCTGGCCTCGACCGGCCCGGAGCTGGAGGTGCTGCGGACCCACCTCGCCGCGTCCAGGGAGAGCTGGTCCGCCAGCCGCCGGATCGCCGTCCAGCTGGCCGGGTACGCGCGGCACCGGCCGGCCATGCTCGCGGCGTGGGCCGACGGTGCCGACACCGGCCCCGACGGCGAGCCGCTGGTCGAGAGCGCCTGGCAGCCCGCGTTGTACCGGCTGCTCCTTGCCGAACTCGGCGACAGCCCGCTCGACCGGCGCGACGCCGTGGCGGCCCGTCTCCGCGACGCGCCGGTGGAGGGCCTTCCGGCACGGGTCGCCGTCCCCGCGCCCGAGCGACTGTCCGGGGGACGCCTGGCTCTGCTGGAGGCGCTCGGCGCCCACCACCGCGTCGACCTGCTGCTGCTGGCCCCGTCCCTGCGCCGCCCCGAACCGGCGTCCGGAACACTGCGGCGCGCGGAGTTCGCGCGTCCGGCCGGGCACCCGCTGAACGAGGCCCTCGCCGCCGAGTCCGACGAGGCGGCGCTCCTCCTGGCGGCCCCCGCCGCCGGAGCACCGGCCCCGCACGCCGCCCCGCCCGGGGCGACCACCACCCTGCTCGGCGCTCTGCAGGCCGACCTTGCGGCAGACCGTCCGCCGGCGGGCACCATGGTGCTCGATCGCGCCGACGACTCGGTGCAGGTGCACCTCTCGCACGGACGCGACCGGCAGGCCGAGGTGCTCCGGGAGGTCCTCACCGGGCTCCTCGCCGCCGATCCCACCCTCGAACCGCGCGACATCGTGGTGCTCACCCCCGACGTCGACGCCTACGCTCCCCTGCTGGCCGCCGGCTTCGGGTCCTCCGGAGGAGGCCACCCGGCCCAGCGCTTCCGGGTGCAGGTGGCCGACCGGTCCGTCGCCCAGGTGAACCCGATGGTGAGCCTCCTGCTCGACGTCCTCCGCCTGCCCGACAGCCGCGTCGAGGCGTCCACCCTTCTCGAGCTGTGCGCACACCCCGCGGTCGCCCGGCGCTTCGGGTTCTCCGCTGACTCCCGCGAGCGCCTCGCAGAACTGGTCACCGACGCGGGCGTCCGCTGGGGGCTCTCCCCCGCCCACCGCGGCGCCTACGGCCTGGCCGGGTTCCGGCAGAACACGTGGTTCGCCGGCCTCCAGCGGATGCTGCTCGGCGTGGCGCTCGGCGAGACCGACCTCGTCAGCGCCGGCACCGTCCTGCCGCTCGACGACGTCGGCTCCTCCGACGTCGACCTCGTCGGCGGCCTCACCGAACTCGTCGGCAGGTTGTCCCGGCTGATGGCGGAGTTCGAGCGTCCGGGAACGCTCGCCGAGTGGGTCGAGCGCTGCCGTGGAGCGTTGTCGGTCCTGGCAGAGACCACGCACGGCGAGGAGTGGCAGCTGGGCGACGTGTGGGCCGCCTTGTCCCGGTTGGGTGAGAGGGCGGGCGGGTCGAACGCGGTGCTGCCCCGGCACGCCGCGCTGCGGGCGATCGAGTCCGAGTTCGCCGACACCGCCGCGCGCGGCGCCTTCGGCAACGGCTCCCTCGTGGTGTGCGGTCTTCGGTCGCTGCGGCACGTGCCGCACCGTGTCGTCGTCCTGCTGGGCTGGGATGCGGAGCGCTACCCCCGTCCGGCGCGAACCCACGGAGACGACCTGCTGGGCCTGGAGCCGCTGGTCGGTGACCCGTCGGCCGCCCTTGCCGACCGCCAGGCACTGCTGGACGCGATCCACGCCACCCGGGAGACCCTCGTCGTGGTCGCCCGCGGACGCAGTGAGGCCAGCAACGAGGACGTCCCGCCGGCTGCTCCCCTCGCGGCGCTCCTCGAGGCGCTGGACGCCACCGCGTCCACCGCGGACGGGCGCCCGGCGGGGGCTGCGGTCACCGTCCAGCACCCGCTGCAGCCGTTCGATCCCCGATACTTCGACCCGGCCTGCCGTGGGCTGTCGAGCGTGGACCGGCTCGCCTTCCGGGCCGCCACGGCGGCCCTCGCCGAGCCCGAGCAGCCCCGCGGGCGCTTCCACCTGGAGATGCTGCCCCCACCCGATCTGACCGCCGGCGTGACGCTGGCCGACCTGGTCAGCTTCTTCGGCCACCCGGCGCGGGCCCTGCTCAGGCAGCGTGCCGGGATCAGCCTGGGCGACAGCCCCGAGGCGGGCGACGCCATCCCGATCGAGCCCGACCACCTCGCCCGCTGGCACGTCGGCAACAGGGTGCTCCAGCGGCTCCGGGAGGGCAGGGACGCGACGGCGGTCGCGACCGCAGAACTGTTGCGGGGGGACGTCCCGCCGTTCCGGCTCGGCTACGACCTGCTCGACCAGGTGGTGGCCGGGGCCCGTCGTTCGGTGCGGGAGGTGCCGTCCGGGCTGCCGGCGCCCACCCTGCACGACCTCGCGCTGACGGTGGACGTCCCCGGCCACGGCGCCGTTCCGCTGGTCGGCCGGGTGTCCACCCACGGACGGGAACTGCTCCAGGCGGAGTTCTCCAGCCTCCAGGCCCGGCACCGGCTCACCAGCTGGCTGCGCCTGCTCGCCCTCGCCGCAGCCGAGGACGGGCCGTGGCGGGCCCGGGTGATCGGAAAGGGCCGCCGGGCGGTGTACGAGGCGCCTCCTCGCGAGGCCGCGTCCGCGCTGCTGGGACGCTACCTGGCGATCTACGCCCTGGGCCTGAGCCGGCCGCTGCCGGCCCTGCCGCGCCTGGGTGCCGAGTGGGTCTCCTACCGGCTCAGCCACCGGGACCCGCACGACCGCCTGGTCAGCCGCAAGAACTTCCAGCGGTGCTGGGACTACGACTCCGACGCCTCCTGGGAGTCCTTCTTCGAGTTCCCCGGCGTGCTGGACCTACCCCTCGACGGCCTCGACCTGCCGGGGGCGCACGGCGAGACCACGCTGGTCGGCGCCCTCGCCGCCAGCATCTGGACGCCGATCCTGGACAGCGAGGTGGCGCCGTGACCACCTGGGACCCGGCCGGCCCGCTGCCCACCGGCACCGCTGTGCTCGAGGCCAGCGCCGGCACCGGCAAGACCTACGCGATCGCTGCGCTCGCCGCCCGCTACCTCGCCGAGGGTGTCGTGTCGGCCGACCGGCTGGCGGTGATCAGCTTCAGCCGGATGGCCTCCGCCGAGCTGCGCTCCCGCGTGCGCGATCGGCTGCGCCGCAGCCTCGACGTCCTGACCGGCGCGCTGGCCGGCTCCCTCGACGCACCCCCGGATGCCACCGACGCGCTCTTGCTGGCCGCGCCGCGGGAGGAGGTCCAGTCGCGGATCATGCGCCTGCGCCGGGCGATCGCCGGGCTCGACGCGGCGAGCATCATGACCATCCACCAGTTCTGCCAGGCGATGCTCGATGAGCTGGGGGTGCTCGCCACCGCCGACCCGCAGGCGACCCTCACCGAGGACCTCTCCCTGTTGCTCGACCAGGTGGTCGACGACCTCTACCTCGCGCGCTACGCCCGGTCCGAGCAGGGCCCGCCGTTCGGGCTGGAGACCGCCCGCGCGCTCGCGCGGTCCGCGGTGGAGCTGCCGGTGGCGCCGCTGCGTCCCGAGGCTGCGGACGGACGGGCCGCCGAGCGTGTCGCGTTCGCCGCCGAGGCACGCGCGGAGCTCGACCGGCGCAAGCGGCGCCTGGGCCTGTACTCCTTCGACGACCAGCTCCTCCGGCTGCGCGACTCGCTGCGCGGCGTCTCGGGGCAGGCCGCCGCCGAGCGGCTGCGGCGCCGCTGCCAGGTGGTGCTCGTGGACGAGTTCCAGGACACCGACCCGGTGCAGTGGGACGTGCTGCGCGACACGTTCGACGGCCACGTGCCCCTGGTCCTCATCGGTGACCCGAAGCAGTCGATCTACGCGTTCCGTGGCGCGGACGTCATCGCCTACACCGACGCGGTCGCGGCGGCAACGACGTACTCGCTCACCGAGAACCACCGCGCTGACGCACCGGTCGTGGCGGCCGTCGGCGCGCTGTTCGCCGACGCCCTTCTCGGCGACGGGATCGCCGTGCCGCCGGTCACCGCCAGCCACCACGCAGCCCGGCTGCGGGCGCCGTCCGGTTCGCCGTGGGTCGCCCCGGCGCGACTGCGCTGCGTGGCCGCGGACCAGCCGCTGTTCGCCGGGGACGCCCGCGGCCGTGTCGTGGCCGACCTCACCGCCGAGCTGATCGACCTGCTCACCAGCGGCGTCGAGGTCGAGTCGGCGCAGGGCTGGCGTCCCCTTCGCGAGAACGACGTCGCGATCCTGGTGAGCCGCAACGCCTTCGGCCGCCAGGTGGCCGACGCCCTCACCGGCGCCGGGATCGCTGTCGCGTTCTCCGGGGCCGACTCGATCTTCGCCACCGACGCCGCGCGCGACTGGCTCACCCTGCTGCGGGCCCTGGACCAGCCGCGCCGCGCCGCCGTCCGTGCGGCCATCCTCACCGACTTCGTCGGTGGCGACCTCACCGGACTGGCCACCGCGGACGACGAGCAGCTGACCGCCTGGGCCGGCACCCTCCAGGGCTGGGCCCGGGTGCTGGCCGGCCAGGGCGTCGCCGCGCTCTTCGCCGCCGTCCAGGCCGAGGCAGGGCCGGACGGGCGCGGGCTGGCCGAGCGGGTCCTCCGCCGTCCCCGCGGGGAACGGGACCTCACCGACTACCGCCACCTCGCCGAGATCCTGCACGAGCAGCACAGCGACGGCCTCCGCGGGACCGCGCTGGTGGCCTGGCTCGCGGAGGCTGTGGAGCGGTCGGCCAGCACCTCCGATCGCGTCCGCCGGCTGGAGACCGACCGGCACGCCGTCCAGGTGATGACCGTGCACAAGGCCAAGGGGCTCCAGTTCCCGGTGGTCCTGCTGCCCGAGGCGGCCGACCTGTGGGTGCCCGACGAGGACAACGACGCGAGCCTCGCCTACCACGAGGGCACCCGCCGCGTGCTCGACGTGGGCGGCCGCGACGCCCCCGGGCGTGACGGACGCCGCCGCGCCTACGACACCGAGGAGGCGGAGGACCGGCTGCGCAGCCTGTACGTGGCGCTCACCCGGGCGCAGTCGCAGGTCACGCTGTGGTGGACGCGCACCCGGGCGAACACCGCGGCCTCGCCGCTGCACCGGTTGCTGTTCCGGCGGCGCGGGGTGGTGGCCGCCCCCGAGCCCGCCTACCCGGTGGACGAGCCTCCCGGCGACGGCCATCCGCGTGACCTGCCGTGGCTGGCCGCGGCCGGCTTCCGCGTCGAGGACGCCCCGCTCCGCGTCCCGGGACGGCTGCCCGCCGCCGGCGACCGGGGCCTGACGCTGCGGCCCGGACGGTTCGACCGCGGCATCGATGCGCTGTGGCGGCGGACCTCCTACTCCGGGCTCACCGAGGCCGTGCACGCCCGCCCGCCGGTGGCCCTGGCCGCGGAGCCGGTGCTCGACGACGAGCCGGACGCCGCGACGCCGGTCGCGGACGTCACCGCCGGCCCCCCTTCCCCGATGGCCGCCCTGCCCGGGGGCACAGCGTTCGGGAGCCTGGTGCACCACGTGCTGGAGAACCTGGACTGGTTCGCTCCGACCCCGGCGGACGAGCCTGCGCTGGCGGGGCGCCTGAGGGAGGCGACCACCGCGGCGGCGGAGCGCTTCGGCGTCCCCGGGGTGACCCCGGAAGCCCTGGCCGAGGCCATGCTGCCCAGCCTGCTGACCCCCCTCGGGCCGCTCACCGGAGGCCTGCCGCTCGCCGGTGTCCCGGTGCGTGACCGGCTGAGCGAGCTGTCCTTCGAGTTCCCGCTGGGCACGGCCGCCTCGACCACGACCCTGGGCGAGGTCGCCGATCTCCTCGACCGCTGGCTCCCCGCCACCGATCCACTGGCCGGCTACCCCGAGGAACTGCGCCACCCCGCCCTGGGTGGGCAGGTGCTGCGGGGGTTCCTCACCGGCAGCATCGACTCGGTCCTGCGAGTGCCCGGGGCGGACGGCCCCCGGTTCGTGGTGGTCGACTACAAGACCAACCGGCTCGGTCCCGCCGAACTCACGCTGGACCACTACGCGCAGCCGGCGATGGTCGCCGAGATGGTCCGCACCCACTACCCGCTGCAGGCGATCCTCTACTGCGTTGCGCTCCACCGCTTCCTCGGCCAGCGCCTGGTCGGCTACGACCCCGCCCGCCACCTGGGCGGGGCGGGCTACCTGTTCGTGCGTGGCATGGGTGGACGCCACGTGGTCCCGTCCGCGGACGGCATGCCCGGCGTGTTCGCCTGGTTCCCGCCCGCCGGGCTGGTGGCCGAACTGTCCGACCTGCTCGCCGACCGGGGGCCGCGATGACCGACCTCGCCACCAGCCTGGTTCCCGGCCTGCTCCGGGACGTCCACGCCACCGGCGCGCTCTCGTGGGCCGACGTGCACGTCGCCCAGAAGGTCTCCTTCCTCTATGGCGAGGACGACCAGCGTGCGCAGCTCGCGCTCGCCCTCGCCGTGCGGGCGCTGAGGGCCGGCTCGACGTGCGTCGAGGTGTCGCGGATCGGCGAGGACCGGTTCGACCTCGACGAGGAACTCGTGGGGGTCCCGTCCGAGCTGTGGCCCGACCCGGCCGACCTGCGGGCGGTGCTCGAACAGAGCCCGCTGGTCACGGTCGGCGCGCCGGGCGGGGGCGACCGGCCGCTCCGGCTGGTCGGCGACCTGCTGTACCTGGAGCGCTACTGGCAGGAGGAGACGGTGGTGGCGGACCAGCTCAACGCCCGCCGCGACCGACTCCCCGGGCAGGTGGACGCTGCGACGCTGCACGCGGCCCGGGCGGAGCTGCTCACCGGCGCCGACCTCGACCAGGCGGTCGCGGCGGTGATGCCCGCGCTGGCCGCGGTGACGGTCGTGGCCGGTGGCCCCGGGACAGGCAAGACCCACACCCTTGCCCGCCTGCTCGGCGTGCTCGTCCGGACGATGCCGGCGCCCCCGCTGGTGGCACTCGCTGCCCCCACGGGGAAGGCGGCCGTCCGCATGCAGGAGGCGCTCGCCGACGCGCTCGCCGGCCTGCCCGACGACCTGGCCGCCCGGCTCCGTCCGCTGCGGGCGAGCACGATCCACCGGCTGCTCGGCTGGGTGCCCGAATCCCGCAACCGGTTCCAGCACAACGCGGCGAACCCCCTGCCGCACGACGTCGTGGTGGTGGACGAGGCGTCGATGGTGAACGTGACGCTGATGGCACGGCTGCTGGAGGCGCTGCGTCCCCAGGCACGGCTGGTGCTGGTCGGCGACCCCGACCAGCTCGCCCCGGTGGAAGCGGGCGCCGTGCTGGCCGACATCGTTGCGGCGCCGGTCCCGGCCTCCGGGGTGCTCGACCGGGCGCTCGCCGGCCTCGACCTCCCGGCCTCCGGCCCCATCGTGCGGCTGCGCCACAACTACCGCTCGGTGCCGGGGATCGCCCGGCTCGCCGCCGCCGTCCTCGCCGGGGACGCCGAGGAGACCCTCGCGCTGGCCACCGCAGGGGTGGACGGCGTCCGCTTCGCGCCGCAGGCGGCCCACACCGACCTCGCCGAACGCGTGGTGCGCACGGGCGCGGTCATGCTGCGCGCTGCCCGCGCCGGCGACGAGCGTGCCGCCCTCGCCGCCCTCGACGAGCACCGGCTCCTCTGTGCGCACCGCCGCGGGCCGTACGGCGTCGCGCTGTGGTCGCGCCAGGTCGAGGAGTGGCTGGCCGCGGCGCTGGAGGACTTCGACCCGACGGCGGCGTGGTACCCGGGTCGTCCCGTCCTGGTCACCCAGAACGCGCCCGACCTCGGCGTCTACAACGGCGACACCGGAGTGGTCGTCGACGTGCGCGGCCAGCTCCAGGCCTGCTTCGCCCGTGGCGACGCCGTCCACCGGGTGTCCCCGTTCCTGCTGGACGGCGTCCAGACGATCCACGCGATGACCGTCCACAAGGCCCAGGGCAGCCAGTTCGACCGGGTGACCGTCGTGCTGCCCACGCCGGACTCGCCCCTGCTGACCCAGGAGCTGCTCTACACCGCGATCACCAGGGCGAAGACGCAGGTCACCCTGATCGGCTCCCCGGAGTCGCTGGCCCAGGCGGCACGGACGCGGGCGCGGCGGGCGTCCGGGCTCCGCGACAGGCTGTCGCCGGCCTGACCACCGCGGACCGGCGGACCGACGTCGTGGCGGCGCGGCGTCCGGAGCGGCGTCGTATTGTTCGATCAGGACCGTCGAGTGCCGTGGGAGGACGACATGGAGAAGCGCAGGCTGGGCCGGATCGGCCACCCGACGAGCGTGCTGGTCTACGGGGCGGCCGCCCTCGGCGAGGTCTCCCAACAGGTCGCGGACGAGTCCCTGGCACAGGCGCTGGCCGCCGGCATCAACCACCTCGACACGGCCGCGTCCTACGGCCACGCGGAGGAGCGGATGGGACCCACGGTGGCCCGCGTCCGCGAGCAGGTGTTCCTGGCCACGAAGTCGACCGAGCGTCGCGCGGAGGACGCCTGGCGTGAGCTCAACCGCTCCCTCGAACGGCTGCGCACCGACCACATCGACCTGTGGCAGGTGCACGCCGTCTGCGAACTCGCCGAGCTCGACGCCGTCTTCGCGCCCGGTGGAGCGATCGAGGCGTTCGTGCGCGCCAAGGAGGAGGGCATCGTGAGCTGGGTGGGCATCACCGGCCACACCGAACAGGCCCCGGTGGTGCACGCCGAGGCGCTGCGCCGCCACGACTTCGACTCCGTCCTGACCCCGGTGAACTACCAGCTCTACACCGCCGACGCCGTGTTCCGGGACCATTTCGACACGCTGTACGCCCTCGTGCAGGAGCGGGACGTGGCGCTGCGGACCATCAAGGCGATCGCGCGTAGGCCGTGGACGGGTGAGCACCGGCTCGCCACCTGGTACGAGCCGTTCACCGACGCGGCGGACATCAGCGCGGCGATCTCCTGGGTGCTCGGCACCTTCACCGGGATCGCCGGCCTGGCGACCGCGGGAGAGACGACCCTGCTGGGCAGGGCCATCGATGCCGAGGCACACCGGATGGACCCGTCGGAGGCTGCGGCACACCTGGCCCGGATCGAGGACTACCGGACGATCTTCGTGTAGTCGCGGCCGGGGGTGGCGCGCGCCGGGGGACGCGGCAATAGGTTGGACGCATGCGTGTACTCGTTGCTGACCAGTTCGAACAATCGGGGATCGACGGCCTGACCGCTGCGGGCTGCGAGGTGGTGTACGCGCCCACCCTGAAGGACCAGGCCCTGGTCGAGGCCGTCGCCGCCCAGGCCCCCGAGGTGCTGGTGGTGCGGAGCACCAAGGTCCCGGAGGAGGTGCTGGCCGCCGGACCGCTCGCCCTGGTCGTCCGCGCGGGCGCCGGCTACAACACCATCGACGTCGCGGCTGCCTCACGGCTCGGCATCTACGTGTCCAACTGCCCCGGCAAGAACTCCGTCGCGGTGGCCGAGCTCGCGTTCGGCCTCATCTGCGCGCTCGACCGCCGGATCGTCGACAACACCGTCGACCTGCGGGCGGGCACCTGGAACAAGGCCGAGTACGGCCGGGCGCGCGGCCTCCACGGCCGGACCCTTGGCCTGATCGGCCTGGGCGCGATCGGCCGGGAGATGATCCCCACGGCCCGGGGGTTCGGCATGCCGGTGGTGGCCTGGAGCCGCAGCCTGACCGAGGAGCGGGCCGCCGGCCTCGGGATCCGCCGGGCGGCGTCACCGGAGGAGGTCGCCACCCTCGCCGACGTGGTCAGCGTCCACGTCGCCCTGGACGCCACCACCCGTGGTCTTCTGGGCGCCTCCTTCTTCGCAGCCATGAAGGACGGCGCCACGTTCGTCAACACCTCCCGCGGCGAGATCGTGGACGAGCCTGCGCTGGTCGAGGCCATCCGGGCGAAGGGCCTGCGCGCCGGCCTCGACGTCTTCGCCAACGAGCCGTCCGCAGGCACCGGCGAATTCGTCACCGAGGTCGCCACCCTGCCCGGCGTGTACGGCACCCACCACATCGGGGCGTCCACCGATCAGGCGCAGGAGGCCATCGCTGCCGAGGCGGTGCGCATCGTGAAGGTGTTCGCGGAGACCGGG
Source organism: Actinomycetota bacterium (assembly GCA_020161015.1). Lineage (GTDB taxonomy): Bacteria > Actinomycetota > Actinomycetes > Propionibacteriales > Propionibacteriaceae > Propionicimonas. The sequence continues at coordinate 119,117 of JAIUOT010000017.1, read as the reverse complement.
ACCGTGCCGAACGTGGTGAACCTCGCGAAGAAGACCCCCGCGACCTCCTCGATCGTCGTGCGCCACATCGACCGGCCCGGCATCCTCGCCCACACCCTGGACGTCATCAGCACTGCCGGGATCAACGTCCAGGAGATGGAGAACATCGTGTTCGACGGCGCCCTGGCGGCGGTGGCCCGGATCAACGTCGAGGGTGTCGTCGAGGAGTCGCTGCTGGAGCGGATCCGGGCCTACGACGCCGTCATCGACGTCCACGTGATCGGGTTGTGAGCCGGCGGTACTCCGCCGACGTCCGCCACCGGGGTCAGGCGGGCAGGACCCCGTCCAGCCATGCCTCGATCATCCTGCGGGCGATCGACGTGAACGGCGGCAGCCCGACCTCGCCCACGGCCATCGCACGGCGCAGGTCCTCGCGGGTGAACCAGCGTGCGGCCTCGATCTCGCCCACGGCCGCGACGGGCTCGGCCCGGCCGGCCCGCGCGAGGAAGCCGACCATCAGCGAGCGCGGGAAGGGCCACGGCTGGGAACCGAGGTAGGTGACGCCGGTCAGCTCGAGGCCCACCTCCTCGGCCATCTCCCGGTGCACGGCCTGCTCCAGCGACTCGCCCATCTCCACGAAGCCGGCGAACACCGAGTGCCGTCCGGGGGCCCAGCTCGGCTGGCGACCCAGCAGGAGCCGGTCGTCGGGATCGACCATCGCGACGATGACCGCCGGGTCGGTGCGCGGGAACTGCTCGACGCCGCAGGTGGAGCACTGGCGGGCGAGGCCACCGCGCACCACCCGGGTGGCTCCCCCGCACGCCGGGCAGAACCGGCTGCCGGCGTGCCAGGTGGCGAGGCCGACGCCGGTGAACGCCACCTCGAGCATGACGGCCGGCAGGGCGTCCATCACGGTGCGCAGGGGAACGAGACCGTCCTCGCCGTGATCGGTGGTGACGAACCAGGGACGCTGGTCCAGGTGGCCGAGCAGGTAGTGTCGCTCGGCATCGAAGGCGCCCTCCACGGCCCGGGTGACCAGCAGCCCGTCCCGGTCGACCTCGATGCTGCCGATCCCGACCCGCACCGCCACCGCCTCCGGGTGCTCCCAGGCGGCCTCCAGCCAGCCCGGCGCCCCGCGCAGTTCCGCACCGCGGTCGACCGCGCTCCCGACCCTCCAGTCCATCACGTGGCAAGGCTAATCGAGCCGGGGACGGCGGCCATCAACGCTTCCAGCTGCGGGCGATCCGGCAGCCGTCCGGGACGCACCACCTCCGCGGTGTGCAGGTCGTAGAAGACCGCGTCCACCGCGTCGACGTCGAGCCCGTGCAGCTCCGCCCAGGCCAGCCGGTAGCACGCGAGCTGGAGCGGGTCGGCCCGGCGGGCGTCCCCGGTCTTCCAGTCGACCACCTGCGGACGGCCGTCCGGCGCGCCGAACACCGCGTCGATGCGCCCGCGCACCAGCCGTCCCCCGAGCACCAGCGTGAAGGGTGTCTCGACGGCCAGCGGCACGGCCGCGGCGTAGGGACCGGCCTCGAAGCCCGCCCGCAGCTGGTCGAAGTCCTGCCCCGCCAGCTCGGCCTCCACCTCACCGTCCAGCAGGGGTGACTGGGTGCGGAACCGGTGCTCGAGCCACTGGTGGAAGCCGATGCCCCAGCGCTGTGCGTCGCTGACCAGCCGGGGCATCGGGCGCCGCAGCTCCGCCGCATAGCCCGAAGGGTCCTTGGCCAGCCGCCCCAGGCCGGTCACGGAGAGGTGCTCGGGAAGGCGCGCGGTGGCCCGCTCCCGAGCCGCCTCGAGCTCGGCCTCGACCAGCGCGTCGGCCCGACGGCGCCACGCCGCCACCTGCGCCTCCTGGTCGAGGTCCAGTTCCGGGCCTGCCGGACGCCCGACGGCCCGTCCGCCGCGCGCCAGCGCCACCTCCTCCGCGGCCTCACGCCGCACCCGCCACGCCTCCGTGTCGCCGACGGCCGGCCAGGAGGCGACCGCGCCCTCCCCGAGCAGCGGGTTCTGCGCAGGCACCTCGTCGGCGAGCGACACCGACTGGGCGTGCTCGCACAGCACGGTGACGTAGTCCGAGGGCTGGCGCGGCTTCACCAGCCCCGGCCCCCAGACGTGCGTCGAGGCGATCAGCAGCTGCCGGGCACGCGTCACCGCGACGTAGGCCAGACGGTCCTCGCCCAGCCGCTGCTGCCCGGTGAGCGCTTCGCCGAAGGCCGCCATCGCCTGGTGGTCGACCGTGCCGAGGCGCGGCAGAGCGTCCGCGTCACCCCGCAGCGGGTACGGCAGCGTCGAGGCACTGCGCAGCCAGTTCCCGGTGACCCGGTCGGTGGGGAACACGTCCATCGCGAGGCCGGGGACGAACACCGCATCCCACTCCAGGCCCTTGGCTTTATGGACGGTGAGCACCTTCACCGAGTCGGACGCGGACACGACAGCCTGTTCCAGGCCGGTGCCGTACTCCCGCTCCGCGTCGAGGTAGGCCAGCAGTCCGGACAGCGACGCGTCGGCGTCGATGTCGGTGTAGTCGGCGACGGCCTGGACGAAGGTGTCCAGCGGGGCGCTTCCCCCGACGCTGATGGCCTCCAGCTCCACCGCGAGGCCCAGGACGGCGATCACCCGCTGCACCAGTTCGGTCACGGCGTCCCCCGCGTGCCGCCGCAACTGGCCCAGCTCGGCGGTGAAGGCGGCGAAGCGGTTCCGGGCGTCCCCGTGGTAGGCCAGCGGGCCAGGGTCGGCGAGCGCCTCGAGCAGGCTCGGTACCGAGGCCGGGTCGGTCCCCACCAGGGCGGCGTCGACGGCGGGCGCATCGGTGCCCGGTCCCCCGGCGCCACCGGCGGTTCCGCGGGCCGCGGCGAGCTCCCGCGCGCGCCGTCCGAGCAGCGCGAGGTCGGGGATGCCGATGGCCCACCGCGGCGAGGTGAGCAGCCGCAGCACCGCCGGATTGGCCGTCGCGTCGTCGAGCAGGGTGAGCGTGGCGACGACGTCTGCGATCGGCGGCAGTTCGAGCAGGCCACCCAGGCCCACGATCTCCGCGGGAATGTCGCGCGAGACCAGCTCTGCGTACACGTCGGCCACCTGCGTGTTGCGCCTGGCCAGCACGGCGACCTGCGACCAGGCCGGCACCGCTCCCGTGCCGTGGAGCTCTGCGATCCGGTCGGCGATCGCGGTCACCTCCTCCGGCCAGGTCGCGTGGCCGGTGACCTCCACCCGGCCCGGTGGCGTCCCGGGTGGCGCGACCAGGTCGAGGTCCAGGCCGTGCGCCACCAGCGCCGGTTCGGCGCGGGCCGGCCCGGCCAGCCGGTTGGCCGCGTCCAGCACCCGCTGCCCGCTGCGGCGGTTCACCGTCAGCGCGTAGCTGGTGGCCGGGGTCCCGCCCGTGGTCGGGAACTGGTGGGCGAAGTCCAGGATGTTGGACGCCGCCGCGCCCCGCCACCCGTAGATCGCCTGGCACGGGTCACCGACGGCCGTCACCGCGTGCCCGCGTCCCGACGCCACGTCCGGGCCGGAGAACAGGCCGCGCAGGAGGGTCGCCTGGGCCGCGGAGGTGTCCTGGTACTCGTCCAGCAGGACGACGCGGAACTCCCGCCGCAGTGCCTGGGGCACCGCGGGCACCTCGGTGGCCAGCCGCGCGGCCGCGGCCATCTGGTCGGCGAACTCCACGTAGCCCAGCTCTGCCTTCAGTTCCTCGTAGCGCACCACGAGCGTCGCCAGCTCGAGGCGCTCGGCCATGGCTGCGCGGGCGGTCTGGACGGCGGCGTACACCTGCCCCCGCGGGTTGCGGGGCGCGTGCTGGAGCGCCTGCTCGAACCGCAGCGCGTGCTCGGCAAGGTCGCCGGGCTCCACCAGGTGCGAGCGGAGCTCCGAGGACAGTTCGAGCAGCCGCTGCGTGACGGTGGCCGGACGCAGCCGGGCGAGCTCGCCCAACCCGGGGGTGTCCGCCACGACCCTCGCGGCGAGGCGGTAGCGCGCCGCACCGGTGATCATCCGGGCGTCGCCCTCGATGCCCAGCATCAGCCCGTGCTCGGCCACCAGCCGTCCCGCGAACGCGTCGTAGGTGAGGATCAGCTCCTCGCCGGCCTCCTGGTCGTCGCCGAGCACTCCGGCCCGCTGGAGCGCCCGCCGGACCCGCAGGCCCAGCTCGCCCGCGGCCTTGCGGGTGAAGGTCAGCCCCAGGACCTCCTCGGGCCGCACCTGGCCGGACCCGACAAGCCACACCACCCGGGCGGCCATCACCGTGGTCTTGCCCGAGCCGGCGCCGGCGATGATCACGGCCGGTTCCAGCGGCGCGGTGATCGCGGAGAGCTGCTGGTCGGAGAAGGGGATACCGAGCGCGTCGGCGAGCTGACCCGGGTCGGTGAGCCTCATCGCAGCACCTGCCCACCGCGCGGCGAGGCCGGGCAGCTCGTGGCGAAGGCGCAGCTGCGGCAGTGCCCGCCCGGCGTGGCGGGGAACGCCCCTTCGGCGACCACCCGCGCTGCGGTGGCGATGCGGTGGTGCACCCAGCTCGGGTACTCCTCCTCCCCAGGATCGGCCCCCAGGTACGGGGCGGTGGCCAGCGACGCCTGGCCGAACTCGCGCGGGAGGTCCTCGGGACGGTCGGGCAGCCGCAGGTACACCGCCGCCGCGCCGTCGGGACGGGTGTGGCCGGGCGCGACGTCGTCGAACCCGCCCGCGGCAACCGCGAGCTGGTAGATGCCGAGCTGCTCGAGCCCGGCGATCGACGCCTTGGTCGGCACCGTCCGCGAGGTCTTGAAGTCGACCACCCTCAGCCCCTCGCCGGTGGCCTCCAGCCAGTCGACCTTGCCGTCGAGCACCACCTCGAGGTCGTCGACCGACAGCCGCAGCGCGAACGGGACCTCCACCCCCACCAGGTCGGCCCGCCGCACCCGCCGCCAGGAAAGGAACCGGGCGAGGCCGAGCTCCACCTCCACACGCTCTGTGGCGGAAAGCCAGGCGGCCTCGAACCTCAGCCGGTGCCAGACGCGGTCGAGTTGGTCGCGCAGCTCGGCCAGGCCCCACTCCTCCTGCACGGCCCGCTGGACGAGCAGGTGGATCAGCGACCCCAGGGACGCCGCGAGTCCCGGCTCGCCCTCGCCCCGCGCCTCGCGGGAGAGGAAGTAGCGGCGCGGGCAGGTCAGCACGCCGGTCACCTGGCTGGGGCTCAGTCGCACCTGGGCCCCCGGCGCCAGGGGCCGGGGAGCGCAGCTCAGCTCCCGCACCCCCCACCAGCCGGACGGGTCTGCCGCGGGCACCAGCGGGCGCCCGGACCGGTCGGTGGCGTCGGCCAGCCGGGCCAGCTCGCCGGCCGCGGCGCGGCGCAGGCCGACCGGCGTGGCCGGGTCGGTGGCGTGGCGGCGCAGCTCGGCGGCCAGCGCGGGCAGCGTGAGCGGCGTGCGCCCGCGCTGCGGAGCGCGTGGCTCCACCCCCAGTTCGGCGAGGAACCGGGACGGGCTGTCGGCCTCGCCTTCTGTGCCCGCCGCGGCCGTGACCACCAGTCGCCGACGCGCTCGCGAGCAGGCGAGGTGGAACAGCCGGCGCTCCGCGGCCAGCAGGTCGCGGTGGTCGGTGACACCCTCCAGCCCGGCCGAGGTGAGGGACGCCGCGTCGAGCACGGTGCTCACCCGGCGTCCGGCCGGCCACACGCCCTCCTGCGCCCCGGCGACCACCACCAGCTCCCACTCGCGCCCCCGCGCCCGGTGGGCGGTGAGCACCTGGACCCCCCGGCGCCGCAGCCGGGCCTCGCGCTCATGGTCGGCCGGGATCTGCTGGCCCGCCAGCTCGGCGAGGAATGCCCGCACGCCGGCCACCCCGCCCCGGCGGTCGGCCTCCGCCGCGGTGTCGAAGAAGGCGCAGAGCGCGTCCAGGTCCGCGTCCGCCCTGCTGCCCAGCGCTCCGCCGGACGCGGACTCCCTGCGCAGCTGCGCCGGCCACCCGGTGCCCTGCCACAGCGTCCACGCCACGAGGTCGACCGGCGCCCCGGCTGCCACCCTCGCCGCGGCCTGGCCCAGCACGCCGCGCAGGGTGCGCAGCCGCTCGACGTCGGCACCGGGTTCCGCGTCGTCGAGCCAGCCCGGCTCGTTCAGCGCGGCGGCCAGCTGCTCTGCGAGGGTGACCGGCACGGGCTCCGGCCGCCCCTGCCGCCACTGGCGGGCCAGCCGTCGGAGCCCGAGCGCGTCGAAGCCCGCCAGCGGGGAGGTCAGCAGGCGCACAGCCTCGTCCGGCGCGACCCGGCCGGCGGCCGTGACCGACAGCGCCAGCAGCAGCGGGCGCACGGCCGGCGCCTGGGCCAGCGGGATCTCGTCCCCGGCGACCTCCACCGGGATGCCCGCCGCGGCCAGCGAGCGGACGATGGGACCGAGCTGCCGCCGCCCCGATCGCACCAGGACGGCCATCTCGCCGTAGGCGACCCCGTCGTCCAGGCGGGCACGCCGCAGTTCCGCGGCGATGGCCGCCGCCTGCTCGGCCTCCCCCGGGCAGGCCAGCACCACCACGTCGCCGTCCGGCCCGCCGGCCGCCGGCGGCACCGGTGTCGTCCCGGCCGGTCGGGGCAGCCGGGCGCGCACGCCCCCGACGGCTGCGGCGATCCCGCGTCCGAACCGGTGCCCGGTGGCGAGCTCGCGGCGCTGCGCCGGCGCGTCCGGACGGGAGAAGAAGCGCTCGAAGTCGGCCACCGCCCGGGGGCTCGCCCCGCGGAAGGTCGAACTCACGCTGTCGGGGTCCGCGACGGCCAGGACGGGCGCGCCCCCACCGGCGAGCGCGGCGACCAGCCCGATCTGCGCGGGGTCGAGCTCGGCGTAGTCGTCCACGAGGACGGCGCCGATGCCGTCGGTGACCGCGGCGTGAACCTCGACGTCGGTGAGCAGCAGGCGGACGCGGTGCACCAGCTCGGCGTAGTCGAGCACGCCCTCCGCGTCGAGCACGTCGAGGTACTCCCCGAAGAACCGGCCCAGCGCCGCCCACTCGGGGCGGCCCGCGCCCTCGCCGAACCCGACGAGGTCCTCCGGCTCGAGACCGAGCTGCCGGGCCCGCGCGAGCGCCCCGCGGACCTGCGCTGCGAAGCCTCGGGTGCCGAGCGCATGGCGCAGCCCGTCCGGCCAGGCCCGGGGGCCGGCGCCGGCGAGGAGTTCCCGCACCCGGTACTCCTGCTCGGGCGCGGCGAGGAGCCGGAGGTCGGGCCGGCCGGCGAAACGCTGCCACAGGCTGCGGCACAGCGCGTGCACGGTGGTGACCGCCGGCTGCCACGATCCCGGGCCCAGTGCCGCCGCCACGGTGTTGCGCAGAGCGCCGGCCGCCGTCCGGCTGCCGGCCAGCACCAACGGGTCGGCGCCGCCGGCCCGGTAGCGCTCCACGGCGGCGTGCGCGAGCAGCGTGGTCTTGCCGGTGCCGGGGCCCCCCAGCACCAGCAGCGGGCCGTCCCAGGCCCCGAGAACGGCGGCCTGTTCCGGGCTGAGGTCTGGCAGGACGGTCACGCGGACCATGCAACCACCTGCCGCCGACACCCGCGAGACGCCCTGCCCGTCAGGGTTGCCCCCGGCTGCCCCCGGAACGGTCGCGACGGGTGCGCCGACAGGCGCGCCGACGTCGGCCGTGACGGCTAGATTGGGGGCCAACGCCCACGACTCGAGAGGTCCGTCGATGACCACACCCGCGCAGCCGTCCAGCCAGGGCCAGGCGGTCCAGCTCGCGCCCCCGGAGATGCTCAACCTGACCCCGCCCGCGGCACCCGCGGTGGTGACCGCCACGCAGGCGCCCGCGATGGCGCCGCAGGTGCAGGAGGCACAGGTCCCGGTGCTGGACGCGAAGGTCGCCGAGTTCCTGACCGCGCTGAACTCCACCGAGGAGAACTCGCCCACCTTCTCCGCACAAGCCGATGCGGTGCGCAGCATGGGGGACGCCGACATCCGCAAGGCGGCGGAGACGTCCAACCGCCTGCTCCAGACCCCGGTGCGCGCCATCGAGGCCGGCGGGCTGGCCGACACCTCGAAGGTCGGCAAGACCCTCCTCGAACTGCGCCGCACCGTCGAGGACCTCGACCCCGCGCAGGCGCGGGGCAGCAAGGGCTTCCTGTCCAAGCTCGGCTGGGGCAAGGGCGTCACGGACTACTTCCGCAAGTACCAGAGCTCGCAGGACCACCTCAACGGCATCCTGCACGCGCTCCGCTCCGGCCAGGACGAGCTGACCAAGGACAACGTCGCGCTCAACATGGAGAAGCAGAACCTGTGGACCGTGATGGGCCGGCTCAACCAGTACGTGTACATCGCCGAGCGGCTGGACGCGAAGCTGTCGGCGCAGATCGCCGAGCTCGAACTGGCCGACCCGGAGAAGGCCAAGGCGATGAACCAGGACGTCCTGTTCTACGTCCGGCAGAAGCACCAGGACCTGCTCACCCAGCTCGCGGTGTCGATCCAGAGCTACCTCGCGATCGACATCATCATCAAGAACAACGTCGAGCTGATCAAGGGCGTCGACCGGGCGTCCACGACCACGGTCTCCGCGCTGCGCACGGCGGTGATCGTCGCCCAGGCGCTCGGCAACCAGAAGCTGGTTCTCGACCAGATCACGGCACTGAACACCACCACCTCGGAGATGCTCAAGGAGAACTCCGCGCAGATCCAGGAGCAGGCGGCGTCCTCGACGATCGGCATCGAGCAGCTCCAGGCGGCGTTCGCCAACATCTACGCGACGATGGACTCCATCGACCAGTTCAAGGTGAAGGCCCTGGACACCATGGCGGCCACCATCGGCACGCTCGAGACCGAGGTCGCCAAGAGCAAGGCCTACCTCGACCGGGTCGCGCAGCAGGACTCCCGCGCCTCGCAGCTGCCGTCGATCTCGATCGATCGCTGAGGGCGGTAGATGGGCTTCTGGGACAGGGTCCTCGGACGCGAGGAGCAGCCGGTCGCGCCACCCGAAGGCGCGACCGCGACGGCTCCGACCGCCACCGACATCGGCACCTCGCTCGACAACGTGGAGCGCCTCGTCGCCGACCCCGCGGTGCCGGGGGTCGTGCGCGCCCGCGCGCTGCGCGTGACCACCACGGTGCGCAAGACCCTGCCTCGGCTCGACCTGCTCGGGCTCGGGAGCTACGACTCCTACTCCGTGGTGGCCACGGCCACCGACTACCTGCCCGAGGCGATCGGCGCCTACCTCCGACTCCCCCGCGACTGGGCCGACTCCCGTCCTGTGGACGGGGGGAAGACCTCGCTGCTGCTGCTGGTCGACCAGCTCGACCTGCTCGCGGTGACGATGGACGCGATCTACGACGCCGCCAACACCACCGACGCCGCGGCCCTGGTGAGCCACGGGCGCTTCCTCCAGGAGCGCTTCGGCCACGCCCAGGCCCCGGAACTCAACCTGAACGTCCCCTCGCAGCAGCCGGTGCCGCCGGCCACGACCCCGGGAGAGGCATGACCACGCCGACGCTGTCCGACGCCCTGGCCGCCCTGTCCCGGGCTGCCGTCGCCGCAGGCCTGGACCCGCACGCGGCCGCCGAGGAGGGCCTCGTGCTCTCGGCCGCCGTGGCCGAGTCCAACCGCGGGGCGTTCCTGGACTGGTGCCGCGAGGTCGGCGTCGACAGCTCCGCGGAGGCGTTCATGGATGCCGCCGTGCGCGGGCGCCGCTTCCGGCGGGCCCCCACCCCACTGGCCAGCCAGGCGGCCGTCTCCTCCGGTCCCCACGCCGCCGGGTACGCGCGCGCCCTGGCCGACGTCTGCCACGCCGCCGCGACGCTGGGCGAGCCCGGCCCGTCCGCCCTGGGCGCGGCGAGCCTCGCCGCGGCCGCGCAACTCCCCGGCGTCCACCACGCCCCGACGCTGCCCTCCGCGCCCGACCAGGACGCCGCCCAGCGCGAGTTCGTGCGCCAGGCCCCGGCGATCCTCACCGACGTGCTGACGCGCCTGCGCACGAGCCAGGACAGCCTTCTCGACGTGACCCGCCTCGACCCGGCGGCCGGCGGCGCCTTCCCCGGCCTGGGCGGCGTGGCGTTCCCGACGCCGTCGCTCCCCGCCGTCCCGCCCCCGCCGGCCGGTGCCACGCCGCAGGCCGCCGACCCGGCAGCCACCACCACCGCGCCTCCCCCCGCGGCAGACGAGGCGGCAGAGCCGGCCTCGCCGCCAGAACCGGAGAAGACCGTCGAGGAATGGCTCGCCGAGCTCGACGAGCTCATCGGGCTCGCCAGGGTGAAGTCCGAGATCCGCCGCCAGACGGCCATCCTGAGGGTGGACGCGCTGCGCACCAAGGCGGGCCTGAAGAGCCCGACGATCACCCGTCACCTGATCTTCACCGGCAACCCGGGCACCGGGAAGACGACGGTCGCCCGCCTCGTGGCCGGCATCTACAAGTCGATCGGCCTGCTCAGCAAGGGCCAGCTGGTGGAGGTCGACCGGTCCGAGCTGGTGGCCGGCTACCTCGGCCAGACCGCCATCAAGACCGCGGAGGTGGCCGCGAAGGCCTACGGCGGCGTGCTGTTCATCGACGAGGCGTACTCGCTCAACGGCGACCAGTACGGCGAGGAGGCCATCAACACCCTGGTGAAGGAGATGGAGGACCACCGCGACGACCTGGTCGTGATCGTCGCCGGGTACCCGGTGCCGATGGAGGTCTTCATCTCGAACAACCCGGGGCTGGCGAGCCGCTTCCGCACGACGATCACCTTCGACGACTACACCGACGACGAGCTGCGGGACATCTTCGGCTCGATGTCCGCCAAGTCCGACTACGACCTGGGCGACGGGGTGCTGGACGAGTTCAGCAGGCAGCTCGCCGAGCAGGTGCGGGACGAGAACTTCGGCAACGGCCGCTACGCGCGCAACCTTCTCGAGGCGGCCATCGGGCGACACGCCTGGCGCCTGCGCGAGGTGGACGAGCCGACGCTGGAGGAGCTGCGGACCCTGCTGCCGGAAGACCTCGTCGACCCCGACCGGTCGTCGGTCACGCCGGCCACGCTGGTGCCGCCGGAGGACGCCGAACCGGTCGGGCCGGTCGAGTTCCCGGCGGCGCCCACGGAGTCGTCGTGACCACGTCCGCGCCGCCACGCACGTCGCTGCCGTCGGCCGGCGTCCCGACGCCGGCACCGAGCCGCTCGCCGCAACTGCTGCGCAGGCTCCAGCTCGTCGTCGCGCTGGCGCTCGTGCTGGCCGGTGGCCTTGCCGCGTGGATGATCCAGGACCTGCGGGCCGACCTCGCGACCACCCCGGAACTGGCGCAGCAGTACGCGCGTCTGGGCGACGTCCGCCACCAGCTCAACACCGCGGCGACCGAGGCCGCACGCGGAGCGCTGCTGAGCGAGCCCGCGACCGGCACGCACTCCGCGGCGGCCGGAGAGGCGGTGGCGACGGCGGCCGGCCTGCTCGTCGAGGCCGCCCAGGCGCGGCCGCAGGACGCCGACCTGCTCTCCGAGGCCGGCCAGGGCGTGGTGCGCTACGGCAAGGCCCTCGCCGCGGCCGCCGGCAACCCGCGCGCGAAGGCCGTCCCGCTGCTCGCCGCTGCCGACGTCCAGCTGGACACGGTGCTGGACGGGATCGGGACGCTCCAGCAGCGCCTCGGCGACGAGGCGACCGTGCGTCCGGCCGGCCTCAACGCCGTGCTCGCGTGGCTGCCCGGGCTCGCGCTCCTCGCGGTCGTCGTGTGGGCGAGCTGGCTGGTCGCCCGGCTGAGCCACCGGGTGCTCAACGTGGGCCTGGTCGGGTCCGGCATCGCCGTCGTGGTGGTGCTCGCCCTCGCGCTCGGTGCGCAGTCGGCGGCGGCCCAGGCGTCCGAGGTCGCGCGGGGGACGCAGTTCGGGCACATCGTGCAGGTGGCCACGGCCGTCGACGAGCTCGACCGTGCGCAGCGGGTCCTCACCACCGGCGTCCTGCGGCACGAGTGGACCGCCGACTCCCAGGCGGCGCTCGACGAGGCCACGTCCGCGGCCTCCGATGCCGCGACCAGCGAGGACCTCCCCAGCCTCAAGGCCTTCCGGACGGCCTCCACCACGATCGTCGGAGCGCTCCGCGACGGCGACTGGACGACGGCGACCGCGACGGTCACCGCCGGCGACGAGAAGTCGCTCGCCGGGGCGACGGAAGGGTTCCTCGACAGCGCGGCGAAGAAGACGGCGGCAGCGGTCCAGCGCGCCGCGGCCGCCCCCGAGTCCGCCGGCACCGAACTGGCGATCCAGCTCGTCGCGGCCGTCGCGGTCGCCCTCGCCGGGGCGTTCCTCGGCGTCCTCGGGCTGGGCCGACGCCTCCAGGAGTACCGATGAGCACCACGTCCCCCGCGGCCCCCGGACAGCTCGGAGTCGCGGCCCGCCCCAACGACCTGCTGGAGTACTTCGGGCGCCTCGAGACCTGGCTGTCGGTGCGCCGCGCAGAACTCGACGCCCTGGACGAGCAGATCGTCGGCTCCGGCCGCCAGGCGGAACTCACCGGCGACATGGCCCTGGCGCTGGCCCTGTGGCAGGCGGCCAAGACCCGGCAGAACCTCCTGCTCGCCACCTGGGACTCCGGGCGCGTCGGCCAGCAGGAGCTCGAGCGGCTCTCGGCCCTGATCTGGGGACGGCTGGACACCGCCGGCAGCCAGGTCGCCCAGCTCCAGTCGATGGCGGTGTCGCTGCCGGAGGCCGGACGCCTGTGCGACGCCCTCGTGGCACAGCTGCGCACGCGGCTGAACACCGACCCCAACGCCGAGCAGCAGCAGATCCGGCTGCGCGGCCTCCGTGCGCAGCTCGAGCGCATCCGCGACCAGGCGGCGCTCGAGCCGCCGGCCCTCGCCCCGGCCGCGCAGGCACGCCTCGCCGGGCTGGCCGCCCGCACCCAGGAACTGACGGACAAGCGCACCCGCGGCGGCGACATCGCTGGCTTGCTCGGCACCCTCGAGATCGACGCCGCGCGCCTGGAACGTGACCTCATCGTGGGCTCCGCCCAGCGCCGCGAGGCGCGCGACCTGCTGACCCGCGCCCGCGAGGAGCTGGCCGAGGTCACCGCGCGCGAGCAGGCGGTCCGCGCGCTGGCCGCCCAGGTCGCCGCGTCGGTGTGGCCGGCACCGCAGACCCCGCTGCCGAGCGCGGCCAGCCTGGGCCCCGTGCCCAACACCCGCACCGCCCTTGTCGGCTACGTGGAGGGGCTGGGACGCGTGGCGGCGCAGCTGGCAGAGATCCAGTCCGCCCTCGGCGGCGCCCTCGCCGGCCGCGACGCCGCCGCGTCGCTGCTGGGCGCGCTCCAGGCCAAGGCGGCCGCCCTGGGCGTGGCCGGGCATCCCGACCTCGCCGAACTGGGCGCGCTCGCCGGTCGTCGCCTCGCCGCCACCCCGGTCGTCCTGCCCGTGGTGCAGCAGGTGCTCGCCGCCTACTCCGCCCAGCTCGACCACCTGTCGCGGGGGCGGTCGTGAAGTGCCGCCAGCCGGGCTGCACCGGCACGATCGTCGACGGCTACTGCGACGTCTGCGGCATGCCGGGCTCGACCATGCCCGTCGGGATGGCCGTGCCGGGCGCGCGTCCGTCCAGCCGGCCCTCCGGCAACTGCCGCCAGCCGGGCTGCCCGGGCCACATCGTGGACGGCTACTGCGACGTCTGCGGCTCGCCCGACATCGACCCCACGCCGGTGCTGCCGCCCGCCGGCGCACGCTCGACCGTGACCCGCACCTCGATCCACCTCGGCTCCACCGCCCTGGGCTCGGCGCGGGCCACGTCGTTCGGCGGTCGTCCCACCCGGCACAGCAGCGCGGAGCGCCTCACCACCGGGCGTATCGGCGCCGGGCTGACGCGCGTGCCGCCGGCGCCGGCGATCGACCCGGCCAAGGCGGTCCTTGCCCGGGCGGAGGTGCCGCTGGACGCCCGGGTGTGCCCGCGCTGCGGCGCGAAGGTCGGCCAGGGCGGCGACAAGGTCGAGTCGCGCTCGGAGGGCTTCTGCCCGGCGTGCGGCGCCCCCTACTCGTTCACCGTGAAGCTCCGGGCCGGGGACGTCGTGGCCAACCAGTACGAGGTGGTGGGTGCGCTCGCACACGGCGGCATGGGCTGGATCTACCTGGCCAAGGACCGCAATGTGTCCGGGCGGTGGGTGGTGCTCAAGGGCCTGCTGAACACCGGTGACAAGGACGCCCTGGCGGCCGCCATCGGCGAGCAGCGTTTCCTCGCCCGGGTGGAGCACCCGCAGATCGTCGAGATCTACAACTTCGTCACCCACGACGACGCCGGCTACATCGTGATGGAGTACGTCGGCGGGCGGTCGCTGAAGCAGCTGCTCAAGCAACGCATGACCACCAACAGCGGCGTCGCCGACCCGCTGCCCGTCGACCAGGCCCTGGCGTTCCTGATCGAGATCCTCCCCGCGCTGGGCTACCTGCACGAGCTGGGCCTGCTGTACTGCGACTTCAAGCCCGAGAACGTCATCCAGGTCGGCGACTCCCTCAAGCTCATCGACCTCGGCGGCGTCCGCCACATCGGCGACGACGACTCGGCCATCTACGGCACGGTGGGCTTCCAGGCACCCGAGGTCGCCACGCTCGGCCCGTCCGTCGCCTCGGACATCTTCACCGTCGGGCGCACCCTGATGGTGCTCAGCGCGGAGGTTCCCGGCTACCAGGGCGAGTACGAGTTCCGGATCCCGCCGGCGGAGGAGCTCCCGGCCATCGCCGCGCACGACTCGCTGTACCGGCTGCTGCTGAAGTGCTGCGCGCCCGACCCGAACGACCGGTTCACCTCGGCCGAGGAACTGCGGCTCCAGATGTTGGGGGTCCTTCGCGAGGTGGTGGCTGCCGCGACGCCGGGGGTGGCCACGACGGCGTCCGCGTCGGTGCTGTTCGAGGCCCCGACGGTCGCTGGTGAGCGGAACCAGCGCCAGCTGCCACGCCTGCGGCCCGACCCGACCGACCCCCAGGCGGGCTGGCTGTCGCGGATCAGCGCGGACGACCCCGTCCAGCGGCTGGAGGCACTGGCGACCCCTCCGGCGGTCTCCGCTCAGGTGCTGCTGGCCCGTGGCGAGGCCGCGCTGGACGCCGGGAACGCCAAGCTGGTCGACGAGTGCGTCCACCGGTTGCTGACCAACGACCCGTGGGAGTGGCGCGCGGTCTGGCTGGCGGGCCTGCGGGCGCTCCAGGACCGGGACTACACGACAGCCCAGAGCTCGTTCAACGCGGTCTACGGGCAGGTGCCCGGGGAACTCGCCCCCAAGCTCGCGCTCGCCCTGGCCTGCGAGCTCGGCGGCGAGTACGACATCGCAGAGGACCTGTACCGGATCTGCGCGAACACCGACGCCAACTACGTGACGCCGGCGGCGTTCGGCCTGGCCCGCGTGCGGGCGGCCCGCAACGACCTGCCCGGCTCCCTCGCTGCCCTGGAGCTCGTGCCGAGCACCTCGCGGGGCTACCCCGAGTCGCAACGGCTGAAGGCACAGCACCTGGTGACCCTCGCCACCGACGCGTCCGGGCTGGACGAGGCGTTCTCGGCGATCACCCAGGCGCGTCTGGACCCGCTGGCGGAGGCGCAGTACCGCGCCCTGCTCTACGACCGGGCGATGGCGCTGGCGCAGAAGGGCCCGCTGCACCTGGGCAATCGCACCTTGACCCCACCGATGGTGCGTGACGAGCTGGTGGCCGCCTACCTGCAGCTCGGCCGGCTCACAGAGAGCCCGGAGCTGCGTGCGGGCTACGTCGACCTCGCCAACTCCCTGCGTCCCTGGAGCCTGCTGTGAGCGATCTCGAACCCGCCGACGGCCCGACCCCCGACCAGCCCGCCTGCCCCGCCTGCGGCCGCCCGATCGATCCTGCGGCGTGGTTCTGCGAGGCCTGCGGTTCCCCGCTGGTGCCGACGGCCCCGCCCCCGCCGCCTCCCGCGCCCGCCGCGGACGCCCCGTCCGCCCAGACCCGGCGCCTCGGCGTCCGCGCCAGCCAGGTGGCCAGCTGTGCGTCCTGCGGCGGGACGATCGGGGCGGACGGCTACTGCCAGACCTGCGGCGCGAAGGCGCCCAGCCCCCGCGACCACTACACCGACTCCCCCGCGGACTGGGTGGGCGGGGTCTGCGACCGCAGCCTTCAGCACCACCGCAACGAGGACGCGATGGCCCTGTGGGCCGGGGACGACCGCGCGGTGCTCGTGGTCTGCGACGGCGTGTCCACCAGCGTCGACTCCGACGTCGCCTCCCAGGCGGCGGCCGAGCGCGCCCGCGACGTCCTGGCAGCACTCGCCTCCGCCGGGGGCGTCCCGACCGGCGAGGACTGGGCCAGGGCGCTGGTCGAGGCCACCGAGAGCGCGAACCGCGCGGTGGTCGAGACCACGGCCCCCGACAGCACGAACGCCGCGTCGGCCACCCTGGCCGCGGCCGTGGTCGTCGGCGACACCGTCCACTTCGCCAACCTCGGCGACTCTCGGGTCTACCTGCTGGGGGCGGACGAGCGGGTCCTGCTCAGCGTGGACGACTCGATGGCCCAGGCATTCATCGCCGAGGGCATGCCCCGCGCGGAGGCGGAGGCCCTGCCCCGCGCCCACGCCATCACCAAATGGCTGGGACGGGACGCGCCCGACATCGTGCCGCGCACCGGCTCCCGTCGCGTGACCGCGCCGGGCTGGCTGCTGGTGTGCTCCGACGGGCTGTGGAACTACGCGTCCACCCCCGACGAGCTGGCCCGGCAGCTGGACGACGCGGCCGCCGGCGGCGGCGGGCTGGCGGCCGTCGCGCAGCGCCTCCTGGAGTGGGCGAACTCCCGGGGCGGCCAGGACAACGTGACCGTCGCGCTCGCCCGCGTCCCCGCACCGGCGGTTAGTCTGGGAGCGGCCCCCACCGAACCACAGAACGGAGCACACCGCGAGCATGGCTGAGTTCACCTCCGCGGTCTACCAGAACGAGTTCCTGCCCGACGGCGGGACCGACGTCAACGCGATCGTCACCATCCGCTGCAGCGGCGCCGGCTCCGCCGGCCGCACGGGCAGCGGAGACGCCGGCGAGATCATCGTGGTGGACACCTCCGGCTCGATGGGCGTCGCGAACATGAATGCCGCGAAGCAGGCGGCGATGGTCGCCCTCGACCACATCCTGGACGGCACGTTCTTCGCCGTCGTCGCGGGCAACCACAAGGCCTACCTCGCCTACCCGATGGTGCAGACCGGCGCCGGCATGGTCCGCATGGACGCCCGCACCCGCGCGGAGGCCCGGCGCCAGATCAGCTTCTTCCGCGCCGAGGGCGGCACGGCGATGGGCACCTGGCTGAACCTGTGCAAGGCACTGTTCGCGTCGATCGGCAACCTCGCCCAGAAGCACGTGATCCTGCTGACCGACGGCGAGAACCACAACGAGACCGCCCAGCAGCTCGACCAGGCGATCATCAACTGCGCGGGCGACTTCCAGGTGGACGCGCGCGGCGTCGGCGTCGACTGGAAGGTCGCCGAGATCCGCAAGATCGCCCAGGCGATGCTCGGCACCGTCGACATCATCGGCGACCCGTCCCAGATGGGGGCCGTCTTCGCCGAACTCATGCGCAACTCGATGGCACGCGGCGTGGCCAACGCCGACCTGCGCGTGTGGATCCCGCAGGGTGCGCAGGTGATGTTCATCCGCCAGGTCTCCCCCACCGTCGAGGACCTCACCCACCGCGGCACCCCGGTGAACCAGCTCACGATGAGCTACCCGACCGGTGCATGGGCGGACGAGGAGCGCGACTACCACATCGCCGTCCGGCTGGCCGCGAAGTCGGTCGGCCAGGAGCAGCTCGCCGCGCGCGTGCAGCTCGCCGTCGGCGCGGAACTGCTCACCCAGGGCCTGGTCAAGGCCAAGTGGTCCTCCGACACCAACCTGACCGCACAGATCAACCCGGAGGTCGCGCACTACACCGGGCAGGCCGAACTGGCGCAGGTGATCCAGGAGGGCCTGGCGGCGAAGGCCGTCGGCGACGAGGCGACCGCGACCACCAAACTGGGGCGCGCCGTCCAGCTGGCGACCGAGACCGGCAATGTCGAGGCGACCTCGAAACTCCGGAAGGTCGTGGACATCGCCGACGCCCGGACGGGTACGGTGAGGCTCAAGAAGGCTGTGGACAAGGCGGACGAGATGGCCCTGGACACGGCGTCCACGAAGACCACGCGAATCAGGGGCTGACATGCCGATCTGTCCGGCGGGGCACCAGACGGCCCAGACCGACTTCTGCGACACCTGCGGGCTGCCCGTGCCGGGCGGCCAGACCGGGATCCCGGCCGCGCCGCCGCCGATCTCCGCCGCGGTCCCCCCGCCGGTGATCTGCCCGCACTGCCAGACCCCGAACGTGGCGGACGCGCTGTTCTGCGAGGCCTGCGGCTACGACTTCACCACCGGGACGCTGCCCGCCCCCGCGATCGACCCCGTTCCCGTGGTCGCGCCCGTTCCCGCCCCGGCTCCCGTGCCGGATGCGGACGCCGCGACACCGCCGGGCGCACCGGAGGCCGAGCCGTCGGCGGAGCCCGACAACGCGACGGCCGACGTGGCGGCGGGAGAGCCAGGAACACCCGAGGTCGCGGTCGCGGAGGACCCGCGGCCCGAGCCGGTCGCCGAGGCCGCCCCCGCCGGCGTGGACGCCGAAACGCCGTCCACGCCGGTCCCGGCGCCGGCGGAGGGCCCGTCCGCCCCGGTGGCGGCCCCCGCGTACGCGCCGTCCACGCCGGTACCGGAACCCGTCCCCGCCCGTCCCCGGGTGGAGTGGGTGGCCGAGCTGTGGATCGACCCCGACTGGTACGCCGCGCAGGGATCCTCGGACCCGTTGCCGTCGCCCGGCCTGCCCGACATCGTCCCGCTGGTCAAGGAGGGCAACCTGATCGGCCGGGTGTCGCACAGCCGGGGCATCTTCCCGGACGTGGACTGCGAACTCGACACCGGGTGCAGCCGCCGCCACGCGATGCTGTCCACCGACGGCACCCGCTGGTGGATCGAGGACCTGAACTCGGCCAACGGCACCTTCGTCGGCTCGCCCGCGGGCCCGCTGCCGGCCATGCCGATCCCGCAGGGACGCGTCGAGCTCACACCGGGCCAGCGCATCTACGTCGGGGCCTGGACGCGGATCGTCGTCCGTCGTGCCACCCCCGACGAGCAGGAGGCCCTGGCCTGAGCGCGAGGGGTCCTCGACCCCGCGCCGGGATCGGTTTGCGCTCTGGGCGTACGGGCGTCCGCACGGTCGCCACCCGCTGGTAGCTTGGCGAGGCGTACCAGGAGGAGGAACCGTGGAGATCAAGATCGGCATTCAGCACGTGGCCCGCGAGCTCGCGGTGGACACCACGGCGACGGCGGCGGAGGTCGAGGCGGACCTGCGCAAGGCCCTCGCCGACGGCACCCTGATTGCGCTCACCGACGAGAAGGGCCGCAAGGTGCTCGTCCCCGCCGACAAGGTCGCCTACATCGACCTCGGCCAGGAGAAGGCCCGCCCGGTCGGCTTCGGCGCGGTCTGAGCCGCCCCGATCCCGCCTGATCCCGCCCGCGCCGTTGTCGCGGACCCGGCCACGCTGTTAGCGTTGTCGGAGCGCACCGCGCCCCGTCTCGGCTGAAGGGAGGTTCGACAGATGTCACCCACTGCTCGTGGGCTGTTCTCGAACGCCCCATCAACCGAGGCCCCCGTCGCCTGACCTTCGCACGGGTGCCTCCTCCCACAGGAGAAAACACCCTTGCCAGACGACCGTCGCGTCCCCGTCGAGTGGGACGACCTGACCTACCACGCGCTCTCCGAAGACCTGCGTGCCGACCAGCGCTGGTCGACGTGGGGCTCGGTGGAGCGCTCCAGCCGCGGCCCGGAACCCCGTCCGCCCTGGCTGGTGACCTCCGCCGCCGCCATCGACACCGACCTCGGGCTGCTGAAGACGGGGAAGGAGGCCGACGTCTTCCTCCTCGAGCGGGCCGTGCCCGGCGACGACGCGCAGTCCTGCCTGCTCGCGGCCAAGCGCTACCGGGACTCCGACCACCGCCTGTTCCACAGGGACACCGGCTACGTCGAGGGCCGGCGCGTCCGCAACAGCCGGGACACCCGGGCGATGGCCCGCAAGACCGGCTTCGGCCGGGCGGTGGCCGCGGGCCTGTGGGCCGCCGCGGAGTGGCGCGCCCTCAACCGTCTCTACGAGGCGGGAGTCCCCGTCCCCTACCCGGTCCAGCTCGACGGCACGGAGTTGCTGCTCGAGTTCGTGTCGAGCGGGGACGCGGCCGCCCCGCGCCTGCACCAGGTGCGCCCGTCCCCTGGCCAGCTGGAGGTGCTGTTCCACCAGGTTCGCGAGGCGATGCACCTGATGACCGCGCTGGGGGTCGTGCACGGCGACCTCAGCCCGTTCAACGTGCTCGTCGCGGACGCCGACGACCCCGAGCCACGGCTGGTGATCATCGACGTCCCGCAGCTGGTCGACCTGGTGGCCAACCCGAACGCCGTCGAGTTCCTGCACCGGGACTGCGCCAACGTGGCGCAGTGGTTCACCACACGCGGACGCCCCGTGGACGCCGACGAGTTGCTCGCCGACCTGCTCGCGCACGCCTGGTGACCCCCGCAGGCTCGCTCACCGCGCGGCTACGGCGCGGTGGGCGAGCACTTCGAGGGCGGCCAGCGTGACCCAGCGGCTGGGCTCGCCGGCGACCTCGACGGGCACGGCGAAGCGGTCGTTGAACGAGTCCTCCAGCAGCCAGCGGCCCGCGGGGTCCGCCTTCGACTCCACCAGGGCGAACGCCTCGTCCATGCGCGGGTCGTCGTAGCCCAGGCGGGTGAGCAGGAGCAGGATCTCCAGCACGTCGGTCTGGTACATCCGGGGGAACCCGAACCTCTTCCAGCCCGGCTTGGAGAGCCGGGCCAAGTTGTGGCTGCGCTTGTGCACGTGGTGTTTCAGCAGCCACTCCGCGCCCTCCGCCAGCGTCGCGCGCAACTCTGTGGACCGCTCGGGCCCCGGAATCTCGGCGAGCCCCTTCAGCGCCTTGACGATGCCCATCGAGCAGGTGTGCCGGCCCCAGCACATCTCCAGGTGGTCGTAGGGCCAGCCGGTGGGCGCTTCGCCCTCGGCGTCGTCGAACCGCTGGTAGGTGGTGATCCAGTCCACCGCCGCTCGCACCCGCGGGTCGTCGCCGTAGCCCAGCCGGAGCAGCGCGAACACCAGGTTCCCGGTGAGGCACGGGATCACCGAGGACGCGAGGCCGCCGCCGTCCCGCTTCGAGGTGCCGGTGCTGAACCCGCCGGACGCCGGGTGGCGACTGGCGGCGAGCACAGCCTCCGCGCCCCGGCGGACCCGCTCGTCATGTCCGTCCGCGCCGAGCTCGGCCAGGATCAGCAGGTTCCACACAGTGCCCTGGTACTTGGCGGTGTAGAAACGGCCCGGCGGTCCCCAGTGCCCGTCCGCACCCTGGCGGGACAGGATCTCCGCGATGGTGCCGGCAGCCATGGCCTGTTGCCGCAGGAGGCGGCACTCCGGCGAGGCGGCATCCTGCCCGAGGAGACGCGTTCGGACGGCGTGCTGCACCGCCGGCTCACCCTCGAGCAGCCAGTCGACGACGTCCACACCCACAGGCTAGAACCGTCGAGGTCGGGACGGCAGCAGGTCGGCTGAGGCATCGGGGAACGGGCACGCTAGACTGTGCACCGCCGCACCCCCACGTGCGTGCCCGCCTCGAGCGGCCGAGAGAGTGCCGCCGGCGGTTCCGTACGCCTGCGCCACCTCGGCCGCAGCAACAGATAAGGCAAGACCCTGACCGAAACGCCTGACCACCTGCCCAAGGCGGACGCGGAGCACACCTTCGCCGACCTGGGCGTCATTCCCGAGATCACCGAAGCCCTCGCCACCCTGGGCATCACCCACCCGTTCCCGATCCAGGCGCTCGCCATCCCGATCGCCATCGCCGGCACCGACATGATCGGCCAGGCGCGCACGGGCACCGGCAAGACCCTGGCGTTCGGCATCAGCCTGCTCCAGCGGATCACGGTCCCGACCGACCCCGGCTACGACGAGCTGGCCAAGCCCGGCGCGCCGCAGGCGCTGGTCATGTGCCCCACCCGTGAGCTCGCGCTCCAGGTGGCGCGCGACCTCGCCGACGCGTCCACCGTGCGCCACGCGCGCGTGCTCACCGTCTACGGCGGCGTCGGCTACGAGATCCAGCTCGACAACCTCTCCACCGGGGTCGATGTCGTGGTGGGCACGCCCGGTCGCCTGCTCGACCTGGTGAGCCGCCGCTCGCTCGACCTGTCCCAGGTGCGGGTTCTGGTGCTCGACGAGGCCGACGAGATGCTCGACCTGGGCTTCCTGCCCGACGTCGAGCGGCTGATCAGCCGGACGCCGAAGTCGCGGCAGACCCTGCTCTTCAGCGCCACCATGCCGGCCGCGGTCGTCGCGCTGGCCCGGATGCACCTGAACCAGCCGGTGAACGTGCGCGCCGAGACCCACGACTCGCAGCTGACGGTGCCCGACACCACCCAGTTCGTCTACCAGGCGCACGACCTCGACAAGCCCGAGATCGTGGGACGCATCCTGCAGTCCCCGTCCTGCACGCGGACGATGATCTTCACGCGCACCAAGCGCGCGGCGCAGCGGCTCTCCGACGAACTGGAGGACCGCGGCTTCAAGGCCACCTCGATCCACGGCGACCTCAACCAGGTGGCCCGCGAGAAGGCGCTCAAGAAGTTCCGTGACGGCAAGGTGTCGGTCCTGGTCGCCACCGACGTGGCGGCCCGCGGCATCGACATCAGCGACGTCAGCCACGTGATCAACTACGAGTGCCCGGACTCGGAGATGACCTACGTGCACCGCATCGGCCGCACCGGCCGCGCCGGCGCCAAGGGCATCGCGGTGACGCTCGTCGACTGGCAGGACGTGACGCGGTGGAAGGTCATCAACCGTGCGCTCGACCTGCACTTCCCGGAGCTCCTCGAGACCTACTCGACCTCCCCGCACCTGTTCGAGGACCTCGACATCCCCGAGGGCACCCGGGGACGCCTCGTCGACGCCGCCCCGCGTGAGCCGAAGGAGGACCGCCACCGCGACCGGCCGCGCGAGGAGCGCGCGCAGCGTCCCCCGCGCGATCGCAGCCGTCGCCGCCTGCGCAACGGCCAGCCGGTCGACGGCGAGGCCGCGTCCGGTGCCGCGACGCCCGGCGGAGATGTCGCCCCTGCCCCGGAGGTGGAGGGCACGGATGGCGCTGCAGGCTCTGCTCCCCGTCGCCGTCGCCGCCGCCGCTCCGGCGGCCAGCGCGAGGCTGCCCAGGGTGAGGGCGCCCAGCGCCAGGGTGAGCAGGTCGAGGTCGGCTGAGCCCGTCCGCGGACGCGCGGCGGCGTTCGGCCGTCGCGCGCACCACTGTCACACGTTGAGGCCCGTGCCGCGCGCGTTGTAGACCACCGCGTGCCCGCGGGCCACCCACTCCGCGTAGTCGCGGAACACCGCGAGCGCCTCGGGCAACCCGACCCCGCGGGTGACCTCGATGCCGCGGCGGGCGAACTGGCCGATCCAGTCCTCCACGACCGGGCCCTCGTCGAACCCGGTGATGCGCTCCATCTCCCCGGAGTCGTCCGGGATCACGATGTGGGAGACGCCCGCCCAGAGCGCAGCGCCGCAGCACTGCAGGCACGGTCGCCAGTTCACGACGAGCTCGGTCGCAGGGAACCCGCGCGCACCGAGGTCCCAGGTGCCGCGGCGTTGCTGGGCCAGGCTCAGCGCCACCACTTCTGCGTGCGCCACCGACAGGTTGGCGGCCAGCACCCGGTTCACCCCCGCAGAGAGGACGCGGCCACCGTCCCGCTCCACCACGAGCGCTGCGAACGGCCCGCCGCCACCGTCGCGGACATTGAGCCGGGCCAGCCGGTTGGCCAGGGCCATGCGCTCCTCGAGGCCGCCCAGGACCTCCCCGGCCGCGGACACCTCCGCCACGACCCAGGCCGGGATCTCGGCCTGGAAGCGGGTTCTCAACGCCGTGCTCATCACGCGCCCCCGATGGACACCTCCATCGTACGACCGGGCCAGGGAACGCGAGCCCCGCGGAGGCGGAAGCGGTCAGTCGGCTGGGCCCAGGTAGCGCAGGTAGATCCGGTCGTGGACGCCCGACCAGGTCAGGTCGAGCCGCCAGCACCCGCGGCGCGGGAGGTCGATCGTGGACGGTCCCGGGCCCTGGGGCAGCTCGCGCCGCACGATCGCCGTGTCCGACTGCCTGCGCGCCTCGATCAGCATGGGCCCGCCGGCGTACCGCTGCGCGACCCACAGCACCTTGTTGGCGCGACCTTCGGGCTGGCGCTCCCGGAGCGGCCAGCCGAACGGCACAGCCACCACCAACCCCTGCTCTGACACCAGGTGCGCCACCGGCTGGTCCGGCGGGCTGAAACCGGTCCGCGCCCACTCCGGCAGCGGCGCCGACGCCGGCTCCGGGCACGCGTACGGGGTGTCCGCGGCCGACGGCACGGACGTCGCAGCCTTCGGGACACCGGTGCACCCGGCGAGCGTGCCCGCGGCCACCAGCGCAGCAACCAGCGAACCTCCCCCACGCACGGGCGCACCTCCTCGCGGACCCCCCGATCCTGCGTCTCCTGCGCCGGAGGGTCAAGACCGGTGTGCGGGATGCCCCTTCCGGACACGACGCGGAGCGGGCAGGATCGAGGGGACGCCACCGGTGCGACGAGGAGGTGCGATGGGCCGGCATGACCCGCGGGTCGACGAGTACCTGGCCACGCTGCCCGGCTGGCAGCAGGACCTCGCGGCCGAGCTCCGCGAGGTCATCCACGAGGCGGATCCCGGCATCGAGGAGACGATCAAGCGCACCCGCCTGCCCTACTTCACCTGCGAGGGCAACGTCTGCGCGTTCCTCGGCGCACGCGACCACCTCAACCTGTTCGTCTACGACCCGATCGCGCCCGACCCCGACGGGCTCATCAACCAGGGGCAGGGCAACGCGACGGCACGGTCGATCCAGTTCCGCGAAGGGGAGGTGGTTCGTCGCGAGCCGTTGGCGACCCTGCTCAGGGCCGTCGTCGCGAACAACCGGGCGGGCGGGTGGCGCAGCCTCACTCGACGGCCTTGAGGCCCACCACTCCGCCGACGATCAGGGCGAGGAACACGACCCGCCACACCGACACCGACTCGGTGCCGGTGACCATCCCGTAGCCCACGGTGAGCGCGGCGCCGATGCCGACCCAGACGGCGTAGGCCGTGCCGGTCGGCAGGGAGCGCATGGCGTAGGCCAGCCCCGCCATGCTCAGCACGAGGGCGACGAGGAACACCGTCACCGGGCCCCAGCGGGTGAAGCCGTCGGTGCGGGCGAGGGCGATGGCCCACACCGCCTCCGCGATACCGGCAAGGACGAGAACGACCCAGGACATGACGACCTCTCAGGCCGTCTTGTCGCACACCGGGTACGGCTCCCTCGTCCGGGGTCCTCGCCGAGGACCTGGCCTCCACTGTCCCACACAGCCGTCCGGCGACCAAGCCGGCCAGTGTCGCGCGAGCGCCGTCGCGGCCCTCAGTAGTCCATGTTCATCGCCGCGCGCACCTCGGCGAGCGTCGCATCGCCCACCTCGTTGGCGACGGCGTTGCCGCGGCGGAGCACGTCCCACAGGTAACCGGGATCGGCGGCCAGCTCGACCCGACGGGCACGGATCGGGGCGAAGAACTCGTTGACGGCCTCGGTGACCAGCTTCTTCAGGCCGCCGCCGCCACCGTCGCCGATCTCCGCGGCGATCTCCGCCGGCTCACGGTGGGTGCACAGGGAGGCGAGCATCAGGAGGTTCGACACCTCGGGCCGGTTCTCCGGATCGTAGGTGATGTGGCGGTCAGAGTCGGTGACCGCCTTCTTGATCAGCCGGGCGGTGGTGTCGGCGTCCATGCCGATCTCGATCACGTTGCCCTTGGTCTTGCTCATCTTGGTGCCGTCGAGCCCGAGGACGGTGGACGCCTTCGACAGCAGCGCCTCCGCCTGGGGGAACACCGGACGTGCCGGATCGACGCGGCCGTAGCGCTCGTCGAACCGGCGGGCGACCACCCGCGTCTGCTCCAGGTGCGGCAGCTGGTCCTTCCCGACCGGGACCAGGTTGGCCTTGCAGAACAGGATGTCCGCCGCCTGGTGCACGGGGTAGGTCAGCAGCAGGCCCGACATCGGCCGGTCACCGGTGGCCTCCAGCTCGGCCTTCACCGTCGGGTTGCGGCGCAGCTCGGCGTCGGTGACCAGCGAGAGGAAGGGCAGCATCAGCTGGTTCAACGACGGCACGGCGGAGTGCGCGTAGATGACGGTCCTCGCCGGGTCGAGCCCGATCGCCAGGTAGTCGGCCAGCATCCCGAGCACGCGCTCCTTGATCGGGCCGGTGCCGTCGCGGTCGGTGATCACCTGGTAGTCCGCGATCAGGATGAAGGTCTCCACGCCCGCGTCCTGGATGCGCACCCGGTTGGCCAGCGAGCCGAAGTAGTGCCCCAGGTGCAGGTTCCCGGTGGGCCGGTCGCCGGTCATCACGCGGAAGCCGGAGGGGTCCTTCGCGATCTGCGCCTCGATCTCGGCGCTGCGCGCCTCCGTCCGCCGCAGCGATGCCTCCGAGGTGGAGGCGGCGAGCTGTTCCCCGGCGTCAAGGGGCTGGTCGGTCATGGGTGCACTGCCTTCGTGGAGGTCGTTCGGGAGCCGACTGGTGACTTTACACCGAAGCCGGGGGCTCCCCGACGAGCAGCCCGCCGCGTGCGGCCACCCGGGCGCCGATCTCGGCGAGCACCTCGGGGGCGGTCGTGTTGCAGGCCAGGTCGTGGTCCTTCTTGCCCGCGCCGTGGTAGTCCGAGGAGCCGGTCGTGAGCAACCCCAGCCCGGACGCGAGCGCGCGCAGCTCGGCACGGGTGGACGGGTCGTGGTCCTGGTGGTCGACCTCCACGCCGTCCAGCCGCCCGGACGCGGCCAGCCGGCCCAGCAGCGACGCCGGCAGCTCGTCGCGACTGACCCGTCCCCACGGGTGGGCGATCACCGCGACTCCCCCAGCCTCACGCACGAGGTCGAGCCCGCGCCCCAGCGGCGTGGCGTAGCGGCCGACGAAGATGGGGCCGCCGTCGGCGAGGTACCGGTCGAAAGCCTCCCTGCGGTCGCTCACGTAGCCGAGCTCGATCATCGCGTCGGCGAGGTGCGGGCGCCCGATCGAGGGGCTGTCGCCGACGTAGCGGTCCAGCACCTCGCGCGGCACCGGCATGCCGGCCCGGGAGAGGCGCTCGAGCATCGCCGGCACGCGGCCGCTGCGTCCCTGGCGGATCCGCGCGAGCTCGTCGGCCAGCGCGGGATCGTCGATCCGGCAGCCGTAGCCGAGCAGGTGCACCGACACCCCGTGGTGCTGTGCGGAGATCTCGATCCCGTGCAGCACCGACACCCCGAGGCGCTGCCCCGCGGCCACGGCCACCGCGAGGCCGTCGAACGTGTCGTGGTCGCACAGGGCGATCACGTCCACGCCTGCCCGGGCGGCCTCGGCGACGAGCGCCTCCGGCGCGTCCGTGCCGTCGGAGACCGAGCTGTGGGTGTGGAGGTCGATGCGCATCCCCGCATCCTGCCAGCACGACCCGTGCCGGGCGAGTGTCACAGGCCGGCCCGGCGCAGCCGCTCGGCGCCGTCGGACGCCAGCCGGCGGGCCACCGGGCCCGGCTGCCCGTGGAGGTACTCGAAGGCAGCGTTGTAGGACGCCACCGCCACCCCGGCCGCCCAGGCGAGTTCCCGCTCCACGTCGCTGAAGGGCCGGCGTTCCTCGTAGTGGTCGAGGAGCCGGCCGGTGACGGCGAGCGAGGCGATCGCCCCGGTTCCGGGCCGCTCGACGTGGTTCGCGGCGAGGATGCCTGCCAGCACGCATTCGGGACGCGCGGCGAGGGAGTCCCAGTCGTGCACGATCGGGGAGCCGTCCGGCCTCCAGCGCACGTTCAGCCCGTTGAGGTCGGAGTGGCCCACCACCGGCGGCGGCGTATCAGCCAGGAGGCGCTCGCGCGCCGCGGCGGCCAGCCGCACCAGCTCCGGGGGGACGACGCCCGCGCGGTGCGGGTCCCAGCGGTCGGACGCGGCGGGCGGCCAGGTCCGTCCCGCGACGTCGTGGTCGTACCACGCCCACGGCGGCGGCGGCGCGAACGCCTCCGGCTCCGCGTCGGCCAGCGTGACCACCAGGCGCCGCAGCAGTGCCGCGTACCGCTCGGGTGCCGCCGGAGGGAGCTCCGGCGACCCGTCCTCACGCCACTCCTCGACCGTGACCCACGTGCCGGGCGCGAGGCCGACCGGGCCCAGCAGAAGGGCCGGACAGTCGATGCCGGCGGTCGCCGCCGCGCGCTGCGCACGGGCGCAGGCCAGCACCCGTCCGGACGCCTCGCGTTCCTTGACGGCGATCCGGCGACCGTCCTCGAGGAGCACCCCGCGCACCCTGGACATCGACGACGCCTCGAAGAAGACGCGCGCGGCGCCGGAACCCAGGTGCTCACGGCACCACGCGGACAGGGCCGCGTCCCCCGAGGACGTCACGAGCCGGACCTGCCGCGCCTCAGGCGAGCATCTGGCGGACCTGGCTCAGGCCCACGTTCATGCGGGCGACGTCCGCCGTGCCGTCCGCGAGCTGGTGGATCGTCGCCACCCGGCTCCGCCGGGCCGGGTCGGAGGCCAGCCAGTCGGCGACGGCCCGATCCGCCGATGCGTCGGGGTCGCCGGCGACCAGCACCTGGGCGGTGAGCGCGGCGTGCGCCGCCAGCAGTTCGTCGCGCAGGGCGGCCCGCGCCATGGCGTCCCAGCGCACCTGCCGGGGCAGGCCGTCCACGCCGGCCACCAGCTCGTCGATCCCGGTGGCCTCGGCCAGCAGGTAGTGCACGGCCGCGACCCTGGGCGCGGGAACCTGGAGTCGCTGGGCGACGTCGACGACGCTGAGCAGCGTGTGCGCCTGTCCCGCGGTGGCGAGGTTGGCCGCCAGTTCCGGGGTCAGCCCGGCGTCGGTCCACCGCGTCCGTGCCAGCTCTGCCGCGGTGGCCTGCTGGCCGCGGAGCAGCCCGCCCAGCTCCGTCCGCAGCGCCGCCACCTCCGGCCCGTACCTCGCGACGGCGCCGGCCACGTCCAGCGGCCCGTGCTGGTGGTGCAGGAGCCAGCGGGTGGCCCGCTCGACCATCCGGCGCAGGCCCACCCGCAGCTCGGTGGCCACCGCGGCGTCGAGGCCCGTGCTGCGGCGCAGCCGCACCTCGTCCAGGCCGACCGCGAAGATCGCGCGCGAGGCCAGCTGGGCACGGATGATGTCGGCCACGCCCGCCCCGGTCTCGGTCGACAGGCGGTGGTAGCAGGTGATCCCCTGGCTGTTGACGAACCGGTTGACCGCCACCGTGGCGACGATCTCGCGGGCCAGCCGGTGGCCGGGCATCCGGTCGGCGTAGCGGGCGCGCAGCGGCTCGGGGAAGTACTGCACGAGCCGGTCGGCGAGGTACGGGTCGTCCGGGAGGTCGGAGGCCAGCACCCACCGGTCCAGCGCGATCTTGGTGTACGACAGCAGCACCGACAGCTCCGGACGGGTCAGCCCGTCGCCGGCGGCGATCCGCGCCGCCATCTCCTCGCTGGTCGGCAGCGCCTCGATGCCCCGGTCGAGAAGGCCGTCCGCCTCCAGCGTCCGCATCCAGGACTCGTGCTGGCCGGCCAGCACCACCCGACGCCACATCGAGTTGGCCAGGGCGAGGTTCTGGTCGTAATTGTGGGCCAGCACCAGCCGGGCGACCTCGTCGGTCATGGACGCCAGCAGCTCGCGACGCTCCGGCTCGCTCAGCCGCCCGGACGCCACCTCCGGCGCGAGCAGGATCTTGATGTTCACCTCGTGGTCGGAGGTGTCCACACCGGCGGAGTTGTCGATGAAGTCGGTGTTGATGTGGCCGCCGGCGCGGGCGTACTCGATGCGTCCGAGCTGGGTGAAGCCGAGGTTGCCGCCCTCGGCGACGCTGCGGGCCCGCAGCCGCCCTCCGTCCACCCGCACGGCGTCGTTCGCCTTGTCGCCGGCCTGCGCGTGGCTCTCGGTGGACGCCTTCACGAAGGTGCCGACGCCGCCGTTGAACAGCAGGTCGACCGGCGCGCACAGGATCGCGCTCACCAGTTCGTTCGGGGTGAGCCGGGTCACGTCCTCGGGGAGTCCGAGCGCCAGCCGTGCCTCCTGGCTGATGGGGACGGCCTTCGCGTCCCTGCGGAACACGCCGCCGCCCGGCGAGAGGAGGCTGCGGTCGTAGTCGGCCCAGGTCGAGCCGGGCAGCGCGAAGAGCCGCGCCCGCTCCGCGAAGGAGGACGCGGCGTCGGGAGCGGGGTCGAGGAAGATGTGCACGTGGTTGAACGCGGCCACCAGCCGCAGGTGGTCGGACAGCAGCATGCCGTTGCCGAACACGTCGCCGGCCATGTCGCCGATGCCGACGCAGGTGAACTCGTCGGTTTCCGGGTCGAGGCCCAGCTCGGCGAAGTGGCGGCGCACCGACTCCCAGGCCCCGCGTGCCGTGATCCCCATCGCCTTGTGGTCGTACCCGCTGGACCCGCCCGAGGCGAACGCGTCCCCCAGCCAGAACCCGCGGTCGAGGGAGACCTGGTTGGCCAGGTCGGAGAAGGTCGCCGTGCCCTTGTCCGCGGCGACCACCAGGTACGGGTCGTCGCCGTCGTAGCGCAGCACGCGCTCCGGCGCGACCACGACGCCGTCGACGATGTTGTCGGTGACGCTGAGCAGCGCGTCGACGAACACCCGGTAGCAGGCCTGGCCCTCGGCGAACCACGCCGCGCGGTCGGCGGTGCCCGGCAGCTGCTGGGGGACGAAGCCGCCCTTGGCGCCGCTGGGCACGATCACCGTGTTCTTGACCAGCTGGGCCTTGACCAGGCCGAGGATCTCGGTGCGGAAGTCCTCCCGGCGGTCCGACCAGCGCAGCCCGCCGCGCGCGACCGCGCCGAAGCGCAGGTGGACGCCCTGGACGCGCGGGGAGTACACGAACACCTCGAAGGCCGGACGGGGCTCGGGGAGCAGCGGCAGCAGGGAGGGCAGCAGTTTCAGGGCGATGGTGTCGGTGTCGGTGAACGCGTTGGTGCGCACGCACGCCTCGATCACCGCGTGGAAAGCCCGCAGGATGCGGTCGTGGTCGAGGCTGACCACCGCGTCCAGCTGCTCGCCCAGCCAGTCGGCCTGCCGCGCCTGCGACGCGTCCCGCTCCTCGCGGGTGAGCCGCGCGTCGGGGTCGAACCGGGTGGTGAACTCCCCCACCAGCCCCGCGGCGATGTCGGGGTAGGTGTTCAGGGCCGTCGCCAGGTAGGGCTGGCTGTAGGTCAGGCCCGCCTGCTGCAGGTAGCGGGAGATGGCGCGCAGCCAGGTGACCTGCCGCCAGCCGAGGCCGGCGGCGATCACCAGGCGGTTCAGCTCGTCGGCCTCGCAGCGACCGGTCCACGATGCGACGAAGACGTCCATCAGCCGCCGGCGGACGTCGGCCCGCGCGGCGGCGGCTGCCAGGTCGTCCGGCAGCTGCAGGCCGAAGTCGTACACGAGCACCCGCGTGCCCCGCAGGTCCCAGCTGTAGGGGCGCTCGTCGACCACCTCGACGCCGAGCACCGACAGGTGCGGCATCGCGTCGGTGAGGGACATCGACCGGCGGGTGATCACCTTCAGCCGGAGGTCGGACGGGTCGTCGGCCTCCAGCGGGCCCGTCAGGCTGAGCCGCAGGTCGTCGGGGCCGGAGAGCTGGTTGGCCAGCGTCAGGTCCGCCACAGCGACCGCCGGCGGGTAGTCGGCGGTGTAGGCCTCGCTGAACTCGACGCCGCGCTGCTCGCTGGGCAACTCGTCCACGAGCGCGACGAAGTCGTCCTCCCAGCTGCGCGTGGCCGCGGCGACCTCGGACGCGATCAGGTCGGCGTCGGGGGCCGCCGGGGCGTCCGGGGCGAGCCGGACGACGAAGAACAGCCGGGTCAGCACCGACTCGCTCACCAGCGTGGTGAAGTCGAGCTCCACTCCGCCGAGGCGGTCGAGCAGGATCTGCTGGATGCGCAACCGCGTCGCGGTGTTGTAGCGGTCGCGGGGCAGGTACACCATCGCGGTCGCGAAGCGCCCGTACCGCGCGCGGCGGAGGAAGACCCGGGTCTGCCGGCGCTCGCGCAGGGCGGCCACCGCGGCCACGATCGGGGCCAGCTCGTCGACGCGGGCCTCGAACAGCTCGTCGCGGGGGTAGGTCGCGATCACCTGGCGCACGGCGTTCCACCCGTGGGAGTGCTCCTCGAAGCCCGATTCGGCCAGCAACCGGCGGCTCTTCGCCGCGAGCACCGGGATGGTGGCGACCGACTCGGTGTACGCCGACGCGGACACCAGGCCGAGGAACCGGTGCTCGCGCACCAGCGTCCCGTCGCCGGCGAACTCGCGGACGGCGAGGTGCTGGAGGTAGGAGGGGCGGTGCACGGGCGAGCGGCGCGGGTCGCGCATCAGCACGAGCGGCTCCCGCTCCCCCGGCCGGGGCGCGGTCGTGGCGTCCGGCTCGTCGGCACCGGTGAGGATGCCCAGGCCGGAGCCGGCCACAGGAACCAGCCGGTCGCCGTCGGGGACGTAGTCGGCGCACCCGAGGAACACGAAGTGACCGTCGGCGAGCCAGTCGAGCAGCTCGACGGCGTCGGCCGCCTCCGCGTCGTACCGCTCCCGCAGGCGCACGGACGCCTCACGGGCACGGGCCAGCATCGGCTGCCAGTCGGTGACCACGACGGCCAGGACGCCCAGCACCTGCTGCACGCCGGCCTCCAGGGCACCGGCCAGGGCGTCGGCCGCCCGGCCGAGCGGCGGGTAGATCTCGAGCACCAGCCACGACTCCGGCGTGCCCTCGGGACCGCCGGCCAGGTCCTGCAACCGTCCGGACGGGTCGCGGTGCACGCGCAGTTGCGGGTGGTAGAGCCGTCGAAGGCTCCACTCCTGCCGCGTGAGCTCCATCGTGACCGTGTCCACGAGGAAGGGCCGGTCGTCGGTCACGACGAGCGCGACCGTGGAGCCGTCGGCCCCGAGCCCGGGCACCTCGCCGGGGGCGATGATCCGCACCAGGTGCCGGCCGGGCGCCCGCGTCCGTCCCAGCTCGAGGTGGACGGCAGCCGTCGCGGCCAGGGAGCCCGCGTCGATGCCGGCGAGGTCGGGCTCGGGCACCGGCTGGAGGTAGGCCGCCAGCAGGCCGCCGAGCTCCGGGTCGCCGGAGCCCTCGGCCATCGCCGCAGCCATGAGGGACTGGCGCACACCCGCCGACGTACCGGGGATCACACTGGACACACCTGCTCCTTCGCAGCGCTGAGGCCTCGACCAGCCTATACACGCCAGAATGGGCGGCATGCAGATACACGCCACCAACGATTTCGCCGCGCCGGTCGACGAGGTGTTCGTCATGCTCATCGACCGTGTCTTCCTGCGCGCGGTGTGCCTGGCGACCGATCCCCTGGAGCACCAGGTGGAGGTGGACGGGCTGCGCACGGCCACCCGCCGCGTGATGCCGACGCCGTCGGTGGTGGCCCGGCTCACCGGGCCGACGATGGCCGTGGTGGACGAGATCACCTGGGAGCCGTCCGTGGTCGAGGGCGGACGCCGCGGGGCGGCGCACATCACCGTCGAGGGGCTCCCGGCCGAGCTCGTCGGCGCGGTCACCCTGCTGCCGGGCGGCAGCGGGTCCGTGCTGACCTACGACGGCGAGCTGTCGGTGAAGGTGCCCCTGCTCGGCCCCGGGCTGGCCCGGCAGGCCGCACCGCTGCTGCTCGAGGCCCTCGAGATCCAGCAGCGGGTGGGCGCGGAGTACCTGGCCGGACGCGGCGCGCCGTAGCGGGTGCCGTTCAGGACGCGCGCTGCTCCGGCGCCCCGGCCAGCGGCGCCACCCGCGTCTGGACCTCGAGGCCGAGCGCAGCGAGGTCGCCGAGGAACACGTCGGGCTCGACCAGCTGTGCCTGCAGGTGCAGGCCGGGCCGGCGGATCGTGCCGTCCCGCAGGCGGCGCAGGCACGCGACGGCCGGCGCCGCCGTGAGCAGGTAGCCGTCGTCGCCGCTCACCCGCACCGTGGCCGCGGCCGGCACCCCGTCCTCGATGCCGAGCGCGGTCAGCTGGAGCACCAGCCGGTGGGGCGGCGGGTAGCTGGCGAACCGGCCCATCGACCAGCGCGTGAGCCGGATCGCCAGGGGCCGCAGGGACGGCGCCTTCGCCAGCACCATCAGCACCGGCAGGAACACGTAGTCCATCACCGGGCTGAACCCGCAGATGTAGAAGCCGCAGCGACGCAGGCTCGGATGCCTCCGGGGCAGCGCCTCCATCTCGGCCAGGGGCATCGGGACGCAGGTCTTCGCGCCGATGGGCGGCCCGAAGTCGACCTTGGGCCACTCCGACCAGCGCAGGGTGCGCGACTCCCCGTCCACCCAGGCCGCGAGGTCGAAGTCGGCGAACTCGTCGAGCATCTCCTCCACTGTCGAGTCCGACAGGGTGTCGGCCAGCCAGTCCAGCCGCATGCCGGCCATCACGTCGGCCTCCCGGATCTCCTCCAGGTGGCCGGCGGCCCACCGCACGAGGGCCGCGGGGACGCCGGGGTGGAAGCCGCCGTCGGTGACGAAGCAGCGTCCGTGGTGGCCGATCTCGCCCTGGAGTCCCCGGAGGGCGGCCAGCTTGGTGGGACTGGACAGGAGCGTGTCGAACCAGTCGGCCCCCGCCTCGAGGACGATCCGGCCCAGCGCTCCGACCAGGTCGGGACGGCTCACCGTCACCACGACGAGGTCCGCGCCGGCCACCACCGCGCGCACCGCGTCCGCGTCGGTGACGTCGAGGACCGCCTCGTCGGCCCGCACCGGTCCGGCGAGCAGCGCGTGGGTGGCGGCCAGCCGCCCGGGGTCGCGCCCGCACAGCACCAGGTGGTCGTCGGCGGAGAGCTCCCGCGCGAGCAGCACGCAGATCTGCCGCCCGGCGTTCCCGGACGCTCCCAGAACGACGATCCGCATCGCTGGCACCCGCTTCCCCCCACCAAGGTTCCCACGATCGGGCGTGGGCCGCGGGCCGTTGGGCGAAGCTCGCCACGACCCGTCCCGGCGTGGGGGGCCCCGGGTGCGGTCAGCCGGGGGCGAGGCGGTAGACGCCGTCCCCGGAGCCGTTGGAGGTGGTGAAGTACAGCGCCCCGTCCGGCCCCTGCTCGACGGTACGGATACGCCCGTGGTCGGTCACGATCTCCGCCACCCGGGACAGCTTCCGGGTGGAGCCGACGGAGAACAGGAGGATGCCCTGGCCCTTCAGCTCCGCCACCGCCAGCATCCCGTCCCAGTCTCCCCACTGGGCACCGCTGAGGAACGTGGCCCCGCTGGTGGCCACGGTCGGGTAGCCCGAGCGCCAGGCGGCCTTCTTCGCCTTCGGATAGCGACGGGTGTCGGTCATCGAGCGCTTCTCGTTGTAGCCCGGCGTCGGGCTCCACCCGTAGTTGGAGCCCTTGGTGACGTAGTTCACCTCGTCGTCACGGTTGGTGCCGTGCTCGACCGACCACAGCTCGTTCGTCGCTGTTCCCGGCCGCAGGGCCAGCCCCTGGACGTTGCGGTGGCCGTAGTTCCAGACGTACCGGGCGTTGCCCCCGCGCGCGTAGAACGGGTTGGTCCGGGGGATGGAGCCGTCCGCGGAGATCCGCAGGATCTTCCCGCCCAGGGACTTCAGGTTCTGCGGGTTCGTGCCCTTCGCCGCGTCCCCGGTGCCGATGTAGAGCATGCCGGCGGACCGGAACCGTAGGCGGCAGCCGTTGTGGCGCCCGTGCCCGATCGGGATGCCCTTGACCAGCACCTTCACCTTCTCGGCGGTGTTGTCGCTGGTCAGCCGCCACTTCCAGACCTGGACGTCCGACGCGGACCCGGACGCCTTCGCGACCGACATGCAGGTGTAGAAGTAGCCGTTCGTGGCCGCGTCCGGGTCGGCGACGAGCCCCAGGAGGCCGCCTTCGGAGTTCACGAACAGGGGCGGGAGCGGCAGGCTGACCCGCTGGGGGGGCGCGTCCGGGCGTTTCGACCACAGTCGACCCGCCCGCTCGTCGAACAACATCAGCTCGCCGGCCCACGTGAGGTCCCAGGGGATGCTCAGCCCGGTGACCACCGGCGTGACGACGGGGACCGGTTCGGCGGCGTCGGCGGTGTCGGCGACGCCCAGCGGGGCCATCAGGGAGACGATGAGGACGGACGCCGCGAGGCGGAGCCGGGAGGACGGGGACATCGGGTACCTCCGGGGGTGTGCGTGACGGCGACCAACGTAGGCGTGCGCGGCGCACGGCGCCAGAGCCGGAGGGTCAGCAGTTTTGGAGAAGCGGTGGCGCGGCCGGCTTC
This sequence comes from Actinomycetota bacterium, assembly GCA_020161015.1. Lineage (GTDB taxonomy): Bacteria > Actinomycetota > Actinomycetes > Propionibacteriales > Propionibacteriaceae > Propionicimonas. Next base: position 82,953 of record JAIUOT010000017.1, on the reverse strand, counting down.
CTACGATGGCTTCCGACGACACCCACCGAGAGGACGGACCGATGGCGACCAAGCGCACCAGTGCCGAGGCGACGGGCTTCACCGCGGAGGAGCGGGCGGCGATGAAGGAGCATGCCGCCGAGCTCAAGGCCGCCAAGCGGCGCGCCGGCGCAGCGGACAAGGCCGAGCAGGAGGCCGCAGCGGTGGTGGAGAAGATCGCGGAGATGGACGAACCCGATCGCAGCCTCGCCCGGCGCGTTCACGACCTGGTGCTCGCGAGCGCCCCGGTGCTGGCGGCGAAGCTCTGGTACGGCATGCCCGCCTACACCAGGGACGGCAGGATCGTGTGCTTCTTCCAGCCGGCCTCGAAGTTCAAGGCCCGCTACGCGACGCTCGGCTTCAACGAGGACGCGCGCCTCGACGAGGGCACGATGTGGCCGACCTCGTGGGCGCTGACCGAGCTCACCCCCGACAGCGAGGCACGGATCGCCGAGCTGGTCCGGCGGGCCGTGGGCTAGCTGTCAGTGAAAGTCGCGGGAGGTGTGGACGACCATGATCGGCAGTGGCTCGAGGCGGTCCGCCACCACGTTCACCACGCCCTCCGGTGAGCGCTCCAGCGTGCCGCGGACGATGAGCGCAGGGGAGGAGCGGGCGACCCGGCGGTAGCGCTGCCACACCCCCACCGAGCAGACCACGTTCACCAGGCCGTACTCGTCCTCCAGGCTCAAGAAGGTGATCCCGGACGCGGTCGCCGGACGCTGCCGGTGGGTGACCAGCCCGCCCACCTCGACGCGGCGGTCGGGTTCGGCGGTGGCCAGCCGCGCGGTGCTCAGCACGCCGCGGGCGTCCAGGTCGGGACGCAGCTGTCCGATCGGGTGGTCGCCGGTGCTCACCCCGGTGGCCCACAGGTCGTCGGCGAGCACCTCCACCGGGGTCGGGTCGCCGAACAGCGGCGGCTGCGACTCCACCAGGGTTCCGGGGAGCGACCCCGGCTGGTCGAGCGCCGCGCTCCCCGCCCTCCACAGTGCCTGCCGGCGGGTCAGGCCCAGGCACTCCAGCGCCCCGGCGGCCGCCAGTGCCTCCAGGTGCTCCGCGGTGAGTGCCGTCCGACGGACCAGGTCCTCCATCGACCGGTAGGCACCGTGCGTCCTTCGCTCGGCCACGATCCGTTCGGCGACCTTCCCACCGATCCCCCGGACCGACGCCAGCCCCAGCCGCACGGCCGAGTGGCCGTCCCTGCGGTGCGCCGCGGTGGGGTCGGGGGTCGCCGGGTCGAACTCCCCCACCGGCGGCTGGTGGGAGTCCGCACACGAGTCCGGACCGGTGGGGACGCGCTCCGCGTCGTCGTCGAGGGGTTCCAGGCCGGCGTCCACCCCGGAGGCCGCGAGGTCGGGGCGCAGCACGACCACACCGTGGCGGCGGGCGTCGGAGACCAGGGTGGCCGGGGAGTAGAAGCCCATCGGCTGCGCGCGCAGCAGGCCGGCAAGGAAGGCCGCCGGGTAGTGCAGCTTCATCCAGGAGGACGCGTACACCAGCAGCGCGAAGCTCAGCGAGTGCGACTCGGCGAAGCCGAAGTTCGAGAACGCCTGGATCTGGGCGTAGAGGTGGTCGGCCTCCGCCCCCACCAGCCCGTTGCGGGCCATGCCCTCGTACAGCTTCTGCTTCAGGGACTCGATCCGCTCCAGCCCGCGCTTGGAGCCCATCGCGCGGCGCAGCAGGTCGGCGTCCTCCCCCGAGCAGTCGCCGACGGCCATCGCCATCTGCATCAGCTGCTCCTGGAACACCGGCACGCCGAGGGTCCGCGCCAGCACGGGCGCCAGCTTGGGGTGCGGGTAGGTGACCGGCTCCCTGCCGAGCTTGCGGCGGACGAACGGGTGCACCGCACCGCCCTGGATCGGCCCGGGACGGATCAGCGCGATCTGGATCACCAGGTCGTAGAAGCGCCGCGGCTGGAGCCGGGGCAGCAGGCCCATCTGCGCCCTGGACTCCACCTGGAACACCCCGATCGAATCTGCCCGGCACAGCATGTCGTAGACCCCGGGCTCCTCCTTGGGCAGGGTCGCCAGCTCCCAGGACTCGCCGGTCGCCTCCCGCACCAGGTCGAAGCAGTGCTGGAGCGCGGCCAGCATGCCCAGGCCGAGCAGGTCGAACTTCACCAGCCCCATCCAGGCGGCGTCGTCCTTGTCCCACTGGATCACCGTGCGCGCGTCCATGCGGGCGTGCTCGATCGGCACCACCTCCCCCACCGGGCGCTCGGTGAGCACCATCCCCGCCGAGTGGATGCCCAGGTGTCGGGGCGCCTTCAGCAGCTGGGTGGTCAGCTCGGCGACGGCCGCCGGCAGCTCGGCTCCCCCGTCGGTGACCGACGACCCCCACCGTTCCACCTGCCGGGCGAACGCGTCGCCCTGGCCGGGGCTGTAGCCGAGGGCCCTGGCGATGTCGCGGACGGCGCTCTTGGGGCGGTACTGGATGACGTTGCAGACCTGCGCCGCGCGCTCGCGTCCGTAACGGTCGAAGACCCACTGGATGATCTCCTCCCTGCGGTCGGCGTCGAAGTCCACGTCGATGTCGGGCTCCTCGTCGCGCAGGGCGGAGAGGAACCGCTCGAACGGCAGGTCGTAGCGCAGGGAGTCCACGGCGGTGATGCCGAGCAGGTAGCAGACCGCGGAGTTGGCCGCGGAACCGCGTCCCTGGCAGAGGATGCCGCGGCGGCGCGCCTCGGCCACGATGTCGTGCACGATCAGGAAGTAGCCGGGGAAGTCCTTGGCCTCGATCACCGCCAGCTCGCGCTCGATGCGCCGGGCGTCCGCCTCGGACAGCTCCGGATAACGCACCGGCACCGCCTGCCACACCAGGTGCCGCAGCCAGGACATCGGGGTGTGGCCGGGAGGCACCTCCTGCTTCGGCAGGGCGGGCTTCGCCCGGCGCAGGGGGAACGCCAGGTCGTCGGCGAGCCCGACGGTGCGGGCCACGGCCCCCGGGTGGCGGGCGAAGCGCGCGGCCATCTCCGCCCCCGACCGCAGGAAGGCGGTGCCGGCGGCGGGCAGCCAGCCGTCGAGGGCGTCCATGCTCCGGTTGGCGCGGACGGCGGCCACGGCCTGGGCGAGCGGGTGCTGGGCAGGCGTGGCGTAGTGCACGTTCCCGGTGGCGATCGTCGGCAGCCCGCGGGCGGCGGCCAGGGCGGCCAGGGCATCGTTGTGGTCGGAGTCCAGCGGCGCGCTGTGGTCGGTCAGCTCGACGAACACCCGGTCGGGCCCGAACCGGTGCACCAGCTCGTCCAGTTCCCTGCCCGCGCCCGACGTCCCCTGCGTCCTCAGCGCCTGGCGCACGGCACCCTTGCGGCAGCCGGTGAGCACCACCCAGTGTCCGTCCGCACGCTCGGCCAGGTCGTCGAGGTCGTAGGAGGGGCGCCCCTTCTCGCCACCGGAGAGCTGGCCGTGCGTGATCGCGGCGGCGAGCCGGTGGTAGCCCTCCTCCCCGGCGGCCAGCACCAGCAGGTGGGAGCCGACCGGGTCGGGCAGGCCCGCCTGCGGTGCCGGCAGCTCCAGGGAGAGCTCGGCGCCGAACACCGTCCGCAGGTTCATCGACTCGGCCGCCTCGGCGAACCGGACGATGCCGTACAGCCCGTCGTGGTCGGTGAGGGCGAGGGCGTGCAGGCCGAGCCGCTCGGCCTCCTCAGCCAGCTCCGCCGGTCCGGACGCACCGTCCAGGAACGAGAAGGACGAGTGGACGTGCAGTTCGGCGTAGGGCACCACGTCCACCGGTCGCTCGATGGGCGGCGGGACATAGGGCCCCCGGCGCCAGGAGACCGGGACGTCCTGCGCGGGCACCTTCCCCCCGACCGGAGTGCTGAGGGTGCGTTCCAGGTCGTGCCAGCGCATCGGGGGGTTGTTGAAGCCCATCAGTCGTACCTGCCCTCCGCCCACCACCGGGCTCCCTGCAGCACCAGCAGCCACGCCGTGCCCGCGTCGTCGACCACCTGGAAGCGGTGCGCCCGCCGGTGCCGGGACGGGTCCCAGGTGCGCTCGTCGATCGGCCACGGGCCTGCCCAGCCCCGCACCCGCCGCCGGGTGTCCCCGTCGACCAGCACCGCCGGGGCCCCGCTGAGCTGTCCCCGCTCGCCCACGCCCACCGTCCCTCCGTCCGCGGTGAGCACCTGGACGGGCCGCGGCTCACCGAACACCGCCGACGGGAGCGGGTCGGGCACCCGTCCCGGCCAGGGGCGGTCAACCGGTGCCGGCCCGGCACCCCCCGGCACGGCGCCGCCGCCGGCCTCCTGGACGGTCGCGGGACGATCGCCCCACGGCACCAGCACCTGCCTCTCCGCGAGCCAGCGGCCGCCGCCGATGCGCGGGGTGACCACCCCGTCGTGCCCGAGCATGGCCTGCACCCGGGACAGCACGTGGTGCACCCGCTCGTCCGTGCCCGAGCCGAACAGTCCCGGGGCGTGGTGGGCGAGGGCGTCCACCACGACCGGTTCCAGCCGCAGGCTGGTGACGGCGCTGTGCAGGCCGGTTCCGGCGGCCGCCTGCAACTGCCAGCGGATCCGGTCGACCACCGCCGCCGCCTCGAACACACCGGGCGTGAGCCAGGTGCGGACGACCAGTTCGTCCTGCTCGCCGGTGACCTCGACGCGCAGTTCGGTGCACGCGAGACCGGCGGCGGTCAGCGCGGTGATGAACTCCTCCGCCATCCCCCGCACGGTGAAGGCGACCTGGTCGACCAGGGCCAACGGGGGCTCGAAGTGCTGCTCGCGGGTGAGTTCCGGGGGCGGGACGCGGGGCCGCACCAGCCGGGGGTCGCGTCCGGAGGCGAGCAGGTGCAGCCGGTGGCCGTGCTCGCCGAACCGGTCGCGCACCGCCGGAGCGCCCAGGGCGGCGAACTCGCCGAGGGTGTGCACCCCCAGCCGCGGCAGCAGCCCGGCCAGCGTCTCGTCTCCCAGCCGCGAGACCGGCAGCGGGGCGAGGAAGGCCGCGGCACCGCCCGGGGGGACGATCCGTACCGGGTCGCCGGCGTAGGCCGCCTGCAGGGCGGTGAACAGCCCGTCCGCGATCCCCGCGCGCGCGGTCGTGACGCCCAGCCCGGTCACCACCGCCTCCAGCAGCACCTCCGCCGCCTCCGCCTCACTGCCCACGTACCCGGAGAACCCCCGGGAACGCAGCGCGCACACCCCCGGGCGCACCACCTGCACGCCCGGCGCGAGGCGTTCCACGCACTCGACCACGGCGGAGAACTCACGGTTGTCCCTGGCCTCGTCCGCGGGCAGGACGATGAGGTCGGCGCAGCGCGACTGGGCCTCCCGGCGGCGCTGGCCGGTCGCCACCCCCTCCGCCGACGCCTCCGGCGAGCAGGCGACCACGCGATTCGCCGCGACCACAGCCACCGGGAACGCCGCGTCCACGCCCTCGGCCAGCGCCCAGGCGGTCACGGCCCATCCCGGGAACCACAGCACGAGGCACCGGTCGCCGTCCCCCGGGAGGGCGGGTGAGCGTGCTCCCCTGCCCACCGCCCGGGACGCGGCCGCGGCTGGCGTCCTCCGGCCGCGGAGCGCGTCGACGGCCGGCTCCGGGCTCTTCATCAGCCGACCGCCCTGAGCCCTGCGGCCTGCTCGACGGGAGCGGGCACGGCGGCAGCAAGCAGGCCCTCGGGCGTGGGCAGAACGAGCCGGACGCTGCGGGGCACCGGCCTGCTGCGGGTGACCACCGTCACGGTCACCTCCCTGCGGGAGAGGTGGCCGTACCCGTCGCCCACCCCCGCCCAGCGCACGTCGCCGAGCGACAGCCGCGCCTCGGCCCGCGGCCACGGCCCATGGACGAGGAGGACGCCACCCCGGTCGCGCAGCCGCGACATCAGCCGGACGGCGTCCGACTCCCGCACCCGTCCGGAAGGACGGACGGCGATGACCGGGACGGCCTCGGCCAGGGCAGCGGTGGAGGCCAGCCACTGGTCCCCCGGATCGGGAACCAGTGCCAGCCGCTCCAGCGACACCCCGGCGTTCCCCGCTGCCTCGGCCCCGAACTCCGGCATGCCCACCACGCCGCACCAGTGGCCTTCCTGCGACGGTCCGGCGAGCAGCGCCAGCAGCAGTGCCCCGCCCACCTCCAGCGAGTAGGCGGCCCCGGCCTTCAGCCCCCCGTCCGGAAGCAGCACGGTGAGCGGTGGCGGAACCGGGAACGGGCACGGCCGGATGCGTGCCTCCGAGCGGGCCACCTGGGCGCGCAGCCGCTCCAGCAGTTCCCCCCGGGGAACCGTGATCTCGGGAGCGCGCTTCACCCATCGATCATCGAACACCTGTTCTATTTCGTCAAGCCATCCCCCACCCCCCGTCCGCGCCCCCGCTCGCAACTCCTGCTACCGAAATTCCGGCAGCAGGAGTTGCGTTCGGCAGCAAGCCGAACGGGTGTGACAGGGGGGACGGCGACTCTCCCCGCTGGAGCGGCAGAGGCGGACGTGAGGACGATCCGGAAGCTCGGATGGTGGAGGCGGCGACGCCCTTCGCCGTCACCAGCACGGGCGCGCCCACCGCCAGGAGGCGCGGTCGCCCCCATAGCGTCCCCCGCACGTACCGGCGCCGGCTCCAGCCAGCAACGCGCGGTCGCGCCCCGCCACCCCCGCTCCGGCCACCGAAGGCAACCCTCGCTACCGGAATTCCGGTAGCGAGGGTTGCACTCGGGGGCAAGCGCGACAGGTGGGACGAGCGGGGCGGGCGCGAGCGCCCGCCATCGCGAGGCTAGGGGCTGGCGACGCGACCCCCGTCCCCCTCAGTTCCCGCTACCGAAGGCAACTCCCGCTACCGGAATTCCGGTAGCGGGAGTTGCGCTCGGGGGCAAGCGCGACAGGTGGGACGAGCGGGACGGGCGCGGGAAACGCTGACCCGGATCAGGCCTCGGGGAGCATGTGCGGGTAGTCGATCGCCGTCGGCGGGAGCAGGTTCTCCTTGATCGAGCGCGGGCTGACCCAGCGCATCAGGTTCCACAGCGAGCCGGCCTTGTCGTTGGTGCCCGAGGCCCGGCTTCCGCCGAACGGCTGCTGGCCCACGACCGCCCCGGTGGGCTTGTCGTTGACGTAGAAGTTGCCGGCTGCGTGCCGCAACTCCCTGGACGCCAGCTCCACCGCGGACCGCTCGGTCGCGAAGACCGCGCCGGTCAGCGCGTAGGACGACGTCTCGTCGACCATCCGTAGTACTTCGTCGTACTTCTCGTCCTCGTAGACGAAGATGCCCAGGAGCGGGCCGAAGTACTCGGTGGAGAGCACGTCGTGGCGCGGGTTGTCGGTGGTGACGAGCGTGGGCCGCACGTACCATCCCTCGCTGCGGTCACAGGTCCCGCCCGCGATCACCTCGGCATCGGCGGACGCCCGCGCGTGGTCGATCGCGGCGGACAGCTTGGTGAAGGCGCGCTCGTCGATCACCGAGGAGGTGAAGTTCGCAAAGTCGCGGACGTCGCCGACAGCGAGCGCCTCCGTACGCGCGATGAGGTCGTCGCGGATCCGGTTCCACAGCCCCCGCGGGAGGTACGTGCGAGATGCCGCCGAGCACTTCTGTCCCGAGTACTCGAACGCACCACGGACGAGGGCCGCCACGACCGCGTCCGGGTCGGCGGACGGATGGGCCACCACGAAGTCCTTGCCGCCGGTCTCCCCCACCAGTCGCGGGTAGGCGCCGTAGCCGGCCAGGTTCGCCCCCACCTGCGCCCAGAGCCCCTGGAACACCCGGGTGGAGCCGGTGAAGTGGATGCCGGCCAGGGCCGGGTGCGACAGCGCCACGTCGGACACCTCCGCGCCGTGGCCCGGCAGCATGTTGATGACGCCCTCGGGCAGGCCGGCCTCGAGCAGCAGCTCCATCCAGAAGTGGGCGGAGAAGCTCTGCGTGAGGGCGGGCTTCCAGATCACCGTGTTGCCCATCAGCGCGGGCGCGGTGGGCAGGTTGCCGGCGATCGAGGTGAAGTTGAACGGGGTGATCGCGTAGACGAACCCGTCCAGCGGACGGTAGTCCATGCGGTTCCACATGCCCGCGGACGAGATCGGCTGGTTGGCGTGCAGCTCGCGCGCGAAGGCGACGTTGAAGCGGAGGAAGTCGATGAGCTCGCACGCGGCGTCGATCTCGGCCTGCTGCGGCGTCTTGCCCTGGCCGAGCATCGTGGAGGCGTTCAGCCGGTCGCGCCACGGGCCGGCGAGCAGCTCGGCGGCGCGCAGGAAGATCGCGGCCCGCTCGTCGAAGGGCATCAGCGACCAGTCGCGGGACGCCGCCTGCGCCGCGTCGATCGCGGCGGTGGCGTCCTCTGCCGAGGACTGGCGCACCCGGGCCAGCAACGTCGAGTGGTCGGACGGCATCCGGACCTCGTGCGCCGCCTCGCCCCCGCGCGCGCGGTTGCCGATGACCGGCGCCACGTCAACCGGTGTCGCGGCGAGCTCGTCGAGCGTGCGCCTCAGTGAGGCCCTCTCCGGAGTGCCGGGGGCATAGCTTCTGACCGGCTCGTTGACCGGCCTCGGTACCTGGGTGATCGCGTCCACGCGCCGACTCTACGCCCCGCGCGACCCCCCTCGTTCCTCAGCTGGCCGCAGCCTCCGCGCGGCGTGCCTTGGCCGCCTCGACCGAGGCGCGAAGGGCCGCGACGAGGTCGACCACCTGCGCCTCCTTGCGCGCTTCGCCGGTGGGCGCGGGCAGCTCGACGCCCTCCAGCCGGGCGTCGATCACCTTCTCCAGCGCCTCCCGGTAGTCGTCGCTGAACTGGGACGGGTCGAAGTCGCCGGACAACTGCTCGATGAACGACCGCGCCATGCCGACCTCGGCCTCGCTGACCTTCACGTCCCCCTCCGGCGCGGCGAAGGAGCCGTCCCTGAGCTCGTCGGGCCACAGCATGGTGTGCATCCGCAGCACGTCGCCCACCGGGCGGATGAGGGCGAGGGTCTCCCGGGAGCGCAGGGCGACCTTCACCACGGCAGCCTTGCCGGTCTCTGCGAGCGCCTCCCTGAGCAGGACGTAGGGCTTGGTGCCGACCTTCTCCGCCTCGAGGAAGTAGGTGCGGTCGAAGTAGCTGGGGTCGATCTCGTCGACGTCCACGAACTGCACCACGTCGACACTCTTGCCGTCCGCGGCGGGCAGTTCCGCGAAGTCCTCGGCGGACAGGATGGCCATCCGGCCGTCGGCGGCCTCGTAGCCCTTGGCGATCTCGGCGTAGGGCACCTCCTCGCCGCAGACCTCGCAGACGCGCTTGTAGCGGATCCGGCCGCCGTCCGCGGCGTGGACCTGCCGGAAGCTGATGTCCTTCTCCTCCGTGGCCCCGTAGATCTTCACCGGGATCGTGACCAGCCCGAAGGACACCGCGCCCTTCCAGATGGACCTCGGCATGTTCGTCCTCCCCTCGTGCGGGCGGTCGTGCGCCCTCTCCGGCTCAACCCTTACCCAGACTGTCCCATTCCCCCGGCCCGTGCCAGAGCAGGTCTGCCCCCTCGAGCAACGCGACCACCGCGGGCGCGTCCCAGGCCTGTGCCAGGTCCTCCGCCGGCGCCTGCGCCGCGGCCGCCACGAGCGTCGCCGCGCCCGGCTCGTCGGCGAACAGGCTCTGGACGGCCGAGAACGGCAGGTCCCGCACGTCCACCTCGCCGAAGTCGGCGTCCCCGGCGGGTACGAGCGGGACGCCGGTCCCTGCTACGGCCACCAGCCTGGCGCCGTGGGCGCGCAGCCCGGCGACCGAGGCGACCAGCAGGGCGATGTGCTCGGCCTCCTCCTCGTCGTCGGGGACGAACGCCGCCCGCAGGCCGGGGGTCACCGCGTGGGCCCGCACCGCGCCCGGAAGGACGCCGCCACGCGCCCAGTCCGCGAGGGCGGACGGGCTGACCGGGACGAAGACGAGGGCCATCACACCTCCGCCCGCAGCGCACCCAGTTCGGCGCCCACGTCACGGGCCCAGCGCCGCAGCGGGGCCACCGCCGTCGCGCCCAGCGTCACGCGGCCGCGGAAGCTGGTGATCGAGACATTGACCAGTTCGTCGTCCGTCGTGGCGGTGAGGGCATACACCTGGCGCAGCCTCGCGCGACCCAGGTAGCGGTCCCCGTCCGGGCCGGGCACGTTGGCCACGCTCACCGTGTGCGGACGCCCCGCGGCCACCGTCCCCGCTGCCACGGCGTGCAGCGTCGGCGGGGCGAACCCGGCGAGGTCGACCAGGTCGCGGGCGGGCACGCTGAGCCCGGTGTCGAGCCGCGCGCGCGTGAGCGTTGCGACGGTCCGCAGCCGCTCGGCCGCCGTCACCGGCGTGACCGGCAACCCGAGCCACGACGGGGCGATCCGGCACCCGATCGCCGACTCCAGCACCGCGGGCTCCTGGACGGCCAGCGGGACGAGCGCGACCGGGTCCTCCAGGGCACGGCCGTGGTCGAGCAGCCACCCGCGGACGCCCGCGCCGGCCAGGGCCAGCAGCATGTCGTGGGTGGTGCAGCCGAACGCTGTCCGGACCTCCGCGAGCACGTCGAGGTCGACCTCCACCCCCGCGACGTGGTGCTCCCGGGGGCTGGCCGAGACCGTGCGCACCGCGTTCTCGACCATGCCGAGCAGGCCCGTCGCGGCACCGGCGACGGCCTTCAGCGGGTCGTTCAGGGCACCGACGAGGTCTCCCAGCCCGGGCGCGCGGGTGTCGGACGGCTGCCACTCGCCGGCGGTCGCTTCGACCGGTCCCGGCTCGGTGTCGAAGAGCTCCTGCAGGAGGTGGACGTTGTCGTACCCGTCGACAAGGGCCGGGTGGGCGCGCACCACCAGCGCCTGCGTCCCCGGCGCCAGCCCCTGCACGAGGGTGGCCTCCCACAACGGGTGCACCCGCTCGAGGGGACGGGCGAGCCGGTCGGCCAGCCAGTCCTCCAGGCGTTGCCCGGGCGCCAGCGCCTCCTCGTGGACGTGCCCGGCGACGCTGAAGTGCGGGTCGTCCACCCAGGCAGGGACCGGCCAGCCGTCCACCAGCCGGCGGAAGCGGGGCGAGTACTCGATCCGCTCGCGCACGCGATTGATCAGGTCGGCCCGGTCCAGCGGGCCGGACAGCACCGCCACGACGGCCTGCTGCCAGGGTTGCGACTCCTGGTCGCGGGCCAGCAGGGCGGCTTCGGTCACCGTCACCGGGTCACTCACGGCACAACCCTACCCACCGGTCCTCACTCCACCAGATACCCGCGGTCTGGCGGGCGTTGCTGACGGTCGTTAGGGTGGGCGGCGCCCGGACCAGGAGGACGCATGCGCAAGACCATCGGATCGCTGCTCGCGGCGCTGCTGCTCGTCGGCTGCGCCACCACGCAGGAAGCCGCGCCGTCTTCGACGGTGGCCCCCCCGGCCATGGCGACGTCCCCGGCCACGTCTGCCACGCCCGCCGAGCCTGCCCGCACCGTCATCCGGATCACCCTCGCCGACGGCAAGGTCGAACCCAACGGCCAGCGTGTCGAACTCGCCAGGGGCAGCGTCCTGGAACTGGTGATCACCTCCGACCGCGAGGACGCGGTGCACGTGCACGGCTTCGACCTGGAGATCCCGGTGACGCCGGGGGCGAGCGTCACGAAGGACATCACGCTCGACCGCGTCGGGCGCTTCGAGATCGAGTCGCACGAGCCGGTCTTCACCATCCTGCAACTCGTCGTCTCGTGAACCCCCTGCTGGTCCCGCTGCACGGCCTCGGCTCCCGGCAGGACCTGCCGCTGCCGCTCCCGCTGGCGGTCACCGGCGCCGCGCTCGTCCTGGTGCTGTCGTTCGCCGTCCTGGCCCTGGCCTGGCGCGAACCCCGCTGGGACGGCGTCCCGGGCGGGCGGGTCCTGCCCGGCCTGACCCGGGTCGTCGACGCCCGGTGGACGCGGATCGCCCTGGCGGCGATCGGCCTGTTCGCCTTCGCCTGGGTCGGGATGGCCCTGTGGGCGGGCCAGGACCGGGTGACGAACCCGGTGTTCGGGTTCGCGTACGTGTGGATGTGGGTCGGGCTGGTGCCCCTGTCGCTGCTGCTCGGCCCGATCTGGCGGACGGCGAACCCGCTGCGCACCCTGGTGCTCCTCGCCCGTCGCGCCGGCCTGCCCCGGGACGGCGTGCTGCCGCTGACTCCCCCGGTGTGGCGGCGGATCGGACGGTACCCGGCCGCGGTGGGCCTGGCCGCCTTCACCTGGCTGGAACTCGTGCAGCCGGACAACAACACCCTCGCCGTGCTCCGCTGGTGGTGGCTGGCCTGGGTGGTGGTCGTCGCCGGCGGCGGCGTCCTGTTCGGCCCACGCTGGGTGCGGTCGGCCGACCCCTTCGAGGCGTACGCGGTGCTGGTCTCGCGCGCCTCTCCCTGGCAGCGCGTGGACGGGCGCGTCGCCCTGGTCAACCCGCTGCGGCACCTGTCCACGTCACGGTCGCCGTCCGGGACCTGGGCCGTCGTCGCCGTCCTCCTCGGCGGCACGGCGTTCGACGGCTTCACCGGGACGTCGTGGTGGGTGCGCACCGTCCAGTCCTCCGACCTGCCCCGGGTGCTGTGGAGCACGTCCGGCCAGCTCGCCATGGTGGCCCTGGTGGGACTGACGTTCGCCCTCGGCGTGCGCGGCCTCGGCCGGCTGCGCCAGGGGGCGCTGCTCGACCTGCTCGCGGCCAGCGTGATCCCGATCGTGATCGGCTATGCGATCGCTCACTACCTGAGCCTGCTGGTCCTGGAGGGACAGCGGACGATGATCAACCTCTCCGACCCCCTCGGGTGGGGCTGGAACGCCTTCGGCACCGCGGAACTCGGAATCAACCAGCTCTGGCTCGACGCGCCCCAGGCAACAGCCCTCATCCAGCTGTTCGCCATCGTCGGCGGGCACCTGCTCGGCGTGCTGGTCGCCCACGAGCTCAGTCTCCGGGTTCTGCCGGCCGGGCGGCGCGTCCTCGGCCAGGTACCGCTGCTGGTGGTGATGGTGGGCTACACCTGCGGTGGCCTGCTCCTGCTCTTCTCGCCCTGAGTTGTCCACAGATCGCGCCGCACCCGTGGCGCCGGGCGGCGGCACGGCAGCACCCTGACCTCCTCACCACGAAGGAGGCACCGTGCACCCCGCCACGGCCACCTGTCGCCCCGCACCGGCCTCGCGGCCCGCGTCCGCGCTGCTGCTGGAGCCGCCCGGCACGCCCCGTCCCGACCAGCCCGCGCTGCCCTGGACAGTGGTCACCGAGGCGGCAGCACCCCCGTCCGCGCTCGACCCGGACCTGCGCCAGCTCGCGACCGCGCTGACCGCGGCGCTGGTGGAGGTGATCACCGGCCAGCGGTCGGCCCTCCAGCTCGAGCTGTGGGCGGAGCCGGACCTGCTCAACCTCCTCGAGCACCTTCGCCGGGCGCGCGTCGGGGACGGGTTGCGGCTGCGCTCGGTACGCGTCCAGGCGCCCCACGAGGAGGCCCTGGAGGTCTCGGCGCACCTGCGCCAGGGCGCAGTGTCCCGGGCGGCAGCGGTGCGGCTCAGCCGCCGTCGCGGCCGGTGGGTCGCCACCCACCTGGTGATCGCCCTCGACCCCGGGGTCGTGCACCGGGCGGGCTGGATCAACCCGCTGCCGAGGTGACCACCACGTCGCGGTCGTCGCCGAGCCGCAGGTCCGACAACACGACCGTGGCCGTCTGCCCCGGAGCGCCGAGGGTGAGGACGCGACCCCACACGCCCTCCTCGCTGTTGCCCTGGGCCACGACGACAGGGGTGTCCGCGGAGCCGCCGTCCCGGCGCAGGGCACCGACCGCCGAGCCCACCACGGCGCCCTCCACCGGGTCGCCCAGCCCCGTGGCCCGGTCGTAGACCTGCCGCGCCTGGCAGCCGTTCGCCAGCGGCAGCAGCCAGGCCGAGCCTGCCTGGGGCCGGGAGCCGATCGCCTCCCCCGGCGCCCCGACGAGCACGCCCGGGACCCCGGGGCACACGCGCAGGACGGCCAGCGACCACCCGAAGGCGTCGCCGGGCTCCGGCCGGCCCGGGACCACGCCGTCGCCCTGCACCATCGACGGCAGGGGCGACAGTTCCGCCCCGACGATCCGGAAGGGCTGCACGCGACCGCCGACAGCACTCGCGTCATGGTCATTGGGCACGCCGACGACGACATGTCCGTCACCAGCCGCGACGGACGCGCCGAAGCGGTCGCCCGCCTGCGGTGTCCCCGGGATCCCGGGGGACTCCTGGGTGTAGGTGTGCTCGTCATAGGTGCCGCCGGCGAGGAAGCGCAGCACCGTCACCGCCCCGGCGGCGCGCGCACCGGCCACGGCCCGGCCGGGGGCGCCGATCACCAGCACCGGGCCGCTCGCGGCCAGGGCCTCGCCGAACCCGTCGGACGGCCCGGAACCCAGCGTCCGGGGCTCGCCGAGGGGCAGCCCGTCCGCCCCGAGCCCGAACAGCCGGACGACGCCGCCGGTGGCGTCGTAGCCCGACACGGCGAGGATCCGCTCCGGCGTGGTCACCAGGGCCAGCGCCCCTCGGACGGCCAGCCCGGTGGTGACCACCCGGGTCGCGGTGCCCACCTCCAGCCCGGAGGGCGACCCGCGCAGCACGAACAGCGCCTGCGGCTGGCCGAACGACTCGTCGGCGTCGGCGACCACCAGGTCGGCGTAGCCGTCGCCGTCGAGGTCGCCGGCCAGGAGCGACTGCCCGAAGCCGTAGGAGGAGGCACCGTCCAGTCCGGGGCGGGTGAGGTCCTGCGTGCGTCCGGCGCCGTAGCGGACGTGGACCCTCGCCACCGGCTCGCCCACGCCGACGGCGAGGTCCGGGAGGCCGTCGCCGTCGAAGTCGGGGCTCGCCGCCGACCGGACGGTGGCGGGCGAGGAGGCCGGGCTGGTCGCGGTGACCGAGGGCTGGGCGGGGCCGGTCGCGGGTGGCGACGGCACCGGCGTGCAGGCGGCCAGCGCCAGGATCGCGGCGACGACGGTGGTGGTGCGGGCGAGCATCGGTGTCTCCTTCGACCGTCCCACGCTAGGCCGCAGGGGCCGCGGGCTCCACCACGGTGGACGCCGAAGTCGTACGAACACCTCCCCCGCGAACCGTCCCGTTCAGCCGATGGCCGCGAGGCTGATGCCGAAGGGCGTCGGGAGGCCGGTGAACGGTTCCTCCGCGGCATCGGCCCCTGGCGCCAGCACGTACACGGTGCCGCCCCCGGAGCCGGCGTCCCCCGGCGCCGCGACGACCAGCGTGTCCGCCGCCCCGGCATCGGTGCCGCGCAGGGCAGCGACGGCCGACCCGATGCGCTTCCCCGTCTTCTCCGCCGCGCCGAGGGCGTGGCCGCCGTAGAGCTTGCGCGCCGGGCACCCGGTCGCCGCGGTGAACGGCACCACCCACGCCGCGCCCGCCCGGGACGCCTTCTGGATGTCCTCCCCTGGCGCCCCCACGAGCGCGCCCACCACGCCCGGGCACGGGCGGACGACCGCCACGGCCGTGCCGAAGGCGTCGCCGGCCTCGTCCGCTCCCGGCAACCCCCGGCTGTCCTGGGTGATCGGGGCCAGCGGGACGAGCGTGTCGCCCTCCACCCGGAACGGCTGGACGGCGCCCGCATCAGTGCGCCGGCCGTGGTCTTGGCCGGGAATCCCCACCACCGCGTAGCCGTCGCCGATGCCGACCGACACCCCGAACAGGTCGCCGCTGGTCGCGGTGCCGGGCACGCCCGGCGTCCGCTTGGTCAGGCCGGTGCCGCGGAAGCCGGTGCCGTCCCAGGTGAGCACGTTCACCGCGCCCGCCTCGGGCACAGGGCCGGCGTTCTCCAGCGGTGCACCGACCAGAAGGAGTCTCCCGTCGGAGGCGAGGCTGGCCCCGAACCAGTCGCCGCGTTCCGCCTTCCCCGGCACCCCGGCGGTTCCCTGGGTCACCACCCGGACGTCGAAGGAGGGCAGTCCGTCCGCCCCGAGGGGGTAGACCACGATGGCGCCCCCCACGTAGCCGTCCTCGACCTCGCCGGGGGCCCCGACCACCAGCGCGCGGCGGGGGCTCTCCAGCAGGGCGAGCGCCGAACCGAAGCGACCCACGCGGGGTGGCGCGTCGTAGCGGTGGGCCGCGGCCGGCCGCAGTCCGTCCGCCGACCCGGGCACGAGGAACAGCGCCTGTCCGGACGCGTCGTCCCCGCGGTCGCCGACCACCAGGTCGGCGAAGCCGTCGGCGTCCAGGTCGCGCACCAGCACGGAGGCGCCGAAGCGTGACGCGGCGTCCGTCCCGTCGAGGTCCGCCCGGACGATGCTCTGCACCCGGCCGGTCGCGTACCTCACCTGGACGGAGGCCGGGCTCCCGGTTCCCCCCACCACCAGGTCCGGTTCACCGTCGCCGTCGAGGTCGCCGGTCGTCGCCGCCGGGCGGGCAGCCGTCGGCGCGGTGGTGGGACGCGGTACGGGCGGGGGTTCGGGCGTGCACGCCGACACCGCGCCCAGCAGCGCGAGGGCGGCCGCCAGCCGTGCTGCGGCGAGGACCCCCGACCGCATCGACCTCGCCTCCTCGGCTCAGGCGGCCCGTCCGTGACACATCTTGAACTTCTTGCCCGACCCGCAGGGGCACGGCGCGTTGCGTCCCACGCCCGCGTACGGGTCGTCGGTGGCGGTCTTCGTGCCCGACTTCGTCGCCTCGCCGGTCTCGCTCGGTGCGGAGTAGGCCATCGGACGGGCGGCCTTCGGCTCCAGCCCCTTCGCCTTCAGCGCGGGGCGCCGGGTGAGCGCCGGCTCCTCCGGCATCGGCACGCGGTGCTGCTCGACCCCGGGGCTGCCGAGATCGGGGACGTCGTCGTCGGGTCCGGAGGCCACGAGGTCACCAGCGGTCACCGGACGACCGTTGGGCCCGGCCACCAGGCCCACCTGCGGGGCCGCGGGCTCCACGTGCACCTGGAGGTTGAACAGGTAGCCGACGACCTCCTCCATGAACGCTTCCATCATGGCGTTGAACATGTCGCCGCCCTCGCGCTGGTACTCCACCAGCGGGTCGCGCTGCGCCATGGCGCGCAGGCCGATGCCCTCGCGCAGGTAGTCCATCTCGTAGAGGTGCTCGCGCCACTTGCGGTCCAGGACGGTGAGCAGCACCTGCCGCTCGAACTCCCGCATGGTCTCCTCGCCGAGCGCCTCCGTGCGCGCGTCGTAGGCGGCCTGGGCGTCGGCCTGGAAGTCGGCCACCAGCTCCTCGACGGTCAGGTCACCGCGTCCGGCGTAGTCGGCGAGGTCCAGCGTCACCGGGAACAGGGTGCGCAGCTGCGTCCACAGCGCGTCCAGGTCCCAGTCCTCGACGAAGCCCTCGGTGAGGCCGCGCACGTACTGCTCGACCACGGTGTTCACTGTGCCGCGCAGCTGCTCCTCGACGTCGGCACCCTCGAGCACCCGGCGCCGGTCGCCGTAGATCGCGTGGCGCTGGCGGTTCATCACGTCGTCGTACTTGAGCACGTTCTTGCGCATCTCGAAGTTCATCGCCTCGACCTGCTCCTGCGCCTGCTGCACGGACTTGCTCACGCGCTTGTTCTCGATCGGCATGTCGTCGGGGACGCGCAGCGTCTGCAGCACCCAGTCGATGATGTCGGACTTGAACAGCCGCATCAGGTCGTCCTGGAGCGACAGGTAGAAGCGGCTCTCGCCCGGGTCGCCCTGGCGGCCCGAGCGCCCGCGGAGCTGGTTGTCGATGCGCCGCGACTCGTGCCGCTCCGAACCGATCACGTACAGGCCGCCGAGCGCGACGACCTCCTCGTGCTCGTCCGCGACCTGCTGCTCGATGGCCGACAGGGTCTCCGGCCAGGCGGCCTCGTACTCGTCGGCGTGCTCGACGGGATCGAGACCGCGGTCGCGCAGCCGGGCATCGGCCAGGAACTCGGCGTTGCCGCCGAGGATGATGTCGGTACCACGGCCGGCCATGTTGGTGGCGACGGTGACCGCACCCTTGCGTCCGGCGAGGGCGATGATCGCGGCCTCACGCGCGTGGTTCTTCGCGTTCAGCACCTCGTGCTTCACCCCGGCCCGCTTCAGCGCGCGGCTCAGCACCTCGGACTTGGCGACGCTGGCGGTGCCGATCAGGATCGGCTGGCCCAACGCGTGGCGCTCGACGACATCGGCGACGACGGCGTCGAACTTCGCCTCCTCCGTGCGGTAGATGAGGTCGGCCTGGTCCTTGCGGACCATCGGCTTATTGGTGTCGATCGGCAGGACGCCGAGGCCGTAGATCTTCTGGAACTCCGACTCCTCGGTCTTCGCGGTGCCGGTCATGCCCGCGAGCTTGGAGTACATGCGGAAGTAGTTCTGGAGCGTGATCGTGGCGAGCGTCTGGTACTCGTCCTTGATCTCCACGCCCTCCTTCGCCTCGAGCGCCTGGTGCAGGCCCTCGTTGTAGCGGCGGCCGATCAGCGTGCGTCCGGTGTGCTCGTCGACGATGAGCACCTCACCGTCGAGGATCACGTAGTCCTTGTCGCGCTTGAACAGCTCCTTGGCCTTGATGGCGTTGTTCAGGTAGGAGATCAGCGGGGTGTTCGCGGACTCGTAGAGGTTCTCGATGCCGAGGCGGTCCTCCACAGCGGTGATGCCGGGCTCGAGCACGGACACCGTCCGCTTCTTCTCGTCCACCTCGTAGTGCACGTCCTTCTTCAGCGAACGGACGAGCTTGGCGAACTCGGGGTACCACGACGAGTTGTCCTCCGACGGGCCGGAGATGATCAGCGGCGTGCGGGCCTCGTCGACCAGGATGGAGTCGACCTCGTCCACGATGGCGTAGTGGTGGCCGCGCTGGACGCAGTCGTCGATGCTCAGCGCCATGTTGTCGCGCAGGTAGTCGAAGCCGAACTCGTTGTTGGTGCCGTAGGTGATGTCGCAGGCGTACGCCTCGCGCCGCTCGGCCGGGGTCATGTGCGACAGGATCACGCCCACCTTCAGCCCGAGGAAGTGGTGGATGCGACCCATCTGCTCGGACTGGAACTGCGCCAGGTAGTCGTTCACCGTGACCACGTGCACGCCCTTGCCCGACAGCGCGTTGAGGTAGGACGCGAGCACCGCGACGAGGGTCTTGCCCTCACCGGTCTTCATCTCGGCGATGTTGCACCAGTGCAGGGCGGCGGCGCCCTCGAGCTGGACGTCGAAGTGGCGCTTGCCCAGCACCCGCCGGGACGCCTCGCGGACGGTCGCGAAGGCCTCCGGCATCAGGGCGTCCAGCGACTCCCCGTCCGCCAGGCGCTGACGGAAGGCCTCGGTCTGTCCACGGAGCTCGTCGTCGGACATCGCCACGAAGTCCGGCTCGATCGAGTTCACCTGAGCGGAGATGACCTTCAGCTTCTTCAGCTGCCGGCCCTCGCCCATGTGCAGCATCTTGTCCAGTAGACCCACGGTGTTCGCTTCCTGATCGCGGCGCAGCGTCCGCGCCGATCAGCGCGGCGGCCTCCCCATACTAGACGAGCCTGCCCCCGCGCCGTGGAGCGGCAGGGGCAGGCCCGGTGGTCGACAGGGGTCGCGCGGCGGCCCGTGGCGGGCGGTCAGTCGGGCTCGGTCTCCCCCAGCTCGGAATCCTCGATGTGGGTCGGGTCGAGCACCCGCTTGAGGAAGACCTGCGTCCGCTTCTCCTGCGGTGCGCTGATCAGGTCGATCGAGGGTCCCTCCTCGACGATCACGCCGCCGTCCATGAAGATCGTGCGGTCCGACACGTCGCGGGCGAAGGACATCTCGTGGGTGACCACCATCATGGTCATGCCCGCCTCGGCGAGGTCGCGCATGACGGCGAGCACGTCGCCGACCAGCTCGGGGTCGAGCGCGGCGGTCGGCTCGTCGAAGAGCATCACCTTCGGGTCCATCGACAGCGCCCGGGCGATCGCCACCCGCTGCTGCTGGCCGCCGGACAGCTTGGCCGGGTTGTAGTCCATCCGGTCCGACAGCCCGACCAGCTCGAGGTTCCTCGTCGCGATCTCCAGCGCCTCCGCCTTCGAGCGCTTCAGCACCTGGCGCTGGGCGATCATGCAGTTGCCGAGGGCGGTCATGTTGGGGAAGAGGTTGAACGACTGGAACACCATGCCCACGTGCGTGCGGACCTGGTTCAGCTCGACGTCCGGGTCCGTCATCTCCGCGCCGAGGAGCCGGACGGAGCCCGCCGTCGGCTTCTCGAGCAGGTTCACGCAGCGCAGAAGCGTCGACTTGCCGGAGCCGGACGGCCCGATCACGCAGACCACCTCGCCCTGTTCGACGGTGAGGTCGATGCCCTTGAGCACCTCGTTGTCGCCGAAGCTCTTGTGCAGGCCGGTGATCACGACCGGGGGCGCGCTGGACTCCAGGTCCGGGGTCAGGGTGCTCATCGCTTGGGGTCCAATCGCTTCTCCAGCCTGCCCACCAGCCACGTCAGCGGCAGGGTCACCAGGAGGTACAGCAGGGCGGCCATCATCAGGGGCGTCGCGTTCGCGGTCTGGCTCAGCGAGTCGCGCGCGAACGTCGTGAGCTCCTTGGACTGCACGGTCGCGCCCGCGATGAACAGCAGCGAGCTGTCCTTGAGCAGCATGACGAACTCGTTGGTCATGGGCGGGATCACGATCCGCAGGCCCTGGGGCAGGATGATCCAGAACATCGTCTGGCCCGAGGTCATGCCGAGCGACCGCGCCGCCTCGCGCTGGCCGGGTGACACCGCCTCGATCCCGGAGCGGATGATCTCGGCGGTGTACGCCCCGGTGACGACGGTGAGGCCGAGGATGCCGGCCCCCACAGCCCCGCCGGGCACCTGGACGTTGAACGCGATCGGCACGACGAACGCGAAGGCGAAGATCGTGAGCAGGGCCGGGATGCCCCGGAAGAGCTCGATGAACCCGATCGCGAACCAGCCCAGCGGGCCGCCGGCCACCTTGAGCACCGCGAGCAGGATGCCCAGCAGCGAGCCGAGGATGAAGCTCGCGATGGTGTAGAGCAGTGTGTTGCGCAGGGCGATGGTGACGATGCCGGGCCACATCTTCGCCGCGACCTCGGGGTTCGCGAACTGCTTGGCGATCGTCGGCCAGTCGGCCACGACGATCACGAGGACGATGAAAATGATGCCGACGAGGTACGAGGACAGGCGACCGACGCGCTGCCTCGCCGTCGGCTTCAGTGATGAGAGCAGAGCCACCATCTCTCCCTAGTCTGGGACGGGGGCCGGACCCGCGGGTTCGACCGGACGCCGGTGGGGCCGGGCCGGAGCCCGACCCCCACCGGCAGGGGTCAGCCGAAGTACTTCTTGTAGATGGTGTCGTAGCTGCCGTCGGCGCGCATGGCCTTCAGCTGGTCGTTCACGGCCTTCAGCAGTTCGGGCTTCTTGTCCTTCGCGAAGGCGAAGCCGTACTGCTCGTCGGTGGAGTAGGTCTCCACGATCTTGTAGGCGGCGTCGGCGACCTCGTGGGTGTGGTTGACCGGCTGGTCCTGGAGGATCGCGTCGATCTGGCCGGCCTGGATCGCGGGCCAGAGCTCGCCGTCGGACGGGAACTCGATCAGCTGCGCGTCCTTCGGGGCGTTCTCCTCGGCGTAGGTCTTGCCGGTGGTGCCCTTCTGCACGCCGATCTTCTTGCCCGACAGCCCGGCCAGGTTGGTGATGCCGGAGTCGGTCTTCACGAGCAGCGACTGCAGCGAGTCGTAGTAGGGATCGGAGAAGTCGATGTTCTTCTTCCGCTCCTCGGTGATGGTCATGGCCGAGGCGCCGATGTCGCACTGGTTGGCCACGAGGACGGTGCCCGACTGCAGGGCGTCGAACTCGACGTCCATCACCTTGAGGGTGAGGCCGAGCTTCTTGGCGAGGGCGTCCATGACGTCCACGTCGAAGCCGCTGTAGCCGGTCGCGGTGCTGGCGTCCTCGATCTCGAACGGCGGGTACGGGACGTCCGCACAGACGGTCAGGGTGCCGGCCTCGACGAGCTTCAGGTCGACGGCGGGCGCCGAGGAGGCGTTGCTGGCGGGGGCCGACGCGGTCGGGGCTGCGCCGGCGCAGCCCGTGAGGGCGAGGGCGAGGGCGGCCACAGATGCCGCCAGGGTCAGTGTCTTCTTGACGAGCATGACGCGGGACTTCTTTCTCGAATGCGGTCTTCCCCCTGGGGGTGCGGAGCAGTTGAACGCTAGCCACCCCATGTGAAGGTGGCGTTACAGTACCCGCCCCGCGAGCGGGCCGGGCAGGGGTATCACGTCACACTTTGTTCACGATGCGGGCGGCCCGTCTCAGACGACGGAGCGCAGCGACGCCGCCAGGGTGCCGTGGTCGCTCACCACGACGTCGGCCAGCTGCAGCCACTCCGCCATCCTCCCCAGCTCGGCGGCCAGACGGGCGGCCGTCTCGGCCTCGGGCGCATCCTCCTCCAGCCACGACGACTGGACGAGCAGCGCGGACGCCCGGCGGTCGGCCTTCAGGTCGACCCGGGCGGCGATGCGGTCGCCGGAGAGGAAGAGGTACACGTAGTAGCCGTGCACCCGCTCGGCCCTGGGGGTGTAGAGCCCGATCCGGTAGTGCGTCCCGAACACCTGGAGCAACCGCGCCCGGTCGAAGACGAGGCTGTCGAACGGGGCCACCAGGGCGTCACCCTCGATCCGGCGCGGACGGGCCGCGTCGCTCCAGAGGTAGGCCGGGTCCTTCCAGCCCTTCACGACCACGGGCTCGACCTCTCCGGAGGCCACGAGCCGGTCGAGAGCGGCGGTGGTGCGCGCACGGTCGGTGTAGAAGTACTCGGCCAGCCAGGCCGGGGTGAACACGCCGAGCGCCGCCGCGGCCCGCCGGGCGAGCAGGAGCCGTGCCTCCTCCTCGGTCGGGGTCGGCGCGGCGATGATCCTCGCCGGCAGCACGCGCGAGGGCAGGTCGTAGCGCCGCTCGAACTGGGTGTTGCGGCCGGCGCTGGTGAGCTCGCCGATGTAGAACAGCCACTCCAGTGCGGACTTCACGTCCGACCAGTTCCACCACCCGCCGGGGGTGCGCTCCTGCTCGTGCTCCACCTCGCGCGCGGTGAGCGGCCCCCGCTCCGCCACCTGGGCCATCACCTTGTCGAGGAGGCCGGGCTGTTCGCGCCGGATGCGGTCCATCGCCTGCCAGGGACGGTGCGCGTGCTCGGCCATGCGGAAGCGCAGCGCGGGCTGGAGGTCCACGTCGATCAGCGAGGCCGCGTGCCCCCAGAACTCGAAGACCCGGCGCGGCGCGGCATTGCCCGCGCGATCGAGCAGGCCCCGGTCGTACGGGCCCAGGCGGGCGAACAGCGGCACGTAGTGGGCCCGAACGCACACGTTCACGGAGTCGATCTGGAACTGCGCGGTCCGGTCCAGCACGCGTTGCAGCTGCCGCATGGTGGGTGCTGCCGAAGCTCGTCGGCCGAAGCCCTGTGCGGCCAGGGCCACGCGGCGGGCCTGCGCCTGGGTGAGGTGTGCGGTCATGTCCCGGGCAGCGTAGCGGCACCCACCGACAGCCGTCCCCGGCCCCCTCCACCGCGGCGCCCGCCATTTGAGAAAGCTTGACCTTTCCTATTTGAGTAAGGTTAGCCTTACCTCATGACGATCCCCGCTCCCGCAGGCCTCAGTGGCAGGGACCTCACCCTCGGCTACGGCGGCGACCCGGTGCTCGCCGGGGTGGGCGTCCGCCTGCCCGCCGGGCGCGTGACCGTGCTCATCGGGCCGAACGGCAGTGGCAAGTCGACCCTGCTGCGCGGGCTGTCGAGACTCCTCCCGCTCCGGACCGGCGAGGTCGAGGTGGGGGACGCGCCGCTGCGCGCTCTCTCCCCCCGCCAGCTCGCCCGGCGGCTGGCCGTCCTCACCCAGGGCCGGCCGGCAATGTCCGGCCTGACCGTGCGCGAGGTGGCGGAGCTCGGCCGGCACCCGCACCGTGGACGCTGGCGCCGCGCGGACCCCGCCGGGGCTGCCGCCGTGGACCGTGCCCTGGAGCTCACCGGCCTCACCCACCTCGCCGCGCAGGACGTGGGCGCGCTGTCCGGCGGGCAGCTCCAGCGGGCGTGGCTCGCCTCCTGCCTGGCCCAGGACACCGCCGTCCTGCTGCTCGACGAGCCGACCACCTACCTCGACCTGCGCCACCAGGTCGAGCTCCTCGACCTCCTCCGCGACCTCGCTGAGGTGCACGGCGTCACCGTCGGCGTGGTCCTGCACGACCTGAACCAGGCGGCGGCGATCGCCGACCGGGTGGTCCTGCTCCGTGAGGGCCGGGTCGTCGCGGAGGGGACGCCCGCCGAGGTGTTCGACGCCGCCCTGCTCAGCGAGGTGTACGAGATCGGCGTCGACGTGATCGTCGACCCCACGACCGCCGTGCCCACCGTCCTCCCCCGTCCCCGGCGCCGCCGGGAACGTCACACCACCGACAAGGAAGCCAACGAATGCGCCGCCGCCTCCTGACCACCGTCCTCACCGTCCCGCTCCTCGCCCTCGCCGGCTGCGGTACCACCGACGCCCCCCGGGCCGTCGACACCGCTGCCGCGGGCCCGACGGCATCATCGTCCGGGCCGATCACGGTCACGGACGGGCGCGGCGCGCAGGTCACCCTCGACGCCCCGGCCACCCGCGTGGTGTCGCTGGAGTGGAACACCACCGAGGACGTGATCACCCTCGGCGTGCAGCCGGTCGGCGTGGCCGACGTGAAGGGCTACGGCTCCTGGGTCACCGCGTCCCCGATCACCGGGACCCCCGTGGACGTCGGGACGCGCACCGAGCCGAGCCTGGAGTCGGTGGCCGAGGCCGAGCCGGACCTCATCATCGGGATCGTGGGCTCGGTGCCGGAGTCCGCGATGGCACAGATGGAGAAGATCGCGCCGGTCGTCCTGCTCACCGGCGCGGACGCCTCCCGCCCGCTCGAGCTGATGAGGGAGAACTTCACCACGACCGCCACGCTGCTGGGCAAGGAGGCCGAGGCGGCGGCCGTGCTGGCCGACCTGGACGCGGCGATCGCCGCCGGTACCGCCGCGATCAGCGAGGCCGGGCGTGCGGGCACGCCCTTCTCCCTGTCCTACATCTACGCCGAGGGCAACTCTTTCTCGCTCCGCATGCACGGGCCCGGGTCTTCAGCGATCGCGCTCGCCTCCCGGCTCGGCCTCCAGCCCGCGTGGAGCGAGGCGGGGGACGAGGCGTGGGGACTGTCGACCCTCGACCTGGAGGGACTCACCCGGCTGCCGGCCGACACCGAGTTCGGCTACTGGGGCAACTCCGACACCGAGGACCCGCTCGCCGACCTGGCCGGCAATAAGCTGTGGCGCTCGCTGCCGTTCGTCGAGGCCGACCGGGTGCACCGCATGGGCGTCGGCATCTGGATCTACGGCGGCCCGGCCTCGGCGAAGCAGTGGATCACCGACGTGGTGACCGCCGTCACCTCGTGACCGCCACCGGCGGGCGTGGACGGGGCGTCCCCGCTGCCGTCGCCCTGGTGGCCGCGCTGTCGCTCGTGCTGGCCGGGCTGGCCGCCGTCCACCTCACCCAGGGGACGGCAGCCGTCGACGCCGGCGACCTGCTGGGCCTTCTCCTGGGCCGGGGCACCGACGCGGACGCGCTCGTCGTCATCGACTCCCGGTGGCCCCGGCTCGCGGCAGCGCTCGCGGTCGGTGCGGCGCTCGGGGCGGCCGGCTCGATCCTCCAGGGGATGGCGCGCAACCCGCTCGCCTCCCCCCGACACGCTCGCCGTCGAGGCCGGCGCCCACCTGGCCCTGGTGCTCGTCGCGCTCCTGCCGGTGGCGCTGCCGCTCCCCGGCGGGGTGGCCGTCGCCTTCCTCGGTGGAGTCCTCGCCGCAGCCCTCCTGCTCGGCCTCACCCGCGGCGCGGGATCACCGCTGCGCCTCGTGCTCGCCGGCACGGTGCTGGCGCTCGCGCTGTCGAGCCTGACCTCCTCGCTGATGATCCTCAACACGCAGGAGACCCGCGGACTGTTCGCCTGGGGGGCGGGCTCGCTGAACCAGCGGGGGCTGGACGGCGTGCTCCAGGTGCTGCCGGTGATCGCCGCGGGACTGGCCGTCGCCCTGTTTCTCTCGCGCAACCTCGATCTGCTCGCCCTCGGCGAGGACGTGGCCCGCGGGCTCGGCGTCCGGGTGGGGACGAACCGGCTGGCGCTGGCGGGCGCGGCCGTCCTGCTGACCGCGGCTGCGGTGACGATCGCCGGCCCCATCGGCTTCGTCGGCCTCTGCGCCCCAGCGCTCGTCGCGCTCGCCGCGCGACGGGTCCCGCCGCTGGCCCGGCACGCCTGGCGCATCCCGGTCAGCGCGCTGGTCGGCATCCTGGTCGTGCTGTCCGCCGACGTCGGCCTGCGGCTGGCGTTCGGACCGCTGGAGGGCGTCGAGGTGCCCACGGGCGTGGTCACCACCGTCTTCGGTGGCGTCTTCCTCGCCGTCGCCGCCCACCGCCTCGGCCTCGGCGGCCCCGCCCCGCAGGAGGTCCTCCGGCTCGGAGCCGGCTGGACGCGGCGCCACCCCGCGGCGTTGCTGGCCGCCGCCGGCGTCGCGGTCGTGGCCGGCGTGGCTGGGGCGCTGCTGCTCGGCGACTCGCCGCTCCTGTTGGGC
This sequence comes from Actinomycetota bacterium, assembly GCA_020161015.1. GTDB lineage: Bacteria > Actinomycetota > Actinomycetes > Propionibacteriales > Propionibacteriaceae > Propionicimonas. The sequence continues at coordinate 56,576 of JAIUOT010000017.1, read as the reverse complement.
GACGTCGCGCACTGGCTGTCCGACACCGCCTCGAAGCGGATCACCCTCATCCTGGACGCGCGCGCCCCCCGCGTGGCCAGCGCGCTGCTCGCCGGGGCCGCGCTGGCGGTGGCGGGCGCGCTGGTGCAGGCGGTCACGCGCAACCCGCTCGCGGACCCCGGCATCCTCGGCGTGTCCTCCGGCGCGGGGCTGGGGGCCGTGCTGGCTCTCGTCGCCCTGCCCGGGGCCGCCTGGCCGGTCGTGACGGGCGGGGCCGCGGCCGGCGCCTTCGCCGCGGCGGCAGCCCTGTTCGCGCTCAGCCTGCGCGGCGGCCTCCACGAGACGCGCGTGGTGCTGGTGGGCATCGGGCTGGCCGCGGCCGCCAGCGCGGTCACCTCCGCGATCCTCGTCCGGACCGACCCGTGGAACCAGGCGAAGGCGATCACCTGGCTGGGCGGGTCCACCTACGGGACCGGCGCCGCCCAGCTCGTGCCGCTCGCCGTCGTGCTCGTGGCGTCGCTGCTGGTCCTGCGCGGGACGTCCGCCGACCTCGACGTGCTCCAGGTGGACGACGCGACGCCCCGGCTGCTCGGCCTCGACCCGGCGCGCTCGCGCATGGTCGCGCTCGGCCTGGCCGTGCTCCTCACCGGCGCCGCCACGGCGAGCATCGGCGTCCTGGCCTTCGTCGGGCTGGTCGCACCGCACGCCGCGCGGCTGCTGGTCGGCCGCCGCCACCGGTGGCTGCTCCCCCTGAGCGCGCTGCTGGGTGGCCTGCTGGTGGTGGCCGCCGACACTGTGGGACGCACGGTGATCGCGCCCGCCCAGCTGCCCGCGGGGCTGGTGACCTCGCTGGTGGGCGCACCGTACTTCCTCGGCCTGCTCGCCCGGGTGCGGACGCGATGAGCTACCGCCCCTTCGCCGTGACCGTCGTGGCGGCCACCACGGTGTCGGCGAGCTTCCGGCGCCTGAGGCTGGCCGGCGCCGGGCTCTCCGAGCTCGAGTGGGCGGGGGTCGACCAGCGGGTGAAGCTGATCCTCGCCGGGGCGGACCTCATGGAGGCCCTCACCACGGAGCCCGGTGACGGCTGGTACGCCACGTGGTGCGCGCTGCCCGAGGGCGTCCGTCCACCGATGCGCACCTACACGATCGCCGCGCACCGTCCCGATCAGTGCGAGGTCGACATCGACGTCGCCGTGCACGGCGAGGCGGGACCGCTGAGCCGTTTTGCGCTGGGCGCCCGTCCCGGCGACCGGCTCCTGCTCGTCGCCCCCGGCCGGGGCGGCGCGGCAGCCGGTGGCCTCGCCTGGCGGCCGGGCGGGGCCCGGCACGTCCTGTGTGTCGGCGACGAGACCGCCCTGCCGGCGATCCGCAACATCGTGGCGACGCTCGACGCCGGCCAGGCCTGCCGGGTCGTCCTGGAGGTGCCCCACGACGACGACCGGCTCCCCCTGCCCTCCCCCGCGCGCGTCCGCGTCGACTGGGCGGTGCGCTCGCCGGGAGCGCCGGTGGGTACCGCGGCGGACCGCGTCCTGTTCGGCGGGCCGGGCAGTCCGGCCTCCCCCGGCGAGCCGGACCCCGACCTGTGGCAGGAGGCCTCCGGGAACGACCACGACCGCTACGCCTGGGTGGCCGGCGAGGTCGGCTGGGTGAACCGCCTGCGCAAGCGGCTCGCCGCCGCCGGCTACGACGGACGCAACGCCGCCTTCATGGGCTACTGGCGCGCCGGCCACCCGTCCCGCGGCTGAGCCGCCCCGGTCCCCCTTCTCACCCCCGAAGACGCCCACGCCCCCGATCGCAACTCCCGCCACCGGAATTCCGGCAGCAGGAGTTGCGATCGGGGGCGAGAAGCGGGTGGCGTCAGGCGGAGGCCTCCTCCACGCCCTCGACACTGAGGTGGATCACGCCGTAGTCGTAGGCCCTGCGGCGGTAGACAGCGCTCGGCGCGCCGGTCTCGGCGTCCACGTAGAGGAAGAAGTCGTGGCCGACGAGCTCCATCTCGTCCAGGGCCTGGGCAAGGGTGAGCGGGACGGCCGGGAAGTACTTCTCGCGCACCACGAGCGGGCCATCACCCTGGATCTCCAGACCGGCGATCTTGCGGATCTCGGGACGGACGTCCTCCGCGGCCGGGGCCGCCCCGGCCACGAGCTCGCCGTCGGCCAGGCTGACGTTCTCACGGAGCCCGCGGTGGGTCTTGCGACGGTCGGACGCGCGCCGCAGCTGCGACTTGAGCCGGTCCAGCGCGTGGTCGAAGGCGACGGTCTTGTCGTCCGCGGAGGCCTCCGCGCGCACCACCGGACCCCGGCTGCGCAGCGTGATCTCGACGCGGGTGGACTGGTCGGGCTGGCGCTTGTACCCGTAGGCAGACACCTGCACCTCAACGCGGATCACCCGGTCCTTGAGCTTCTCGATCGAGGCGATCTTCTCCTCGACCCGCGCCCGGAACTCATCGGGGATCTGGCAGTGCCGGCCAGTCACCAGGACGTCCATGTCTACCTCCTTGGTCAGTGCGCGAAACCGCGAGCGGCTAGCGCAGATGGCGAAGGCACCCGCCCGGCTCCCAGCCCGGGGGGACTGGGTACTGGCCTTGGTGCCATACCCCCAACGTAGTCCCGGCCGACAACCTTTGCCAGCAGTTCTGGCATGTGTTGCGGCTGTGCGAAGGCTGAGCGCGCAACCCACCTGTAACACGGCCTAACCGGCCCGTAACACCGGGTGCACGAGTGCGTAACAGCCCTTCGCCACCCTTTTGCTCATGATGTTGGAAATCAGCGCAGGCGACACCGCCTGGGTCCTCACCAGCGCCGCACTCGTGCTGCTGATGACCCCCGGTCTCGCCTTCTTCTACGGCGGCATGGTCAGGGCGAAGGGTGTCCTGAACATGATGATGATGAGCTTCATCAGTATGGGCACCATCGGTGTGCTCTGGGTGCTGTTCGGTTACAGCATGGCGTTCGGCAACTCCTTCGGCTTCGAGGTCGGCCCGACCAAGCCAGACGGTGTCACCTTCTTCGGGCTTCTCGGCAACCCCCTCGACTTCGCCGGCCTCAAGGGCCTGATGAGCGGGGACGCGGCGGTCTTCACGATCCCCGCACTGGCGTTCGTCGCCTTCCAGGCCTGCTTCGCGATCATCGCGGTCGCCCTGGTCTCCGGCGCGATCGCCGACCGCGCCTCCTTCGGCGGGTGGACGCTGTTCACCATCCTGTGGGGCGTGCTGGTCTACTTCCCGGTCGCCGGCTGGGTGTTCTCGTTCGACGGCGCGACCGGCACCGACTTCCACGGTGGCTGGATCGCCAACTGGCTGGGAGCACTCGACTTCGCCGGTGGTACGGCGATCCACATCAACGCCGGCATCTCGGCACTGGCCCTCGCGCTGGTGCTCGGTCCGCGGATCGGCTTCGGCACCAAGCCGATGCGCCCGCACAACATGACCCTCACGATGCTCGGCGCCGGCCTGCTGTGGTTCGGCTGGTTCGGCTTCAACGCGGGCTCCGCGCTGGGCGCCGGCACGCTGGCCTCCGTGGCCTGGGTGAACACCCTCGCCGCCACCGCCGCCGCCATGATCGGCTGGCTCCTGGTGGAGAAGCTGCGTGACGGCCACCCGACCTCGCTGGGCGCCGCGTCCGGTGTCGTCGCCGGCCTGGTCGCGATCACCCCGGCCGCCGGCTCGGTCAACCCGGTCGGTGCGATCATCATCGGCGTCCTCGCCGGTGCGGTCTGCGCCTTCGCCGTAGGCCTGAAGTACAAGTTCGGCTACGACGACTCGCTCGACGTGGTCGGCGTCCACTTCGTCGGTGGCATGCTCGGCACCCTGATGATCGGCTTCCTCGCCGATCCCGAGGCCCCGGGCGCGTTCGGTGCGGCCGGCCTGTTCTACGGCGGCGGCTTCGACCAGCTCTGGCGGCAGGCCGTGGGCGCCATCGCGGTCACGATCTACGCCTTCGTGGTGAGCTACGCCATCGCGCTGCTGATCAAGAAGACCATCGGTTGGCGGGTCAGCCCGGCGGACGAGCTCAGCGGCATCGACCTCGCCGAGCACTCCGAGGCCGGCTATGACCTGAGCCCGGTGTACTACACCAACAAGGTCCAGCGCACGCTCGTCCTCACCAAGGACGACCTGGCCGAGACCGAGAAGATGGGAGCTTCCAAGTGAAACTGGTCACCGCGATCATCCAGCCCGAACAGCTGGAGACGGTTCAGAAGGCGCTGGTGCGCCACGGTGTCGGCGGCATGACCATCAGCGAGGTGTCCGGCTACGGACGCCAGCGGGGTCACGTCGAGGTCTACCGGGGTGAGGAGTACACCATCGACTTCATCACCAAGGTGCGCCTGGAGGTCCTGGTCGAGGACGAGGACGCCGAGGCACTCACCGGGGTCATCGTCCAGTCGGCCCGCACCGGCCAGGTCGGGGACGGGAAGGTGTGGATCGTCCCGGTCGACACCGTCGTCCGCGTCCGCACCGGCGAGAGCGGCGCGACAGCGATCTGACCCACAACCCGTCGTAGAAGCACCCCAGGGGGCGTCCGGTTCACCGGGCGCCCCCTCTCAACGGTGTGGCGGCCACCACCGCCGCCGCGCCGGGAACCCAGCCGGCCACCGAGCCGGCACGTACCGCTTCGGCCAGCGTGGCCCCGGTGGTGACGATGTCGTCGACGACGACCGGCACCCCGTCGGGTGGACGGGCCACGCCGCGCAGGGCACCGGCGAGGTTGGCCAGTCGCTCCCCCCGTCCCAGCTCGGACTGGTCGCGCGGCGCCCGCACCAGGCGGAGCCCACGCCACCGGGACGCGGCCGCGCCCGCCGCCCGCAACCGGGCGGCCGCAGCCCCGGCCAGTGCCCAGGGCAGGTCGAGACCGCGCGCGGCGACCCCGGCCCGCGAGGACGGGACCGGGACCAGCACGACCGGTCCGCCGTGCCCCGTGGCCAGCAACCACGCCGCCGCCGCGGCAGCCACCCGCCCCCCGAGGAGTCCGACGACGCCGAGGGCTTCGCGCTCCTTCGCCGCGAGCACCAGCTGCCGTAGTTCACCGTCGTACCAGCCTCCGGCGAGGACCGGCGGCAGGCCCGAGGGCAGCCCCGGCACCGGGAACGGCCGGACGGCGACCACCCCTGCCACGCACTGCTCGCAGGCCCCCGGCGCCGGCCGGCCGCATCCCGGGCAGCGCGCACCGAGCACGAGGTCGGCCAGGCCCGTCACGAGGTCGCGTGGTCGCACGACGACATCCTCCGGGCGCGCGGTGCGGACGGCGTCAGCCGTCCACAGGCTCAACCGGAGTAGGCCACCGCTTGCACACCCGTGAGCACGAGGTTCCAGTTGAACTCGCCCCCGAACCGGTACACGTCACCGTTGGCGCCGAGGGCCACCGCGGGCCCACCGGGGGCCACGGCAAGGCGACTCAACTCCGCGTCCTCGCTGGGGCCGATGTCGGTCGCGACCGACCCGTCCTGGGCGAGCTGGACGACACCGGTCTGGCTGTCGCTCGTGCGCAGCACCCCGAGCTGGGTCGGTGAGCTCCACCCGATGTCGAGCGAGGTGGCCGCACTGCCCGGGTTGAGCGCCAGGTCGATGCTCTGCCAGCCGGTGATCGCGATCGCGCCGTCGGTCCGTTCCACCCGCACCAGGCCGACGGAGGACACGTCCCCCTGCATGAGGATCAGGGCGGCGCGACTGCCGTCCGGCGACAGGGCGAAGGCCCGGACGCGCTGCGCGGGCACGCCGTCGACCACAACCTTGAGCTTCTGCTCGCCCTTGTACACCTCCAGGGCGGACGCCCCCGACGCCGCCGGCGACCAGAGTTCGCCATTGCGGGCGAACACCGGCCGCAGCAGGCCGGTGCCGGTGCGCACCACGCGCGCCTTGTCTGTCCCCGCCTGCCCGGCCTCCAGCCGCGTGGCGCCCTGCGTCGTCGCCGCCACCTGCGTGAGGTCAGGGCTGACCGCCACCTGTTCGGGACGGCTCAGGCCGGTGTCGACCGGCGTCGGGTCGCCCCACGTGGTGGTGTCCCGGATGCGGGCCAGCTTGTGCTCACGCACCAGGTAGAGCACCCGGGAGGGACTTCCCGACGGGGACAGCGCGGAGAACGCCTGCGGCCGCACGACGGCCTGGCCGGAGTCGTCGCGCCACACCTGGCCCGCGGCCGACACCTGCACGGCGCTCACCTGGGTGAACCCGGTGAGGGTGTAGGTGAGCTCCGCCAGAACGTCCCGCCGCGCCTCGGCGTCCAGGCTGCTCGCCGCGCCGTCGAGCACGACGACAGCCGTGCCCTCGTCGTCCACGGTGACGCTCGCCACCCCGACACCCGCCAGGTCCAGGCTGCGGACGGCAGGGGCCAGCCAGGCCGACGGGCCGGCGAGCTGCGCGCGTGCCGCCTCCTCCAGCGCCTGGTCACCGGTGGCGAAGTAGCGCGGGTCCGGCACGAGGGTGGTCCCGCTCCGGTCGAGGAAGTGCAGGGAGACCGCGGCGAAGCCGGTGGTGAAGACGTACCGGGAGACGAGCAGCCCCTCGGGCGGGTTGGAGATGCGCCACTGTGCGCCATCGTCCTTGACCAGCTGGAAGTTGTGGGTGCGGACGGTGCCCGGCCCCGGCCGGTAGACGCCGTCGGCGTCGATCGTGCCGGTCATGGGGGCCGAGAGCCCGTACTCGGCGGGAGGGACGCCGTCGGCGTACACCTGCACGCCCGACTCCGGGTGCCAGGCCGCACTCGCCGACGGCGTCAGGTACTGCCGCGCGACCGCGTAGTCGGGCTGGTAGACGCTCATCGCGTGCAGGAAGCCCTCCACGACCAGCAGCGGGCTGGCCCCGTCCGCGGGCGGCAGGGGGTCGATCCGGACGCCGGAGTTCACCCCGGTGGCCTGCGGCGTGTGCCGGTCGACCGGCCCGGAGGTCGGCACCGTGGCGCAGCCGGCCAGCAGCGCGACCGCCACTAGCGCGCCGATGGTCCTAGCCGAGCGGAACATGGGTCACCTCCCGGACATCGGGTGGCACCAACGGCCACGGCGAGGACTCCAGCGGCTCCCCGGCACGCCGCGGGAGCGTCAGCCGGAACTGTGCACCGAGGCCCGGCCGGCCCCAGGCGTTCAGCCAGCCGCCGTGCAGCCGCGCGTCCTCGAGCGAGATCGACAGGCCCAGGCCGGTGCCGCCGACCCGCCGGCCACGGGACGGGTCTGCGCGCCAGAACCGGTTGAACACCTGCCCCGCCTCGGCGGCGGAGAAGCCGACGCCGTGGTCGCGGACGGCGATCGCGACCGCGTGGTCGTCACCGCGGACGTAGACGGTGATGGGTCGGCCCTCCCCGTGCTCGATGGCGTTGGTGATCAGGTTGCGAAGGATGCGGCGGATCCGGCGGCTGTCGATCTCTGCGACGCAGCGGGTCTCCGCGTCCAGGGTCATCACGCTGCCGGCGCCCTCGGCCAGCCGCTGCAGCGCGTGCAGTTCCTCTGCGACGAGCCCGACCAGGTCGACGTCATCGAGCGCCAGTTCCGCCGCGCCGGCGTCGAACCGGGAGATCTCCAGCAGGTCGGTCAGCAACTCCTCGAAGCGGTCGAGCTCGGCGGCCAGCAGTTCCGTGGAACGTCCGGACGCGGCGTCGAAGCTCGCCCGGTGCGCGTGCAGCACCTCCGCGGCCATGCGGATGGTGGTCAGGGGCGTCCGCAGTTCGTGGGAGACGTCCGAGACGAAGCGCTGCTGCACCAGCGACAGGTTCTGGAGCTGGGTGATCTTCTTGTCCAGTTCCTCGGCCATGTGGTTCATCGACCGCGCCAGCCCCGCGAGGTCCTCGGTGCCGACCACGGCCATCCGGTCCTCGAGGTGACCTGCGGCCAGGCTCTCCGCGGCCAGGCGGGCAGCGCGCACCGGGCGCAGCACCTGCAGGGCGATCAGGTACACGGTCGCCGTCAGGCCGGCGAGCAGGAACAGTCCGGTGGCCAGGGTGGCCTGCTGGACGACCGCCAGCGTCTCCTGCTCGCGGGCGGTGGAGAACAGGAAGAAGATCGGGTACGGCGACTGGCCCGGCGCGGACAGGGTGGTCGCCACGACCAGGCCCGGCTCCTCCGGACGGGAATCGGTGAAGCGGATCAAGGTCGGGGTGCTCCACAAGCCGTCCTCGCCGAGCGCAGCCCGGATCCGTGCCGGGATGCTCTCCGGTGCCAGGCCGGCGGTCCCGATCTCGGAGATCGGCGTCTCGACGAGCACGAAGTACTGGTTGCCCACCTGCCCTCGGCTGGCGGCTTCCCTGGCCAGGCGGCTGATCCGCTCGCTGACCGAGGTCGTGCGCAGGTCGGTGGTGGACAGGTCGCGCTGCATGCTGGCCACCACGGCCGACGCCTCGGCGACACTGGTCTGGGTCTTGCCCGCCATGATGCCCCGGCTCGACTGGTCCATCAGGAACCAGCCGGTGGCCACCAGGATCACGATCGCCGCCGCCAGCGTGCTCACCACGACGCGGAAGGGCAGCGACCTGGCCCAGAGCCGGAACGGGGCGAAGCGGGCGAGGCCTCTCATCAGGCCGGCTTGGGCTCCCCGGCCCGGTAGCCGACACCACGGACGGTGACGATGATCTCGGGTCGCTCGGGGTCCTTCTCGATCTTCGAGCGCAGCCGCTGGACGTGGACGTTGACCAGCCGCGTGTCACTCGCGTGCCGGTAGCCCCACACCTCCTCCAGCAGGACCTCGCGCGTGAACGCCTGGCGCGGGCGCCGGGCGAGGGCGAGCAGCAGGTCGAACTCGAGGGGGGTGAGCACGATCTCGCTGTCCCCGCGGCGGACGGTGTGCTCGTTCACGCGGATCACGAGGTCGCCGATGCGCAGGTTGTCGACGTCGGCGTCGGGCGTCACGTGGCGCCGCAGCCGGGTCTTGATGCGGGCGATCAGCTCCTGGGTCTTGAAGGGCTTGGCCACGTAGTCGTCCGCGCCGGCGGACAACCCGTCCACCACGTCGATCGTGTCGCTCTTCGCGGTGAGCATCACCACGGGGACGCCGGACTCCGCGCGGATGTCGCGGCAGACGTCCACACCGTCGCGACCGGGCAGCATCAGGTCCAGCAGCACGAGATCGGGCCGGTAGTCCCGGAAGGCGTCCAGCGCCGTGTCGCCGTGGTGGCACAGGCGCGCGTCGAAACCCTCAGAGCCGAGCACGATGTGAAGCATCTCGGCGAGTGCCTCGTCGTCGTCGACCACCAGGATCCGCGGGGCGGAACTCCGGGGAGCCTCTGACACCTTCTTCCCTCCTTGGTAGCCGGTGCATCGATACTAGCCATCCCAGCCGTGCGCCGAGTGCCACGCCCAGCCGGACGGGCCCGTGCTCAGTTGGCCTCTGTCTCGGAGGTCCACGTCGAGAGCAGGCCGAGCTCGCCGCCCTGGCGCCGCAGCACCCGCCGCCACAGGGTGCGGGGCTCCGGGTCGAAGACGTCGCCGGCCAGCGCCGGCAGCACGTGCCACATCCCGAACTCCAGTTCGCTCTCCAGCTGCCCGGCGTCCCAGCCGGCGTAGCCGGCGAAGATGCGCAGGTTGCGGTAGGTGCCCTCGGCGATCTCCACGGGGGTGTCGAGGTTCAGCAATCCCACCCGGTCGAACACGGGACGCCACCCGGGCGGCTCCTCCGTGGCCGACCACGGCTCGGCGAGGCACACCGCGCCCTGCTGCGAGACCGGCCCGCCGTCGAAGAGCGCCTGCGGCTCACTGACCAGGGACGACCAGGCCGGCAACGCCCCGGACAGCTCGATCTCCGTGGTCCGGTTCAGCACCACACCCAGCGTCCCCGACTCGTCGGCGTCCAGCAGCAGCACGACCGCGCCGTCGAACACCCCGTCCGAGATCGAGATCCCGGCCACCAGCAGGTCCCCCACCTGGTAACTCTGCATGACACCTCCCGGAGCCCAGTCTGGCACCTGTGGCGGACGTCCCGGCCGGCATACGGTCGCGTGGCTGCCGCAGCGGGACGACGGTGGCCAGCCGCTCGGGCACCGCGGACACCTCGGCCCCGGCGGCCGCCGACGCGGCCGGGAAGTCCAGTGTGAACACGGAGCCGGTGCCGACGGTGCTCCGCACGCTGACCTGGGCGCCCTGGAGTTCGGCGAGGCGGCGGGTGATCGCCAGCCCCAGGCCGGTCCCGGCGTGGTGGCGCGACAGCGGCGAGTCGAGTTGCTCGAACGGCTCGAAGACGCGGTCGAGGTGCTCGGCGGCGATGCCGACGCCGGTGTCCCACACGTCGAGGACGACACGGTCGCCCTCGCTGTGCACGCCGACGCCCACCTGCCCGCCCGGCGCGGTGAACTTCACCGCGTTGGAGAGCAGGTTGAGCAGCATCTGCCGCACGCGCACCGCGTCGCCGAGCAGCGGCGGCACGGCCGCGGGCACGTCGACGAGCACGGCGATGCCGCGCTCCCGGGCTTGTTCGCCGATCATGCCCACCGCGTCGTCCACGACCTCGACGACGGCCAGCTCGGCGATGTCGGTGCTGAGCCTGTCGGCGTCCGCCTTGGCGTAGTCGAGGATGTCCGTGACCAGCGCGAGCAGGTGCCGCCCGCTGGCCTCGATCTGGGCCACGTACTCGGCCTGCTTGTCGGTGAGCGGCCCGTGCAACTGGCGGGCGAGGACGGCCGAGAGTCCGATGACGGCGTTGAGCGGTGTCCTGAGTTCGTGGCCCACGGCCGCGAGCTGTGCGGTGATCGAGCGGGCTCCCGGCTGCTCGGTCTGCACAGAAGTGATGGCGGTCACTTTCGGTGTGCCTTTCCTGCCTGCTTCGTCGGATGTCATGCCTGGGCGTGTCGCCCCGGTGCCCCGCGACGACACCTGGACAGTAACAACGAAAGGGCCGCCGACAGGAGCGAATGATGAACTTTCATCGGGCTGGTGGCCGGGCGCGTTGATTGCGGTTAATCACGCATCGCCCCTTGTCACCCGCACAGGTAGTCACCCGGACGGGGACATTGTCACCCATTCGAGGACGTCCTTACCGACGCCCGTTGCGGGCAATTGGAGCATTTCACCACAGCTCCCCGCTCCGGCCGTTACCGGCGGGATTGCCCCCTCGGCCGGGGTCAGCGCGGGGACGCCGGCTCGAGGGCTTCGCCCATCACCCGGGCGAGTTCGTCGAGTTCGAGGGGCTTGGGCAGGACCTCCGTGCCGAGCGCCGCAGCCCTGGCCAGCACGTCGGGATTCCGCGAAGAGGTCACGAAGACGATCCGCAGGCCCGCCAGCCCCTCGATCGAGGGCAGGCGACGGGCGACCTCCAGCCCGTCGATGCCGGGCATCATCACGTCGAGGAACAACAGGGCCGGTTGCACGGCCCCGCACTTGACCAGGCCCTCCCAGCCGCCGAGCGCCCCCTCGACCGTGACGGAGGCGTCGACGTCGGTGGCCGCGGCGCGCACGAGCTCCACGGTCACCGGGTCGTCGTCGATCACCAACACGACGAGCCCCTGGCGGATCCGCAGCGAACCGGCCAGCTCCTCCAGAGCCTCCCGGTGCACGGGCTTCGCCTCGCTCCGGCCGCGCTCCCACGCGTTCACGGTGGGGAACGACACGCCGAGGCGGCGCGCGAGGCCTTCCTGGGTGTCGCCGTTGGCGGCGCGGATCCGCGCGACGAGCTCGGGCGTGGACAACCTCAGCGCGCTCATGCCGTGGCCGCCCCTCCGGGCACCTGCCGACCGGCACAACGAAGAAGTCTCCGGAAGCGGTCGTCCCCGGCGGCGATGTCCGGGCCGCTCCCGGTCAGGTACACGTGCGTTCTCATGCGGCCCCCCAGGCGTGATGGCCTCGTCGGGCCACCATGAAGCTTATATCTCTTTATAATGAAGTGTCCAGCGGAGGGCCTCTGGGAAACGACAGCGCCCCCGTCCATCGGACGGAGGCGCTGTCGTTCTCATCGCAGGGGTGGAGGTGGCGGGAGTCGAACCCGCGTCCTCAAGAGGTGAACCAGGACTTCTCCGGGCGCAGCCGGCTAGGCGTTTTCTCGGCTCTCACCCTCGCACCGGCACGTGGTGAACAAGCCCAGCCCTATGAGTTCTCCCGGACCGACCCTAGGACGAGGTCAGTTCGGTAAGCCTTCTGAATGAGGCCAGGAACCGGACGGAAGGCGCATCCGGGCTGACCCTTCGGTCACTGCTCAGGCAGCGAGAGCGAAGTCAGTGCGCTGTGTGTTGGCACTTATTGGTTTCCGGGAGTCGTTAACGAGATGTCCCCGGATCCTCGGCCCGCTTCTCCTGGGACGACCGTCCCAAGTCGAAACCAGTCACCCCCTGTTGAGTTGTCACCGGACGGGATCACTCCCGACCAGCACTCCAGTATACGTGCGGTCGACCCGGGGGGCGAATCCGGCCGCGGGGCGGGGTGCGGGACCGGGCGAGGGCGGGCCGGCGAGCCCTCGCGCGGGCGGTAGGGTGCCGGGCATGGAAAAGCCATTCGTCGACCCGCCCGAGGGCGCAGCTCCCGCCGACCTGGAGATCACCGACCTCGAGGAGGGCATCGGCCCCGAGGCCGTCCCCGGCAAGACCGTCGCCGTGCACTACGTGGGGGTGGCGTTCTCCTCCGGCGAGGAGTTCGACTCCAGCTACGACCGCGGCCAGCCGCTGGTGTTCCCCCTCGGCGCGCGCCGCGTCATCACCGGCTGGGACGACGGCCTGGTCGGCATGAAGGTCGGTGGACGCCGCCGCCTGGTGATCCCGCCGCACCTCGCGTACGGCGACCGCGGAGCCGGCGGCGTGATCGCCCCCGGAGAGACGCTGATCTTCGTCTGCGACCTCGTCGGAGTGAAGTAGCCGCACCCCTGCGGGCGGCGGTCGCCTACCAGCTGCCGCCGCCCCCGCCGCCTCCACCGCCGCCGGAGAAGCCACCGCCACCGCTGGAGAAGCCGCCGCTGTCGAACGCGGAGCCGCTGCTGCCGAAGCCCGACTCGCTGAAGGTGGGCGCGGGCGTGGCGATCGACGAGCCCACGGAGGAGTCGAGGTCGTCGAACTGCCGGCCCAGCGTGCCGAAGTCCCAGGTCGACCCGTAGTACCAGACGGGCGCGGTGGCGGGCAGTCGCCCGAGCTCGACCAGCCGCTGGCACACCCTGGTCCAGCGGTCGGTGAGGTCGAACGCCACGGCCCAGGGCAGGTACTTGCTGAAGATGTCCTCGCCCTCCTCGAACTGCAGTTGCTCGGCCTCTGCTGTCGCGAGGTAGGTGCGGAACCCCTCGACCTGGTCGGTGAGCGCGCGCCCGACCGCGCTGCGCTGCCCCCGCTTCAGCTTCGAGCGCGCCACCAGCGCGGTGATCACGACCGCGAGCAGCACCGGCAGGACGATCAGCAGCAGCGGGCCGAGGAACACCACCCCGACGATCCCGCCGACGAGGACAGGGAAGAACAGCCCACCCAGACCGGCCAGGGCCGAACCGGCCCCCGGCGCGCGCACGAACCAGCCCTCCGCACGGGAGCGCTCCTGCACGGCCTGCGTGACCTTGCGGTGCCCCTCGGACAGCGTTCCCGGCTCGCCGAGGTCGACCTGCGCACCCTGGTCGGTGCCCTTGGGGAACAAGCTGCGCAGCAGCAGCTTCGCCGTACGGTCCGGAGCGCGGGAGGCGTCGACGAGGCGGACCTGCCGGGTGGCGTCACTGCGCAGCTGGACGGCCCCCGACACCGCGAGCTGCACGAGGGTCGCGGTGGTGTCGCGCACGTCCGACTGCCCGTCCAGCAGCAGCCCCGCCTCGGCGACCGGCACCGACGGTGGCGCGAAGGACACCGGGATCTCCATGCGCGGGTCGGACGGCACTTCCCGGGCCGCCACGCCGGGTGGCGGGAAGGTGCCCGGGGGCATGCCCTCGAAGCGCAGGTCACGGCTGCGCCGCCGCACGTACCACCACCCGACGAACGGGACGAGCGCGGCCGCACCCAGGGAACCGCCGAGGAGCCAGCTGCCCAGCCGGGCGCTCTCGGTGTCCGCGTTCTCCACGCGGATCGGGGTGTTGCCGGTGATGAGGCCTGGGCCGATCTTCACCGAGACCGTCATCACCTCGCCCGGCGTGATGATGGTGGCCGCGAACCGGCCGGAGCCCGCCGTCACCGCCGCCGAATCGCAGTCGCCGCGCTCGCCGGGCATCGCCACGGAACAGAACACCGCCTGTGCCCCGCCGGGCACGTCGATGCGCACCGAGGCCTCCGCGATGGTCGGCATCGAGGCGCCCGTGACGTCCCAGTAGAGCTCGTCGTAGCTGCCGGAGGTGCGCAGCAGCCCGGCCACCCGGTAGGACAGGACGTAGGTGGCCGTCGGCGCACTGATCGTCCGGTCGGCCGACCCCACCCGGATGCGCAGGTAGGTGTTGCGCCCACTCCCCTGCTCGCTGGTGTCGAGCTCTGTCGAGACCGGGTCGGGGCTGGTCACCGACACCTGGTCGATCCGGTAGACCACGTCGTTCTCGTCGCCGTCGGGCTCCCTGGTGATCAGGGTGCGCTCGAGGCCGTGGCGTCCGGACGAGGGGCCGAAGCGAAGGACGATCGTCTCCGTGACGTTCACGAAGCCCTGGCTGTCGACCGTGGCAACCACGTCGAAGCGGTCGAAGACGTCACCGGACGCCGCGTACGCGACGGCTGCGGACCCCAGTGAGATCCAGCCGGTGAGCAGGAGGACGGCGAGCGCAGCCAGCCAGCGGCCGGGCGCCCGCACGCTCACCGTTCGCCCCGGTTGCGGGCGGAGAGCTCGCGCTGGGCCTCCCTGTCGGCGTCCCGGGCGGCGATGGTCTGGCGCTTGTCCCAGTCGCGCTTGCCGGTCGCGATGGCGAGCTCCACCTTGGCGTAGCCGTCGGAGAAGTAGATCGCCAGCGGGACGATCGTGCGGCCGCTCGACGCCGTCTCGCGGTCGAGCTTGGCGATCTCCTTGCGGTGGAGCAGGAGCTTGCGGTTGCGCCGGGTGGCGTGGTTCTTCCAGGTGCCGAACGCGTACTCGGGGATGTGCGCGTTGCGCAGCCACACCTCTCCGTCGTCGACGGTGGCGAAGGCGTCGACCAGCGAGGCCCGCCCCGCCCGCAGCGACTTGACCTCGGTGCCGGTCAGCACCATGCCCGCCTCGAAGCGCTCGTGCAGGTGGTAGTCGTGGTGGGCCTTGCGGTTCTGGGCCACCAGCACCCTGCCCTGTGGTCGCGGCATCGTGGCTCCTCCCCCTCGCGTCCGTCCGCCAACCCTACCAAGCGGGCCGGACAGCGGCCCTCCCCAACTAACAGCCCAGCCCGTCGCCGGGGGGACGACGGGCCGGGCTGGGGGTGTCGCGGCTGAGGGGTCGGGAGCCGCGAGATCCTTGGTGCAAGCGTTCGCGACGAGGATGCTACAGGTAGCGCATCGGATTCACGCGCACGCCGTTGCGGTAGATCTGCAGATGCAGGTGGCACCCGGTGCTGAGGCCGGTCGTGCCGACGTAGCCGACGACCTGGCCCTGCTTCACCTTCTGGCCCGCGTGCACCAGCACCTTCGACTGATGGGCGTAGCCGCTGGCCAGCTGCGCGCCGAACATCCGCCCGTAGCTGATGATCGTGTAGTTGCCGAAGCCGTAGGTCGTCCAGCCGGCGGAGATCACCTTGCCGTCGGCCATCGCGCGGATCGGTGCCCCGCAGGCGGCACCGAAGTCGGTACCCCAGTGCATCCGCCAGTAGTGCAGGATCGGGTGGTAGCGCATGCCGAACGGCGAGCCGTTCGGGGCGTTGACGGGACGGATGAAGCCACCCGTGTTCACGATGTCGTAGCTGTCGCCGCGCAGCCTGGCGGTGATCCGCGCCTCCTCCTTCTCCAGCGCCTGGTACTGCTTCCGGCTGGACTCCAGCTCGTCCTGGGCCTTCGCCTTGAGTGCCCGGTTCGCCGCCACCAGCTTCGCGAGGTCGGCCTTGCGCCTGGCCGCCTCCGCCGCGAGCTCCTTCACCTCCGCCACGTGCGCGGCGCTCGCCCGGCGCCGCTCGCCGAGGGCGGATTCGGCTTTCGCCCGTCCGGCGCGGGCGGACTCGAGGCCGGCCTGCAGTTCCTTGAGCCGGTCGAGCTGGCCGGTGGTGCTGTCGAACAGCGTCGTCGACCACTGCACCCGCTGCGCCAGTTCGGTCGCCGACTCGGCGCCGAGCACGAGCCCGAGGCCCTGCAGGTCGGTGCGCTGCTGGTAGGTCGTGCGGACGACCTGCCCGACGAGCGCACGCTGGTCGTCCACCCGGGCCTGGGCGGCCAGCACGGCGGCGGACGCCTCGTCGAACGCCTCCTCCGCCGCGGCGAGGTCGGCGGCGATGGCGGCGTCCTGCTTCTTCGCCGCCGCGAGCTTCCTGGTGACGTACGCGAGCTCGGAGCGGGCCTTGTCCAGCGAGGACTCGGACGCCGACAGCCGGTCCTCCGCCGACGCGACGGCCTCCTTGTCCGAGGCCACGTCCTTCTTCGCCTGCACGAGCGCCTTGCGGACCTTGTCGCGCGCGTCGGTCAGGCCACCCGCGGAGGCGGCCGGACTGGCACTGACGACGAGCCCCAGCAGCAACGCAGGCACAAGCACGGCTCTGGCCACATGCACGAACGGGCCGAGGCGGCTACCCCGGGTTCCGCGTGCGGTGGGGGAAGACACCAGCACGAGTTGCCCCAATCGGTTTTCCTGCTCAGACCCGGAGGAACCTCCGGGTCGCGATCAATGTAGGAATGATAGAGAGCGCGACGGCAACGACGGCGAGGCTCGCCATCACCCACCCGACATTGCCCCAGTCGACCCAGCGGACGGTCGGGATCTCCACGGCGGCCC
This sequence comes from Actinomycetota bacterium, assembly GCA_020161015.1. Lineage (GTDB taxonomy): Bacteria > Actinomycetota > Actinomycetes > Propionibacteriales > Propionibacteriaceae > Propionicimonas. Next base: position 39,875 of record JAIUOT010000017.1, on the reverse strand, counting down.
GACCGACGATCACGAACTGCTCGACGGCCGCCAGCGTGGCGCAGGCCAGCAGCGCGCCGCCGACCGCGGCGATCAGCGACTCCAGCAGGAACGGCAGCATGATGTACCAGTTCGAGGCGCCGACCAGCCGCATGATGCCGATCTCCCTGCGCCGCGAGTAGGCCGCCAGCCGGATCGTGTTGCCGATCTGCAGCGCCGCCGCCAGCAGCAGCAGCCCGCTGAGGCCGACGGTCGCCCAGCGGGCGAGGTTGAGCCAGGCGAACATCGGGTCGAGGAACTTCCGAAGGTCCTGCACCTGCTGGACGCCGGGCAGGCCGCTGACGGCGGAGATGACGCCCTGGTACTCCTGCGGGTTCTTCAGCTTCACCCGGAAGGAGTCCTGCATCATGTCGACGGTCGTCGACTTCAGGATCGGGTCGTTGTTCGCGTAGTACTCACGGAACTGCTGGTAGGCCTGCTCACGGGTCTCGTAGAAGACCTCGGCGACCTCGGGGTTGCTGCGGAGGGTCTCCTCGACGGTGGCGCGCTGGGCGTCCGTGGCGGGCTCGCCGGGGACGCAGTTGCCGCCCCGGGAGTCGGCGACGCAGAGGAAGACGCTGATCTCCACCTTGTCGTACCAGTCGTCCTTCAGCCGCTCCACCTGCTGCGCCACGAGGAGCCCCGCGCCGAACAGGGTCAGGGACACCCACATGGTGACCACCACGGCCAGGGTCATGGACGCGTTGCGGCGCAGGCCGGACCAGGTCTCGCTGAGCGTGTGCCTCATCGGACGGCCTTCCGTGCCGGACGCGGATCACTGGTAGCCATACACACCCTTGCTCTGGTCACGCACGACCTCCCCGTTGGCCAGTTCGATGACCCGCTTGCGCATCTGGTCGACGATGTTCGCGTCGTGGGTGGCCATGATCACGGTCGTGTCGGACTTGTTGATCCGGTCGAGCAGCTTCATGATCCCGATGCTGGTGTTCGGGTCGAGGTTGCCGGTGGGTTCGTCCGCGATCAGGATCGCCGGACGGTTGACGAACGCGCGGGCGATGGCCACGCGCTGCTGCTCTCCGCCGGACAGCTCCTCGGGGAGCCGGTCGCCCTTGCCCTCCAGCCCGACGAGTTCGAGGGTCTCCGGGACGACCGTGCGGATGAGGGAGGCGGGCTTGCCGATCACCTGCATCGCGAAGCCGACGTTCTCGTTCACGGTCTTGCCCGGGAGCAGCCGGAAGTCCTGGAAGACGGTGCCGATCTGGCGGCGCAGCGCGGGCACCTTCCAGCTGTGCAGCCGGCTGAGGTCCTTGCCGGCCACGTGGATGTGGCCGCTGGTGGGCAGGTACTCGCGCAGGATGAGCCGCAGGAAGGTCGACTTGCCCGAGCCGGACTGGCCGACGAGGAAGGCGAACTCTCCCTTGGCGATCTCCACGGTCACGCTACGGAGGGCCGGGCGCGTCTGGCCGTCGTAGGTCTTGGTGACGTCTTCGAATCTGATCACGAGGTTGCTCGACCGGGTAGGCGATGGGGACGTTCCCTCGAGGTGAGGCGAGGCCGGCCACCGGGCAGTGTATGCGACGACCCCACGACGCCCGTCAGGGTTGCCCGCATGGTCAGCGTTCGCCCTGCTGACGGCGCCAGCGGACGCCCGCGTCCAGGAAGCCGTCGATGTCGCCGTCGAAGACCGCGTCGGGGTTGCCCACCTCGAAGTCGGTGCGCAGGTCCTTCACCATCTGGTAGGGGTGCAGGACGTAGGACCGCATCTGCGACCCCCAGGAGTTGCCGCCCTCCCCCTTGAGCTCGCGCATCTCGGCCTCCTTCTCGGCACGGGCGCGTTCCAGCAGCCGCGACTGGAGGACGCGCAGCGCGGCGGCCTTGTTCTGCAGCTGGGACTTCTCGTTCTGGCAGGACACCACCAGACCGGTCGGCAGGTGGGTGATCCGGACGGCCGAGTCGGTGGTGTTCACGCTCTGGCCGCCGGGGCCGGACGAGCGGAACACGTCCACCCGGATGTCGGCCTCCGGGATGTCGATGTGGTCGGTCTCCTCGGTGACCGGGAGCACGTCGACGCCGGCGAAGGACGTCTGGCGGCGTCCCTGGTTGTCGAAGGGGCTGATGCGGACCAGCCGGTGCGTCCCCTGCTCGACGGAGAGCATGCCGTAGGCGAAGGGCTCCTTGACCGTGAAGGTGGCCGACTTGATGCCGGCCTCCTCCGCGTAGGAGGTGTCGTACACCTCCGTGGCGTAGCCGTGCCGTTCGGCCCAGCGCAGGTACATCCGCAACAGCATGGCCGCGAAGTCGGCCGCGTCCACCCCGCCGGCCTCCGAGCGGATCGTGACCAGGGCGTCCCGCTGGTCGTACTCCCCGGACAGCAACGTGCGGACCTCGAGGGCCTCGATGTCGGCGGCCAGCGCCTTGTACTCCCGCTGCGCCTCGGCCAGCGTCGCCGGGTCGTCCTCCTCGACGGAGAGCTCGATCAGCACGCCGAGGTCGTCCACGCGCCCGCGGAGCGCGACCACACGGTCCACCTCGGCCTGGAGCCGGGAGAGCGAGGAGGTCACCCGCTGTGCGTTCTCCTGGTCGTCCCACAGGTCGGGGGCGGCAACCTGCTCCTGGAGGTCGGCGATCTGCGCACGCTTGGCGGTGGGGTCGATCACCGCCTCGATCGAGGTCAACGTGCGGTCGAGGACGGCCAGGTCGGCCTGGAGGTCAGCGGCAGTCACGAGGAGCCACTCTACGCCACCACCCCCGCCCCCGGCGCGGGCGCTGTCACCTGACCGGGTGACATTTCGGGGCATTTCACGGCTGCATTTCCGGAAAATGTCCCCTCCACGGGTGACCGGCCTTTGATCCTGCTGCCGTGACTAGGGGTTGTCCCCTTTCCGGGGGACCGGAAAAATGTCGCCGGAAATCTTTGGGAACCGCTTGCAATTGCAGCGGCGGGCTGCGGTAAAGTTCAGGTCGTGGCGAGCGGTTCCCCCCGAGCCCCCGCCTTACAGATCCGGTTCCCCCCGAGCCGGACTGGCTGCCCCCCGGCAGTGCCCGCAGAACTCCGGTTCGTGGCGGGCTCCTTCCCTTTTCGGGCCCCCACTAGGCATGTCACCGTCGGCACTGCGGGTCCGTCCACGCCCGGACGATGAATTCCGGGAGCCGACCGCGGTGCTCTCGCCGGTCCTGGACCGCCGTGGGTGCGCAGCGAGGGCGGGCGTCGGTGCGCCGTCCCTGAATTACATCGTTGTGAGCTTGCGCCACTGAATTGCCACAGCGCCGTGGAAACGCATCCGGGGCGTCGCCATAATCGTGGGATGGAGCTGCACGAACACCGCGACGCGCTGCTGGCCCGCTGCCGCAGGACGCCCGGAGTGACCAGCCTGGTCGTGTTCGGCTCGTCCGCGGGCGGCGGGGACGGGCGTCGCGACGGGTGGTCGGACCTCGACTTCAACCTGTTCGTCGCCGAGCCGGCCGGAGCACTCGCCCGGGACTGGCCGTTCCTGCCGTTCCGCGAGCACCTGGTGATGGCCGCGCACGAGGGAGAGAACGGTGGCGTGGCGCTGTATGACGACGGCGTGCTCTACGAGTTCGGCGCCGGCCGCCCGTGGACGATCCGCGACCCGCAGCGGCAAGTGCTGCTCGACGGCGGCGACCTCCGCTTCGCCGACCCCGACCCTCTGCCCGATCCTGCCGACCAGGTCGCGCTGTTCCTCGCCAAGCTCTACATCGGCGTCGGGAGGGTGCGCCGGGGTGAGCGGGTGTCCGGGAACGCCCACGTCCGCGCCCACGCGCTGACCTGCCTGGCGGAGGCACTGCGCCAACGGCTCGCGCCGCAGGCGCCGCGCAGTCCGTTCGATCCCCTGCGGCGCCTGGAGCAGGCCCTTCCGGATGTCGCGGCGCGCCTGGCAGACGCCCTGGACGCCGACGTCGAGACGTGCGCGCGGAGTCTGTTCCGCCTGGCCCGCGAGCTGCTCGAGCCGGGGTGGTCGCAGTTCCCGGGGACGGCGGCGGACGTGGTGGCGGCCCGCCTGGGCTGGCCGGGGTAGGCCCCCGCCGGCCCAGGTGGCCGCCCCTCCCCCTCCCGTGGTCTCAGGCGAGCTTCTGCAGGTCGAGGTACAGGACCATCGGATCCCACGACTGCGTGAGCACCGTGCCGGGGTGGAGTCCGAAGACCCTCGCCGTGCCCTGTGTCCACGCACCGTCAGCCCACGACGTCCGCCAGCCAGCCTTGCTCGCCCTGACCTTGACCTGGCGGCCGCCCCAGGCGCCGATGCCTCCGATGCGGTAGGCGCCGGTGACGTCGGACACCGCCGACCTCAACGCCTTGCCGGTGACGGCGTCGACGACGGTGACGGTCGCACCGTCGAGCGGGTCGAAGTTGCCCAGGACCTGTCCCTGCACGACCGCCTCCCTGGCGATCTCGAGGTAGAGCGAGGGCAGGCCCGAACCGGTCTGCTCCAGCACGTCACCGGGCCCCAGCGGGAACACCGTCGCGGTCGCCATGGTGCGCTGGACGTCGGAGTCGGCCCAGTTGGTGATGTAGCCGTCCTTGAGCGCCCGCACCTTCACCTGCAGCGACCAGCCGGTCCACAGGCCCTCGACGCGGTAGCGCCCGTCGGCGTCGGTCGTGACCGACCGGAGCGCCGCGCCCGTACCGGCGTCGAACACCGTCACCCTGGCCGACTCGACCGGGGCCCCCGCGCTGACCACCTGGCCGATGATCGTGGCGGGCCGGAAGATCGCGACCACGCCCACGTCGGTCGCCTCACCGAACAGAACCGGATGGACGGTGTAGACCTCGGCCTCGGCAGACGTCCGCCTGCCCGGTGCCCAGCTCGTCAGGAACGTCGGCGCAGTCACCTTGAGCCTGACGGTCGTGTGCGGCAGGCCGGCGATCCGGAAGTCGCCGTAGTGGTCGACCTCCGCGGACGTCGTGGCCGAACCGAGGACCTTCCCGGTCGTGGCGTCCACGGCCACGACCTTCGCGCCGGGGACCGGGTCGTCGTAGCCGGCGCCGAACCCCATGACGTTCCCGGTGATCACCCCTTCGAGCTCCAGCGGGAGGACGATGCACCCGCGCGCCCACTCCGGCCCGAGAACCTGCCCGGGAAGGAGCGTGAAGGTGCCCGACCACCGGGGCAGGAAGCCGTCCGCGACGGCGCGGACCCGGTAACTGCCGGGACGGAGGTCACCGAGCCGCGTCGCCACACCGCCGGCAGCGGTCTGCACGGTGCGGACCACCTTGTTGGTGGAGGTGTCGAGCAGGGTGAGCGTGGCCGTCCCCGGAATCGGGTCCGTGTTCCACAGCACGTCGACGTAGACGGTCGCCGGCTCGTACAGCGTCACCGTCCCGACGTCCGTCGGGGTTCCCGGGCGGACGTCGAAGACCTTCGCGTCCACGCGTCGCCCCACATCCGGCGCCCAGGCGGTCAGCCATCCCGGCGCCACGGCCTTCACCTGCACCCTGCCCTCGGGGAGCCCGCCGATCCGGAACGCGCCGCTGATGTCCTGGGTGACCCCGGAGGCGAGGGTGGCCCCCGTGTCCGCGGAGACGACTGTGACCTTCACTCCGCCCTGCGGCACGCACGGGCTGACCACCCCCAGGTCGTCGATGAACTCCACGCTGCACACCGACCCGGTGACCACCCCTGCCGGTGTCAGGTCGAGGACGACGCCCGTCTCCACCCCCGGCCCCAGCGGGTAGGGGCCGGACGATCCGGCGAGGTAGCCGTCCGCTGTGGCCTTCAGCCGGACGGTCACGGGCGGCAGGTTGTCGACCCGGAAGCCGCCGCCACTGTCGGTGACCAGCGACCGGAGGACCTTGCCGGTGGCGGCGTCGAGCACCTTCACCTGGGCGGTGCCGGCGATCGGTCCGGCGCCGGAGCGGACCTCACCGAGGATCACCGCGGGCGCATAGAGGCGCAGGAGCCCGATCCCGGTGGTCGCCCCGGCCATCAGCGGGAAGGTCTGGGCCTCGCCGAACGGGTTGTTGGGAGCCAGCGCCGTGAGGTACCCGGCGGCAGAGGCCCTCACCCGGACGAGGCCGGAGGGAAGCATGCCCACCCGGAAGCCGCCGGTGGCGTCCGTCACGGCGTGGCCGAGGCCGCGTCCGTCCTCGGACAGCACCGTGACGCTCGCCCCGGCGACCGGGGTCCCGGTTCCGGGCAGTGGCACGTCACGGACGCCGAGCACGGTCCCGGTGACCACCGCCTCCGGCGCGAGGTCGAGCGAGAGCACAGGGGGGTCCCAGGACTGCTCGAGGACCTGTCCCGGTGACAGGGTGTAGATGCGGGCGGTGGCCCGGCTGGGGGCGTTGTCGGCCCAGCTGGTCAGGTAGCCGGTCTTCGTCGCCCGCACCTGGACGCGTCCTGCGGGCAGGCCGGTGACGAGGTAGTTGCCGCCGACGTCGGCGACGACGGACTTCAGCGCGGTCCCGGTGTCGGCGTTGAACACCGTGACCCTCGCGAAACCGAGCGGGTCCATGAAGGACAGGACCACGCCCTTGATGGCGGCCGTCGGATCGGCCGCGGCGGCGGGCAACGAGGCGCCCGTCATGGTGAACAGAGTGGCCAGGGCCGCGATGAACGCAAGCCTCAGGCGCGCGGTACGCATCGCACACCGTCTTCCCCCGAACCCGGCACGCCGGCCCTCGGCGCGCAGGCCGATACCTTTCCGAAGGGTCGGTGAGGGTCCAGCGAAGGGGCGAGGACCACCGCCCGCGGGTGGGCGCAGAGGGACTCGAACCCCCGACCACCTCCTTGTAAGGGAGGTGCTCTAACCAACTGAGCTATGCGCCCGCGTTCGCACATCTTAGGGCGCACCTGCTGACCTCCTCGCCACGCCTCCCCTAGGCTGGCAACACCCCAGGGCATAGGGAGTGGCGAATGGTGGGCTTCCCGACGATCGGCGACCAGATCGGCGCATACCGCGTCGAGGCCGAGATCGGCCGGGGCGGCATGGGCATCGTCTACCGGGCGACGCAACTCGGGCTCAACCGACCCGTCGCGCTGAAGATCCTCGATCCCCGGCTCGCGTCGGAGGAGACGTTCGCCGGCCGCTTCTCGCGGGAGGCGGCGATCCTGGCCAGCCTCGACTCGCCGCACATCATCCAGATCTTCGACTACGGCGACCTCAACGGCTACCTGTACCTCGCGATGCAGTACGTCGCCGGCGGGGACGTGAGCCAGCTGGTCGGCCGCACCGGTGCACTGCCGCCGGCCGCAGCCATCCAGATCTTCACCCAGGTGCTGGAGGCGCTCGGGGACGCGCACGCGCAGGGCATCGTCCACAGGGACGTGAAGCCCAGCAACGTCCTCCTGCGTCCCGGAGGCACCGAGCCGTTCGCGTACCTGTGCGACTTCGGCATCGCCCAGACCGCGGACGGCGGCCTCACCCAGCCCGGCCTGGTCGCGGGCAGCTGGGCGTTCATGAGCCCCGAGCGCCACGCGGGTCGTCCCGCCACGCAGCGCAGCGACCTGTACTCGGCGGCCTGCGTCCTGTGGGCGATGCTGACCAGCCGCAACGTCTACTCCGGCACCGACGTGCAGGTGGCGATGGCGCACCTGAACGCGCCCGTCCCCCAGCTGCCGGGCTCCGACCCGCTGGTCGTCGAGCTCAACCGGCTCTTCTGGGCCTGCCTGGCCAAGAACCCCGACGAGCGGCCGGAGAGCGCGGCGGAGGTGCTGTCGATGGCCCGCGGCCCGCAGGCGCTCGCCGCGGGCGTCGCGCCGCTGTCGATCTCCAAGCCCGACTCCGGCATCTTCCGGCCGGCCCCGCGACCACCCGCGCCACCGCCCTCCCCGCAGGCCGTCGACCCCGACGCCACCCGCCCCGTGGGCGCGGTGTTCGTGCCGCCCGTCCCGGCACCTCCCCCGGTGCCCGTGCCGTCCCCGGCCGTCGCGCCGCCATCCTCCCCGGGGCCGGATCCCGCCGCGGCGCTGCCGGGACCCGGCCAGCCGTCACCTGCGGCTCCGGCAGCGTTCGTCCCGGCCGCACCCCCCACGCCCGCGCGTCGCAGGTCGCCGCTGGTGTGGCTCGCGGGGGTCGCCGTGCTGCTGGTCGTGGCGCTCGTCGCCTGGGCGGTGACGGGCTTCTCCGGGCTCCGGCTGCCGTTCGCCGCCGGACCCGCCACCAGCCCGGTGTCCACGCCGTCACCGACCACCACCGCCTCACCGGTCGCCGTCGTCGTCCAGTGCTGGAACGCCGCCCCGGTCACCGACCTGGCCGAGTGCCCGGCCCCCAGCGGCGAGGAAGGGCTGCGCTACGTCTACCTGTCGCTGGACGAGCAGTGGGACGACTGCACCTACGTGCCGTATCGCGACACCACCGACACCTTCGACTGCACGATCGGCGACCAGGGGCTCATCCGCTACCGCTTCTGGCAGGACGCAGACGAGGCGACCGACCACTACACGACGAAGTACTCCGACGCCGCGAAGAGCCCGATGATGCTCGACGGCGAGCAGGTCGGCACGCTGTACCGCCTCAACACTGCCTCGAAGAAGGTGTACGTGATGTCGGGCCACTGGTTCGACGGGCACTTCAGCTTCAGCGTGGAGGCACCGACCATCGCCGCACGCGAGGCGCTGCTGGAACTGGTCAGGATCCGTGCACGGGCACAGTTGGCCGGCCACGAGGCCGGCGCCCCCGACCTGCCCGGCGTCCTGGGCTGACGGGAGCCGTCACCGGCGCTCAGCCGGCCAGGCGCGCGCGCAGTGCGGCGATGGTGGCCTTCGACAGCCCCAGCCCGTCGGACAGGTAGGAGTCGATGTCGCCGTAGCGGCGGTCCAGTTCGTCGAGCCCGGCGGCGAGGTAGCTCGCGTCCACCGTGAGGAGCGCCTGGGTGGTCAGCGCCTCCTGCGTGCCGCCGGCCCTGCGCGCCGAGCGGACGGCGCTGTCGATCTCGTCCGCCCGGTAGGTGTTCGACCTGAGGTACTCCTCCATGACCGTGTCGCGGTCGGCACCGGCAGCGAGCTGCAGCACGGCGGAGACCCAGCCCGTCCGGTCCTTGCCCTCCGTGCAGTGGATCACCACCGGCCCGTCCGCACGGGCGATCAGCCGGAGCGCGTCGGCGATCCGCGAGCGCTGGCCGGCGTCCGCGACGAAGCCGACGTTGAGGCTGCGCATGTACGCCTTGGCCGCCGCAGGCGTTCTCGAGGCCAGCCGGGGTGAGCGCGGCGTGCCGTAGATGTTCACCAGCTCGTACCGCGCACCGGCGATGGACGGGTCCGGCGCGTTGCGCACCACGGCGGTCGTGCGGAGGTCGATCACCAGCGACAGCCCCGCCTTGGCCAGGCGGCGCCGGTCCGCCGCGGAGAGGGTGGAGAGCTTCGCCGATCGGTAGACGACGCCGGTGGCCATGGTGCCCCCGTCGCCCAGGGGGAGACCCGCGCCCGCGACGTCCCGGAAGTTGCTCACCGACCCGATCCGCAGCGCCGGAGCGTTGGTCGCTCGCGGCGACGGCGTGGAGGCGGTCGCGACAGCGGACGGGGTGGCCGAGGGGCTGGACGCCGAAACCGATGGGGTCACCGGCGCCACCGCGGCCGGCGAGGCCACCGGAGCGACGGGCCCGGCCGTGCAGCCGGCGCTCAGGCCCGCGACGAGCGCGGCGGCGATGACCGCCGCGCGGGTCCGCCCGGTGGCGGTGTTAACGACGACCGCCCTTGGGGCGGACCAGCTTGTGGGCCTCCCAGCCGCGGGACACCGAGGCGGTGTTCGCCAGCGCGAGGCCCGCGGTGAGCGCGGCCTCGGACAGGTCGGCGGCGTCGACGTGGCCGTCCTTGCCGATGCGCGGGGTCAGCAGCCAGATGTGGCCCTTGGCCGTGAGGTCGGTGAGGGCGTCGACCAGGCCGTCGCCGAGGTCGCCGTCCTCGTCGCGCCACCACAGCAGCACGACGTCGACGGCCTCGATGGCCTCGTAGACGAAATCCTCGCCGAGGACGTCGAGCACGGCGGACCGCAGTCCTTCGTCGACATCCTCATCCCAACCGAGTTCCTGGACCGCAAGACCGGGGGTGATGCCCAGTGCGGCCACGACCGAGGAGCCGGCCGTCGATCCGGGCGCGGTACTCACGCGCTCCTCCCCACTTCCTCGAGACGCTGGTCAGAGGCATTCAGCCTGCCAGAAAGCGCCCGCGGATCAAAGCGGTGCGCGCTCAGGCGTCGCCCCCCGCGGAACCGGACGCGCCCGCGGACACGTCGTCGATCCGGTACTGCTCGGCGGCGCGCGCCGGCCAGCTCGGGTCGACCTGCCCGGAGGCGGCCAGCTGCTGCAGCGTCCGCACCACGATCGACGGCCCGTCGATGTGGAAGAACCGCCGCGCCGCCGCGCGCGTGTCGGAGAAGCCGAAGCCGTCCGCGCCGAGCGAGGCGAACTCCCCCGGCACCCAGTTCAGGATCTGGTCCTGCACCTGGCGCATGTAGTCCGACACCGCGATGACCGGGCCGGGACGCCCATGCAGCTTCTGCGTGACCCACGGGACGGGGTTGTCCTCGCCCGGGTGCAGGAACCGCTGCTCGTCGCAGGCCAGGCCGTCGCGCCGCAGCTCGTTCCAGCTGGTCACGCTCCACACGTCGGCCACCACACCGAAGTCGCGCTTGAGCAGCTCCTGCGCCTCCAGGGCCCAGGCCACGCCCACGCCGGAGGCCAGCAGCTGCGCGCGACGCGCGTCCTCACCGACCCCCTCGAAGCTGCCCTCCTTCAGCAGGTACATGCCGCGGACGATGCCCTCGGCGTCCACGTTCTCCGGCTCCGCGGGCTGCGGCATCGGCTCGTTGTAGACGGTGAGGTAGTAGATGAGGTCCTCGGGCTTCTCGCCGTACATCCGGCGAAGCCCGTCCTCCACGATGTGGGCGATCTCGTACCCGTAGGCCGGGTCGTAGGCCACCACGGCCGGGTTCGTGGCAGCGATCATGTGGCTGTGGCCGTCCATGTGCTGGGTGCCCTCGCCGGTCAGCGTGGTGCGTCCGGCGGTCGCGCCGATCAGGAACCCGCGGGCCAGCTGGTCCGCCGCCGCCCAGATCGCGTCCGCCGTGCGCTGGAACCCGAACATCGAGTAGAACACGTAGATCGGAACCATCGGCAGGCCGTGCGTCGCGTAGGAGGACCCGACCGCCTGGAAGGCCGCCGTGGAGCCCGCCTCGTTGATGCCGGTGTGGATGATCTGGCCGAGCGGCGACTCCCGGTAGGCCAGCATCAGCTCGTGGTCGACCGGGGTGTAGTTCTGGCCGTGCGGGGAGTAGATCTTGATCGTCGGGAAGAACGAGTCCATGCCGAAGGTGCGGGCCTCGTCGGGGATGATCGGCACCACGTGCGGTGCGAACTCCTTGTCGCGCATCAGGTCCTTGAGCAGGCGGACGAAGGCCATCGTCGAGGCGACCGGCTGGTTGCCCGATCCCTTCTTCACGCCGCTGTAGGCGCTGGTGTCCGGCAGCTTGAGCGGACGCGGCCGGTTGCGCCGCTCGGGCACGGGGCCGCCGAGGGTGCGGCGGCGGTCCAGCACGTACTGGATCCGCTCGTCCTGGGGGCCCGGGTTGATGTAGGGCGGCTGGTAGGGGTTCTCCTCCAGCACCGCGTCGGTGATCGGCATGTCGAGCCGGTCGCGGAACTGCTTGAGGTCGTCCAGGGCCAGCTTCTTCATCTGGTGGGTCGCGTTGCGGCCGGCGAAGTGGCTGCCCAGGAAGTAGCCCTTGATTGTGTGCGCGAGGATCACCGTCGGTGCGCCGGTGAACTCCGAGGCGGCCTTGTAGGCCGAGAACACCTTGTGGTAATCGTGCCCGCCACGGGTCAGCTTCCAGATGCGGTCGTCCGACCAGTCCTCGACCATCTTCGCGGTCCGCGGGTCGCGGCCGAAGAAGTTCTTGCGGACGTACGCGCCGTCGTTGGCCTTGAACGTCTGGTAATCGCCGTCCGGCGTCGAGTTCATGACGTTCAGCAGGGCACCGTCGCGATCGGCGGCCAACAGCGGGTCCCAGCCGCGTCCCCAGACGACCTTGATCACGTTCCAGCCGGCGCCGCGGAAGAAGCTCTCCAGCTCCTGCATGATCTTGCCGTTGCCGCGCACCGGGCCGTCCAGCCGCTGGAGGTTGCAGTTCACGACGAAGGTCAGGTTGTCGAGGCCCTCGTACGCGGCGAGCTGGAGGGCGCCGCGGCTCTCCACCTCGTCCATCTCGCCGTCCCCGAGGAAGGCCCACACGCGCTGCTGGCTGGTGTCCTTCAGCCCGCGGTTGTGGAGGTACTTGTTGAACTGCGCCTGGTAGATCGCCGCGATCGGGCCCAGGCCCATCGACACGGTCGGGAACTCCCAGAAGTCGGGCATCTGGCGCGGGTGCGGGTAGGACGGGAGCGCGCGGATCCGCCCGTCGACGATGTGGCTCTTCTCCTGGCGGAAGCCGTTCAGGTCGTTCTCGTCCAGGCGTCCCTCGAGGAAGGCGCGCGCGTACATGCCGGGGCTCGCGTGGCCCTGGAAGAACACCTGGTCGCCGCCTCCGGGGTGGTCCTTGCCGCGGAAGAAGTGGTTGAAGCCCACCTCGTACAACGTCGCCGACGACGCGAAGGACGAGATGTGGCCACCGACGCCGACGCCGGGACGCTGGGCGCAGTGCACCATGATCGCCGCGTTCCAGCGCAGCAGCCGGCGGAACTTGCGCTCCAGGTCGACGTCACCGGGGTACCAGGGCTCCTGCTCGGCCGGGATCGTGTTCACGTAGTCGGTCGCCGTCAGCGACGGCAGCCCCAGGTGCTGGTCGCGGGCCCGCTCGAGAAGGCGCAACATGATGTACCGCGCGCGGTTGCGTCCCGCGTTGTCGATCATCATGTCGAGCGATTCCAGCCACTCGGCAGTCTCGTCCGAATCGATGTCGGGGAGGTTGGTCGGCAACCCGTTCAGGATCGGGCCGACGGATTCGCGAGGTGCCACGGTGATGCCTTTCTCAGGAATTGCGACGCAAGGTCGTTGCGCAATGGCGACCTTACCCGGCCCTCCGGGTGCCGACGCCAGTGGCCTGCTCACTTTCCGCGACGCGCACGGCTCCAGGCCAGCAGGTCCTCGACCGGCCAGGTGTTGACGATGCGCTCGGGCGGGACGCCGGCGGCCGCCGCCCTGGCAGCACCGTGGGCGGGGAACTCCAGCTGGCCGGGGGCGTGGGCGTCGGAGTCGATGGCGAACAGGCAGCCGGTCTCGACGGCAAGGGCGAGCAGTTCGTCGGGCGGGTCGGCCCGCTCGGGACGGGAGTTGATCTCGACGGCGACGTCGAAGGTGCGGCACGCCTCGAACACCACCTCCGCGTCGAAGGTGCTGGGCGGCCGACGGCCGCGCCCGCCGGTGATCAGGCGCCCGGTGCAGTGGCCAAGGACGTTCGTGAACGGGTTGGCGACCGCGGCCACCATACGCCGGGTCATGGCCTCGGACTCCATCCGGAGCTCGGAGTGCACGCTCGAGACCACGATGTCGAGCCGGGACAGCATGTCCGGAACCTGGTCGAGACCCCCGTCGGCGAGGATGTCCACCTCGATGCCGCTGAGCAGCCGGCAGCCGTCGCCGTCGCTGTTGAGTGCCGCGAGGTGCTCCAGCTGGCGCCGAAGGCGCTCCACGCTCAGCCCGTTCGCGACGGTCAGCCGCGGCGAGTGGTCGGTGATCGCCAGGTAGTCCCGCCCCAGCGCGGTGGCCGCCTCCCGCGATCGCTCGACGGGGGCGGTCCCGTCCGACGCGTCGGTGTGGGTGTGGAGGTCTCCCCGCAGCAGGCCGAGGACCTCCTCGCCGCCCTGCGCCAGGGGTCCCGCCTCGGCACGCAGCGCCGCCAGGCGGTCGGGGACGCGTCCGGCGACGGCCTGGGCAACGACCGTCGCCGTGGTCTGGCCGAGCCCGGGCAGCTCGCGCCAGCTGCCCGCCCGCGCGTGGCGCGCGAACTCCTCCTCCGAGAGCGCCTCCACCACGTCGGCGGCGGCCCGGAAGGCGCGCACCCGGTACGGCTCGGCGAGGACGCGCTCCATCAGGTAGGCGATCTCGCGCAGGGCCGCGACCGGCTCCCGGGCTGCGCTCACGCGGCCAGCCTAGGCACCTCCACCGACGGCGGGGAGACCCGCCACGGCGCCGTCCTCATCGCGAGCAGGCGCGCCACCGGCCCCGGTGGATGAGGGTGAGCGTGGCGGTGTCGGTCGTCGTGCCCGCGGCGACTGCTCTGTGGCCCGCTCCAGAACGGCGCGGAACGCTCGGGTTCGGTGGAGCCGACCTCCCGCGCACCCGCGCGACGCGCCCTAGGATCTCCTCCATGGGCGTCTTCAGCGATCTGGTGGCCGGCACGGACGGGGACACGCGGGCCGCGCTGCAGCAGGTGCTCGACCGTGCGCTCGCCATCGTCCCCGACGCCGTCGAGGACCTGAGCTACGGGACGCCGGCCCTGCGCCATCGCGGACGGCCGCTGGTCGGCGTCCGGGTGGGGGCCACCCACCTGTCGCTGTTCCCGTTCAGCCCGGAGGTGGTGACCGCGGTGGCCCCGGAGCTGGCCGGCTTCTCGCTGTCCAAGGGCACGATCCGGTTCACCGGCGAGCACCCGCTCCCGGTCGACGTCCTCGACCGGATCATCCGGCTGCGTGCCGCCGAGATCGAGCAGAAGGGGTGACCACCCCCGACGCCGCCGGCTGGCCCCCGCCGGCCGTCCGTGAGGCGAGCGCCCGGCGGCTGGGCGCCTCCGCCGCCGAGATGACCACCGCGGCGCTCGCCCGGATCGCCGACGAGCACCCCTGGTTCGCCGAGCTCGACGCCGAGCACCGGTCGTGGATCACCTTGGTCGCCCGCTCGGGCATCGACGGCTTCCTGGAGTGGTTCGCCTCGGCCGGACGGACGCAGGCCCCGGCGTCGGTCTTCGCCGCCGCGCCCCGCGCCCTGGCCCGGCGGATCACGCTCAACCAGACCGTCGATCTCGTGCGGACGACGATCGACACGGTCGAGGACCGCATCGCCAGCCTTCCGGAGGAGGAGCAGTCCACGCTGCGGATCGGCATCCTGCGCTACTCCCGCGAGATCGCGTTCGCCGCGGCGCAGGTCTACGCCCGCGCGGCCGAGGTGCGCGGCGCCTGGGACGCCCGCCTGGAGGCCCTGGTCGTCGACGCGGTGATCCGCGGCGAGGCGGACGAGTCGGTGGTGTCCCGCGCATCGACGCTCGGCTGGGCGTCACCACCCGGGATCTCCGTAGTGATCGGCACCGCGCCGTCCGACCCCGGCCGGGCCGTGGAGGCCATCCGCCAGATCGCCGCGCGCCACTCCCTCGACCTGCTGGCCGCGCCGCAGGGCGATCGGCTGGTGCTCGTGCTCGGGGGCACGCTCGAGTCCGACGCCCAGGTGCTGGCACGGGTGGGCGATGTCGTCGGCCAGTTCGGCGACGGCCAGGTCGTGGTGGGCCCCATCGTGTCGGACCTGTCGGAGGCCGCCCGCAGCGCGCGGGCCGCGCTGTCGGGGATGCGCGCTGCGAAGGCCTGGCCCGAGGCCCCCCGTCCGGTCGCCGCGGAGGACCTGCTCCCCGAGCGCGCCCTCGCCGGCGACGGGCATGCCCGCCGGCGGCTGGCCAACGACCTCTACCGCCCGGTGGTGCAGGCCGGACGCGACCTCGTCGACACCCTGGCCGCGTTCTTCGACTCCGGCGGGTCGATCGAGGCGACCGCCCGCGCGCAGTTCGTCCACCCCAACACCGTGCGTTACCGCCTGCGCCGCATCCACGAGCTCACCGGCTACTCCCCCGTCGATCCCCGCGGTGGCTACGCCCTTCGCCTCGCCCTCACCCTGGGCAGGCTCCTGGACTGACGCCGCGGGCGGGCAGCGCCCGCACGGCCGCCGCCAGCCGGATCCCACAACGCGCAGTCGGTTTACCACGGCCCGCGGGGGGTCCAACCTTGTAGGAAACCTACAAAAGTGCCCGTTACAAATTCGTTGTGTAACGCGCCAACGGCCGGCCCGCGATTCGACACAGTAGAGACGTGCTCGCAATCGTCGCGCCCGGACAGGGCGCCCAGACACCCGGTTTCCTCTCCCCCTGGCTCGAAGACCCGACGTTCGCCGACCGGCTGAACTGGCTGGGTACCGTGGCCGGCCTCGACCTCGCCCACTACGGCACGGTCGCCGACGCCGAGACCATCCGCGACACCGCCATCGCGCAGCCGCTGCTGGTGGCCAGCGGGCTCGTGACCGCCCTCGCGCTGTTCCCCAGCCCCGCCGACGGCTTCCGCCGCACCGCTGTGGCCGCGGGCCACAGCGTCGGCGAGATCACCGCTGCCGCCGCGGTCGGCGTGCTGTCGGCCGAGCAGGCGATGGTGTTCGTCCGGGAGCGCGGCCAGCAGATGGCCGCGGCCAGCGCCGCGCGTCCCACCTCGATGATGGCCGTCGTCGGTGGCGATCCCGACGAGGTGCTCGCCGCGATCGAGGCCGCCGGGCTCACCCCGGCCAACAACAACGGCTCGGGCCAGATCGTCGCCGCCGGCACGGTGGAGCAACTCGCCGACCTTCAGGCCAACCCGCCGGCCAGGGCGCGGCTGATCCAGCTGAGCGTCGCCGGCGCGTTCCACACCGTCCACATGAAGCCGGCCGTGGCGCACCTCGCCCGGCTGGCCCGCTCGATCTCCACCCACGACCCGCGCACGCGGCTGCTGTCCAACGCGGACGGCCAGGTCGTGCAGTCGGGCAAGGAGTACCTCGCCCGCCTCGTGAAGCAGGTCGCCAACCCCGTCCGCTGGGACCTGTGCCTCCAGGCGATGGCCGACCTCGGCATCACCGGCCTGCTCGAACTGCCGCCCGCCGGCACGCTGGCAGGCATCGCCAAGCGCAACCTGAAGGGCGTCGAGCTCTTCACGCTGAACACCCCCGACCAGATCCCGGCCGCGCAGGAGTTCGTGCACAAGCACGGCGACACCAGCTTCGCGTCGCCGATGGCCACCACGCCGTCCTGGATGCTCGTCGTCTCGCCCGGCAAGGGCGAGTTCCGCAAGGCCGCGGGCGTCACGCAGGACGGGGCGATCGCCGCCGGCAGCACGATCGGGACCGTCGCGAACCTCCGCGACACCACCGAGGTGCACACCACCCACGCCGGCACCGTCACCGAATGGCTGGTCGAGGACGGCGACCCCGTCTCCCCCGGCCAGCCCCTGCTGCGTCTCTACCCGGCCCAGGACTGAAAGCGAACATGACCGAGATCAAGGCCAGCACCGGCCCGCGCTACGCCCGCATCCTCTCCGTGGGGTCGGCGACCCCGTCGCGGGTGATCGACAACGAGTACCTGCTCCAGTTCATCGACTCCTCCGACGAGTGGATCACCCAGCGCACCGGCATCCGTGAGCGCCGCTGGATCGACGAGGGCGAGAGCATCGAGACCCTGTCGCTGGAGGCAGCGCGGACGGCGATCGAGCGGTCCGGCGTCCCTGTCGACCAGATCGACGCGGTGATCCTGTCGACCATCTCGCACTACCACCAGACCCCGGCGCTCGCGCCGAAGCTGGCGGACGCCCTCGGCATCCCGGACGCGGCCGCCTACGACATCTCCGCGGCGTGCGCCGGCTTCAGCTACGGCCTGGCCCAGGCCGAGGGCATGGTGCGCAGCGGGCAGGCCCGCCACGTCCTCGTGATCGCCGGCGAGACCATCAGCGAGATCACCGACCTGACCGACCGCGGCACGGCGTTCCTGTTCGGCGACGGCGCGGGCGCCGTGGTGGTCGGCCCCAGCGAGACCAACGGCATCGGCCCGGTCGTCTGGGGGTCCGACGGCAGCCAGTCCGGCGCCATCTGGCAGACCAAGGGCTGGCAGGAGGCCGTCGCGGAGGGCACGTGGCCGCGGCTCGGCATGGACGGCCGCGCGGTCTTCAAGTGGGCCACGAGCTTCATCGCCCAGGCGGCGAAGAAGGCCATGGACGAGGCCGGGATCACCCCCGACCAGCTGGACGTCTTCATCCCGCACCAGGCCAACGACCGCATCACCGACACCCTGCTGCGCTACCTGAAGCTGCCCGAGAGCGTCGTCGTCGCGCGGACCATCCGCCAGCTCGGCAACAACTCCGCCGCCACCATCCCGATGGCCATGGACGCCCTGCTGTCCAGCGGCGAGGCGAAGAGCGGCCAGACCGCCCTGATCATCGGCTTCGGCGCGGGCCTGGTCTACGCCGGCCAGGTCATCACCCTTCCCTGAGTCCCCCGGACCCGTCCGGACAAGTAAGCCCACGCTAGTTAAGGAGAACCCCATGGCCACTACCGAAGAGATCCGCGCCCAGCTCGCCGAGCTCGTCAACGACGTCGCCGGCGTGCCGGTCGAGGACGTGCAGCTCGACAAGTCGTTCGTCGACGACCTCGACGTCGACAGCCTCGCGATGGTCGAGATCCTCGTCGGCTGCGAGGAGAAGTTCGGCGTCACCATCCCCGACGAGGAGTCCAAGAACCTCAAGACCGTGGGCGACGCCGTCGCCTACATCGAGGCGCACAGCTGACCAGGCCCCACCCGGGCACGGCCGGTCGAGCGCGCCGGGACCGCACCACGCGGGACCCGGGACGCTCGACCGGACACCGGGGCCACCGCGGCCGGCACCTGCCGGCCGGACCACCTCACCCGTAGTAGCGGAGAACAATGACTGAGATCGTCATCACCGGCCTCGGCGCCACCACCCCCCTCGGCGGCGACCTGGCGTCCACCTGGGCCAACATGCTCGCCGGCACCTCCGGCGTCCGCGCCATCACCGAGGAATGGGCGGAGGAGCTCCCGGTGAAGATCGCGGCGTACGTCGCGGTCGACCCCTCCGAGATCATCGACCGGGTGAAGGCGCGGCGTCTCGACCGCTCCACCCAGCTCGCCCTGATCGCCGCGCAGCAGGCGTGGACGGACGCGGGCTTCGAGTGGGAGGGCGAGGACCAGGTCGACCCCCACCGGCTGAGCGTCTCTCTCGCCAGCGGCATCGGCGGCCTGCACTCCCTGCTGAACAACTGGGACGCGCACCGCGACAAGGGCTACCGCCGCGTCAGCCCGTTCACGATCCCCATGCTCATGGCCAACGCGCCCGCGGCGAACGTCGGCCTGGCCGTGCACGCGAAGGCCGGGGTGCACACCCCCGTCTCCGCCTGCGCCTCCTCCAACGAGGCGATCTCGCTGGGCCTCGACCTGCTGCGGCTCGGCCGGGCGGACATCGCCGTCGTCGGCGGCACGGAGGCCACCATCCACCCGCTCCCGCTGGCCGCCTTCGGCCAGATGCAGGCGCTGAGCCGCCGCAACGACGACCCCGAGGGCGCATCGCGTCCGTGGGACCGCGGCCGTGACGGCTTCGTGATGGGCGAGGGGTCGGCGATCCTCGTGATCGAGACCCTCGAGCACGCGAAGGCCCGCGGGGCCAAGATCTACGGCACCATCGCCGGCGCCGGCATCACCGCCGACAGCCACGACATGGTGCAGCCCGACCCCACGGGCGAGGGCCAGTCCGGCGCCATGATCAAGGCGCTGCAGGACTCCGGCATGACGCCGGCCGACATCGTCCACGTGAACGCGCACGGCACGTCCACGCCCCAGGGCGACCTCACCGAGGCCGGTTCCATCCGGACAGCCCTCGGCGACGACACCGACCACGTGGTGGTGACCTCCACCAAGTCGATGACCGGCCACCTGCTCGGCGGGGCCGGCGCACTGGAGACCGTCGCGTCCCTGATGGCACTGCGCGACCGCCTGGTGCCGCCGACCATCAACCTCGTCGATCCCGAGCCGGACCTCGCGATCGACATCGCGGCGAACGTCGCCCGTCCGCTGCCGGCGGAGGGCTCGCTGGCCGCCGTCAACAACTCCTTCGGCTTCGGCGGCCACAACGTGGCCATCGTCGTCACCAACGAGAACGCCACCGTCTGACCTACCCGGCCCCGGTGCGTCCGCTGCGGCGGACGCACCGCCAGCCGCTCACCGCACGGCCCCGAGGCGTCACGACGGCCTCACCCGCCACAGGAGGTTCGAGATGACCCAGACCGCACCCGCCGCAAGGCCCGCCCGCGTGCCGCGCGAGGAGGACCCGCGCAACCCCAACTTCCGGCTGGCCGCCCTGCTCGACCCGGGCACGATGGCGCTGATCAGCCCCGACGACGACTCCGGCATGCTCGCGGCCACCGGGAGCATCAACGGCTCCCCCGTCGTCGCGTTCTGCTCCGATGCCACCGTGATGGGCGGGGCGATGGGCGTGGACGGCTGCGAGGTCGTCGTCCAGGCGTACCGGCGCGCGATGGTCGACCGGGTGCCGATCATCGGCATCTGGCACTCCGGCGGAGCCCGTCTCGCGGAGGGGGTGCTGAGCCTGCACGCCGTGGGTCGCATCTTCCACGCGATGACGCAGGCCTCCGGCAAGGTGCCCCAGATCTCCGTGGTGCTCGGCGCCGCGGCCGGCGGAGCGGCCTACGGGCCGGCCCTGACCGACATCGTCATCCTCGCCCCGCAGGGACGCATCTTCGTCACCGGCCCGGACGTCGTCCGCTCGGTCACCGGCGAGGACGTGGACATGCTCCGCCTCGGCGGGCCGGACACCCACGAGCGCAAGTCGGGCGTGGTGCACGTCGTCGCGGACGACGAGGCGGACGCGCTGGGCCGCGCACGGACCGTGACCACCCTCCTCGCCGCGCAGGGCGGCGTCGCCGCGACCGTCGAGGACGTCGACCTGGCCGCGCTGCTGCCCGAGTCCGCCAAGCGCGCCTACGACGTCCACCCGCTGATCGGCGGGCTCCTCGATGAGGGCTCCGTGTTCGAGCTGCACGCCCGCTGGGCCCCGAACGTGACGATCGCCTTCGGCCGGCTGGCCGGGCGCACGGTCGGCGTGGTCGCCAACAACCCGCTGCGGCTCGGCGGCTGCCTCGACTCCCTGAGCGCGGAGAAGGCGGCCCGCTTCGTCCGGCTGTGCGACGCGTTCGGCGTCCCGCTTGTCGTGCTCGTCGATGTGCCCGGCTACCTCCCCGGCGTCGGCCAGGAGTGGGACGGGGTGGTGCGCCGCGGCGCCAAGCTGCTGCACGCCTTCGGCGAGGCGTCCGTGCCCCGGGTGACCCTTGTGACCCGCAAGGCCTACGGCGGCGCCTACATCGCGATGAACTCCCGCTCGCTCGGGGCGACGCGGGTGTTCGCCTGGCCGAGCGCGGAGATCGCCGTGATGGGGCCGGTGGCCGCCATCCGGATCCTGCACCGCCGCAAGCTCGCCGAGGTGCCCCGCGACATGCTGGCCCAGGTGGAGGCCGACCTCGCCGCGGAGCACGAGCGCATCGCCGGCGGGGTCGAGAAGGCCGTCGAGATCGGCGTCGTCGACGAGATCATCACCCCGCAGGACACCCGCTCGGCGCTCGCCGCCGCCGTCCGCGCCGCCGACACCGGCGTCCGCGGCCTCCACGGCAACATCCCGCTGTAGCCGTCACGCCGGGCGCCGTCCCCACTCTCCCCGCCGAGGGCCAGTCCTCCGCGTTGACGGCCAGCCTTCCGCGCTGAGGGCCAGCCTTGACGCCGAGGGCCAGCACGCCGGTGCTGGCCCTCGGCGCTAAGGCTGGCCCTCGGCGTGGTGGGTGGGCGCCCTGATGGCGGCGGCCGGGCGCGCGGCCGGCGGCTGAGGTCAGCCGACCTGGTGGAGCCAGCGGACGGGGGCGCCGTCCCCGGCCTGGCGGAACGCCTCGAGCTCGTCGTCCCAGCGGGCGCCGAGGAGGTCGGCGATCCCCTCGGCGAGGGGCTGGCGGCCGAGGGCGTCGGCGAGGATGGCCTGCTTGAGCCGGTCCTCGTGCACCATGATGTCGCCGTGCACGCCGGTGGCGGCGGCGAAGACCCCCAGGCGGGGCGTGTACGCCCAGCGCATGCCCTCGTGACCGGCGGACGGGTCCTCGGTGACCTCGAAGCGCGCGCGCTGGCACCCCCGGAGGGCGCTGGCGAGTTCGGCGCCGAGACCGGTGCGGCCGTGCCAGGCGTACTCCGCGCGCAGGCTGCGCTGCTCGGCGGGCTGGCTGGTCCACGCGAATTCGACCGGTGCGCCGAGAACCGCGCCCACGGCCCACTCCAGGTGCGGGCGCAGCGCGATCGGCGCGGAGTGGATCTGAATGATCCCGCGCGTGCTGGACATCGGTCCCCTCTCGCTGAGATGTGCCTTCCCCAGCCACCTCAGTCCCACGGGGACGGGACCATTCTGCACCAGGCGTCCCTCGCGTACCAGCCCGTTCGTTCGTGGTTAGCTAGGTCCGTGCACCAGATCGCGGCGAACATCGCGGCGGTGCGGGCGCGCATCGAGGCCGCCTGCTCCGCCGCGGGACGCCCGCGGGACGCGGTGCGGCTGCTCCCGGTGAGCAAGACCCGCCCCGCGTCGGACGTGCTCGTCGCCTACGAGGCCGGCTGCCGGCGCTTCGGGGAGAACAAGGCCCAGGACGCCCGCGCCAAGGCCGCGGAGCTGGCCGGCACCCCGGGCCTGGAGTGGGTGATGATCGGGCACCTCCAGTCGAACAAGGCGAGGCTCGTGGCGGAGTTCGCCAGCGAGTTCCAGGCGCTGGACTCCGTCCCACTGGCCGCCGAGCTCGACCGCCGGCTGCACGCAGCGGGCCGGACGCTCGACGTGCTGATCCAGGTGAACTCCTCCGGCGAGGCGTCGAAGTCGGGCCTGCCGCCGCAGGATGTGGTCGCCTTCGCCGCCCGGCTGCGTCCCTTCGACGCCCTGCGGGTGCGTGGCCTGATGACGCTCGCCCTCCCCTCGCCCGACCCCGCGCCGGTGGCCGCCTGCTTCGCCCGCATGCTCGACGCCCAACGCGCGCTGAGGGACGCGGCCGTGCCCGGGCAGACCTACGACGAGCTGTCGATGGGGATGTCGGGGGACTTCGAACTGGCCATCGCGCACGGCGCCACGGTGGTGCGCATCGGCACGGCCATCTTCGGACGGCGTCCGGCGGCTACGGCCAGCGCGCCCCGAGCGAGATGACGGCGATCGCCGCGAGGATCGCGAAGCCGAGGGCGTAGCCGGCGTACTGCTCGGTGACCTCCTGGTCGACCTTCATGTAGCCGACCTGGCGGGCGATCGAGGAGTAGACCTCCTTGAGCTCCCCCGAGGTCCCCGCGGTGAAGGCCTTGCCGCCGGAGATGCGGGAGATCTGGGCGAGCTCTGCCGGGTTGACCGGCACCGGCTCGCGGCGTCCCTCGTTCTCGACGTAGCCGTTGGGCGTGCCGTAGGCGATCGTGTAGATGGGGATCTTCTGCCGCTTGGCCTCCTGCGCCGCCTGGTCGGACGGCCGTCCCACGTTCGTGTAGCCGTCGCTGAGCAGCACGATCGCGCCGGGCGCGACGCTCTCGGGGTCGTTCGGGTCGGGCGGGGCCTGCGCCATCGCGTCCAGCGAGGAGTAGATGCCCTCGCCGATGGCCGTGGACGGGGCGACCTGGAGGTTCTCGATGGCGGCCGCCACCACGCCGCGGTCGGTCGTCGGCGGGACGACCACGGCGGACGTGCCGGCGAAGCTCACCAGGGCCACGTTGAAGCCGGTCGGCAGCATCTGCAGGAAGTCCTGCGCTGCCTGCTTGGCCGCGACCAGCCGGTTCGGGGGGACGTCCTCGGCGATCATCGAGCGTGACACGTCGATGGTGACGACGATCGTCGCGCGCTCGCGCGGCACCTCCACCTCACCCTTGGGTTGGGCGAAGGCGACGTTGAGCGCTGCCAGGGCGAGCACCGCGGCGCCGACGGCGACGTGGCGCTTCCAGGCCTGCTGCCGCGGCAGCACCCGCTGCAGGTTCGTGATCTGGTGGGGACGGGCCTTGCGGCGGCGGCGCCACAGCAGGAACAGGTACAGCCCCACCAGAAGCGGGATCATCACCAGCCACCACAGCCGCTCGGGCCGCATGAACTCCAGGGGCATCACGGCCACCTCGCTCCCAGCGAGACCGCGGCGAGGGCTGCGACGACGGCGAAGGCGAGCCCGTAGCCCGCCCACAGGGCCGTCGTCTCCTTCTTCACCGGGGTCTGGCCCACCTCGCTGCGGATGTTGTTGTAGACCTTGTTGAGCTGGTCGAGGCTCTCCGCGGAGAACGCCTGGCCGCCCGAGGACTGCGCGATCCCGGTGAGCAGCTCGCGGTCGGGCGCGACGCGCTCCCGCTTGCCGTCGAGGTCGACGTAGCCGTTGTCGGTGCCGTAGGCGATCGTGTAGACGGGCACCTGCTGCTTCTTCGCCTCGGCCGCGGCCTGCGCGGGCGAGCGGCCCGCCGTGTTCTGGCCGTCCGAGAGCAGGACGATCGCGCCCGGCGCCGGCGAGGAGTCCGTCCCGCGCGGCGCGAGCTGCAGGGCGTTGAGCGCGGTGTAGATCGACTCGCCCACGGCCGTCGAGTCCTGCACCTTCAGGCTGTTGATCGCCTGCTGGGCCTGCACGCGGTCGGTGGTCGGTGGCAGTCGGACGGACGGGTTGCCGGACAGCCCCACGACCGACACGTTGTACTGGGCGGGCAGCGCCCGCACGAAGCTCAGCGCTGCCTGCTTGGCCGCCTCGAGCCGGGTGGGCTTGACGTCCGTGGCCTCCATCGAGCGCGAGATGTCGATCACCACGACCACGGTGGCCCGCTCCCGCGGCACCATCTCGATGCCGTTGGGACGCGCCCAGGCGAAGCTGAGCGCCACCAGGGCGGCCAGCGACAGGGCCACGGCGAGGTGCCGGCGCCACTGGGACTGCTTGGGCACCACGCGCGAGAGCACCGCGGTGTTGGTGAACCGCATGCCGGTCTTCTTCTTGCGCAGCACCAGGTAGATGTAGCCGGCCACGAGCAGCGGCACGACGACCAGCACCCACAACCGCTCGGGTGCCAGGAAGCTCGGGAGCCAGCCGAAGATCATCGCGTCACCCCGGCCGGCGGCTGGTGCAGCATGCTGGCCGTGCGCCGGTAGGCCATGACGAAGCGGGCGATGTCATGCACCCAGTCTCTGTCGGTACGCAACTGGATGTGCGCGGCCCCCGCCCGGCGCAGCGCGATCCGGATGCGCTCGCGCTGGGCGGCAGTGGCGGCGTCCATGCGCTCGCGCGCCGCGTCGTCGGAGGTGTTCACGTAGCGCTCGAAGTCGGTCTCCGGGTCGCGGATCAGCAGGTCGCCGACGTCGGCGAACTCCACCTCGTGGCGGTCGACGACCTCGATGGCGAGCACCTGGTTGCGCACGGCGAGCTGTCGCATCGGCCGCTCCCACTCCGGCTCGACGTTCGGGTCGAGCTCGAAGTCGCCGGGGGTGAGGAAGTCGGAGACGACCAGGCGCATGCCGCGGCGGCGCTCCGTCCGGGCCATCCGCTGGATGCCCGCGGCGAGCGAGAAGGGTCCGGTGGTGTGGTCGGAGACGATGGGCTCGGCGAGCATCCGGCGCAGCAGGCCGTACAGGGCGGTGCGTCCCGACTGGGCGGGGAACCGCTTGATCTGGTCGGGGCGCATGATCAGCCCGCCGAACCGGTCGCCCATCTTCTGGCTGAGGAAGCCGATGGTCGCGACCGCCGCGATGCCGAGGTCGCGCTTGGTCACGCCCTCCGTCCCCCAGTTCATCGACGGGGTCACGTCAAGCAAGGCCCAGATCTCCAGCTCCCGGTCGGCGATCGTGTCGCGGACGTGCGGGACGGTGGTCCGGGCGGTCACCGCCCAGTCGATCTTGCGGACGTCATCCTGGCCCGGCACATAGAGCCGGGCGTCGTTGGCCTCCGAGCCGGGGCCGGGCAGCAGTCCCTGGTGGTCCCCGTGGAGGAAGCCCTCGAGCCGGCGGACCACGGTGAGCTCGAGCCGCCGCAGCGCCGCCTCCGGCGCCAGCTTGTGCAGCGGGATCGTGGCCGAGCGGGGCTCGTGCAGCACCGACGCCACCGCCGACAGGTCATCGGGCGGTGGCGCGAAGCCGGGCTGCAGGGCCACGATCAGCTACGGGCTTCCGGGACGTAGCTGTGCGGGACGTGGGACGCCTGGCGCTGCTGGCTGTTCCAGACCGGCGTGGGCGGGGGGACCATGGCCAGGATCCGCTCGATCACCTGGGCCGGGGTGATGTTGTCGGCGACGGCGTCGAAGCCGAGCACGAGCCGGTGGCTCATCACGTCCCTCGCGACGGCCTGTACGTCGGTGGGCAGCACGTAGTCGCGTCCGTGGATCAGCGCGAGCGCCCGCGCCGCTGCCACCAGGCCCAGCGTGGCGCGCGGGCTGCAGCCGACCTGGATCACCGGGGTGAGGTCCGGCATGCCGAACTCCTCCGGCGTCCGCGTGGCGAGCACGAGGCGCACGATGTACTCGGCCACCAGGTTGTGCACGAACACGTTGGAGGCCTGCTCCTGGAGCTCGAGCACGATCTCGGGGTTGAGCACCGGGTTGGCCTTCGGGGGACGGACGCTCATCCGGCGAAGGATCTCGAACTCCTCGTTGCCGCGCGGGTAGGGCACGTCGACCTTCAGCAGGAAGCGGTCGCGCTGGGCCTCCGGCAGCGGGTACACGCCCTCGGACTCGATCGGGTTCTCGGTCGCGATCACGATGAACGGCTGCGGCACGGGGTAGGTCTGGCCGCCGATGGAGACCTGCTGCTCGGCCATCAGTTCCAGCATCGCCGACTGCACCTTGGCGGGCGCGCGGTTGATCTCGTCCGCGAGCACGAAGTTCACGAAGACCGGTCCGAGGGCGATGTCGAACTTCTCCTGGCGCGCGGAGTAGATGCGCGTGCCGACGATGTCGGAGGGCACGAGGTCCGGCGTGAACTGGATGCGGGCGAACTGCCCGCCGACGACGGTGGCGAAGCTGCGTACCGCCAGCGTCTTCGCGACGCCGGGCACGCCTTCGAGCAGGCAGTGGCCCTTCGCGAGCAGCGCCACCATCAGCTGCTCGACCATGTGCTCCTGCCCCACGATCACCCGCTGGACCTGGGCGATGGCCTCGCCCAGCACCTTGGCCGCCTTCTGCGGGTCGGACGTGGGTGCGGGCGGCTGGGCCGCTGCGGGCGCAGCGCTGGGCTGGGACGGATCGGTCACGCGAGTTCTCCTGCAGGACACGGACGGCGAGTGCCGCCCACGATACCGGCTGCCACTGTGCGGCCCCGGGTACGCGCGCTGCCGCCACGGCGCACGGTGTCGCGCACAGTGTCGGCGGCGGGCCCCCGGGGTGCTCCGCCCGCGTGCGGCACAATGGGGGGACCGCGGCGCCCGCCCGCGCACACGATGGGACGAGATGAGCACGCCAGCACCGCCGGAGGGGGCCGCCGAGCCGCCGCGGCTGTCTCCGCTGCTCCCGTCCGACCCGCCCAAGGTGGGCGCGTTCTGGCTGGACGCACGGCTGGTCGCGGCTCCGTCGGGAGTGGCCTACGTCGGCCACGACGACCACAACACGCCGACCATGCTCGTCCTGCTGTCGGAGGGCGCCGCCGCCGACGCGGGGGCGCGGGACCGGTTCGCCGGCACCGTCAACAGGATGCACATCGACACCGTGCTGGCCCGCGGCGGCCACGGGCAGGGCGAGGGACGTCTGGGCCTGCGGTACACCGACGACCTGGCCGACGATCCCGAGATCGGCGAGGAGACCCCGGCGACGCCGTGGGTGGCGCTGGCCTACGACGCCTCGCCCGGATCGGTCGCTGAGGCGTCCCGGATCCTGGCGGAGGTCGACCTCTCCCGGCTGCCGCTGAAGGGCGCACCCGCGGGGCCCGACTACCAGCTGCACTGGGTCGACCGGACACGTCCCGGCATCGCGAAGCTGTGGCCGCTGCCGTGGCCGGGACGCCACGACCGGGCCGGCTGGGTGTCGATCCTGGTCTCGTGGCTGCTGATGATGCTCCTGGCGGCACTCGCCGTCCTGATCGCGATCCTCATCTTCCAGCAGGCCCCGCAGGTGTCCCCGCCGCCGCCGGTGCCCACCAACGGGTCCGGCTCGCCGTCCCCGCAGTCGGGGTCGCCGTCGCCGCAGTCGGGTTCGCCGTCCCCGTCCTCGGCGTCGCCGTCGCCGCAGTCGGGTTCCCCGTCGCCGTCCTCGGCGTCGCCGTCCCCGCAGTCGGGCTCCCCGTCCGGCCCCGGCTCGCCCACGCCGAACTCCCGCCTGTGAGCCCCGCCGGCGGGACGCAGCGTCCGCGGCTGATCGTCACCGACCTCGACGGCACCTTCCTCGCGCCGGACCGCCGGGTGTCGGACACCAACCTCGCCGCCGCGCGCCGCGCCGCCGAGCTCGGCATCCCGTTCGTGGTGGCCACCGGCCGGCCCGTGCGCTGGCTCGATGTGCTCGACGACCTGGCGGAGGCGCACTCGCAGGTGATCGTGAGCAACGGCGGCGCGGTGTTCGACCTCGCCCGCCGCAGCGTGGTGCAGGCGTTCCCCGTCGACCCGCGCGTGGCCCTGGCCGTGACCGCCGACCTCCGGGCGGCCGTGCCCGGCATCACCTTCGGCTTCGAGACCCCCGTCGGCTTCGGCTGCGAGCCCGACTGCCCCACCCGGCAGCGTGGGGAGCCGGGGGTCGTGCAGGGCTCGGTGGAGGACCTCCTCCGCGGCCTCGGCCCGGTGATCAAGGTGCTCGGCTTCCACCCCGACCTCGGCTCGGACGACCTGTGCGACCTCGCGGGGTCGGTGATCGCGTCGCGGCTGACCCTCACCTACGCGATGGTGTCGGCGAGCTACGGGATGCTCGAGCTCACCGCGCCGGGAGTCACCAAGGCCAGCACCCTCGCGCTGCTGTGCGCCGAGCTGGGCGTCGACGCCGCCGACGTGGTCGCCTTCGGCGACATGCCGAACGACCGCGCGATGCTGTCCTGGGCCGGCCGCGGCTTCGTCGTGGCGAACGGCCACCACAGCCTGCTGCGCGGCGGCTTCGTCGTCGTCCCTGGCAACGACGAGGACGGCGTGGGGCGCACCGTCCTCGACCTGCTCGGCTGACCCGCACCGCGCTTTCCCGAACCGCACCCCCGGGCCGGGCGGAGAAGTTATCGTCTGCTCAGGAGCGGACGCCCCGCGGTCCGCCGGACCAGGAGGTAGCCATGGCCGTCATCACCATCTCGCGACAGCTGGGGAGCCACGGCGCCCGCATCGCCCGGGCCCTGGCGAAGGACCTCGGTTACGCGCTCGTCGACAAGGGAACGATCAACCGGGTCATCCGCCAGTACGGCATCACCCGGCTCGACCGGATCTACGACCACAAGCCCAAGATCTGGGAACTGTTCAACGAGGACAGCGCACTGACGATCCAGATGATGAACGAGACGATCGCCGCCTTCGCCGCCCAGGGCGACGTGGTCATCCTCGGGCGCGGCGGCTTCCGGGTGCTGCGCGGGCTCTCCGACGTGCTGAACGTGTTCGTCACGGCCCCGGACGCGGTGCGCGCCAAGCGGATCGGCAAGCGGGACGAGATCGGAGTGGGCGAGGCGGCGGAGATCATCCGCAGCGACGACGAGCTCCGCTCGCGCTTCGTGTCGCTGTTCTACGGGGCCGACTGGGCGGACGAGTCCGCGTTCGACCTGGTCGTCGACACCGGCGAGCTGTCCGACGCGGACGCTGTCGCGAGGATCGCCGCAGAAGCCGCGGCGCTGCCGGCGTACGCCGAGGGGCCGAGCGCGGCCGGCCTCGAGGTCGACGTGGTGCTGCGGGAGACCGTCGAGCAGGAGCTCGACCGCCTGGCCGGGAAGAAGGCCTGACCTGCCGGGCCGCCGGTCACAGCGCCGGCGGCCCACCCTGGTCGCTGAAGGCCGCCCGCGGGACGAACAGCAGCGCGACGGCCGCCACCAGCGCCGTGACGCCGCACACCACCCACACCGTCACGTAGCCGCTGAACGAGCCGGCCGTGCCCTGCACCGCGTCCGCTGCGTGGGTGGCCAGCGCGATGCCGAAGACCGCGGAGGCGATCGAGCCGCCGACGGTCTTCACCGAGTTGGTCAGTCCGGTGGCCACGCCGGTCTGCCCCATCGGCGCGGCGGCCGCCGCGGCGGCGGGGAGGGCGGCGACCAGGGCGCCGGAGCCGATACCGGCGATCACCATGTTGGTCACCGTCTGCACGTAGGTGGTGTGGAGCGGCAGGAACAGCAGGTAGCCGGTGGCCACCAGCAGGCTCGCGCCGACCAGCGCCCACCGGGGGCTGACCCACTTCGTGACGACGGGCAGCAGCAGCGCGCCGACGACCAGCGCGAGCACGTACGCGCCGATCAGGTAGGAGGTGAGCTCTGTGCTCGCCCCCAGCCCGTAGCCGTAGACGGCGGGGTCGGTGCGGGCGAAGGTGGACAGCGGTGCCTGCGCCCCCAGGACGCTCACCCCGAACAGGCCGGCGGTGAGGAAGACCGGCCACAGGGACGGCGAGGTGAACATCCGCACGTCGACCAGCGGGTCGTCGTGGCGCAGCTCCCAGCGGACGAACGGGACGAACAGCGCCAGGCCGGCGAGGATGGCCAGCCACGCCACCGGGCTGCCGGGGCCGTTCACCCGCAGCAGGAACAGCCCGCCGGTCAGGCCGAGCAGCGCAACGGCGACCAGCACCATGCCGCCGGTGTCGAAGCGCCCGCCGGTCAGTTCCGGCGACTCCTTCACCCCGAACAGGATCACGAAGAAGCAGGCGGTGACCGCGACGGCGGGCACCCACAGCACCACGGACAGGGGCAGGACGCCGACCAGCCGTCCGGCCGACAGGGCACCGGCGATGACGCCGACCTCCAGCGCGGCGACCAGGGCGCCGGCCGCGCGGCGGGTGATCACCGCCGGGTGCCCGGTCGGGCGGGACCGGGCGAAGATGAGCGCGGTCTCCAGCGGCAGCCACACCACGTAGAACCCCTGGAGCGACCAGGCGAGCAGGAACAGCCAGAAGTTGTCGGTGAGCGGCAGCCCGATGCTGGCCACCGCCGTGAACGCGGTCGACACCAGCAGCATCCGGCGGTGGCCGACCATGTCGCCGAGCTTGGCGAACGCCGGGATGATGATGGCCGCGGCCATGGCCTGGCCGCCCTCGAGCCAGTTCACGTCGGCGTCCGGGACGCCGAGGTGGCGGGCGATGTCGGTGAGCAGCGGGGTGTAGAAGCCCTGGATGATGCCGCTGGTGAACTCGACGAACGCGAGGAAGCCCACCACGACGGCCAATGTGCCCAGGCGCACGCGTCCCGGGTCGGTGAGCGCCGGGACCGCCGGGCGGCCGGCGCTCATGCGGGCAGGCCCGTCAGGAGTGCCCGGTAGCAGCGTTCGCCGCGGACCAGGCTGTCGATCGACACCCGCTCGTCGCGGCCGTGGATGCCCGCGCGCTCCTCGCCGGTCATGAACAGCGGGGCGAACCGGTAGACCGCGGGCGTGAACCGGTGCCAGTGGCGGGCGTCGGTGGCGGCCGTGGTCAGGTAGCCGACGGTCGCGACGCCGGGGTAGGCGGCCTCGACGGCGTCTGCGATCAGCGCGAACTGCGGGTTGTCCGACGACGACTCCGGGGTCGGCTCGTCGCCCTCGACCATGCGCACCTCGACCAGCGGGTCGGCGATCACCCTGCGCAGCCGCGCGATCACGCCGGCCGTGGTCTCGCCGACGTTCACCCGGATGTTCAGCATCGCGGAGGCCGAGGACGGCAGCACGTTGGCGCTGCTGCCGCCGGCCAGCATGGTCGGGGCGAGGCTGGTGCGGACGAGCGCCGCGCCGTCCGCTCCCCCGGCAGCGACCAGCAGCCGGGCCGCCAGCCACGGGTTCGCCGCCGCCAGCCGCCAGGCCCGGGCGTAGCGGGGCTCCGCGTGGTCGGCCAGGCGCGACAGCAAGGTGGCCACCGTCCTCGGCATGCGGACGTCGAACGGGTTGCGGTTGAGCCGCGCGACGGCGCGGGCCACCCGTCCGACGGCGGTCAGCCCGGAGGGGGCGGACGCGTGGCCCCCCGTCCCCGCTGCGGACAACTCGACGCTCATCACGCCCTTCTCTGCCAGCCCGACCATGGCGAACGTCCCGCGGACGCCGGGGAACGGCACCTCGGTGACCGCGCCGCCCTCGTCCAGCACCATCCACGGGCGCACGCCGCGCTCCCTCAGCGTCGCCGCGATCGCCCTGGCGGTGGCACCGTGGACCTCCTCGTCCGGGCCCAGGCACAGCAGCACCCGGCGGGCCGGCGCCCACCCCTGCGCAAGCAGGTTCTCCACCGCCTCCAGCAGCACGCACAGCGCGCCCTTGTCGTCGAGAGCGCCCCGTCCCCAGACCAGGCCGTCGGCCACCCTGCCCTCGAAGGGCGGCACCGACCACTCCCCCTCCTGGCCGGTGACCGGCACCACGTCGAAGTGCGCCATCAGCACGACCGGATCGGCGTCGCCGCCGTGCGCAGGCTCCCAGGAGAACACGAGGCCGAGGCCGCCGATCCGCTCGCACGCCAGGTGCGCGTGCACCAGCGGGTAGAGGTCGGCGAGAAGGGCGACGAACTCCTCGAACGGCTCCCCGGAGGCGTCGGCCCCGGCGGAGACCGTGGGAACCCGGATCATGGCCGCGAGGCGGTCCTCGATGCCCGGGCGCGCCGGCGAGGCGTCGGCCGGGGCGGCGAACGGTGCGTGCATGGCCGGGAGCCTATTGCTCGCGTCGCGCCCGCGTCGGCCGTGTCATCGGGGCTGCGGCGCGGGGTGCGCGGCGTAGGGTCGGTCGCGTGCTGAGCGAGATCCTGGGACGCGGCGAGCGCATCGCCTTCTTCGGTGGTGCCGGGGTGTCGACCGAGAGCGGGATCCCCGACTTCCGTTCCGGCGACGGCCTGTACTCGCGGTCGGGCGACACCCGCTACACGCCGGAGGAGGTGCTCAGCCACAGCTTCTTCGTGCGCCACACCGCCGAGTTCTACGCCTACTACCGCAGCCACCTGCTGCACCCGCACGCGCGTCCGAACCCCGCCCACCTGGCGCTCGCCCGCCTGCAGGAGCAGGGACGGCTGACCGCGGTGATCACCCAGAACATCGACGGGCTGCACCAGGCCGCCGGTTCCCGCACGGTGCTCGAGCTGCACGGCAGCGTGCACCGCAACAGCTGCCTGCGCTGCGGTGCCCCCGCGGGCCTGGACGCGATCCTCGCCACGGACGGCGTCCCCACGTGTGCCTGCGGCGGCGTGATCAAGCCCGACGTCGTGCTGTACGAGGAGCCGCTGGACGCCGCGGTGATGGAGGCCGCGATCGAACACCTGGCGCGGGCGGACACCCTGGTCGTCGGCGGGACGTCGCTGGTGGTCTACCCGGCCGCCGGGCTCGTGCACTACTTCGGCGGCCACGAACTCGTGCTGATCAACGCCGAGCCGACGGCGCTGGACCACCTCGCGACGCTGGTCGTCCACGCCCCGATCGGCGAGACCCTCGGGGCGGCCGTCCCCTGACGGCGCGCCGCCTGTCACGGACGGCTAGGGGCCCGGGCGGCGGAG
Organism: Actinomycetota bacterium; assembly: GCA_020161015.1. Lineage (GTDB taxonomy): Bacteria > Actinomycetota > Actinomycetes > Propionibacteriales > Propionibacteriaceae > Propionicimonas. The sequence continues at coordinate 6,611 of JAIUOT010000017.1, read as the reverse complement.
CATGTCCCTGCGGCGCCGCTCGTACATGTCGCGCTGGAACGGGTTCACCGGCAACCGGTTGACGAGCTTGTCCTGCACGAACAGCGTCAGCCAGCCCGCGAGCATCATCGCGATCAGGTTGATGGCGAGCTGCGTCGCGCTGCCGATGATCTCCTCCGGCACCCAGAACGCCAGCCCGAGGGCGATGTTGCCCGCCGCCGGCACCGTGGTCACCGAGATGAACACCCCCGACAGGCCGCCCATCCGCCCGGAGGTGAGCGAGAGCACACCGGCGATCGCCGCCATCACCGCGACGGCGAACGACCAGCCGTCGGGGTGGTAGATGAACCGCGTCGCCGGGCGTTCGGACGCGATCAGCGCCGGCTCCACCCAGCCGAACGCCCGCACGACGACCGCGATCAGCGTCGTCACGAGGATCGACACCCCGAAGCCGATCAGCAGCGTGCGGAGCGCGAAGCCGAACAGGGCACGGCGCTTCAGCACCAGCGCCAGCCCCAGCGCGGCGATCGGCCCGAACTCCGGGCCGAGCACCATCGCCCCGATCACCAGCACCTGGGAGTCGAGGACGATCGCGATCGCGGCGATCAGGGTGGCCAGCACCATGAAGATCAGGTACGTGCCGTTCAGCTCGGAGTCGGAGTAGGCCCGGGCGCCGACCTCCGGCCAGATCACCGAGTCGGCCGCGCTGCCGGGGGTCTGGATCTCGGCGTCCAGCGCCGCCTTCGACAGCCAGGTCTCGACCGGGTCGATGTGGAGCGTCCCGCGTCGGGCCACTCCGAGGTCGCGCAGCCGGGTGATCACCGGGTTCGCGTGCTCGCGCGCCACGTCCGCGTGGACGATGTCGCCCTTGGGCAGGATGGAGGCGCCCCGCATCACCGCGAGGCTGCTCACGCTCGGCTCGGTGGACAGCACGAGCACCACGTCCTCGGTGAGGTCTGCGGGGATGGCCAGGCGCAGCTGCAACATGCGCTCATGGTGACGCACGCCCGGCCCGGCGAACAGCCCCCGGGCGACCGCCGATGGGCAAGGCTCTCCCTCCGCCGCCGCGCGGGCGGTGTGTCAGGATGAACGGCATGGCGGCCCCGGGCAGCCAGCAGGTGACCATCGACGGGCACACGCTGGCGCTGACCAACCTCGACAAGGTGCTCTACCCTGCCACGGGCACCACCAAGGGCGAGGTGATCGCCTACTACGCCGAGGTCGCCCACGTCCTGCTGCCCCACCTGTGGCAGCGCGCCATCACCCGCAAGCGCTGGCCGGACGGCGTGGGCGCCGAGGGCGAGCACCCGAACGTGTTCTTCGCCAAGAACCTGCCGCGCGGCACCCCGGACTGGGTGCGCCGGTACCCGATCCAGCACTCCGACGGGACCAACGAGTACCCGGTCGCCGGCGACGTGGCCACGCTCGTGTGGCTGGCGCAACTGGCCGCGCTGGAACTGCACGTGCCGCAGTGGCGGTTCGCCGACGACGGCACTCCCCTGCCGCCCGACCGGCTGGTGCTCGACCTCGACCCCGGTAAGGGCGTGGACCTGGCCGGGTGCGCCGAGGTGGCCGGTTGGGTGCGCGAGGTGCTCGAGGGAGCCGGGATGACCAGCTACCCGGTGACGTCCGGCAGCAAGGGCATCCACCTGTACGCGCGGCTGGACGGCACGCTGAGCACCGCGCAGGCCTCCGACCTGGCCCGCGAGCTCGCGCAGTCGCTCCAGGCGCAGCACCCCGACCGCGTGACCGCCGTCATGCGCCGCGCCGACCGCGCCGGCAAGGTGTTCCTCGACTGGAGCCAGAACAACGGCAACAAGACCACGATCACGCCGTACTCGCTGCGCGGCCGGACCCGCCCCACCGTGGCGGCGCCGCGCACGTGGGAGGAGCTCGCCGACCCCGCCCTGCGCCACCTCGAGCTCGCCGAGGTGCTCGCACGGGTGGCCGCGGACGGCGACCTGATCGCCGGACTGGACCCGGACGTCCCCGGACCGTCCCCCGCGACCGACCGGCTGGCGACCTACCGGAGCATGCGTGATCCCGGCCGGACGCCCGAGCCGGTCCCCGCTGCGCCCCCGCCGTCCTCGGACGGACGGTCGTTCGTGGTCCAGGAGCACCACGCGCGCCGCCTGCACTACGACTTCCGGCTGGAGCGCGACGGTGTGCTGGTCAGCTGGGCGGTGCCGAAGGGTCCGCCGACCGACCCCCGGACGAACCACCTGGCGGTGCCGACGGAGGACCACCCGCTGGAGTACGGCGCCTTCGAGGGCACGATCCCTGCCGGGGAGTACGGCGGCGGCACCGTGACGATCTGGGACGCCGGCACCTACGACCTCGAGAAATGGCGCGAGGGCGAGGTGATCGTCACCCTGCACGGGCGCCCCGACGGCGGGCTGGGCGGCGTCCCGGCGAAGTTCGCCCTGATCCGGACCGGCAAGGACTGGCTCATGCACCGGATGGCGATCAGGGACGCCGCCGCCCCCGAGCCGCCGAGCCCGGCACCCGCGCCGTCGTCCTCTCCCGCCACCGCACCCGCGGAGCCGGCGGAGGTCGTCGAGCCGATGCTCGCCACGCTGGCCACCCCCGCCGACATCGGTCGTCCCGAGGACTGGCACTTCGAGATGAAGTGGGACGGCGTGCGCGTCATCGCGCACGTGGACGACGGGCGCGTCCGGCTGACGAGCAGGAGGGGACGCGACGAGACCGTCCGCTACCCGGACCTGCTGGCCGACCTCGCCGCCCTGGGGTGCCGCAACGCCGTCCTCGACGGCGAGATCGTCGTGCTCGACCCCGGCGGCGCACCGAGCTTCGGGCTGCTCCAGCCACGGATCAACCTGACCCGCCCGGCCGACATCGCCGCCGCGGCCGACCGGGCGCCGGCCCAGCTGCTGCTGTTCGACGTCCTTCGCCTCGACGACGAGGCGCTCATGCGGCGTCCCTACGAGGAGCGGCGACAGCTGTTGGAGGGCCTGCACCCGGCGTCCGGCTCGCGCGTCCAGGTGCCCCCGGAGTTCGAGGGAGACCTGGAGGCGGCCCTCGACGCCAGCGAGGCGTTCCGCCTGGAGGGCGTGGTGGCCAAGCGGCGTGGCTCGGTGTACCAGCCCGGCGCCCGCGCCCGCACCTGGCTGAAGATCAAGCACCGGCGCAGCCAGTCGGTGGTGGTCGGCGGGTGGCGTCCCGGGCAGGGCAACCGGCACGGGACGGTCGGCTCGCTGCTGCTGGGCATCCCCGACGGCGACCGGCTCCGGTACGTGGGGCGGGCGGGGTCGGGCTTCTCGGACGCGGGACTCGCCGAGGCGGATCGCCTGCTGGCCCCGCTGGCGCGGGCCACCTCGCCGTTCGACGACGTCCCGCCCGAGGACGCACGGGACGCGCACTGGGTGGAGCCGTCGCTCGTGGGCGAGGTGTACTACACCGAGGTGACCGGGCCCGGGCGGCTGCGCCACCCCGTGTGGAAGGGATGGCGACCCGACCAGGCGCCCGACAGCGTGGTGTGGGAGACGCCCGGGACGCACCGTTGACGACCGACCGCAGGGCAGGAGGATGGCGATGACCGAGATGTACGACGCGCTGGACGTGGCCCACCGCAGGGCCGTCGAGTGGCTGGACTCGCTCCCCGGCCGGAGGGTGCCCCCGTCGGCCACCAGCGAGGAGGTGGCCGCTGCGCTCGGGGACCTGCCTGAGGGCCCGCGTCCTGCGACGGAGGTCGTCCAGCTGCTCGCCGACGCGGCCGAGCCGGGGCTGACGGCGATCCCGTCCGGTCGCTGGTTCGGGATGGTGATGGGCGGGACGCTCCCCGCCGCGCTGGCCGCGGACTGGCTGGTCAGCGCCTGGGACCAGAACAGCGCGCTGCGGGCGGTCACCCCGGCGACCGTCGCGATCGAACAGGTGGCCGACCGCTGGCTGCTCGACCTCCTGGGGCTGCCGGCCGGCAGCGGCGTCGGGATGGTGACCGGCGCGACGATGGCCAATGCGACCTGCCTGGCCACCGCGCGCGACACCGTGCTCCGTCGGGTCGGCTGGGACGTGGCCCAGCGCGGGCTCGTCGCCTCGCCGGGCGTCCGCGTGCTCGTGGGGGCCGAGCGGCACGACTCGATCGACAAGGGGCTGCGCCTGCTCGGACTCGGGCGTCCCGAGCCGGTCGCCGCAGACGACCAGGGCCGGATCCGGGTGGACGCGCTGGAGGCGGCCCTGGCCGGCGGGGACGACCGGCCGACGATCGTGGTGCTCCAGGCCGGCAACCTGCACTCTGGGGCCTTCGACGACGTCGCGTCCGCGGTGCCGGTCGCCCACCGGGCGGGCGCGTGGGTGCACGTGGACGGGGCGTTCGGGCTCTTCGCGGCCGCGTCCCCGGCCCTGCGCCACCTGACCGCGGGGCTCGCCCTCGCCGACTCGTGGGCCACCGACGCCCACAAGACGCTCAACGTTCCCTACGACTGCGGGATCGCGATCGTCGCCGACGACACGGCGATGCGGGCGACCATGGGCATGCACGGCGACTACCTGATCCAGGACAGCGCCGGCGAGCCGCTGGACCGGGTGCCCGAGATGTCGCGCCGGGCCCGGGCGACCACCGTGTGGGCCGCGCTCGCGTCCCTGGGACGCAGCGGCGTGGCCGACCTCGTCGAGCGGTACTGCCGCCACGCGCAGATGTTCGCCGACGGCATCGCCACGATCCCGGGCGGCGAGGTGCTGCACGACGTGGTGTTCACCCAGGTGTGCGCGCGGTTCGGCAGCGACGAGCACACCCGGGAGGTGGTGCGGCGCATGCTCGAGGATGGGACGGCGTGGACGACCGGCTCACGGTGGCATGATCAGTCTGTGCTGCGGGTTGCCCTGTGCAACTGGTCGACCACCGACGACGACGTCGCGAAGACCCTGGCGGCACTTCGGCGGGCGGCAGCCTGAGGGGGTGTGCATGGAGGTGGTGGCCGCGGTGTTCACCGACGGCGAGCGGGTGCTCGCCTGCCGGCGCCGTAGCGGGCTCGCCGCGGGCGGCCTGTGGGAGTTCCCCGGAGGGAAGCTCGAACCCGGTGAGGACGCGGCGTCCGCGCTCGAACGGGAGATCTCCGAGGAGCTCGGCGTCGAGATCGAGGTCGGGGAACTGCTCGACCGCAGCGCCACCGTCGTGGACGGAGAAACCCTCACGCTGTCCTGCTACTTCGTCCGGCCGCTCGGCGAACTGCCCGTCCGGAGCACCGACCACGACCAGCTCTGCTGGTTCCAGCGCGAGCGACTCGTCTGGCTCGTCTGGGCGCCGCCCGACCTGGCCGCCGTCCGCCGGCTGGCGTTCGCCTGCCCGGACCGCCCCTGAGTCGTCCCGGCTGGCCCGTCCCGCCGCCCCCGGCCACACTGGGGGCATGGCGCTCTTCCGACGTTCCCGTCCCGACGACCCCGACCTGGCCGCCCTGGTGGGCCGCCGACGCGTGCTCGCGTCCGGCAGCAGCGCCGAGGGGCCCGTGCTCGGCCTCGCCGACGCCCTGGTGCATCCCGGTGCCGGCGGCTGGCACGAGGTGGCCTGGCACGAGATCGAGCACGGCGGCTGGGACCACGCGTCGCGCACCCTGCGCTGGACCCGCACCGACGGCGGCACGGGTTCCGTCGTGCTCACCGACACCGGCCACCTGCCGGACCTGTTCAACGAGCGCGTGACCGCCAGCGTCGCCTGCGTCCGCACGGTCGACCTCGACGGCACCGAACAGGCCGTGATCACCGCCCGCAGGGACCTCGGGAACCCCGACGGTGAGCTGATCTGGCGAGTGGCCCCTGGCAAGGGCGTTCAGTCCAGGCAGGTGGACACCGACCCGCGCGTCGCGCTCGAGCTGGCGCGGCTCCGCGCCGAATACGCCTGAGCCGGAAGTTCTGGTAACGTACCGACTCGCGCCCAGCGCGATCCCCTGTAGCTCAATTGGCAGAGCGTCGGACTGTTAATCCGTAGGTTCCTGGTTCGAGTCCAGGCGGGGGAGCCAGAAGAAAAGGCCCTGTGACTAGGCGAAACTCCTAGCACAGGGCCTTTCTCACTCCCCGGCGGGCAACATACGGGCAACAAGGCAGGCGGGGCACGGCGATCGAGACGATCTTCCCGACGGCACTCAGGTCGCCTTGCGCCAGGCGGATGTCATTCGATCCCCCCGGTCCCGAGCCCTTGGCGAGGACGGCCACCAATTGCGCTGTGATCGGTGCGCCGGTCAACCCTTCCGGTGTGGAATAGAGCCGACACGCCAGGGCTGGCACGGCATCCGGCTGCGCGAAGGGGTCCCGTCCCGCGATCCGAATCGTCGGCGAGCCGATGAAACCGAGGCGCCGCGCCGCCTCGATGGTCTCGACCCGACACAACTCCGGCTCGAGGTCGATACCGAGCTGGAGTGCAGCCGCGTTTGTGCTGCGGGGGGGACCGTTCCAGTCTGCGCGTGGCACGTGAAGTCAGCAATCCCACCTCCCCCGGACCCAGCACTCAAGGGCACATTCATGCCGACCGCCTGGCTCAAGGCGGATTCAACTGGTGGTCGCAACACCTCGATCGAGAGGTGTGTGGTGGTTCGTCGTCAGCAGGCCGCGGATCGGGCGGTTCGGCCGAAGCTCCGGTCTCCTGGGCATCCGAAGTTCCAGCGGCATGTCGAGGTGGAGTT
>JAIUOT010000016.1 GCA_020161015.1 Actinomycetota bacterium | reverse complement strand
CTATGGGCGGCAGCGTTTAGTGGCGGCAAACTTGCAGCGCTCGGTGGCGGGAGTCGTGCCTGCATCGGCTACGGCTGATTCATCCGGCCATAGCGGAGGCGGCGCCGATGATGTAGGGGATGAGCCAGAGGACCCATACCGCGATGCTGAAGCGGTGGAACGTCTGCTTCTCGTGCTCGCGGTTGCGGATGAGGACCACGATGGCCCAGAGAAGGTGGATGGCCATCAATACGATGGCGATGGTTCCGCTGACGGCCATCACGGAGCTGAGTCCGCTCGCTTGGATTCCTTCGGTGCGGCGGCTGGCGGCGATTTGGGTCATGAGGAAGGTGCCGGTGGCGTCGGCGGCGAGGCCGAGGCCAAAGAAGACGGCGTGCCAGGGTTTGAGGATGCCTTGGATGCGTTCGGCCCAGATGCCGATGGAGTAGAAGACGAGCGCGAGGGTGATGATCACGATGGCTGGGGCGAGCATGACTTCTCCTGAATTGCTGGTGGGGTGATCTGGGGGGCGGTTTCTGGCTGCCGACGGCTGGTGTGGTCGAGCGCCCAGGCGGTGAGGGTGGCGATCGCGAGGATGGCGACGGCGACCCAGAGGGCTGAGGCGCTGGCGGCGGGGAACGCGGTCGGGTCGGCGAGTGCGGTTGGGGTCTGGTGGGTGGTGAGGGCGGCGGCGAGGGTTGTGCCGGCGACGGCGCTGCCGAGCGCGGCGCCGAGTTGACGGACGGTGCTTTGGGTGGCCGACCCGGTCCCGGACTGACTGGGGGGAACGTCGCGGAGGGTGGTGGAGGTCAGCTGCGCCGACGCCAAGCCCAGCCCGAGCCCGTAGGGCAGGAGTGCGGCGGCTACCGCCCAGCCGGGCCCGCTGGCAGTGGTGACGAGCGCGGCCGCGGTGGCGCCCACCACTTCCAGGGCGAGGCCGAGGACCACCACCCGGGTCGGGCCGAAGCGGGCTGCCAGGTGGCGGGCGACCGCACCGGACAGGAACGCTCCCGTGGCCATCGAGGCCAGCACCAGACCGGCCGACAGCATGCTGAGCCCAAGCGAGGTCACCAAGAAGAGCGGGAGGACGAAGAGGAGGGCGAACTCACCGACCGCTACGAGCAGCGCGGTGGTGTTGCCGAAGCTGAAGGTCGGGAGTGTGAACAGCCGCAGGTCGAGGACGGTGGTGCGGCCGCTGCGCTGCCGACGAGACTCCACGACCAGGAACGCAGCCAGCAGCACGACTCCGACGGCTAGGGCGACCGGCACCGGTGAGACCGGGGCGGCGGCGGGCCAGGCCGGCCCGAACAATGCCAGCGAGCCGGTCGGTGTCCACCAGCCCAGCGAGCTGCTCTCGATCAGCCCGAACACGATCAGGGCGAGCCCGGCAGCACTGAGCAGCGGCCCGGGAACGTCGACGCCGATCCCAGCGGCCTTGGTGCCGCGGGTCTCGTCGACGAGCAGCATGGTGGCGACTGCCACGGCGAGGCCGATCGGCACGTTGATCCAAAACACCAACGGCCAGTTCGACACCTGCGTGAGGAAGCCGCCCAGCAGTGGTCCGAGCGCGGCCGCGCCGGACATTACCGCCCCCCAAATCCCGAACGCCGCAGCCCGGTCGCGGCCGCGGAACGTGGCGTTAACCGTGGACAACGTGGACGGCAGCACCATCGCCCCGCCGACACCCTGCAGGGCACGCGCGGAGAGCAGCGCCGCGGCGTCGCCGGCGGACGCAGCCAGCATGCTGCCGAGAACGAACACTGTGACACCTGCGAGCAGCAACCTCCGCCGCCCCCACCGGTCACCTAGGCGGCCGGCGGTCAGCAGCAGAGCGGCAAAAACCACCGAGTACAGGCTGTTCACCCACTGCGCGTCAGTGAGATCCAGGTGCAGATCGGTGATGATTGCCGGCAACGCGACGCCGACAATGGTGCCGTCCAGCACGATCATGGCCAACGCTGCCGCCAGCACCCACAATCCCGCCCAGGCCCGACGCTGAGCTTCGGGCGCACGCTCAGCTGTCACTAGCGTGTCGTCAGGCTGAAGCGCACTCATGCCGGCATGGCCTGCGTGGTCGCGGTCTCGGTGTCGGACTCCTGCTGGGTGTGGCGGATGCGGCGTCCCAGCACCAAGAACACGAGCACGAAGCCGACGGTCAACACGACGTGACCCAGCCCGGAGACACCGGCCAGGGCCGATGAGTCGGCGGCAGCTGAACCGAGCACCTGCAGCGATCCCTTGACCGCCATCGCGCCGGCGGTGAGGACGAGTCCAATGGTCCAGATCCACACGAACCAGCCGAACCGGCGATCCTCACCGAGCCGGTAGACCCGCTGCAAGGCAAGTACCAGCAGGCCCACGATCGTGCCCAGGACCAGCGTGTGGGTGTGCACCACCGCGAGCTGGGTGAACCCGCTGAACCCGGTCGAGCGGGTTAACTCTCGATAGGCAAGCCCACTGGCCAACCCGACCACGGTCCACCCCGCCGACAGACGGAACAGAACCGACTCTGCCTTTCTCACGACCACCTCCAGTATTGCGACGGACTGTCTCTAACAGGCCCAACCCTATGTTCGTGACGCTGTGTCCGCAAATTTCGGGACGGTGTCGCTAACATTGCTCAGGGTGTGACCGTCACGCGATCCGCCTTGTCAGTCGCCCATGAAGGAACGATCTCGCGAAGGAGGAACGGTGCCGAAGATCGATGCGCCCACGGTTGCCGAGCACCGCGCGATGATCCGGACCCGCCTGATCGACGCTGCCGAAGCCATCCTGCGCGAATCACCGTCCAGCCACCTGACTGCCGGCGCCGTCACCTCAGCGGCCGGCATCGCCCGCAACAGCATCTACCGCTACGTCGACTCCGTCGAAGACCTCCGCAGCCTGGTCGTCGACCGCTACCTACCCGAGTGGCTGACCACGGTCTCGGCAGCGATGGAGATCGCCGGCAGCCCGGAGGATCGCGTGGTCGCCTGGGTGCGGACCAACCTCGAACAAGCCGCCGCCACCGGCCACGGATGGCTGATGGAAGCCGCACGAACCCAGTCGCTGAACGCTTCGATCGACGAAACCGTCGCCCACGCCCACACCGGCATGCGCAACAGCCTCACCAACGCCTGGACAGACCTCCTGCAGAACCATCCCGAACGAGTACCCATCGCCACCGGACTGACCGTCGGCATCCTCGACGCCGGATTCCGCCAGCTCGACCGCGGTCAACCCCGCGAACTCGTACTCCAACTCGGCATCACGGCCGCCCGCGCCCTCGTCACCCATCTTCCCGCCTGAAGCATCGAGCTGATGGACAGCTGCGCGAACTGCCGCAGCCGCTGAGCAAGACAAGTGACTCATAAAACTACAGATTCTTGAGACACGTCTGGCGTGAGATCGAGCCGCCCTGCCGCCTGCCTACCGAGGGACTGGGAGTATGTCTCAGAAAGAAGTCTCGCCGTAATGCGTCTCGGG
>JAIUOT010000015.1 GCA_020161015.1 Actinomycetota bacterium | reverse complement strand
GAGGCCTCGCTGTGGGTGGGACAGCCCGTTGAGGCAGCGCAGCAGCGTGGTCTTGCCTGAACCGGATGGGCCGATCAGGACGGTGACCGAGCCCTCGGCGACGTCGAGGTTGACGTCGGTCAGGACGACGTGGTCGCCGAAGGCTTTGTGAAGGTTGCGAACCGTGACCAGGGGCATAAGGGTTCCTAGGTGGTGACGTATCGCCCGAGACGTCGCTCGAGGCGCTGTTGGGCGAAGGAGAGCGCGGTGCAGATGACCCAGTAGATGACGGCGGCAAGGGTGTACAGGGCCAGGAATTCATAGGAGGGTGCCGCGATCTCCTGGGCCCGTCGGAGCAACTCGGTGACCATGATCGACGACGCGAGCGAGGTGTCCTTCACCAGCGAGATGAACGTGTTGGAAAGCGGGGGGACCGCGACTCGCGCGGCCTGGGGAAGGATCACCCTTCGCAGGGTCGTGGCATAGCTCAGCCCGACAGTGCTGGCGGCTTCCCACTGCCCGCGGGGGACGGCCAGGATCGATCCGCGGATCGCCTCCGCAGCGTACCCGCCCACGTTCATTGAGAAGGCGATCACCGCGGAGGGGAAGGGGTCGATCACCACCCCGAGAGACGGCAGCGCGAAGAAGATGATGTACAGCTGCACGAGGAGGGGAGTGCCGCGGATCACCGAGATGTACCCTCCGGCCAACCGCCTGAGGACCTTGACCGGAGAAAGCCGGGCCATCGCGACCGCGAGTGCGATGACGAGTCCGGCCACGAACGACAAGACCGCCAGGGGGATGGTCCCCACGATCGCGCCGAGCAGCAGGGGACCCACCGCGTGCAGCAGCAGTTCCCAGGTACTGGCGTCCATGTCACACCCCTCCCGTGCAGCGACGGTCTACTTGGAGATGTCCTTGCCGAAGTACTTCTGGCCGATCTTCGCCAGGGTCCCGTCGGCGGCGAGTTCCTTCAGGGCCGCGTTGATCGGCTCCACCAGACCGGAGTCCTTGCGCAGCGCGAAGGCCTGAGTGACCGTCTGGTTGGGCACCTCGAACCCGATCTTCACCGAGCTGTCCTTGGTGGTGGTGAAGTACTCCAGCGCCGCCAGGTTGTCGTTGAACGTCGCGTTGACTCGGCCGTCCTTCACCGCCGCCACGGCCTCGGTGAACCCGTCGATCGGCTCGACGGTGGCGCCCGCCTGCCGAGCGAAGTCGGCCCAGTTCGATGTCGCGGTCTGGGCGGCCGTCCGGCCCTTGATCGCAGCAAGGGAGGTGATGTCGGCATTGTCGGACTTGACGATCACCACCGGATAGGAGACCGAGTACGGCTCGCTGAGGTCGTACCTGGCCTGTCGCTCGGGGTTGATCGACACCTCGTTGGCGACGAGGTCGTACCGCTTGGCCTCAAGACCAGCGAAGATGGCGTCCCACTTCGTCTCGGAGAACTGCGCCTTCACACCGAGCCTGGCGGCCACGGCGGTGATCACCTCGACGTCGTAGCCGGCCAGCTCGTTGGTGGCCGCGTCGTGGAAGGTGAACGGCGAGTAGGTGCCCTCCGTGCCGACCTTCAGGACTCCGGACTTCTGCAGCTCCGCCAGCGCGGGGTTCGAGCTGCTCGCTGCGGTGGATCCCGGTGCGGACGGAGCTGAGGGCGTGGAGCACGCCGAGAGGGTCGCTGCGAGGACGATCGCCGCGGAGAGGACCCTGAGTGAGCGGGAGAACTTCATGGTGGTGCCTTTCGTTCGGTGTTGTTCTTGCGGGCGAGGACGCGCAGGAGCGACGCCTCGGGGCGTGGGGATCTTGCTGCGTTCGGGCGGCCGGGTAGGGGCCGAGCGCTATTCGCTCAGGTCCGAATCAGGGCTTGCGCAGGTCAGATACAGGCGCGCGTCACGACGCAACACGGACACATCGCGGGCCGGGAGAACCGGATGACGCGAGCGTGGACGTTCGTGGCCAACTGCATACGCGAACCCTACGCGTCCACGTGCAGCGCCTCCAAATCGCGATCGGCACTGGTGTGCTGGTCGGCGGGTCCACCGCGTGCGCGCGGCTCACCAGCCGGAGGTCCGCCCTTTCTCGATCTTGACCGGCTCGACACCACATGTTGACTTCCGCAGGCGAACGATGGAGTCATGCCAGAGGCTGCCAAGTCACCGCAACGCTCGAAGAGTGTCGCCTTCCGCGTCCGGGGGCTCACCTGCTCGACGTGCGTAGGGGTCGCCCTCGACGAGATCCGCAGCCTGCCTGAGGTCGAGCAAGTGGGTGTCCGGCTGGTGCCCTTCGGGGTTTCGCTGATCACGATCCCTGCCGCGGGCAGTGCGGATCCCGCCGACGTGAGGGCGGCGATCCTGCGGGCCGGCTTTCGCGTGGTCTCAACCGGGCCGATGGTCCGGGAATCGGTTGATCCGCCCGAGTTCGGGTGGGAGGCCTCTGCCTGATGAACCTCCTGCTCCCTGATCTGCTGCTGAGACGAACCGGTCAGCAGGGGCGGTTGCGCTGGAGCCGCTCCGACCTCATGCGCTTCCAGTCCGTCCGGCTGCAGCAGTTGCGCCAACATGCGATGCAGCGATCCCGGTTCCTCGCTGAATACCACCGTCACCTCGACGCTGCGCCGTTGAAGGAACTGCCGCCCATGACGAAGTCCACCCTGATGGAGTTCTGGGACGAGTTGGTCACCGCGCCGTCCTTGAGGCGCGAGATGGTCGAACGGATCCTCGCGGAGCGTGAGTCGGACGGTACTGACCCGTCACTGCCCTGGCGGGGTCGGTGGTGGATGGCCGCAACTGGTGGATCGACCGGCGAGCGGGGAGTCTTCGTCTGGGACCGCCGCGAGTGGATCTCCATTCTTGCCTCCTACGCCAGGGTCAACGACTGGGCCGGCGTCAGGGTGGGTCCCGGGCACCCACTGCCGACGGCCATCGTGTCGACCCGGAATCCGACCCACCAGTCCGCCGTGGTCGGGGCTTCGATTCGCAGCAGGTTGGTGCCCACGTTGAGGGTCAACGCAACCGACCCTCTGGAGCAGATCGCGAACCAGCTCAACCGGTTCCGTCCCAGGCTCCTGGTCTGCTATGCGTCGATGCTCGCCCCGCTGGCCGAGGCGCAACTTGCGGGCAGCCTGAGAATTGCTCCCGAGAAGGTGATCACCGCCTCGGAGGAACTCCTCCCCGCAGCACAACGAATGGCGGTCCACGCGTGGGGAGTGGACGTCCTCAACACCTATGCCGCCACCGAAACAGCCACAATCGCCTCGATGTGTCCGATGGGTTCGCTGCACCTGTACGAGGACTTCGTG
>JAIUOT010000014.1 GCA_020161015.1 Actinomycetota bacterium | reverse complement strand
GCGAAGGTAGCGTTGCGCACGTCGAGGTCTTTCGGATGGCCAGTGTGAGAACTCCCATCATCGGAAGACCTCGACCCCTACCCCGACACCGACGCGCCGCCTCCGATCACACCCCCGCTACACCCTCGTTTGTGATGAGCCCACATAGCTCAGGGGCAGGACCCGGCAGTCGCACCGGATTCCGGCTGCTAGGACTTGTTTCTCGGTCATTCCGACCGCGCCGACGGCCGGGCTGGTGAAGGTCACCCGGGGCAGGTGGGTGTAGCCGACTGACCGGTGCGCGCCAGCGAAGGCGTTGTCGACCATGAGGGTGCCGTGGTGGGCGGCGACGTAGACGAACTCGGGGTGACCGGTGACGTCGCCGGCACCCCAGATCCGCGGGTTGGAGGAGACCAGCTGATCTGTGACCACTACCTCCCCGTAGCAGCCGGTCTTGACCTCGACAGTCTCCAGGTTCAGGCCACCGGTGACGGGCCGTCTGCCCAGCGCGACCAGGACCCGATCGGCGCGGAACTCGGTAGCGATTCCCGACACTGACGCAGTCGCGACCACCTTGCCGGTCGTCTCGTCGGTCTCGACGTGAGTGACCTCGGCGGGCCCGACGACGCGAATTCCTTCGTCGGCGAACACCTCCTGCAGCACCTGGGAGACTTCGGGTTCCTCCTTCGAGGCGAGCCGGGACCGGACCAGCATGGTGACCTTCGAACCGAGCCGGGCGAACAGCTGGGCCTGCTCCAAGGCGACGTACCCGCCGCCCAGGACCAGCATCGACTCGGGAACCTCGGTCAGTTCCATCGCCGTGGTCGAGGTCAGGTAGTCCACCGACTCGAGGCCCTCGATCGGCGGGACCCACGCTTGGGCGCCGGTGGCGATCAAGTAGTGCTCGGCCTGGATCGTCTGACGGGTACCGTCGGTAGCGGTGACCTGCAGGATCGGGGCGTCCGGGGTGCCTGCGAAGGTCGCGTCACCGGGCAGGATGGGCCACGCGTACGCCCTGGCCACGTCCAGGTATTTCGCGTTTCGCAGTGACTCCACCAGGGTCTGGTTGGCGCGAATCAGGGCCGGCATGTCCACTGGGGCCGGGGTGGCGCTGATCCCGGGGAAGCGGGCTGCATCGGCCGCGACGTGCCGGGCCTCGGCGGCAGCAATGAGCGCCTTGGACGGGATGCAACCAGTGTTGACGCAGGTGCCGCCCAGCGTGCCGCGCTCGATCATCGCCACGCGCTTGCCCAGAGTGGTCGCATGGATAGCCGCGGCGAATGCTGCGCCTCCCGATCCGATCACCGCGAGTTCCACCGGGTACTGGCTCATTCGGTCCTCCGAAGTCATGGGATTCCTCTCTGCTGAGGGGATACTGGACCTTCCAGTGCGGGGGAAGGTCAAGCCCCGTGGCCAGCCAAAGGAGAATCGTGCGAATCGGAGAACTTGCCGAAGCGGCCGGCACCACCACCAAGACGCTGCGGTTCTACGAAGACCAAGGCCTGCTGCAACCTGCCGAACGGACCGCTGCCGGATACCGCGACTACACCCCGGAGGCCGTGGCCCGGGTGGACTTCATCCACCGCGGGCAGGCCGCGGCGCTGACCCTGGCCCAGATCCGTCAGATCCTCGACGTACGCGACGGTGGCCAAGCTCCATGCGAGCACGTCCGAAACCTGCTCGAGGCCCGCCTAGACAGCATCAATGAGCAGATCAAGCAGCTTGGAGAGATGCGCGAGACCATAAGCCAGCTACGCGACCAGGCCTCCGACATCGAGCCCGACACCTGCCGCGCCGGCCAGGTCTGCCGCTATCTCTGACCGAGGAAGATCACATTGACTACAGCCCCCGATACCGACGAGAACACCGCAGCCGCTGCCTGCTGGTGCTGCGGCAACCCCTACCCCTCAACGGCTCTGATCACTCTGGACGCGCACCCCGAAACGGTCGTGTGTCGGCAATGCGCCACTTACCTGGGCCGCCGGGCGAAAGGTGCCAACGACGCCCTCAACCCCACTCTCGGCGGACACCTTCGCAGCGTCGTCAGTGCGGGTCGTAACCAGGTCATCCGACTCCGGCTCCATGACCGCCCAATCCTCGGCAAGCTCCTCAGGACGATAGACCGCCACCTGCCGTGACACTCCCGTTCAACGAGTGCACCGGCTTCCCGGCCAACTTCTAGGTCGATGCGAAAGTGAGTTGGGCGCGATGGTGTCGATAGTGCTTCGGGGCCCAGGCCAGCAGATCGGTCCGGCTCATCCACGGCAGGAAATACGGATCCCAGCTCGTGGGGACACTCATCCCGCGAGTCAAGGCGGCCGGCGAGGCTCGCTCTGCCCATCGGATCAACCAGTCAGTGTCATGGCGCATCCAGCTCTGGATGAGGTGGAGCGGCACGGTGCGGCTTCCCGCGGCGCTCGCAGCGTAGTTGATCCACTCGTAAGGTCTTGTGGCAGCAGTGAGGAGCCGGGCCCACGCCCGGGACGCTCCGGGCGGAAGCCGGGAGAAACCGCCGATCAACGGGATGAACACCCGGGCAATTCGCTGTCCGAACCACAAGTGGAACAGCAGTTCACGGTTGGTCCACTTCGTCCCGTTGGTTGGGGCGTCCAGCACCGGTCCGACCGCATTCGACACCAAGCGGTCGAAATCATCCCTGACCCACTCCAGGTCGGAGCGCACTTCCGGAGAGAGGACCATTGCCTCAGTGTGCGCGCGCACTGCGGCGGCAGGCAATCCACCGCCGCTGGCCGCACCAAGACCACCCAGATCGGCCTCTGCCGAACGCGCGCATCTGCCGCGGGTGGAGCGGTCGTTTGGGACTAGCCACGGACCTCGTCATCGCTTGGCGCGCGTTCGTACCACTCTGGCTCGAACGAACCCTTGGGCTCCGTGACACCGAGCGTTGTCCAGCCACCGGCCTCCGGGACGTGGATCCACGCCCGTTGTTGGCCTGCCTTGTTCGGTGCGTATCGCGCACCATGGGACAGAAGGCCAGTCGCTACCCAGTACACCGCGCTCACCTCGTCGCCCAGGTACCAGTCGTGGAACCCGACAGAGGCACGGAGCGGTGGAAACTCGATCCGAACCAGATCTCCGTCGGGAGCTTGCCAACGGACCAAGACCTGTTCGCCGTTCAGGCGGGGTGACGTCAGCGCGATGGCGTGCGAGAGAGCCACGTCGTCGTGTTCACCCGGGGGCCAGTAGCCAGGGTCGGGGACCGTTTCGATAGCGTCTGGGACGGCCACCTTCAATCGGTCTAGGAGTGCGGTCGCTGCCGTCTGTGCGTCGTCGAAGTCGGAGTCGTCCAATAGGCTGTCGGGAATCACCGGCCGGAAGTCGCCCCGGACGCGGGCAACCAACTCCTGGGACCCGAGGAACAGAACCCCGAGCAGCGCAAGCGGTGCAAGGACGATCGCGAGCAACACCCAACCGGCGCCCTTGAGCACCCGAATCGCCCGATTCCCGTCGCCGCTAGACACGATCAGAGGCTATGTCACCTTGAGCGTCTCCGTACCTCATTGGGCAGTCCTCGAAAACGACCGCTTCTGCCGCGCCGCGGACGGTAGCCTCCGGCTGCCCGGCCGCGACCTCATCTGCCGCGAAGCGCTCTGCTCTGTTCGGCGGCCCTACTCGTCGGGTGATCGCCGGTCATCCTCAGCTGCCGCGGCCGTGCCCAACCGACGGGAACATCCGAACGCTCGTTGATCTAGTCGACTGGGGTTACGCTCACGACTGTGTCCAGCAAGCCGGAGCGACGAGCGGCCCGCGCTGAGGTGGCGTCATTCCACGAGGCTCAGCTCAGTGCACTCGTAGCGCGGGTCGGAGACGTCATCGACCGACACCGGGTCGGTGAGCTCGACGCCTTCGATGTTGACCTCGCGCTGTTTCAGTACTCTCGCGCGGCCAAGGAGTTGTGGAAGTTCTGCAATCTCACGTCGCCGGAGATCGCAGCCATGATCATCCGCACTGGGCCGCCGACCGATTGGTGGGATCGTGGCGCGCCTCGTCAGGACTGACCGACGGCGCCCCGCAAATGACATCGCGCCCGCCAACCGTCCACCCTTGGCCACCCGACCTTCACCAAAGCAAGCCAGAACCAGCCTTCCCGACCCCCAGTACGAGAACCGAATCCACCTCTGCACCGCCGATACCGATGCAGCCGAATCAGGACACACACAATGTGCATTGCCGGTTGGTGACGTGCTCCGGAACGTGCCCGGCCGTCAGGCGATGTGGTCGAGTCGGGTGACCTTGGGCAGACCGGCGGCGCGTTCGGCTGCGAGGTCGTGGGCGGATTGCATGGCCAGCCAGGCGCGGGCGGTGCCGACGCCGGCCTCTTCGAGACGGACCGCGAGGTTGGGGCTGATCCTGGCGTGACCGTGCAGGACGCGGCTCAGGGTGACCCGGGAGATGCCGAGCCGGGAGGCCGCTTCGCCGACGCTGAGTCCGAGGTCGGCCAGGACGTCTTGGCGGAGGATCTCGCCGGGATGGACCGGGTTCTTCATCACCATTGTGTTCACCTCCCTCAGCGGTGGCCCTGGTAGTCGACGAGTTCGACATCGCTGTCGATGAACCTGAACGTGATCCGCCAGTTTCCCGTTCACCCAGATCGACCCATGGCCGGCTAGATCCGCCTCCAACGGGTGGGTCCGGAAGCCGGGGATGGCCAGGTCATCAGGGCCTTGTGCGACGTCGAGCAGCGACAGGATGCGGAGCAGCTTCGGGACGTGCGCGGCTTGGACACCCTTCTTGGATCCCGTCCGGTACAGCTGCTCCAGCCCCTTGTGGCGGAAGCTGACGATCACCGTTCCAGCGTATCGCGTAGCGCTACACGATACAACGACTTGGTTTTCCCGTTCTAAAGCTGCTGGTCCTGCTGCGTCCCGATCGACGACTTCTTTGGCCTAGGGAAGGTATGAGCACGAATCAGGTCCGCGACAGGTCCGCGAAGCACCGTCCGTCGGCTTATGGGAAGTGAGGGCCCTACCGAGGGGGAGGTGAGGTGGTCCGTCGTTCTCCTTCCGGCTGGTGCGTCCCGATCGGCGCCCGGCGGGGCTTAGGGAGGGTGAGTGATCCGAATTCGTGGCTCCTGGCCTGTCCGAATAGGCCCGGTTCGCCGGCTTAAGGGGGTGAGGCCGGCGGGTCGGCTCGGGAAGTTGGGCCGATCTGTCCGGAACGGGGTCGTGTCGTCGGCTTAGTGGGGTGAGAGGAGGTGAACCGAGGTGGTGATGAGCATCAAGAAGCTGGCCGCGGTAGGGGCTTATGACTACCTGACCCGGCAGGTCGCCACGCAGGACGCCACGGTGCCGGCCGGCGGGCTCACCTCCTACTACACCGAGCGGGGAGAGGCGCCGGGCACCTGGGTCGGCACCGGCCTGGCCGGGGTGGGCATCCGGCCGGGCGAGGTCGTGACCGAGGAACAGATGGAGCACCTGTTCGGGACCGGGGAGCACCCTTTGGCCACCCAGCTGCGCGCCACCGCCGAGGCTGCGGGCCTGTCGCCGGCCGAGGTCGAAGCCGCCGGACGGCTGGACGCCCGGTTCCGGGTCCGCACGAGCCCCGGTCTGGACGGGTTCCGGGCCGAGCTGAAGGCCAGCTGCCAGGCATGGAACACCGCTGCGGGCCGGCCCACGCGGGCGGCGGTGCCAGATGAAGTGAAGGCACGGCTGCGGACCGAACTGGGCCGGGAGTTCTTCGTCCGCGACTTCGGCAGGCCCCCGGCCTCGGAGCGAGAACTGCTGGGTGCGATCTTGCGCTGGTCGAAAGCGGTGCCGGTGACCGTGGCCGGATTCGACCTGTCGTTCTCCCCCTCGAAGTCGGTCTCGGCATTGTGGGCGTTGGCCGATCCGCAGCTGGCGGCGATGATTGAGCGGTGCCACCAGGCCGCGGTGCGGGCGAGCCTGAACTTCATCGAACACCACGCCCTGTACACCCGGTTGGGCACCGACGGGGCGCGGCAAGTCGACGTTCGCGGGATGGTGGCGGTGTCGTTCACCCACCGCGACTCCCGCGCAGGCGATCCGGACCTGCACACCCACGTCGCGATCGCGAACAAGGTCCAGACACTCGACGGACGGTGGCGGGCGATTGACGCCCGCCTGCTCTACCAGGCCCACGTCGCCGCATCCGAGGTGTACGACACCACCCTGATGGCCCACCTCGCCGAAACCATCGGCGTCCGGCTCGTGCCCAAACCGGGCCGGGGCCGGAACCCGGCATGGGAGATCGACGGGATCGACCCGAAGCTGTGCAAGGCGTGGTCGTCGCGGCGCAGCGACATCACCGACAAGGCCGCCGAACTCGCCGCGAAATTCCGGGCCGAGCACGGCCGGCCGCCGACCGGGATCGAGATGATCCATCTGGCCCAGCAGGCCAACCTCGCCACCCGCGAAGCGAAACACGAACCCCGCACCCTCGCCGAACAACGCGCCACCTGGCGCCACCAAGCCGAGGCCGTCCTCGGTGCCGACGGCATCGACGCCATGCTGGCCCGCACTCTCGACCGGGACCCGGTCGCGGCGTTCCGGCCAAGCCAGGCGTGGGCCGAGCAGATCGCCGCCAGCGTGGTCAAAGCACTTGAGGGAAGCCGGGCGACCTGGCAGGAGACCCACGTCCGCGCCGAAGTGCTCCGACACGTCCGCGGCCTGCCCATCCCGACCGGGCACCTCACCGGCGTGGTCGACCAGCTGGTCGACACCGTCCTCACCGGGCACTCCTGGCCGCTGGAACCCGCCGACGACGGGGTCAGCGAGCCGGGAGTGCTGCGGCGCCTGGACGGCTCGAGTGTGTACACCGTGGCCGGGCAGGCCAAGTACAGCTCCAGCCGGGTCATGGCCGCCGAGCAACATCTGCTCGCGACCGCCGGCCGCGCCGACGGACGTCGCACCGACCCGGCCCTGGTCGAGGTTGCCCTGCTCGAATCGGTCGCCAATGGCACCACGCTCAACCACGGCCAGGCCGACCTCGTCCGGGCCATGGCCACCTCCGGCCGCCGCCTGCAACTCGCGATCGCGCCGGCCGGCACCGGCAAGACCACCGCCCTCACCGTCCTGAAGGACGCGTGGGCCGCCGGCGGCGGCGACGTGATAGGCCTCGCTCCCTCCGCAGCCGCGGCCGATGTCCTGCGCGAACACGTCGGCGGCACCTGCGACACCCTCGCCAAGCTCGCCCACTCCATCGCCCATCCCGAAACCGCGCCCACCTGGGTGCGCGTCATCGGACCCTCAACCCTGGTGATCATCGACGAGGCCGGCATGGCGGATACACCCACCCTCGACCTCGTGGTGAGCCACATCACCAACCTGGGTGGCAGCGTCAGGCTCGTCGGGGACGACCACCAACTCACCGCCGTCGCCGCCGGCGGCATCCTCGCCGACATCGCCACCACCCACGGCGCCCTCCGCCTCGACGAAGTGCTCCGCTTCGACGACCCGGCCGAAGCCGCCGCCAGCCTCGCCCTACGCCGCGGCGACCCGAACGCGATCGGGTTCTATGCCGACAACAACCGGCTCCACCCCGCCGACGCCGCCACCATCGGCAGCCAGGTCCTCACAGCCTGGTACGCCGACCGACACCGCGGCCGCGACGCGATCATGCTCGCCGGAACCCGTGGCCTGGTGGCCCAGCTCAACCACGCCGCCCGCCAAGCACGCCTCGACGGGGGGCGTACAGGACGAGAGGTCGCGCTCGCTGACGGCAACCGCGCCAGCGGCGGCGACCTGATCATCACCCGGCGCAACAACCGCCAGCTCCGCACCGGCAGCAACCAGTGGGTCAAGAACGGCGACCGCTGGCAGGTCACAGCCGTCCATCGGGACGGCTCGATCGACGCTCGGCACCTCAGCGGCCAGCGCAGCGTCCACCTCCCGCCGGACTATGTCGAGGCCTGGTGCGAACTCGGCTACGCCACCACCATCCACACCGCCCAAGGCGTCACCGCCGACACCTGCCACGGCCTGGTCACCGGCAGCGAGACCCGGCAGCAGCTGTACACCATGGCCACCCGCGGCCGGCAGGCCAACCACCTCCACATCCAGACCACCGGCGACGGCCAACCCGACCCCCTCGACCTCGACTCGCTGGTCGACCAGAGCGTCACCGAGATCCTCGAACGCGTCCTCGCCCACGACGAGCAGGCCGTCTCCGCCACCACCGCGCGTCGACAGGCTGCCGACCCCGCCATCCAGCTCGCCCCGGCCGTCGCCCGGTACACCGACGCGCTCGGTGTCGCCGCCGAGCAAGTCCTGGGCGCCGAGGTTGTCACGCGGTTGGAGGAGCAGGCCGACCAGATGGTGCTGTGGCTCAGCACCGAACCCGCCTGGCCCACCCTGCGCGGCCACCTCCTGCAACTGGCGGCCGCCGGGCACGATCCGGTCGCCGTCCTCCACGACGCCGTCAGCCAGGGCGGCCTCGACGACGCCCACGACGTTGCTGCGGTCCTCGACTGGCGCATCGACACCCCCCGAAACCTCCCCGCCGGACCGCTCCCCTGGCTCCCCGGCATCCCCAGCCGGCTCGCGGAGGACCCCATCTGGGGTGTCCACCTCACCGCCCGCGCCCACCTCATCCACACCCTCGACCAGCAAGTCCGCGCCAGCACCGAGGCCGAACGGCCGCTGTGGGCCGGCCACACCGACATCCCCGCACCCCTGGTTGAGGAGATCCGCGCGTGGCGAGCCGCAGCCTCCGTCCCCGACCACGACCTGCGGCCCACCGGGCCACCCGCCCACACCACCGCCGGCCTGCGCTGGCAGCACCGGCTGGACGCCGCGCTCGCCGACACCGGCTTGCCCGGCCTCACCGAGTGGTGGAACCAGCTCGCGCCTCTCGCCCCTCACATCGCAAGCGACCCCCAGATCCGGGCACTGGGCAGCCACCTCAACCAGATGGCCATCGACGGCATCGACGTCCGCGCCACCCTCGCCGACGCCATCAACGACGGACCCCTCCCCGTCGAACACACCCTCGGCGCCCTGGCCTTTCGGCTCGAGCGCCACCGCACCAAGCACACCCGCATCCCCCGCGGCTGGCCGCCGATCGTCGAGTCGCGCACTGTCCGGCGCCGGCCCGAGGACGAACCCAGCCACCACCACGGCCGCGACCGCGGCATCAGCATCTAGCCCAGCGAAGAACAGGAGACCGCCATGACCGCCCAGCGCATTCCAACCCACAGCGCCGAGTACCTCACGCTCCAGGAGGCCGCCGACCGCTACCACGTCAGCGTGATGACCCTGCGCCGCCGCATCCGCTCAGGCGCCCTTCCTGCCGTCCACAGCGGAGCCCGCCTGATCCGCATCCCCGCATCGGCACTCGAGGAGCTGTTCACGCCTGTGCCGAACGCGACGTGGTGGGCGTCGTGACCACTCAAGGCTGCATCAAGGTGGCTACACTTGTGGCCATGACCGTTGAAGGATCGATGGCACTGAAGGACGTGAAGAACCACCTGTCCGAAGTCGTGGACCAGGTTGAACGCGAGCACCAGCGCGTGGTCATCACCAAACACGGTCGGCCTGCGGCCGTGGTGCTCAGCGTCGATGACCTCGAATCGATCGAGGAAACCCTCGACATCGCCGGACGTCCGCAGCTGATGCGCCAGATCCGGTCCAGCCTCGCCGAGCTGACCGCAGGCGAGGCCGAGGCCATGACCAAGGATGAGATCCTACGCTCGCTGCGCCCATGAGCCAGCCGCCGTTGCCGATCGAGTGGACCCATACGGCCCGAAGATCGCTCGCCCGACTACCCGAGAAGATCGCCACTGCAGCGGTGGAGTTCATCTACGGCGCCCTGGCCGAGAACCCGCAGCGCGTGGGCAAGTCCCTCCGGAACGAACTTGCCGGCCTCCACAGCGCACGGCGCGGCAGCTACCGCATCGTGTATCGGATCACCGACGTGGTCACCATCATGGCCATCGACCACCGTGCCGAGATCTACCATGCCCACTGAGGCACGGACGGTCGCCCGGCGGATCCCCGAACTCGATCAGACCGACCGGAAACTCACCACGTGACGAGTCAGTTTGTCGAAATTCCATGTTGCACGGAAGTTGCACGACGCCTTCCGGGCGTGCAACATCCCCTAGTCAAAGCCCTGTTGGAACAGCCTTCCTAAACCTTGTGTCGCAAGTTCGAATCTTGCTGGGGTCGCAGAATGCGTGGGTCGTCCGCCGTGACAAGCACGGACGTCACGCCGCGACCTGTTCGCCCTCCCCACCCGTCCGTGACAGCCACTCCCCCGCGAAGGCCAGCCTTCCGGCCGAGGGCTCGGCCACAGGTGCTGGCCCTCGGCGTTAGGGCTGGTCCTCGATCACGAAGGCTGGTCTTCGATCGACGGGGCCGGCGTTCGGGCAGGGGCCGGCGTTCGGGCAGGGGCCGGCGTTCGAGCGCGAGGCTGGCGTTCGAGCCCGAGGCCGGGGCCTTCAGCCGATGGTTCCGGTGCGTGCCAGGTCGGCGAACCAGTGGGCGCTGGCCTTGGGGATGCGGCGCTGCTCCGCGTCCACCCGGACGACGCCGAAGCGCTTGGCGTAGCCCTCCGCCCACTCGAAGTTGTCCATCAGCGACCACGCCAGGTAGCCGCGCACGTCGGCACCCTCCTCGATCGCCTGATGGACGGCGGTCAGGTGCCCGCGCAGGTACTCCACCCGGTCCTGGTCGTCGACGAAGCCGTTCTCGTCCGCCACGTCGTCGTAGGCCGCGCCGTTCTCGGTGATCACCAGGCCGGTGCCCGTCGCACCGGTGTAGGTGGTGTGCAGCCACACGAGCAGGCGCCGCAGTCCGTCCGGGTCCACCTCCCAGCCCATCGCGGTCAGCGGCAGGTCGCGCATCACCTGCACGGCGTCGGGGGCGGACGGGTTCGGGGTCGGGCCAGCGGGGGCGTCCCCCGGCACGGCGGCACGGAACACGTTGGTCGTGTAGTAGTTCACGCCCAGGACGTCGATCGGCGTGCTGATCGCGGCCAGGTCGCCGTCCTGGACGAGGTCGGACGGCCAGAGGCCGGCCAGGTCCTCCAGCGCGTCCTCGGGGTAGTGGCCGTGCGCGATGGGCTCGATGAAGAAGCGGTTCGCGGTGGCGTCCACCCGGCGGGCCACGTCGACGTCCTCGGGGCTGTCGGACGCCGGGTAGGACGGGGTGAAGTTCAGCGTGATGCCGAGGCTGGCGTCGGGATCCGCGGCGCGCAACGCCTGCACCGTCCACCCGTGGGCGAGCAGCAGGTGGTGCGCGGCCTTGATCGCGGCGACCGGATCGGTCCAGCCGGGAGCGTGCACGCCGGCGGAGTAGCTCAGGAACGACGAGCACCAGGGCTCGTTCAGCGTCGTCCAGGTGCGCACCCGGTCGCCCAGCCGGTCGTGCATGGCCAGGGCGTAGTCGACGAAGCGCTCGGCGGTCGCCCGGTTCGTCCAGCCGCCCGGCAGCGCGGCGGGCAGGTCCCAGTGGTAGAGCGTCAGCCAGGGCGCGATGTCGTGGGCGAGCAGCTCGTCCACGAGGCGGGAGTAGAAGTCCATGCCCTTGGGGTTCGCGCTGCCGTCGGCGTGCATGACCCGTGGCCAGGACACCGAGAACCGGTAGGTGTTCATGCCCAGGTCGGCCAGCAGCTTCACGTCCTCGGGGTAGCGGTGGTAGTGCTCGCAGGCGACCAGCCCGTCGTCCCCGTTCACGATCTTCCCGGGCTCGCGGCAGAACACGTCCCAGATCGAGTCCTCCTTGCCGTCCTCGGTGGCGGCACCCTCGATCTGGTACGAGGACGTGGCAGAGCCGAAGAGGAACCCCTTCGGGAATTCGATGCCCATCATCAAGTCCTTCCCACCCGCGGGCCCTGCTCCACTGCCGGGACCACCACGAATGATCGCGCTCTCATTGCGGTTGGGAGCAACTTAGCACCGCTCACCAGTGATGCGCGAAGCCCCGTCCGACCAGAAGGGGTCGGCGGGACGGGAAGACGCCTGTCGCGACCGCCGGGGCAGGTCGCGCGGCAGGTCAGGCCTTGGGGCCCTCGTCGGTCGCCGGCGGCTCGGCCGGGGTCGCGGGCGGCTCGACGGAGCCGGTCTTCGACTCCTCCTTGAACTCGCGAATGGCCTTGCCCGCGTTCTTGCCGAAGTTGGCCAGTTTCGCGCCACCGAAGAGCACCAGCGCCACCACGGCGATGATGACCCATTCCCAACCGCCAAGACTCGGCATGCCGTTCTCCTGTTCCTGCGCCTCGTGGGGGCGACGTTACCCGACGCCGACCGGTGCCCATCTTCCACCCTCCGGACGTGGATCCCCAACGCGGGCCGGGGAATGCTGGCAGATGCTCACGATCGGCCGCGGACGCCGTCCCGCCGTGTGCGACACTGGCGACACCGGCACCCCCACGGAGAGGAGCGGCGATGACCAACGGCGAGCATCGTGGTTTCCGCGCCCGCCTCAGCAGGATCTGGACCTACCTCACCGGCACCTGGGGCGAGCCCCGCCCCGGCACCCACGCGCGTGGCCAGGCCGAGGCGAACCTGATGAACATCCACCGCCACACCGGGCCCTTCAGCGGCGGCACTCCGTAGGCGTCCCGGCTCCGTCGCGCGCGCGGCCGTCCGACCCCTGCGTCCATCGCCGCGAGGGCCAGCCTTCCGGCCGAGGGCTCGTCCACCGGTGCTGGCCCTCGACCGCAAGGCTGGCCCTCGGACCGGAAGGCTGGCCCTCGACGGGACGAGGCGGCGCGAAGAGGGACGCGCGACCGCGGTTCTCACCTCCCGGCGCCGGTCATCGTCCCCGCCCGCACGACGGCTCGGACGGGCGGGCCCCACATCCGGGCCCAGCACGTCGAGAGCCAGCCATCCGGCCGAGGGCTCGTCCACTGGTGCTGGCCCTCGGCAGCAAGGCTGGCCCTCGAACATGGACGCTGGCCGTCACGTCCGGGGGCTGGCCCGCCATCGAAACCTGGGGCGTTGTCGCGGACGGGAGGCGAGCGAGGGACGCGGCGAGCGGGGTACGGTCGTCGCGTCGACAGGAGGTGGCGATGGAACGGTGCCGGGTGATCACGGTGTCCGACCGGTGCGCGGCCGGCGTGCGCGAGGACGAGTCCGGACCGGTACTCGTGGCCGCGCTCGAGGCGGCGGGCCACGCAGTGTCGCGCGTGGTGGTGCCGGACGGAGAGGAGAGCGTCCGCGCGGCGCTGCTCGAGGCGCTGGACGCCGGCGACCGCGTCATCCTCACCACCGGTGGCACGGGCGTCGGCCCGCGCGACCGGACGCCCGAGGGCA
The DNA here is from genome assembly GCA_020161015.1 of Actinomycetota bacterium. Classification (GTDB taxonomy): domain Bacteria; phylum Actinomycetota; class Actinomycetes; order Propionibacteriales; family Propionibacteriaceae; genus Propionicimonas. The sequence goes on along the minus strand of JAIUOT010000014.1, from coordinate 234,754 downwards.
CGCGCGGCGTGCTCGACCGCACCCTTCCCGGCGTGGCGGAACTGCTGCGCGCACGCGGGACGGCGCGCTCCCCGCACGCGGCGCTCAGCCGGGGCGTCGCCGGGGTGGTCGACGCCGTGGACGGGGCCGGCGGCGCCGTGGTCGTGAACCTACCGGGCAGCCCCCGCGCCGCCGCAGAGGGCATCGAGGTGCTCCTCCCCCTTCTCGCCCACCTGCTCGAGCAGCTCCAGGGGGGTGACCACTGATGCCCGTCGTGCTCGCGGAGGTCCGCGACCACCCGGTGACCTCCGAAGAACTCGCGCGCCTCGTCGCCCGCCCCGACGCCGGGGCGGTCGTGCTGTTCGTCGGGGTCGTCCGCGACCACGACCCGCAGGCGGCCGGACGCGTCGTCGCCCTCGACTACACCTGCCACCCGTCCGCACCCGCGCGCATCGCGGAGATCGTTGCCACCACGCTCGCCGACGCCGACCCCGCGGGAGACTGCCGGGTGGCCGCGGTGCACCGCACCGGCCACCTGGTGGTGGGAGACAACGCGTTCGTGGTCGCCGTCTCCTCGCCGCACCGCCGGCTCGCCTTCACTGTCTGCGCCGACGTCGTCGAGCGGGTGAAGGCGGAGCTCCCGGTCTGGAAACAGCAGTTCGAGGACGACGGCAGCTACCGCTGGTCGAACCTGTAGGGGCCGGTCAGCGGCGCCACGCGCCGGACCGCCCCCCGTCCTTCGCGACCAGGCGGACGCCGGCGATCTCGACCCGCTTGTCGAGGCCCTTCACCATGTCGACGACGGCGAGCGCCGCAACGGAGACCGCAGTGAGGGCCTCCATCTCCACGCCTGTGCGGTCGACGGCGCGGACGGTGGCCGCGATCGACACGCCCTCGTCGGTGACGGCCAGGTCCACCTCGACGCCGTGGACGCCGATCACGTGCGCCAGCGGGAGCAGCTCCGGCGTCCGCTTCGCCGCGGCGATGCCGGCCACCCTGGCGACCGCCAGGACGTCGCCCTTGGGCACCTCCCCGCCGCGCAGGGCGGCGACGACGGCCGGCGGGCACCGTACGAGGCCCTCGGCGGTTGCGCTGCGCGCGGTCACCTGCTTGCCGCTGACGTCGACCATCCGGGCGTGCCCTGCCGCGTCCAGGTGGGTGAACTCGCTCACGTCGTCCTCCTCGGGGACAGCGGCACGGTGGCGACCGTCGCGCTCATCGTGTCCAGGTACAGCATGCGGCCGAACAGCACATCGCCGGCCCCGGTGACCAGCTTGATCGCCTCGGTCGCCATCAGCGCGCCGACCTGGCCGCACATCGACCCGAGCACCCCGACCCCCGCAGCGGTCACCCACGTCGCCGGGTCGGGCGGCGCGGGGTGGAGGTCGCGCAGCGTGATCCCGGGCAGCGGCCCGTCCACGCCACGCGGGGCGCTCCAGAACACGCTCACCTGGGCGCGGGTGACCATCACCGCACCCCACACCACAGGGATCCCCAGCTCGGCGCAGGTGTCGCTGATGAGGTAGCGAGTCGGGTAGTTGTCCACGGCGTCGAGCACGAGGTCGTAGCCCCCGAGCACCTCCCGGGCGTTGCCCTCGTCCAGCCGCAGCTCGTGGGGCACCACGCGCACGGCGGGGTCGAGCTCGGCGAGCCGCCGCGCGGCGCTGGCCGCCTTCGGGGTCCCGATCCCCCCGGTGGTGTGCAGCACCTGGCGCTGCAGGTTCACCAGCTCGACGACATCCGCGTCCACCACCCCGAGGGTGCCCACACCGGCAGCGGCGAGGTAGAGCAGGGCGGGGCTGCCGAGCCCGCCGGCGCCCACGACGCAGATGCGGGCGGCGCGCAACCGGCGCTGCGCGAGCTCGCCGAGCTCGGGGATCGGCAGGTGCCGCGCGAACCGCTCCCGGTCGGACGCGGACAGCGCGCCGGCCGGCTCGACGAGAGGGGCGAGCCTCACCATTCCACCGCTCCCCTGCGCCCCGCCCAGCGGGCAGCGTCCTCCGGGGTGTCCAGGTCGTCGACGACCGCCGCGCCACGGGCCACGCCCCGCAGGCGCAGCGGGGCGAGCAGCCGGTGCATCGCGGTCAGGGGAGGGTCGCCCCGCTCCCCGAGCCGCCGCTCGAGCGCAGCGGTCCGGTAGCACCCCATAAGCCACTGCAGGCGGCCGTCGTCGTCCACCAGGCAGGCGCCGTCCTCGTCGTCGGACGGCGGGGACGCCAGCAGCGTCGCCACGGCGGCCTCCGCGTCGGGCAGGTCTGCGGCCAGCACCAGCGTCCACGGTGCCTGCCCGTGCGCGCGTCCCAGCGCGGCCAGACCCGCGTCCAGCGCGGCCACCGGGCCGCCGAACGGCGGGTCCTCCCGGGTGCGCAGCACCCCGGACGGCACGTCGGCGTCGCCGACGACCACCACCCGTCGGGCCCCGGCGACCGCGGAGAGGGCGATGTCGAGCAGGCGCCGCCCACCGATCCTCACCGCCGGCTTGTCGATCCCGCCCAGGCGCGACCCGCGTCCCCCGGCGAGCACCACGGCGTCGAAAATCACAGCCACCTCACCTGGACCCCGTCGCCCGGCTCGACGGCCGTGACGTCCTCGGCGACGACGGCGATCCCGTCCGCCCCGGCCAGCGAGGTGACGACGTGCGACGCCGATCCGCGCCGGTGCGCCGGACGGGCGACCAGCCGGCCGTCGTCCTCGCCGGAGAGCAGGACCGGCACCACCTGGCGGCGGCCCTGCGGCGACGTCCACGCTGCCCCCGCCACGGCAGGGAGCCAGCCCGGCCCGGGCCGTCCGAGCATCCGGTCGACAAGCGGGCGGACGAACAGCTCGTAGCTCAGGGACGCCGACAGCGGGTTGCCCGGCAGCGACACCACCGGCACCCCGCGCCACCACGCCCAGCCCTGCGGCTTGCCGGGCTGCACGCGGACGTGCCGGAACGTGCCGCCCGCGCCGCTGAGCACGTCGCGCACCACGTCGTAGGCGCCCACGCTCGCGCCGCCGGTCAGCACCACCAGCGCACAGCCGGACGCGGCGAGGCCGTCGAGCCGGGCCGACAGGGCAGCGGGCCGGTCGCCGACCGGAGCGGCCGCGACGACCTCCGCGCCGTCCCGGATGAGCGCCGCGGCCAGCGCGAGGGCGTTGGACTCGTGCACCTGACCGCGCCGCAGCGCCGACCCGTCGGTGACCAGCTCGTCCCCGGTCGCGCACACCGCCACGACCGGCCGCGGCCGCACCGCGACCGTGCGGACGCCTGCGGCGGCAACCGCGCCCACCACGCCCGGGGTGAGCGCCGCCCCGGCAGGGGCGACGAGGTCCCCGGCGTCGACGTCCTCACCGGCCCGGCGCACGTGCGCGCCCCGACGGGCGGGCGGCACCAGCACGGACACCTCGTCGTCCTCCACCCGGGTGTCCTCGACGGGCACGACCGTATCGGCGAAGGCAGGGAGCGGCGCCCCGGTCATGATGCGCACGCACTCCCCCGGCCCGGCGTCCGGGTCGTCCGCGCTGCCAGCCGGGACGTCACCGACCACCCGCAGCACCGCGGGAGCGCCGGCCACCTCCGCGAACCGGACCGCGTAGCCGTCCATCGCAGAGTTGTCGAAGGCGGGGACGGACGCCGCCGCGGCCACGTCGGCGGCGAGCACGCGCCCGAAGGCGGCGGCCAGCGGCAGCACCTCCGACCGCTCGTCCGGGCGCACCAGGACGAGCAGTTCGTCGAGGTACTCCTCGACCCCCAGCAGCTCACGCATCGGCCGCGGCGACCTCGGGGACGGGCGCCAGGCGCACCAGGCAGGTGGCGGGGGTGGCCCACGGCTCGATGGCGGTCACCGTCCAGCCCTCGCCCGGCCCGATCAGCCCGCGCACGAGCCCGAGGTGGAGCTGGCAGACCACCTCCGGGTCGTCGTCGGCGAGGTCGAGGTAGGGGCAGGGGCGCAGCTGCACCACGGTGTCCGGGCCGGGCAGCAGGGTGGGGGCGTAGCCGAGGGCGTCGAGGCTGCCGACCACCCGCTCCAGCGGCGGCAGGGCGCCGGCGCGCTCCTGCTCAGCGCGCAGTTCCGCACCCCACGCCTCGCCGGCGAGGACGGCGTGAGCCCCGCGGTCCTCGACAGCCCCGGCGAAGTGCCTGACCATGGCCGCGGCGAGATCCTGGTAGCGATTGGCGCGGTGGCCCGGCGCGGCGCGGTAGAGCACCCGGGGGCGACCGGGACGACGGCGCGCCTCCGTCTCGCGGGCCACGAGGCCCGCCTCGACCAGCGCGTCGAGGTGGAAGCGGGTCGTGTTGGGGTGGAGGCCGACCGCTGCCGACACCTCCGCGACGTCCACGGGCCCTCCGGTGGTCCGGAGGTGGTCGAGCACCTCCGCGCGGGTGGGCCCCAGGCGTACCGCCCCGCCCTCGCTCATCGGATCCTCCTCGCACCGGCACCGTGGGTACCCATGATCCCGCACGCCCGGGACCGTTTCCACTAGAAACTCGTAACTAATCGGGTTACTGTGCAGGCGACACCGACCGTTGGGAGCACCGGGTGCCGACCGCCGTCCTGCCGCTGGGCACGCTCAGCGATGCCCACGGACGGGTCGCGCGTGACCTGCGGGTGTCACTGACCGACCGCTGCAACCTGCGGTGCACCTACTGCATGCCGGCCGAGGGCCTGCCGTGGCTGCCCGGCCGCGACATCCTCACCGACGAAGAAGTGGCCCGCCTCGTGGGCGTGGCCGTGCACCTGCTCGGCGTCCGCAAGGTGCGCTTCACCGGCGGCGAGCCGCTCCTGCGCCCCGGGCTCGCCGGCATCGTCGCCGCCGCCACCGGGCTGCGCACCGACGAGGGTGTCCCGCCGGAGACCTCCCTGACCACGAACGGGATCGGCCTCGACCGGCGAGCCGCAGCCCTGGCCGGCGCCGGCCTGGGCCGGGTCAACGTCTCGCTGGACTCGCTCGACCGGACGCGGTACGCCGCCCTGGCCCGGCGCGACCGCCTGGACGACGTGCTGCGCGGGCTCGCCGCCGCCGACGCCGCCGGCCTGCACCCGGTGAAGGTGAACACGGTGGTGATGCGGGGGGCGAACGAGCAGGACGTCGTGCCCCTGGCGCGGTTCTGCCTCGAGCACGGGTACCGGCTCCGGTTCATCGAGCAGATGCCCCTCGGCCCGGAGCACGGGTGGGACCGCAGCACGATGGTCCCGGCCGCCGAGATCCTGGACGCCCTCCGGACGGCCTTCACCCTCACGCCGATCGACGGGCGCGGCGCCGCCCCGGCGCAGGAGTGGCGCGTCGCCGCGGCTCCCGGGCACCCCGCCGGACGCATCGGCGTGATCGCGTCGGTCACCGCGCCGTTCTGCGGAGACTGCGACCGCACCCGCCTCACCGCGGACGGGCAACTGCGCACCTGCCTGTTCAGCCGCACCGAGACCGACCTGCGCACGCCCCTTCGCGACGGGGCGGACGACGTCGAGCTGGCCCGGTTGTGGCTGGGCGCCCACCGCGCCAAGGCCGCCGGGCACGGGATCGACAGCCCGGGCTTCCGTCCACCCGCCCGCACCATGAGTTCGATCGGAGGCTGAACCGTGCAGATCACCTTCTACGCCGGGGCCGCGGACGCGGCCGGCACCACCACCGCCGAGCTGGACGAGGACGGCCTCACGGCCGCGGAACTGCTGGGCCGGCTCAGCCGCGGAGAGGACGCCCTCGCCGCCGTCCTCGGGTGCTGCTCCCTGCTCGTGGACGGCGCTCCGGTGCGCGAGCCCGACACCCGGATTTCCCGCTCGGCAAGGGTGGACGTCCTGCCGCCGTTCGCCGGCGGGTAGGCGCACGGCAGCGTCCGGAAAACCCCGTCCGACATTTTTCCGAAAACTTCATGAAAAGTGCTCCGTGCTGGTTAGCATGAGCCATGACCTCCCCGCGCGCGCACCTGGACGGTCCGGCCGCCGACGCCCTGCTCTCGCTCGGCAAGTACTTCACCAAGTGGGAGGAGACCGCCGACGGGCGCGTGGTCTTCCGTGAGGGCGGGCGCTCGGGCGACGTCTTCTACCGCGACCGCTGGAGTCATGACAAGGTGGTCCGTTCGACGCACGGCGTGAACTGCACCGGGTCGTGCTCGTGGAAGGTCTACGTCAAGGACGGCATCATCACCTGGGAGTCACAGCAGACCGACTACCCCACCACCGGCCCCGACCGCCCCGAGTACGAGCCGCGCGGCTGCCCGCGCGGAGCAGCCTTCTCCTGGTACACCTACTCGCCCACCCGCGTCCGCTACCCCTACGGGCGCGGCGTGCTGGTGGAGGCCTACCGCGAGGCGAAGGCCCGCCTCGGCGACCCGGTCGCCGCCTTCGCAGAGATCTCCTCCGACCCACAGACCCGCAAGCGCTACCAGTCCGCGCGCGGCAAGGGCGGACTGGTACGCATCTCGTGGAACGAGGCGCTGGAGATCGCCGCCGCGTCCTACGTGCACACCATCGGCACCTACGGCCCCGACCGGTGCGTGTCGTTCTCGCCGATCCCGGCGATGTCGATGGTCTCCCACGCGATCGGCACCCGGTTCAACCACCTCATCGGCGGCGCGATGACGTCGTTCTACGACTGGTACGCCGACCTGCCGGTGGCCAGCCCGCAGGTGTTCGGCGACCAGACCGACGTGCCGGAGTCCGGCGACTGGTGGGACTCCACGTACCTGATGATGTGGGGCTCGAACGTCCCGGTCACCCGCACCCCGGACGCGCACTGGATGGCCGAGGTGCGCTACCGCGGCACCAAGGTGGTCACGGTCTCCCCCGACTACGCCGACAACGTGAAGTTCGCCGACGAGTGGCTGCCGGCCCAGGCCGGCACCGACGCCGCGCTGGCGATGGCGATGGGCCACGTGATCCTGAAGGAAAACTACGTCGAGCGGCAGGTGCCGTTCTTCACCGACTACGTGCGCCAGTACACCGACCTGCCGATGCTGGTCACCCTGGTGGAGCACCCCGACGGCCACGGCCTGACCGCCGCCAAGTTCCTCACCGCCGCCGACCTCGCCGCGAGCGGGACCGGCCGGACGCCCGGCCAGGACGACGAGTTCAAGACCGTCCTGTGGGACCGCGCGACCGGGGCCCCCGCGGTGCCGAACGGCACGATGGGCCACCGGTACACCGAGACCGGCAAGGGCAACTGGAACCTCGACCTCGGCGACCTCGACCCGGCGCTCAGCCTGCTCGACGTGGCCGGGGCACGGGCCGTCGAGCTCGCTCTGCCCTGTTTCGAGGATCCCCGCGGCGAAGGCACGATCGTGCACCGCGGCGTCCCGGCCGTCCGGGTCGGCGAGCACCTCGTGACCACCGTCCTTGACCTGATGCTCGCGCAGTACAACGTGGGACGCGAAGGCCTTCCCGGCACCTGGCCGTCCGGCTACGACGACGTGGAGGCGCCGTACACCCCTGCGTGGCAGGCGGAGATCACGTCCGTGCCCGCGGAGGCGTGCCTGCGCATCGCCCGGGAGTTCGCGAAGAACTCCGAGGACAGCCAGGGCCGCTCGATGATCATCATCGGCGCGGGCATCTGCCACTGGTTCCACGCCGACGTCACCTACCGGGCGATCATGGCGCTGCTGATGCTCACCGGCTGCATCGGGCGCAACGGCGGCGGCTGGGCGCACTACGTCGGCCAGGAGAAGTGCCGGCCCATGACCGGCTGGTTCAACCTGGCCAACGCGCTCGACTGGTCCCGCCCGCCGCGGACGATGATCGGCACCGGCTACTGGTACATGCACACCGACCAGTGGCGCACCGACGGCTACTCCGCGGACCGCGTGAAGTCGCCACTGTCCACGGGCAGCCTGGACGGGCTGCACACCGCGGACGCGATGGCGCTGTCCCACCGGCTGGGCTGGATGCCGTTCTACCCGCAGTTCGACCGCAACCCGCTCGACCTGGCGGACGAGGCCAAGGCGGCGGTGGACGCCGGCGAAGCGGCCACCGTCGGCGAGTGGGTGGCGTCGCGGCTCAAGGACGGCACCCTGGCCTCCGCGCTGGAGGACATCGACGCCCCGGTGAACTGGCCCCGCACGATGGTGGTCTGGCGCTCGAACCTGTTCGGGTCGTCCGCCAAGGGCAACGAGTACTTCCTCAAGCACCTGCTCGGCACCGGCTCGAACCTGATGCCGAACGACCACGCGTCCGAGGCCCGGCCCGAGGTGGTGAACTTCCGCGAGGAGGCTCCCGAGGGCAAGCTCGACCTGTTGATCAGCGCCGACTTCCGGATGACGTCGACCACCCTCCTCTCCGACCTCGTGTTCCCCGCGGCCACCTGGTACGAGAAGTACGACCTGTCGAGCACCGACATGCACCCGTTCGTCCACGCGTTCACCCCGGCGATCGACCCGCCGTGGGAGGCCAAGAGCGACTTCGAGTTCTTCACCCTGCTGGCCCGCGCGATCTCGCGGCTCGCCGAGACCCACCTCGGCACGCGCTCCGACCTGGTCGCCGTCCCGCTGCAGCACGACACCCCCGGCCAGGTGGCCCAGCCCGGCGGCCATGTCTACGACTGGCGCGGCACCCACCTGCCCGCCGTCCCGGGGAAGAACCTGCCGCAGCTGATGGTGGTGGAGCGCGACTACACCGCGATCGCGGACAAGCTCGCCACTGTCGGCCCGCTCGCCGACCGGCTCGGCTTCACGGTGAAGAACATCACCTACGACATGAACGAACCGGTGAAGCGGCTCGCCGGGTTGCACGGCGTCATGCCCACCGGCGCGGGCGCGGGGCGCCCGGCGATCGACACCGACGCCCGCTTCGCCGAGGCGATCCTCACCTGCTCGGGCACCACCAACGGGGCGCTGGCCACCCAGGGTTTCCACGACCTCGAGGCGAAGACCGGACGGAAGCTCGCCGACCTCTCCGAGGGCCAGGAGGAGCGGATCATCACCTTCGCCCAGACCCAGGCGTCCCCCCAGCCGGTGATCACCTCCCCGGAGTGGTCGGGCTCGGAGACGGGCGGACGCCGCTACGCCGCGTTCACGATCAACACCGAGCGGCTGAAGCCCTGGCACACCCTTTCGGGACGGATGCACTTCTTCCTCGACCACGACTGGATGATCGACGCCGGCGAGCAGCTGCCGACGTTCCGCCCGCCGCTGGACATGACCCGGGCGTTCGGCGAGCCGGAGCTCGGCCCGACCGGCGAGAAGGCGATCACCGTCCGCTACCTGACCGTGCACAACAAGTGGTCGATCCATTCGGAGTACCAGGACAACCTGTTCATGCTCAGCCTCGGCCGCGGCGGGCCGCAGGCCTGGCTGAGCGTCGCGGACGCGGCCAGCATCGGCGTGGCGGACAACGACTGGATCGAGCTCACCAACGCGAACGGCGTGTTCGTGGCCCGGGCGGTGGTGACCCACAAGCTGCCCGACGGCATCTGCTACGTCCAGCACGCCCAGGAGCGAACCATCGACGTGCCCAAGTCGGAGGCCACCGGCAAGCGCGGCGGCATCCACAACTCGGTCACCCGGATCCTGGTGAAGCCCACCCACCTGATCGGCGCGTACGCCCAACTCGCCTACGCCTTCAACTACCTCGGCCCCACCGGGGTGCAGCGCGACATCGTCTCCACCGTCCGCCGCCGCTCGCAGGAGGTGACCTACTGATGGCCCCGAAGCGCGTGATGGCCCAGGTGGCCATGGTGATGAACCTCGACAAGTGCATCGGCTGCCACACCTGCTCGGTCACCTGCAAGCAGGCCTGGACCAACCGGGCCGGCACCGAGTACGTGTGGTTCAACAACGTCGAGACCCGTCCAGGGCTCGGCTACCCGCGTCGCTACGAGGACCAGGAGACCTGGCAGGGCGGCTGGGTGCGGACGAAGTCCGGCGGGCTGAAGCTGCGCTCGGGCGGCCGCTTCCAGAAGTTGCTGAGCATCTTCGCCTCGCCCGTCCAGCCAGAGCTCGCCGACTACTACGAGCCCTGGACCTACGACTACCAGAACCTGATCTCCGCCCCGCTCGGCGACGACTTCCCGGTCGCCCGGCCCAAGTCGCTGATCACCGGCGAGGACACGAAGATCACCTGGAGCGCCAACTGGGACGACTCCCTCGGCGGCGTCCACGCCACCGGCGACACCGACCCGATCGTGGCGAAACTCCGCGAGAAGGCCAACGAGCAGATCCGCTTCGAGTACGAGAAGAGCTTCATGTTCTTCCTGCCGCGCATCTGCGAGCACTGCCTGAACCCGTCGTGCATGGCGTCCTGCCCGTCGGGGGCGATCTACAAGCGGGCCGAGGACGGCATCGTCCTGGTCGACCAGGACCGCTGCCGCGGCTGGCGGCAGTGCATCACCGGCTGCCCGTACAAGAAGATGTACTTCAACCACCGCTCCGGCAAGGCCGAGAAGTGCACGTTCTGCTACCCGCGCATCGAGGTCGGCCTGCCGACGGTGTGCTCGGAGACCTGCGTCGGACGCCTGCGCTACCTCGGCATCGTCCTGTACGACCCGGACGCGGTGCTCGCGGCGGCGTCGGTGGACGAGAAGGACCTGTACGAGGCCCAGCTGGACCTGATGCTCGACCCGCACGACCCCGAGGTCGTCGCGCTGGCGCGTGCGGGCGGGATGCCGGACGACTGGATCAGCGCCGCCCAGCGCTCGCCGGTCTACGCCCTGATCAAGCACTTCAAGGTCGCGCTGCCGCTGCACCCGGAGTACCGGACGATGCCGATGGTCTGGTACATCCCGCCGCTGTCGCCGGTGGTCGACCTGCTCAAGGAGCAGGGCCACGACGCGGAGGCCGCCGGCAACCTCTTCGGTGCGATCGACGCCCTCCGGATCCCGGTCAGCTACCTCGCCGAGCTGTTCACCGCCGGCGACACCGGGACCGTCACCGGGGTCCTCCAGAAGCTGGCCGCGATGCGCGCCTACATGCGGGGAGTGACGCTGGGCACCGGCCGGGACGCCGAGCTGGCCGCGGCGGTCGGGATGACGCCGGAGGCGCTGGAGCAGCTGTACCGGCTGCTGGCCATCGCGAAGTACGCCGACCGTTACGTCATCCCCACAGCCCACCGCGAGGAGGCACACGGACTCGAGGAGCTGGCCTGCTCGCTCGACTTCGAGGGCGGCCCCGGCATGTACGACTCCGGGCCGTTCGGCGAGGCGTCCGGACGGCCGGTGCCGGTGGCGATCGAGACCTACACCGCGCTGAAGGCGCGGCAGCGCGCCGAGGAGGCGGCCTCGTCCGACCAGCTCGCCCACCGTGCCGGCCTGCTCAACTGGGACGCGAACGAGGACCCCCAGTGATCGGCCGCAGGCGCACCGCCACGCTCGCACCCGACCGGCCGGCGGCCCACGCGCCGGTCGTCCTCCAGGCCGCAGCCCTCGTGCTGGCCTACCCAGAAGCCGAACTGCTCGACCGCCTCGAGGTTCTCGAATCCGCGCTCCGGGACACCCCGGCGGTCGAGCAGTTCGCCCCCGTCCTCGCCCACCTGCGCGGACGCCCGCTGGGCGAGCTCCAGGCGTTCCACGTCCAGGAGTTCGACCTGTCGCGCAGGCATGCGCTGCACCTGTCCTACTGGACCGACGGCGACACGCGTCGCCGCGGCGAGGTGCTCGCCGAGGTGAAGCAGGTGTACCGCGAGTCCGGCCTGGTGGTCGACCTGTGCGGCGAACTGCCCGACTACCTGCCGATGGTCCTGGAGTTCGCCGCCATCGACCCCGGCCGCGGGCTCGTGCTGCTCCAACGGTTCCGGGCGAGCGTCGAGCTGATCCGGCTCGGGCTCGAGCACGACCGGCTCCCCCACGCCGGCGTCATCGCGGCGATCTGCGACCTGCTCCCCGGCGAGTCCCCCCGGAACCGCGCCGACGTGCAGGCCCGCTTCGGCGAGGTCCAGCCGGTCGAGTTCGTCGGCCTCAACGACGTGGTCAGGAGCTGACATGGACATCCTGCTGTGGGGCGTCCTGCCCTATCTGGTGGCCCTCGCCCTCGTTGGCGGGCTGGTGTGGCGGTACCGCTACGACCAGTTCGGGTGGACGACCCGCTCGTCGCAGCTGTACGAGTCGCGACTGCTCCGGATCGCGTCCCCGCTGTTCCACTACGGGCTGTTCGTGGTGCTCGCCGGCCACATCGCCGGGCTCTTCGTCCCGAAGGCGTGGACGGACGTCGTGATCACCCAGGAGACCTACCACCTGGTCGCCCTCGGCGCCGGCACGCTGGCCGGCATCGCGACCCTGGTGGGCATCGTCCTGCTGATCTACCGTCGCCGCACCACCGGCCCGGTCTTCCTCGCCACCACGAGAAACGACAAGCTGATGTACGTCGTGCTGGTGGCGGCGATCGTGTTCGGCATGGTGGCCACTCTCACCGGCAGCGTGACACCCACCGGCGAGGAGCACAACTACCGCGAGACCGTCTCGGTCTGGTTCCGCTCGCTGCTGGTGTTCTCCCCGGACGTCGAGGCGATGGCGGCCAGCACCTGGCAGTTCAAGGTCCACATCCTGGTGGCGTTCGGCCTGTTCGTGCTGATCCCGTTCAGCCGGCTCGTCCACGCGTTCACCGTCCCCCTGCACTACCTGTTCCGGCCCTACGTCGTGTACCGCAGCCGGGACGTCGTCGCACCCACGCCCTCCCGCGGACGCGTCCGCGGCTGGGACCCCGTCGGCACCCAGGATCGCGACCGGAAGACCCGATGACCCAGACCACCACCCACGCCGCCGGGCACCACGGCGACGACGTGATCCCGCCCGTCCACGACACCGGGCGCGGGGCGAACCGCGTGCTGGCGATGTCGACGATCGACTTCACCGTGATGTTCGCGGTGTGGCTGATGTTCGGCATCCTCGGCATCGAGATCCAGAAGGAGTTGCTGCTCGACGACGTCCAGCTGGCCTGGATCACCGCGCTCGCGGTCCTGAACGGATCGATGTGGCGACTGCCCGCCGGCATGCTCGCCGACCGCATCGGCGGACGCAAGGTGACGATCGCCATGCTCGCCGCCACGGCCGTCCCCGCCTACCTCGTCTCGACGGCCCACAGCTACGGCGTGCTGCTCCTGCTCGCCTTCCTCGTCGGCTTCGCGGGCAACCTGTTCAGCGTGGGCATCGCGTGGAACGCCGCCTGGTTCGGTCGCGAGCGCCAGGGCTTCGCGCTGGGCCTGTTCGGCGCCGGCAACATCGGCGCGTCCGTCACGAAGTTCATCGGCCCGCCGCTGATCGCCGGCACCGCGGGCGCGACCTTCGCCTTCGGGGTGCAGGGCGGCTGGCGGCTCGTCCCCGTCATCTACGCCGTGCTGCTGGTCGTCCTGGCCGTGCTGACCTGGGCGATCGTCCCCCGCCACGACCGCCTCGCCGGGGAGTCGAAGCCCGTCCGCGACATGCTGGCACCGCTCTCCCACGTTCGGGTGTGGCGCTTCAGCCTCTACTACGTGGCGGTCTTCGGCGCCTATGTCGCGCTGTCGGCCTGGCTCCCGAAGTACTACGTCGACAACTTCGGCCTCAGCCTCTACCCGGCGGCGTTGCTCACCGCCCTGTTCATCTTCCCCGCCTCGCTGCTGCGGCCGCTGGGCGGGTGGATCTCCGACCGGATCGGGGCCCGCAAGGTCATGTACGCCACCTTCGCGCTGATGCTGGCCACCACGGGCGTGCTGATGATGCCCAACGGGCACATCGTGATCACCCACGCCGACGGCCGGCAGACCGAGCACCTGGGCTACGCGATCAACGTGTGGTGGTTCACCGCGCTCGTCTTCCTCCTCGGCTGTGCGATGGGGGTGGGCAAGGCAGCGGTCTACAAGCACATCCCGGAGTACTTCCCCGGCAACGTCGGCTCGGTCGGCGGACTCGTCGGAATGCTGGGCGGCCTGGGCGGATTCATCCTTCCGCCGCTGTTCGCCTACACCAAGCTGTGGAGCGGCTTCCCGACCAGCACCTTCTTCGTGCTGTTCGTGCTCACCGCGATCTGCGCGACCTGGATGCACTTCACCGTCGTCCGGATGCTGCACGCGCAGGCCCCCGAACTCGCCGACCACTTCGACACCGAACACATCGACACCAGGACGCCCCAGGAGGCACGCGCGTGAGCAGCAGGATCGTCGAACGACTCCAGGCCGGGCCGGAATGGGTGCGCTCCTGGGACCCCGAGAACGAGGAGAGCTGGGATTCGAGGCTGGCGTGGCGAACCCTGTGGATCACCACCTTCACCCTCACCCTGTGCTTCGTCGCCTGGTTCCTCCCCTCGGCCATCGTGCCGAAGCTCAATGCGATCGGGTACTCCTTCACCAAGGAGCAGCTGTACTGGCTGGCGGCCGTCCCTGGCCTGTCCGGTGGCCTGCTGCGCATCGTGTGGATGGTCCTGCCCCCGATCATGGGGACGCGCAAGATGGTGGCCGCGACCACCCTGCTGCTCTTCCTCCCCGTCCTCGGCTGGGGCGTGCGCTCGATGTCGCCGACCGCCCCCTACTGGGAGCTGCTGGTGCTGGCCTTCCTCGCCGGCATCGGCGGCGGAGCCTTCTCCGGCTTCATGCCGTCCACCTCGTACTTCTTCCCGCGCCGGAAGCAGGGCACGGCGCTCGGCCTGCAGGCCGGCATCGGCAACTTCGGCGTCTCGCTCGTCCAGCTGCTCACGCCCTGGCTGATCGGCCTGGGCATGCTGTGGTGGCTGGGCCAGAGCCAGATGATGAAGATCCCGGGCAAGCCCGACCGCGAGGTGTGGTACCAGGCGGCGTCGTTCGTCTGGCTGCCCTTCATCCTCGTCGCCGCCTGGATCGCGTGGCAGTACCTGAAGTCGGTGCCGGTCACCGCGAACATCCGGCAGCAGTTCGACATCTTCCGCAACCAGGACACCTGGTGGATGACCGTGCTCTACATCATGACCTTCGGCACCTTCTCCGGCCTCTCGGCCCAGTTCGGCCTGCTGGTGATCAACCTGTACGGCTCGGGCAACCCCGGAATCGTCCAGGGCACCGGCGCGACGGCGCAGATCCTCGTCTCCGGCTACACGGTGCCCGATCCCGCGGCCTTCGTGTTCCTCGGCCCCCTGGTCGGGGCGGGCGCCCGCGTGCTCTTCTCCCCGCTCACCGACCGCATGGGCGGCGCCCTGTGGACGCTGGTGTCCGGGGTCGGACTGGCCGCCTCGATCGCCTGGACGATCCCCGCCCTGAGCCCCGATCTCACCAGCGCGGCCACGCTGCAGGCCGGCTTCAGCCAGTTCCTGTGGGGGATGCTCGCGATCTTCCTGTTCGCCGGGATCGGCAACGCCTCGACCTTCAAGCAGATGCCGATGATCTTCGAGCGTCGCCAGGCCGGCGGGGTGATCGGGTGGACCAGCGCGATCGCCGCCTTCGGGCCGTTCCTGTTCGGCGTCGGGCTGACCATCATGCCCGCGCAGGTCTTCTACGGCATCGGGGTCGCGTGGGCCGTCCTGTGCATCGTCATCACGTGGTGGCGCTACGCCCGGCCGGGCGCGCCGCGGCGGTCCTGAGGCCCCTCAGAAGTGGCCCGCACCGTCCAGCTGGGCGACGATGTGGGCCAGCAGCGGACCGGCCACGCCGATCGCGTCCCGGACCCCGCCACGCGAGCCGGGGGCCGTCAGTACGAACACCGGCGGCTCGCCGGCCACCACGCCGGCCACCTCCCGCGACACCAGGGCGGACGCGACGTGCGCGGCGCCGCGCCGGCGGATCTCCTCGCCGATCCCGGGCAGCCGGTAGGCGAGCAGGGGCTCGACGGCCTCGACCGTGACGTCGCGCGGGCCGATCCCCGTGCCGCCACAGGTGACCACCACCCGGGACCCACCCCCTATCGCGCGGCGCACGGCAGCGGCGATCGCCTGCCGGTCGTCGCCGACGACCACGAGGTCCGCCCGTGCCCCGTGGGCGGCCAGCAGCTCGACCGCGACCGGGCCGGCCCGGTTCTCGTCCGCGCCGGTCGCGATCTCGTCGGAGACCACGATGACGGTGGCCGGGATGTTCTCCATCCGTTTCTCCTATGTCAAGCGGCTGCCGCGAGTGCGGTTGTGGCTTGGCGTTGGGTGTCGGTTCTGAGTGTGTTGAAGACGATACGGGCGAGTCGTCGTTTCAGGCAGCGGAGGGCTTCGGTGGTCGACATGCCTTGGTCCTTCTTCTTGTCGTAGTAGGCCTTGCCGAGGCTGTCGGTGAGCCGGATCTGGGTGATCGCGATGCGGTGGATCGCGCAGTTGAGTTGCCGGTTCCCCGATCTGGTCATGCGTACCCGACCTTCGGTCCGGCCTGACCATACCGGGATCGGCGCGATGCCGGCGTGGCGGGCGAACTTGGCCTCGGCCGCAAACCTGGCCACGCCAGCGGTCTCTCCGACGAGTTTCGCTGCGGTCAACGGGCCGCATCCGGGAAGCGCGAGCAGGGCGGGCGCCTGTGCGGTGGCCAGCTTGGCGATTCGTCGTTCCAGTACCGCGGCCCGGCTGGTGAGGGTGATGATGTCGTCGAGTTCTTCGAGGGCCAGCTCGGCCACGACACCACTGAGGCTGTTGAGCCAGGAGTGCAGCTGCTGCTGGGTGTTCTTGCGGTCCAGCGAGCGTGCTGCAGGTGCGTGTCCGGGGTCGAGTTCGTCGACCCGCCACAACAGGCTGTTGATGGTCGCGGTGCGTTGCCGGACCAAGGTTTCCCGGCGGTCCACAAGGAGTTTCAGTTCCCGGGACGCCTCGTCGTGGGACGCGACCGGCAGGTCGGGCTCACGCAGGCAGGCCCGCGCCACCGCCAACGCGTCGATCGGGTCGGACTTACCGCGAGTGCGCGCGATCCGGCGCTGCTCGGCCATCATCTTCGGCGGCACCCGCACCACCTTCTGACCCATCGTGAGCAGATCGCGTTCCAACCGGGCCGACAAATGCCGACAATCCTCGATCGCCCAGGTCAGATCCGGCCCGAACTCGCGTACCGCCCACCCGAACGCCTCCCCGTGCCCGGCCGTGACAGCCTTCACCGTGACCTGGCCGAGCTTGCGGCCCGCCGCATCAACAGCGACGAACGTGTGCGTCTCCTTGTGAACATCAGCGCCAATGACAACCATGGTGGTTGCCTCCTTTCACCTGATCAGTGACGGAAGGTCGGAGCCGGTCGGCGGACACATCTCAGTGGGGGCGAAGCCACGCTCCTATCAAGTCACGCCGGCCGGTTCCTTCACACCAGCCGACGGCAAAACGCATGAACGCCACACGGGCATCGACCCTAAGAGCCAGCCAGCTGATGATCAGGATCCAACCACCGCCACCAACGACGGCACCCCTCACCCTGACACTGACCCGACCCTAGCCTCCGCCCGTCCACTGCGAGGGTGGGCTGCACGGGACGCGGGCCTTTGGTACGATACCCCCCGGGGTATGAGTTACCGCCGGTCGGGCGGCCCCGGTGCCGGACGCTGACTCACCATGGCCGGCGCCGGACCGTCCGGCCGGCGGCCTGCATCGGAGAGGCGGGACCATGTGCAGTCCAGCGGTGTGCGACCACTGCGGCCGGACGACCTGGCGGGGATGCGGCATGCACGTCGAGCAGGTACTCGCGGCGGTCCCGGCCGGCCAGCGCTGCGCCTGTGCCCACGCCCCGGCGCGTCCGGCCCACTGGTACCCGCGCCGCCCTCTCGGCACCGCGCGATGAGTTCACCCGAGGAGTTCTTCGCCCGCGTCCGCCGCTCGACGGGAGCCGTCCGGACCACGCCCGCCTCCGGCCCCGCCTACTGGCGCACGGCGTGGACGCCGCGCCACACCGTGGCCGCCGTCCTGCTCGCCGCGGCCCTGTTCGCGCTCAACGGCACGGTGGCGGGCTGGGGCACCGGCCCCGCGATCCTCGGCGTCCTGGCCCTGGTCAGCGTGGCCGGGGCCCTCGTGCTGGCGAGCTACCTGCCCTCCCCCGGCGCGCCGGCCACCGCCAGCACCTGCGCGGCCGGCCCGGCGGTGATGACGATCGCGGCGACCTTCCTCATCGGGCAGCAGCCGGTCACGCTGGCCTCCGTGGCCCTGGCGGGACTGCTGCTCGTGCCGGCCGCGGGCCTGCGCGCGTTCGGCCCCACGGCCTGCGCGAGCTGACCGTGAGCCGGCCCTGCCGGCTCAGATCGTGCGGGTCACCCCGTCGGCCCCGGTCGCCGTCACCGTGAACGTCTCCGCGGCGAGGTCGGCATCGAGGGTTGCGGACAGCCCGTCCTTGCGCCAGGTGACCACCAGCCGCTCGGGCGAGGTCTGCGCCACCTCGCAGGCGGCGTCGAACCCGAACGCGCCGAAGGTGTTGCGGAAGCGCAGCAGCTCCAGCTGCCGCTGCACGACCGGCTGCTCCAGGCCCGCGAGGACGTCGGCCATGCCCAGGTTGGTGCGGTTGATCTCCTTGTGCCCGCCCGAGCCGGCCTTCTCGACCGCCGCGTGGTTGTTCCGGCCCGCGAACAGGTCGAGGTACCAGACCTGCGGCTTGCCCGGCATGAACAGCTGGATCGCCCGCGCCAGCACGAGGCGCGCGTCACTCTCGCCCAGCGCGCTGTAGTAGGTGGCGTTCACCTGGTAGTACATGTTCTTCGCGCCGTGCAGGTCCTTCACGTACCCGCCGCGCCCGACGATGGTGTCGATGAGGCCCTGGATGCGCTCCTCGTCCAGCAGCCCCTTCAGGTCGAGCAGCGGGATGCCGTCGTGGCAGCCGAGCATGTTCACCGTCCGGATGCGCTTGTCGACCAGTTCCCCGATCCACCGCTTGAGCGTGGACGCGTCGCTGCGGTCGAGCGCGTCGATCAGCAGTCCGGGGAGGAAGAAGTCGTAGGTCAGGAACCCCTTGGACGAGATCAGCTCGTGGATGCCCTCGGCGTAGGTGGAGTGGATCTCCGGCAGGAGCAACAGGTCGCGGCGGTCGGCCAGCTCCTTCACGCGCGCGAGCAGGTCCCACGTGCCGGGGTCGTTGAGGAAGTTCTTCTCCCCGGGCGCCTTGGGCGCGTACGCGAAGGCGTCCAGCCGCACGATCCTGGCGCCGTAGGCGGCCAGCCGGTCGAGGGTGTCGGCGTAGAACTCCCACACCAGCGGGCTGTTGATGTTCAGGTCCATCTGGCCCAGGTAGGTCCGCTGCGACTCCACGAGGTCGACCACCGTGGACTTCACCGCCTCGTAGCCGGTGAAATCGGCCTCCGCGGGACGCCGGCCCGCGGCGAGGGCCTCGGCCAGCCGGTGGGCGAGCACCTCTGCCCGGCCGTACTGGAGCCCGGCGGCGCGCATCAGCTGCTGGGTGTCCGGCGCGGTGTAGCGCACCTCCTGGTAGAAGGTGTTCCAGTAGGGCTTCTCCCTGCCGTCCGGCAGCCGCACCATCAGGATGGGGAGCCCCGGCTTGCGGAAGAACATGTCCTTGACCAGCTCGGGATCGGGCTGCACGTAGCCCTCCGGCGTCAGCTCGCCGTGACCGGCCCAGAACGCGTTCCAGTCGATGAAGAAGTCCGCGTACTTCGACCGCTCGCCGCGGGCGAGGATGTCCTGGAACTGGGGCGAGAGCACCGACGCGTGGTTGAGGATGAAGTCGAACTTGAAGCCGAGCCCCTCCTCCGCCAGCGCCTCGAGGTCGGCCGGTGTCGCGTACACCTCGGACAACCCGTAGTCGATCACCGAGAAGCCGCGGTCGAGGTCGGTGTTGAAGATGCTCGGCAGCAGGTAGGCGGAGCTGAACACGTCCTTGAGTTCCGGTCGGCGCACGAAGGTCACCAGGTCGGCCAGGGTGCCGCCGATGCTGTCGGGGTAGACGTTCAGCATCGGCCCTGCACCGGGCAGGTCGGCGCCCATCGCCGCGCGGTAGCCGTCGTAGTCGAGCAGTTCGCCGGACTTGGAGACGATGATCGCCGCGCGCGGGGCCTGCGCGTGCAGCCGTTGCTGTTCGATGCCGAGCACCATCGTGGTGAACGGGCTGTCGACCGCGCCGTCACGGCTGCGCGCCCTGCGGTGCGCGAGGGTCTCCTCGGGGGTGCTGTTCAGCAGGATCGGGATGTCGACGCCGTGCAGGTTGGGGTTGTTGCCGTGGGTCCACTCCACCACGATGACCCGCACGCCGCTGACGTCCACCGCGTCGTACCACAGCTGGTCCGGGGTGCGCCCCATGCGCTTGAGCACGAGTTCGTCCGCCCCGGAGTGGAACGCGGCGAGGATGCCGTTGAGCTCGTCGAAGTCGATCTCGTTCGGCGTCCCCAGGTAGCCGGCCAGTGCCGTGCGTCCGGCCCGCTGGTAGGTCGCCAGCCACGGGTGGGCCGTGACCAGCGCCGGGTCGGCGTCCGTCCCCGCCGCCTGCAGGGCCGCGAGCTCCTCGCGAACGTCGGCGGTGTAGGCGTGGCGCGCCACGAGCCCCTGGACGGCGCCCACCCGGAAGGTGCGCAGCCGTTCGGCGTCGTTCGCCGCGGGCACCCGCCGCGGGTAGTTGTCGCCGGAGAGCACGTAACTGCCGACGCCGAGCGCGTTGAGTCCGTACGCGAGCAGGGAGCCGGTCTCGGACTTGCCGACCCCGGACCCGCCGCACACCGCGACCACCGCGCGATGCGGCGGCTCGGCGAGGAGCGGTTCGAGCAGGTGCCACAGCCGGGGGAAGACCGCCCGCGCCTTGTCGAGGTGGCCGGGGCCGATCTGCACCTTGTCACCGGGCATGTCACCGGTCGGGACGGAGGCCAGGTCGGCCACGTCAGGGAAGCTCACGTCCATGTGCACTCCTCGCGAGTTGTCGCCAGCAGCAGCGTAGCGAAACGTGCCCGGCTAAATCGTTTGACCTCATCGTATGGGGTCAGGAGGTCGCGCGGCCAGCGTCGCGGTGGAGGTGCACAAGAAAGTGGTTCCTGCCCGGGGGGATGGGGCAGGAACCTGAGTCGAGTATAGGTCGGGCCGCGGATGGTGTCACCCCAACGGGTGACAAGAACTACGGCGTGTCTCAGCCCTTCCGGGCGGCCTCCGCCTCGGCCTTGAGGGCCTCCATGTCCAGTCCCTTGACCTGCTCGACGAGCTGGCTGAACTGGTTCTTGTTGAGGGCGCCGGCCTCACGGTAGACGAGGTAGCCGTCGCGGAAGGCCATCAGCGTGGGGATCGAGGAGATGCCCAGGCCGGAGGCCAGTCCGCGCTCCGCGTCGGTGTCGACCTTCGCGAACACGGCGTCCGGGTTGGCTTCGGAGACGGACTCGAACACGGGCCCGAACATCCGGCACGGCCCGCACCACGCGGCCCAGAAGTCCACGAAGACGATGCCGTTGTCCTTGATGGTCTCACCGAAATCGGCCTCGGTGACAGCGATGGTTGCCATTCTCGATTTCCTTCAGATCGGGTACTCCGCCACAACGCCCTCCGGCCCCGCGGGTATTCCCCGGCGGCGGGCGGCTCAGTCGTCGGCGACGAAGATGTGCTCGGCCACGACGGTCGGCAGGACGGCCTCGGCGTCGCCGTCGCCGAGCACCAGCCGGTGTCCCACCAGCACCGCACGGACGGGCACGCCGGGCAGTGCGCCGGCGGCCTGGATCGCGGCCAGCAGGGTGGGATCGTTCTGGATCGCCTCGCTCATGCGGCGCACGACGACCTGGTGCGGCTCGCCGTCCGCCAGGCGCAGGGAGAGCAGTTCCGCGCCGTCCAGGAACGTCTCGGAGGCGGGCTCCACCCCGAGTTCCTCCAGCGCGGGGATCGGGTTGCCGTACGGCGACCGCACCGGGTGGTCGAGGATGCTGACCAGCCGGCGCTCGACGTCGGTCGAGATCACGTGCTCCCAGCGGCACGCCTCCTCGTGCACCAGCGGCCACTCCAGGCCGATCACGTCGATCAGCAGCCGTTCCGCAAGGCGGTGCCTGCGCATCACCCGGGTCGCGAGCTCCAGCCCCTTGGGGCTGAGCACCAGGTGCCGGTCGGGATGGACGCTGACCAGGCCGTCGCGCTCCATGCGGGCGACGGTCTGGGACACGGTCGGCCCGCTCTGCTTGAGGCGCTCCGCGATGCGGGCGCGCAGCGGCGGGATCCCTTCCTCGCCCAGCTCGTAGATGGTCCGCAGGTACATCTCCGTGGTGTCGATGAGGTCGCTCATACCCCTCCTCCCTGCGATCCGCTTGCCAGACTATAGCCATGCCCGAGCAGCCGGTACCGAGAATGGTCAACGTGGCGCCCGAACGCCTGGCCGGCTGGCTGGACGGTTTCGCGGCCCGCCACGGCCGGCCCGCCGTGCGCATCTCGGCGGCGTTCGTCTATCTCGAGGCCCCCGACGGCGCACGCGCGCGCGTCCGGCTGGCGTGGGGCCCGCTGCCCTCCGACGCGGACCCCCTCGCCGCACTGGTGGCGTCGGCCACCCGTCCCCGGCTGGTGGGCGCGCTGATCGTGCGCCGCAAGGCCCACGCCGTGGGTGTGTTCGACGGTGCGGAGCTCCTCGCCGGGCGCCACGGCAGCCACTACGTGCAGGGACGGACGAAGGCCGGCGGCTGGTCCCAGCAGCGCTACGCCCGGCGGCGCGCCAACCAGGCCGGACGTGCCTTCGGGGCCGCGGCCGCCGACGCCGCGGAGGTCCTCCTGCCGCGCGTGGACAGCCTCGAGGCCCTCGTGACCGGCGGGGACAGCGCTGCCGTCCAGGCCGTCCTCGCCGAGCCCGTGCTGGAGCGGCTGCGCGGGGCGGGCCTGCCCCAGGTCGGCGTGTTCGCCGTGCCGGACCCGAACGCGGGCGTCCTGGCGGGCTTCCCTGACGTGTTCCGCCGGGTGGTGATCGAGCTCAACGAGCTCGCGTGAGGCTCAGCGCCGGCGCAGCAGGACGACGGCCGCCATCGCCAGCGCCAGCAGGCCGGCAGCGCCCAGCGCGTACAGCTGCCGGGAGGAGTCCGGGGCCAGGTCGGGGGTGTCGGCGACCGACCCCTCGTCCGCGGTGACCTCACTCGTGGCCTGGCCGCTCGCCGACGGCGAGGCGGGGACGGAGGTCGTGGCCGTCGCGGTCGGAGTGGGTGTCGGCGTCTCGGCCTGCGCAGCACCGGCGGCGCCGACGGACAGGGCGACGCCAAGAGCCAGCGCAGCCAGCGCACGGCGGAGAGCCACGATCATGGCCGGGAGCCTACCTGCCGAGTCCGAGGGCGCTGCCCACCACCACGAGGATGAGCAGCAGCACCAGGACCCCGGTCACGACGAGGCGGCGGGATCTGGGGTTCACAGCCCCAAATGTACGTGGGGCGATTAGCGTTGTCGCATGGGATCGGTGCGGCTCTACGCGATCGCGATCGATGATGTGCGGGAGATCTTCGGGGCGCCGGAGCAGGTGGCCGGCACGCTCCGCGGGATCGCGGCCGGGCGGTTCGCCCAGGACACCCCGGCCTCGCCGGGCCTGCTCGCGCGGCTGGGGCCGGTCTTCCGCCGCCAGCCCGACGCGCCCGTGGTGCGCCCGGGCGTGCCGTCCGGCTCGGACGTCGACACGCTGCTCGCCGGGCGCTACGTGCCGCCGCACCGGCTGACCGCCTGCTGGGTGCTGTTCGAGACGTGGCTGGACGCGCTGTCGTGGGGATCGCTCGGCCAGGAGCTCAGCGAGGCACGACTCAACGACTTCGACTTCGACCTCGTGCGCTCCGAGGTGCCTGCACGCCTGGGCCTGCGCCACCTCCTGCGCAACGACCTCGGGATCCCGCTGCTGCCCCACCCGGGCCTCGCCGCAGGCTGGGCAGCAGGCGACCACGTGCACGCCATGGCACAGGCATGGCGACCGGTCGTCGACCGGCTCGAGGACCCCCACCGGGACATCGCGCGCGCCGTGCTCGCCTGGCTCGACGCCTACCCGGGCTGGGAGCAGGCCGCCGCTGCGGCCCACCGTCCAGCGCCGGACCTGGTCGCGATCCTGCGCGCCTGAACTCGCCCGTTTGTTCCTCCCACCCGCTTGCGGCGGAGTAGACTGACCGACGGTCGGTCGGTAGGAGGAGAAGGCATGGCTGGAGGTCACCGCGAGGGTGCAGCACGCGGCGGGGCGACGACCCGCACCGCGTCCCGGCGCCGGGTCACGAAGGACCCAGCCGTGCGGCGCGAGGAACTGCTCGACCTCGCGTTCTCGCTGTGCCGCAGCGAGGGCTTCGACGCCATGAGCGTCGACCAGCTCACCCGGGTGGCCGGCGTGGCGAAAGGCACCTTCTACCACTACTTCTCCTCCAAGGACGACCTGCTGGAGCAGCTCGTCCACCGCTTCGGGGACGCCCTGTTCGACCTGCTCTCTGCCGCGGCCAACGCCACGGCGGGATCGGGCACCGACCGTCTTCGCGCCCTCATGGGAGCCGCCGCCGCGTACAAGATGTCGCAGGCGGATGTCGGGTACGCGGGCTTCCTCTACCGTCCGGAGAACCTCCCCCTGCGTCACCGGCTGATGCAGGCCTGGCGCGAGCGCGCCCGCCAGGTGCTGCTGCCGGTGATCGCGGACGGCGCCGCGGACGGCTCGATGTCGGTGGCAGACGTCGGGACGGCGACCGACCTCGTCCTGCTGCTGTGGTTCGACGCGCCCGAGCAGCTCTCGCTGCGCGCCTTCGCGGCGCCGGACGCCGACACGTTCGCCGAGGTGATGCTCGCCGGCGCCGTGGCCATCTACCAGGCGCAGGAGCGGATCCTCGGCCTGCCCGACGGGACGTTCGTCGTCCCCGCAGACCCCCATCTCGTCGAACTGACCCGACAGCTCTACACCCTCGTCGACAGGAAGCAGTGATGAAGCGCAAGACCATGGTTGCCACCGGGATCGCGGCGGCGGTGGTGCTGGCACTCGGCGGCGGCTACGCCTACTCGGCGGCGAACAGCCGGCCGCTGGTCGGCGTGGCGACCGCGCAGGCCGCGCCGCTGACGGTCACGGTCAGCGCGTCCGGCTCGCTGGTCGCCGCCCACTCCGCCGGCGTCTACCCGCCGGTCGCCGGCACGCTCGGCTCGGTGAAGGTGCACGACGGCGATACGGTCACCTCCGGCCAGACCCTCGCCGTGATGGCGACCGGCCCGCTCAAGCTCGCCGTGGCCCAGGCACGGGCGGCGCACGCCGCAGCCAGGGCCCAGGGCGAGGCGGTGGCCAACGGGGTGCCGAGCGCCATCGACCGCTCCGCGGCGACGGCCGCGCTGTCGGCCGCACGCTCGCAGGTGTCGACCGCGAACAAGAACTACGCGTCGTTCCGCGCCGACTACGACGACGCGACCGCGGAGGAGCAGCACGCCATGCTGCCCACCCTGCGCACCCTGAAGACCGCGCGGAGCACGGCGAACGCCGCCCTCCAGTCCGCCCGGGCCGGGCTCGACCGGCTGTCGACCGCGGGACGCGTCGCGCTGGCGCGCAGCGCCGCGTCCGAGGCCGTGCGCGCCTCCGCCAGCGCGCTGCGGCAGGCCGAGAAGAACCTCGCCGCCGCCGCGCTGACCGCGCCGTTCGACGGGATCGTCACCGTCCACGGCACCGTCGAGAAGGGGTCCGGCGCGACGCCGGGCGTGCCCGTGTTCACCGTCGTCGACCCCACGCGGATGGAGTTCCGGGCGTCGGTGAACGAGACCGACATCGCCGGCGTCGCCGTCGGCCAGGCGGCGACCGTCACCCTCGACGCCTTCCCCGACCCCTTCACCGGGACGGTCGCGCGGGTGCAGG
This sequence comes from Actinomycetota bacterium, assembly GCA_020161015.1. GTDB lineage: Bacteria > Actinomycetota > Actinomycetes > Propionibacteriales > Propionibacteriaceae > Propionicimonas. The sequence continues at coordinate 209,270 of JAIUOT010000014.1, read as the reverse complement.
CCAGCCCGGAGACCACCAGCACCGGCAGCATCGCCTTCGGCGTCCGGGTGCGGTTCGAGGCGGGTCAGTCCCGGTTGTTCCAGGGCATGAGCGGTGCCGCGGACATCGCGGTGCAGTCGATCCCCGACGCCCTCACGGTGCCGGTGGAGGCCGTGCTGAGCCAGGGCTCGGGCCACACGGTGATGGTGCTCGGGCCCGACGACGTCGCGCACGCGCGGACGGTCACGATCGGCGCGTCCACCGACACCCTCACCCAGGTGCTCACCGGGCTGGCCGCGGGCGACCGGGTGGTCACCACAGGGGCGTCCGCCCTGGCCGACGGCCAGCCCGTCCGCACGAAGTGAACCGGCGATGACGAACGGGCCGATCGTCGAGATCCGCGGCCTCACGAAGGTCTACGGCACCGGCGCGTCCGAGGTGACCGCCCTCGACGCGGTGGACCTCGTGGTGCCCGAGGGGCAGTTCGTGACCGTCATGGGGCCGTCCGGCTGCGGCAAGTCGACCCTGCTCAACCTGCTCGGCGGCCTGGACTCCCCCACGGCCGGCACCATCAGCATCGACGGCACGCCGCTGGGCGACCTGCCCGACGACCGGCTCACCGAGCTGCGCCGCCGCCGCATCGGGTTCGTGTTCCAGTTCTTCAACCTCATTCCCGTGCTCGACGCGGTCGAGAACGCGTCCCTGCCGCTGCGCCTCGACGGCGACCGGGACGCCGAGCCGCGCGCGGTCCGCTGGCTCGAGCGCGTCGGCCTCGGCGACCGGCTGCGCAACCGCCCCGACCAGCTGTCCGGCGGCCAGCAGCAGCGCGTGGCGATCGCCCGTGCGCTGTCCACCGAGCCCGCGCTGGTGCTCGCGGACGAGCCCACCGGCAACCTGGACTCCCACTCGGCCACCGAGATCGGCGGGCTGCTGCGCCAGGTGAGCGACGAGTGGGGACGCAGCGTGCTGATGGTCACCCACGACCCGCGCATCGCCAGCTTCGCCCAGCGGCTGGTGCTCATGCGGGACGGCCGGATCGTCGACGACCTGGCGCTCGACGGCAGCCACGAGGGCCCCCGCCACGCCCTGGAGAGGGCCGGCCTGCTGTGAAGCTCGTCCTCACCCTTGCCTGGCGCTACCTGCGCGGACGCGGCACCCGCTCGCTGCTCACCACGCTGGCGGTCGTCTTCGGGGTGATGCTCACTTTCGGCCTCAACGGGATCCTCCCCGCGATGACCGAGGCGTTCACGCGCAACCTGCTCTCCGCGGCGGGCAAGGTCGACCTGACCGTCACCAGCGCCTACAACCAGCCGTTCGGCCCCGACGTCGTCGACCGCGTGCTCGCCGTCCCGGACGTGGCGACCGCCAGTCCCGGCGTGCAACGGGTGGCGCCGCTGCCGCGCAGCGCGGACGCCCCGCCCGACGCCCTCGCCCAGCTGGTCGTGGTGGGCGTCGACCTCGGCACTGCCCAGTCGGTCCACGACTTCCCGCTCACCGCCGGTCGCATGCTCGCCGCGGGCGACGGCGCGTCCGTCGTTCTGAACGCCGACCTGGCCGCGGAACTCGCCTTGGGCGTTGGCGACCAGCTCGTGCTGCCGTCGGCGGGCGGCACCGCGCGCTTCCGTGTCGTCGGGCTGCTCGCCACCGCCACCGTCCCCGGGCAGGAACAGGTGTACCTCACCCTGCCCGCAACCCAGCAGCTCTTCGGGCTGGGCTCCCGGATCACGCAGGTCGAGGCGGCCGTCGCCCCCGGCGCCGACCGGGCGGCCGTCGAGCGTGCCGTGGTCGCCGCGCTCGGCCCCGACTACCGGGTGGGCGGGCTCTCCAGCGAGTCGACGCTGATCGCGTCGCTCCAGGTGGCGACCTTCTCGTTCAACATGTTCGGCATCTTCGCCCTCGCCACCGCGGGCTTCATCATCGCCAACTCGTTCCGCACCGTCGTGGCAGAGCGTCGCCGCGACATCGGCATGCTGCGCGCGGTCGGTACCCGGCGGCGCACCGTGATGGGCATGTTCCTTGCCGAGTCGTTGTTCCAGGGCCTGCTCGGCACCGGGCTGGGGCTGCTCGCCGGCTGGGGGCTGGCCGCAGGGATGTTCGCGGTGATGGCGCCGATCTTCGAGCAGGTGATGCACTTCCGCGTCGGCGGCCCGGTCTTCGAGCCGGCCACCTGGGTGACGTCGATCGCGCTCGGGGTCGGCGTGACGGTCGCCGCCGCCATCCTCCCGGCACGGGCGGCCGGGCGGGTCACGCCACTGGAGGCGATGCGTCCCCAGCTCGGCGAGGTCTACGAACGCCGCGTCGGACGACGTGCCTGGGTCGGCGTCGGCCTCGTCGTGGCGTCGCTGTTCGGGCTGGCCACCGGCCAGGCGAACCTTGTCGGCCTCGGCGCGGTGGTGTTCCTCGTCGGCGTCGCGCTGGTGGCCCCCGCGGTGGTGAACCCGATCGCGGACGCGGCGTCCCGGCCCCTGGAACTGGTGTTCTCGCGGGAGGGCGCGATCGCGCGCAGCAACCTCCAGCGCAACCCCGGCCGCAGCGCGATCACGGTGACCGCGGTGATGCTCGGGCTGGCGTCCATCGTGGCGACGATCAGCATGGTCACCTCGATCTTCGCCGGGTTCACCAGCTACCTCGACAAGTCGCTGAGCGCCGACTACCTGCTGATCCCGCAGTCGATCATCCTGGGCCAGGGCAACGTGGCCGCCGGCCCGCGCCTGGCCGAGGAGGTGCGCTCCGTCCCCGGGATCGCGGCGAGTTCGACGCTCCGCCAGGCCCAGGGACGCTCCGACGGCGGCGACGTGCAGGTGATCGGGATCGACCCGGCCAGCTACCTGACGGTGGCGGCCTTCGACTGGAACTCCGGCTCGTCCGACGCCGCGGTGGCGCAGCTCCGTACCGGCCGCTGGGTGATCGCCAACGGCGTCTACGCTGCCCAGCACAACCTCGTGGTCGGACAGGCGCTGGAACTCGACACCCCCACCGGGCGGCGGGTGTACCACCTCGCCGGCGTGGGGAACGACTACCTGAACGCCAAGCTGTCCACGCTCTACACCTCGCAGCAGAACCTCGCCCGCGACTTCGGCGTCACCGCCGACCTGCTGCTGATGGCCGACCGCAGCCCGGACGCGGATGCGGACCAGGTGACGCGGCGCCTCGCCCGCGTGGTGAGCGGCTACCCGGCGTTCCGGCTGTACGAGTCAGCGGCCTGGCGCGCGGAGCAGATGCGGACCTTCAGCCAGACCATCGTGATCTTCGACGCACTGGTCGCGGCCCTGGCCCTGCCGTCGCTGCTCGCCCTGGTCAACACCCTGGCGATCAGCGTGCTCGGACGGCGCCGCGAGATCGGCATGCTGCGGGCGGTCGGCGCCACGCGGCGCCAGGTGCGGCGGATGGTCATGGCGGAGTCGCTGCTGCTCTCGGTGATCGGCACCGGGTTCGGAGCCGTGGCCGGCCTGTGGCTCGGGTACGCGCTGGTCGCGGCGATGGGCGCCGTCGGGTGGCAGATGCCGTACGCGTTCCCGTGGACCGGCCTGGTGGCCACCGTGGTGGTGGGCATCACCTTCGGCGTGCTCGCAGCCCTCGGGCCCGCCCGCTCCGCGTCGCGCCTCGACGTGGTGGCCGCACTGCACCAGGAGTGACGGCCGACCTCACGCCCCTGCGTCCTCGGTGCTGCGCTTGACGAACTGTACCTACAGGTAGGTACAGTAGCGGCATGGAGTCCCGGGAGCGGCTGGTGGTCGCGATGAGCGAGCTGATGTGGGAGCGCGGATACGCGGCCACCAGCCCGCGGGAGGTCCGCGAGCGCTCCGGCGTCGGGCAGGGCAGCATGTACCACCACTTCCCCGGCAAGCGCGACCTCGCCCTCGCCGCCCTCCAGCGCAACTGCGCCGACCTCCTGCCCGCAACGGAGGAGCTCCTCGCCGCGCCCGGGGACCCGCTCGAGAAGCTCACGGCCTACCTCACCCGGCCGTTGCCCGCGCTCAAGGGGTGCAAGGTCGGCCGGATGACCCAGGACCCGCTGGTGGCCGCCGACCCCGGGCTGCTCGCGCCTGTCGGGGAGGCGTTCGCGAGGGTCCACCAGGCTCTGGCGGCGGTGATCGGCGAGGCGGTCGCTCTGGGCGAGCTGCGCGACGACCTCCACCCGGAGCGGATCGCCCGGTTGCTGGCGGCGTCCATCCAGGGCGGTTACGTGCTGGCGATCGCCGCGCAGGACCCCGCTCCGTTCGACGACGCGAGGGCGGGCGCCCTGGACCTGCTGCGGGCGGCGGCGCCGCCACCACGGACCGACACACAAGGAGAGGAACGACCATGACCGTACGGATCGGCATCAACGGCTTCGGCCGGATCGGACGCAGCTACCTGAGGGCGGCGCTCGCCAGCTCCGCCGACGTGGAGGTGGTGGCCGTGAACGACCTCACCGACGCCGCCACGCTCGCGACCCTTCTCGAATGGGACTCGATCTCGGGCCACCTCGACGGCGTGTCCGTCGACGGCGACGTGATCACCGTCGGCGAGCGGCGCATCAGGGTGCTGTCGCAGCGGGACCCGTCCGCCATCGCCTGGGGCGACCTCGGCGCGGACGTGGTGATCGAGTCCACCGGTTTCTTCACCGACGGGGCGAAGGCCCGTGCCCACCTCGACGGCGGCGCGCGCAAGGTGATCATCTCCGCGCCGGCGAAGGGCGACGTCCCCACGTTCGTGCTGGGCGTGAACGACGACACCCTCGACCCCACGGCCGCGGACGTGTTCTCCAACGGGTCGTGCACCACGAACTCGCTGGCGCCGCTGGCGAAGGTGCTCAACGACTCGTTCGGGATCGAGAGCGGGCTGATGACCACCGTCCACGCCTACACCGGCGACCAGCGGCTGCACGACGCCCCGCACTCCGACCTCCGGCGGGCGCGCGCCGCGGCCCTGTCGACGATCCCCACCTCCTCCGGGGCCGCGAAGGCGATCGGCAAGGTGATCCCCGAGCTCGACGGCCGGCTGACCGGCTTCGCGCTGCGCGTCCCCGTGCCGGTGGGCTCTGTCACCGACCTGACCGTGGTGCTGAACCGCGCGGCCACCAGGGACGAGATCAACGCGGCCTTCGCCGCGGCGGCCGCGTCGGCTCCGCTCGCCGGGTACCTCCAGTACTCGGAGGCCCCGCTCGTTTCGGCGGACATCGTCGGCAACCCGCACTCGTCGATCTTCGACGCCCCGCTCACCGAGGTGGTCGGACGCCAGGCCAAGGTGCTCGGCTGGTACGACAACGAGTGGGCCTTCTCCCACCGCCTCGTGGAGTTCTCCGAGAGGATCGGCGCGGCACTCTGACGCTCTCGCCGTCCGGCGGCGACGGCTCGCCTCAGCCGTGGCCGCCGACGGCCGCCTCGATCCGGGCCCTCGCCGCGGCCACCCCGTCCTCGCCGGCAAGGGCGGCGCGGATCCTCCGTGCCGCCGGCACGAGTGCGTCGACCTGCGCCAGCGAGGCGGCCAGCCCGTCCGCGGTGAGGGTGGACAAGGTCGGGGGCGCCACCCCGAGCTCGCGGAGGCGGCGCGCCCAGAAGGGCTGGTCGCCGAAGAAGGGGTGGACGACCTGGGGGACGCCCGCCCGCAACGCCGCCGCGACGGTGCCGACGCCGCCGTGGTGGACGATCGCTGCGACCCGCGGCAGCACGGAGGCGAAGGGGACGGCGTCGACGACGTGGATGTCCTCCGCGGCGGACGTCGCACCCAACCCCGCCCAGCCGGAGACGATCAGCCCCCGCCGCCCGGCCCTCCTCAACCCGGCGACCACCTCCGCGGCCAGCGCAGCGGGGTCCCGGTGGGTCATGCTGCCGAAGCCGACGAGGACCGGCGGCGGGCCGTCGTCGAGGAATGCCTCCAGAGCCGGCGACGCGTGCCAGTCCGGCGCCGCGGGTACCGTCCAGAAGCCCAGTGGTGCCGCGGAGGCGGGCCAGTCCGACGGAGCAGGGAGCAGGCGGGGGCTCCACGCGCTCAGGATGCCGCCGGCGGCGACGAGGGACGCGAAGCGGGGTGCCCGTGACGCAAGGCCCAGCCTCTCTGCGCGCCAGCGCGCCACCATGCCGCGCCAGGGCCGTTCGACGGCATCGGAAAGCGACCAGGTGAGCCGCGCGAGGGCCCGGGGGGTCCGCGCCGGAGCCAGCGGGCTGGCGAACGCCGAGGTCGCAGGCACCGTCGGGATCAGCTGCGCAGGGATCGCGGGCACGCCGAGCTTCTCCGCGATGGAGGCCCCGCCGAGGGTCTTCTGGGTGAACACCACGACGTCCGCCCGCGTCCCGGCGAGCGACGCGAGGTCGTCGAGCCATCGCTGCAGGTAGGGCCGCGCCCGCGACGCGGCCGTGACCGCCGCCCACGTCCCTGCACCGACGAGTTCGTCCTGGAGCACGAACAGGCTGTCATCGAGACCGACGAACTCGGCTCCGACCTCGGCGGAGAGGGCAGCGAAGCGGCGCGGGGCGGCGACCGTCGCCTCGTGGCCGGCCTCGGTGAGACCCCGGGCCAGGGCGAGGAACGGCTGGACGTCGCCCCGGCTGCCGGTCGTCAGCAGAAGGACCTTCACCGGATCGCCTCCCACTCGTCCAGCAGTTCGGGGAAGCGGCGGGCCATGAAGGCGTAGAGGTCCCGCATGCGCTCCAGCCTCTGCCGGGGAACCGGGTCGTCACCGACCAGTTGGAGGCCGTGTGCTGCCAGTTCCTCGAAGCGCCGGAGCTCGGCCATCTTCGCCCGGAAGGCCCCGCCGAACACGTCCTCGCCCGCGGCGAACCGGTCCCGCCGCGTCCCCTGGGGGCGGACCCGGACGACCAGCCCCAGCAATTCCAGTTTCTGGAGGGCGACGCTCACGCTGCTCTTGGCCGCTCCGACGGCTGATGCCAGCTCACCCGGCGACGCGCCGTCCGCCCCGGCGGTGAGCAACCAGCCCACCACTCGTCCCGCCGTGGGACTCAGGCCCATGCCCTCGAAGTAGCGCCCGACCTCGTCCGCGTACGCCGCACGGGCGGCCTCCCGTTCCTCCATGCCTCGATGTTATCGCGTTCGGAACGATCCGAACAAGATGGACAGCTCGGGACCCACCCCAGAGGCGCCGGGTCGCGCCCGTCCCCCGGCTCAGGAGGCGAGGAGCCCGTCGATCCGCTGCGCGAGGACGCCCTCCGGCTGGGCGCCGACGATCCTGGCCACCGTCCGCCCTCCCCTGGTCATCACCAGGGTGGGGATGCTCCGGGCATCGAAGCGGGCAGCGGCGCGCGGGTTGTCGTCCACGTTGACCTTCACGACCTTGATCCGGCCGGCGTAGCGCACGGACAGTCGTTGCAGGATCGGGGCGACCATCCGGCACGGCCCGCACCAGGGCGCCCAGAGGTCGATCAGCACCAGGACGGAGGTGTCGAGGGCGGCGGCGAGGTTGTCGTCCGTGGCGTCCACCAGCCACGGAAGTGGTTCGTGGCAGGAGGCGCACTGGGGCCGTCCCGACGCCACGACAGGGACGCGGTTCTTCGTGCCGCACGACCCACAGGCGGCGATGCGAGCGCTCATGCCCCCAACCTAGCCCGCCCCGCCTCGCCGAGGGCCAGCCCTCCCGCGCGAGGACCAGCCCTGTGGCCGAGGGCCAGCACCAGGGTGCGAGCCCTCGGCGTGAAGGCTGGCCCTCGGCGGGGTGGGTCGGCGGGATGGGTGGGCGAGATGGGTCGGCGGGGTGGGTCGGCGAGACGGGGACGACGTCCGGGGCCGGGATGGGGCGGAGGAGCGGAAGAACGACCCGGCTCACGGCCCGTCGGCGTCACATCCGGTGGCGGCGGGTCTAGCCTGCCCGGTGGAGTCATCGGGGACTCCACCGGATCGGCCGGACGGGGCGTGGCCCCGGCCGGTGGGGGAAGAACATGCTGAGCCGTCGCACGGCCCTCGCGGCGCTGGCCGGCGCCGTGGGCGCCACCACCTCCGGGTGCGCCGTCACCCCACCGTCGGCAGCGAGCGGGACGCAGGCACCCGCCGCATCGCCGACACCCTCAGGGCCCACACCCAGCCCCACACCGACGCCCACCGTCGACGACCGCCCCCGCGCACCGCTGACCGGGCTGGTCGTGGCCGACGCCGCCGCGCTCGGCCACGCCGCGGTGGCGGTGAAGGTGTCCAATGTCCTGTCGGCGCACCCGCAGGCAGGGGTGAACCAGGCCGACATCGTCTTCGTCGAGCCGAACGGCATCAGCTACACCCGGCTGTGCGCGGTGTTCCACAGCCGCTTCCCCGAACTCGTCGGCCCGGTCCGCTCGATCCGTCCGGTGGACGTGCCGCTGCTCAGCCCGATGCGCCCCGTCTTCGGCAACACCGCGGCCGCCAACTGGGTGATGCACTACGTGGCCGCGCACGACAAGTACTTGGAGAACCTCTACTCGTTCAAGGCCGGCGTGCACGGGACCGCCGCCTACTACACGATGCCGCACCGCGCGCGCGTCCACTCGGTGTTCTGCCGCCCGGACGAGCTCCGCAAGCTCGCCCGGCGGATGACGGCGCCCCCGCCCGTGCCCTACCTGCCCTTCGCCACCGGCGACGAGCAGCCGTCCACCGCATCGGCCGGACGGGACGCGACGAAGGTCGCGATCCCCTGGGGGCCCGGCGACACGTGGAACACCAGCTACACCTGGGACGAGGAGTCGGGCCGCTACCTGCGCAGCGAGCCGTGGGGACGCCACGTGCTGCTGGACGGCAAGCGGGTGACCACCGACAACGTCCTGGTGGTGCGCGCGAAGTGGCGGATGGACAAGATCTACGCCGGCGGCGGCGCACCCGACCCCGTGGTGAGCATCATCAACGGCCAGGGCACCTTCTTCTACCTGCACGGCGGGCGCAGCGTGACGGGCACGTGGGCCAAGGAGGAGATCACCGACCTCTTCAGCTTCACCCTCGACGACGGCAGTCCGCTGCGGATCGCCCCGGGACGGACGTTCGTCGACCTGCCCCAGATCGACGCGAAGGTCCGCATCACCGGCTGACCCCGGACATGACGAGGGGTCACCGTCCCCGGCCGGACGGTGACCCCTCGCGAAGGGCGGCCCCCCTACTTGATCAGGCTGGTGATGATGCCCTCTCCGAAGAACAGGACGAAGGCGGCCGCCACGCCGTAGAGCAGCGGGTGCACCTCCTTGGCCTTGCCGCGCAGCATCTTGATCACGGCGTAGGCGATGAAGCCCGCGCCGATGCCGACGGTGATCGAGTAGGTGAACGGCATCAGCACGACGGTGAGGAAGGCGGGGATGCCCTCCTCAGGGTCGTCCCACTTCACGTGGAGCACCTGCGACATCATCAGGAAGCCGACGAAGAAGAGCGCCGGGGTGGCGGCCTCCGCGGGCACCAGCTGCACCAGCGGCGCGAGGAACAGGCTCGCCAGGAACGCGATGCCGGTCACCACGGACGCGATGCCCGTGCGGGCGCCGTCACCGACACCCGAGGCGGACTCGATGTAGGAGGTGTTGGACGACACCGAGCCGACACCGCCGGCGATGGCCGCGACGGAGTCGACGAGCAGGATCTCCTGGGTGTACGGCGGGTTGCCGTCCTCGGCGAGCAGGTCGCCCTCCGCGCCGACGGCCACGATCGTGCCCATGGTGTCGAAGAAGTCGCTGAGGAGCAGGGAGAAGACGAGCAGCAGGATGCCGATGATCGCACCCGGGCCGGCGGCGGAGGTGAAGGCGCCGAACAGGTCGACCCGGCCGAGCAGGCCGAGGTTGGGCATGGTGAAGCCGCTGGTGAGCGCCGGCAGGTTCTGGATCCAGCCGGTCGGGTTGACGACCGCGCCGGTGGCGTCCTTCATCAGCGGGAGGTTCAGCACCGCCTGGACGATGATGGCGAGCACGGTGGCGGCGAGGATCGAGATCAGCATCGCGCCCTTGACCTTGCGGACGAACAGCGCGACCAGCAGGAGCAGGCCGATGAGGAAGATCGCGATCGGCCAGCCGATGAGCTGCCCGTACACGCCCAGCTGCACCGGGGTGCCGCTGCCGGGACGGACGATGCCGGAGTCGAAGAGGCCGATGAAGGCGATGAACAGGCCGATGCCGACGGAGATGGCCGAGCGCAGCGAGCGGGGCACGGCGTCGAAGATCGCCTTGCGGAAGCCGGTGAGCACGAGGACGGTGATCAGCACGCCCTCCCACACGATCAGGCCCATGGCCTGCGGCCAGGTCATCTGCTTCACGATCGTGAACGCCACCAGCGCGTTCAGGCCGAGGCCGGTCGCGATCGCGATCGGGAAGCGGCCGTACACACCCATGAGGATGGTCATCAGGCCGGCGATCAGGGCGGTCGCCGCGGCCACCATGGCCATCGACAGCCCGATGGCGGCGCCACCGTCCGCGATCGGCTGGCCGGTGATCAGGTTGCCGTTCACGTCGGGCTGGGTGCCGATGATGATCGGGTTGAGGATGATGATGTAGGCCATGGTGAAGAAGGTCACCAGGCCTCCGCGGACCTCCCGACCGATGGTGGAGCCACGCTTGGTGAGCTCGAACCAGCCGTCCAGGGTCTTGTTCGTCTTCGGGGCAGGGTCTGCCGTTGTCGTACCAGGGTTCGCCATGGCGGAATGGTAGGGGTGCCGAGGCTGGCCCTATCGTGGTGTCCGTGAGCCAGAACACCCACCATCACAAGCCGTTGATGGTGCAGGCGCCGGTGCGGGCGCTGGACCCCGACGGCGTGGCCGTCGTCACCACGGGGACGATCGGCTTCGCGGTCGGCGCGGTGGTGTGCTGGTGGGTCGCCCCGGAGCTCGCGGCAGCGGGCAAGCAGTGGTACTTCGGGGTCGCCGTGACCGGGACGGTGCTGGGCCTGGTCGGCCTCGTCGTCGGCCTCGTCCGCAAGACCCGACGGCGTCGTGGGCGCCGGGGGATCAGCGGCCCGGACACCCCGACGATCGACGTGCTCGCCCTTCCGGGCAGCCGGGCGGCCACCGAGGGGACGCCGTCCGCGCCGGCTTCGCCGGCAACCCGGCCCGCCGCGCCGGAGTCCTGAGCGGGCACGCCACCGCCCCCGGGGAGCGGGACGACCTCAGTCGAAGAGGCCCTCTTCGATGCTGATCGTGTCCCACACCGGCACTCCCAGGTCGACACCCTTGGTGGGCGCGACGACGTCGGAGTGCCCGCCGCAGCCGTGGTCACGGCTCACCACCGCGCCGTCACTGGGCGACAGCTCGTTGGCGCACACGCCGAACACGCGGCCGAGGCCACCGCTGAGGCCGATGAAGAAGCCGCAGGTCTGGCACAGCGCCGGCGCCTGCTGCGTCATGGCGTTGTCGGGGCCGCCGCCGGACTCGAGCCAGCGCTCTGCGGCCGCGTCGCGTCCCTCCACCGACAGCACGCGCTCGCGTCCCAGGCCGAGTTCGGCCACCACCGCGCGGGTCTGGCTGGCCTCCGCGGGGTCCTCGTCCGCCGCGGACTCGCCCCCGGTGTAGCCGGGCTCGAGCCGGTAGTCGTCGGCCGGCGCCGGCGCGAGCACGCCGGCGGTGAGGTCCTTGGGGCCGATGCGGTCGGCCCACGGCACCCAGGCGGGCGCGAGCAGGGCGCCCTCGCCCGGCACCAGCGTCACCTCGGACACGGTGACCACCCGCGAGCGGGACGCCCGCGCCACGGTCACCGACCACTGCCAGCCGGGGTAGCCCGGGTGGACGCAGTCGAACAGGTGGGTGGCCACGCGGGTGTCCTCCGCGACCACCGCCCGGTGCTCGCCGACCTCGAGGACGCCGGCCCGGCGCACGGCGGCGTGCCGTGCCAGCTCGATGGCCTCGGCGCAGGCCTGGTCGAGTTCGAGGGTTGCCGCCACGGTCACAGCTCCAGTTCGTCGGCGACCGCGCGCAGCACGGCAGCGGTCTTCCCGGCCAGCTTGGCATCGGGGTGGCGCCCGCGGCGGTACCCGTTGCCGACGCCGTCGAGCATCTTGATGAGGTCCTCGACGATGATCGCCATCTGCTCGGGTGACTTGCGGGTGGCCTTGGACAGCGACGGCGGGGCCTCCAGCAGCCGGACGGAAAGGGCCTGCTCGCCCTTCTTCCCGTCCACGACGCCGAACTCGACCTTCTGGCCGCGCTTGAGGGTGGTCACTCCCGCGGGCAGGGCGGAAGCGCGCACGTAGACGTCCTCCCCGCCCTCGTCCTTGGACAGGAAGCCGAAACCCTTCTCGGCGTCGTAGTACCGCACCTTGCCAACCGGCATGTCTTCCTCAACTCCTGGTCATCCCCGGCCCGCTCCCACGACCGGCTTCACAAGACTAACTGGTCGGCCCAGCGCTGGCACCTCGCTGCTCCCAGGTCCCCGTCCGGGCCACGCCCTACCATTGGCGCATGGCCACCTGGCGGGACGGACCCGAGTACGCGCCGCACGAGCGGCCGGCCGCGTTCGTCGTCCCGCCCACGGAGCCCCTCTCCGCGCCGGCGCCCCCGGTGCGGGTCATCGAGGCCGCCCCCGCGGAGGAGCCGTCCTTCACCGTGCCGGAGGGCGCGCAGCCCGACCTCGCCACGCTCGTCCCCGCCGCGGCACCCGGCCGGAACCCCACGGTGCCGTTCGAGGTCGTCACCGCGGCCGTGACCTCCGGAGGCCCCTGGTCGGGGACGACCGGTGCCACCGCCGAGCGCCTGCCGACCCAGCCCTTCACCGCCCCCGGCCCCCCGCTGGCCGGCTACCTCGCCGTGCAGCCCGCCGTGCAGCCGAACGCCCAGGTGAACCCGGCGCCGTTCCCCGCGCCCAACACCCCGCAGTGGTTCGCGCCGCCGCCGGAGACCCGCGTGCCCGCCCCGCCCCCGCCGGTGAGCATCGGCCAGATCTGGCAGGCGGCGACGCCGGGGGTGCTGGTCCCGCTGATCGTCGGCATGTTCTTCAGCTGGCTGTCGATCCTGATGCTCGCCATCTCCTTCGCCCTCTCCGCCCGCATCGCGTACCGGCGCGACGCGATCCGCCGGTCCTACGTCGTCGCGCTGATCCTGATCGCCATGGGCGGCATGCTGTCGGTGCTGGCCGACGGCTACTCCTCGGACCTGCTCTTCGAGGCCCTGTCGGCGAGCGCCCGCGCGGCCTGCGTCGTCCTGCCGTTCGTCGTCGGCCTGATCGTGGGAGCAGCGCTGCGCGCGGGCGAGCGTCCCGACCGGGCCGGCTGATGACCCGGCCGCCCGACGACGCCGACGGCATCGGCACCCCGGGGTCGGGGCAGCCGTCCTTCGCCCCGCCCGCCGCGCCGGCGGCCGGGATGCCGGCCACGCCCCCGTTCCCGCAGGCCCCCGGGCAGCCGGTCTCGCCACCGCCCGCCGCGACGCCCGGGACGTGGGCTCCCCCGCACCCGGACTCCCTGGTCGCCCCGCCGCCGTCCGGACGCCGTCCGCCGCGACCCCGGCGCTCGCGGCGCGTGGCCGTCGCCTCGGTGCTCGCCGGCAGCCTGCTCCTGATCGGCGTCCTCAGCGTGCTGCCCCTGCTGCCCGGGAGGGCCCCGGCCCCGCGGACCACGGCACCGCCGGCGCTCGTGACCGCCACACCGTCCCCCGTACCGACCGTCGCGAGCACCGCCACCGGTGCCGGCGTCGGCACCGCCGTCGCCTTCACCGGCGCAGACGGCTCCGGGACGTTGACCCTCACGCGGGCGGTGTGGACGGACGCCGGAGAGCTGGCGGCTCCCGCCGGGCAGCGGTACCTCGTGCTGGACGTCACCATCTCGTGCACCGGCGGGCGCGTCGCGGTGACGCCGCCGTCCCTCCTGGTGACCTCCGGCGACACGGGGACGCTGCCCGCGTTCGGGCCGTCGCTGGAGCGGCCGCTCGCCGGCATCGAGCTCTCCCCCGGCGGACAGGTGAGCGGCCAGGTCGGGTACGCGCTCGCCCCGGGCGCCGTCCGGCTGCACCTGGTGGACGCGGCGCTGCGCCGGCTGGCCACCGTGGAGGTCCCGGCGCCGTGAGGGGTCACCGGTGAGCGGCACCGAAGCCTTCCGGACCCGGCGATTCACGCCGGTCGCGCCGGAACTGCGCCCGCGGCGCCATCGTCGCGCGGCCCGCGTCGTGGTCACCGACGGGCACCACGCGCTGATGCTCGCCGACACCGATCCCGGGCTGCCCGGGTCGCGCTGGTGGGTCACGCCCGGCGGCGGCATCGACCCGGGCGAGACCGCTCTCGAGGCGGCCGTCCGCGAGGTGGCCGAGGAGACCGGCCTGGTCGTCCGGCCCGAAGAGCTGCGCGGACCGGTCGCCGTCCGCACCGTCGTCCACGGCTACTCCGACCAGGTGCTCAGCCAGGAGGAGAGCTTCTTCGTCCTCGTCGTCGCCGCGCGCTTCGAGGTGGAGCCGGCGGGGCTGACCGCGGACGAGCAGATCACCCTCGACGGCTGGGACTGGCTCCCGCTGCACGACCTAGCCGCCGTCCCCGAGCCCGTGTGGCCCGCCGATCTGGCCGCTCTGGTCGCGCTCGCGGACCGCCCCGGGGAGTGGCCGGTTCGTCTCGGTGACGTCGAGGAATCCACGTTGCCGGTAGGCTGAGGCGAGTGCAGGAATCCCCGCTGACCGTGTCCGCGATCTCCGAAACGCAGGCGAACCAGCGTCTCCTCGAGCGCTTCATCTGGCTCTCGATCGGCACGGCCGTCGCCACCGTGGCCATCAAGGCTGTGGCCGCGTGGCTCACCAACTCCGTCGGCCTGTGGTCCGATGCCGCCGAGTCGACGGTGAACCTCGTCGCCGCCCTGGTCGCGCTGTGGGCGCTGCGCCTGTCGTCCAAGCCGGCCGACCACAACCACGACTTCGGCCACGGCAAGGCCGAGTACATGTCGGCCGCTGTCGAGGGCAGCCTGATCTTCGTCGCCGCGGCGTTCATCATCTACGGCGCGATCCTCCGACTGGCCGCCCCGGTCCCGCTCGAGCAGCTCGGGCTGGGCCTCGCCCTCTCGACACTGGCCACCCTGCTCAACCTCGGCACCGGGCTCCTGCTGGTGCGCGCCGGGCGCACGCACCGCTCGATCACCCTCGAGGCCGACGGCAAGCACCTGCTCACCGACGTGTGGACGTCCGTCGGCGTGCTGCTCGCCATCGGCCTGGTCGCCCTCACCGGCTGGCAGGTGCTCGACCCGGTGATCGCACTGGCCGTGGGCGCCAACATCCTGTTCACCGGCTACCAGCTCGTCCGCCGCTCGGTGGTCGGCCTGCTGGACGGCACGCTGCCGCCGGAGGAGGTCGAGCTGGTGAACACCGCCCTGCACGGCGTCTGCGCGGAGCCCCGGGTGGAGATCACCGACGTGCGCACCCGCGAGTCGGGGCGCCAGCGCTTCGTCTACGCCACGCTCGCCGTTCCCGGCGACTGGACGGTGAAGCGCAGCCACGACGTCGCCGACGAGGTCGAGACGGCGATCGACGCGGCGCTGCCGGGCACGACCACGTTCGTGCACATCGAGCCGGCCACGGGGTAGCGCCCGCGCGGTCCCCTGCCGGACCGGGAACGCCAGTGCTTCTCAGGCGGTGGCCGCAGGCCGGTGGCGCACCTCGTCGTCGATCAGTGTCCGCCACGACCGCACGAGATCCGCGTCCACGTAGGCCTTGTAGGAGCCACCGGGCCGGGCCGGACTGCCGATGTGGAAGGCGCGGACGCCGGCGCGGGCCAGCCACGGCACGTGGTCGGGGTGCAGGCCGCCGCCGGCCATCATCACCGACGCCGACCAGGGGTCGCCCTTCGCTCGCGCGATCAGGTCGCCGAGACCGTGCTCGACATCCCTCGCCGAGCCCGCCGTCAGCACCTGGTCGAGCCGCGGCAGCGTCCGCAGCGTGTCCCAGGCCTTGTCGGTGTCGAGGCAGGCGTCGACCGCGCGGTGGAAGGTCCACGGCCAGGTGCCGTCGTCGATGAGCTCCTCGACCAGGCGCGCGTCCACCTCGCCGAGGCCGTTCAGGAAGCCGAGCACCATGCCGTCCGCGCCGGCGTCGGCGTAGCTGGCCATCAGCCCGCGCAACCGGACCGCCTCGCCGCCGTCGGTGCCGAACCCCTCGCGGAGACGCACCATCACCCGGACCTGGATCGTCGTCGCGCGCCGCACCTGCGCCACCAGCTGGGGCGTGGGCGACATGCCGCCGTCCTCAAGCGTCCCGCAGACCTCGACACGGTCGGCACCACCGGCCTCCGCACTCTCGGCGTCGGCCGGGTGCAGGGCGATCACCTCGAGCAGGCCGCTCATGGCTCAATGATGGGCCGTCGCCCTCCCCGGCCCCCGCCGACACGCGGCGGAGCGCTGCTCCTACGCGGGCGACGCCGGCTCGGCGCCCGGGACGCCGTAGGCGGCGGCGTCCACCCCACCGGGGGGCATGCGCGTTCCCGCCAGCCAGGTGAGGACGGCGGCCACGGCGATCGCCACGAACACCCAGGTGGACGCGGCCACGATGGTGGCGTAGTCGGTCTCCCCCCGTCCGGCGGCGATGACGTTGTTGGCGATGGCGCCGAAGACCGCGACGCCCACCGCGCTGCCCGCGGACCGGGCGAACACGTTCAGGCCGGTCACGACCCCCCGCTCGTTCCAGTCCACCGACGCCTGCGCCGCGATCAGCGACGGGGCCGCCGTCCAGCCGAGGCCGAAGCCGACCACGAACGAGACCGCCCCGACGACCCACGCGTTCGGCCACGACCCGGTCGCCGCCAGCGCGGCGGTCCCCGCCACCGTGATGCCCGTCCCGATCATCACGGTGCGGCGGTAGCCGTGGCGCAGGTAGAGCCGTCCGGCCGTCGATGCGGCGAGCGGCCACCCGAGGGTGAGTGCGGCGACGGCGGCGCCGGAGACGAGCGGCACCACGCCGAGCGCGTTCTCCAGGTAGGTCGGGACGAAGCTGGTGATGCCGATCATCAGCGCCCCGACGCCGAGGGAGACCAGCGTGGTCGTCCGGATGAGCGGACGGGACAGCAGCGACAGGTCGAGCACGGGCTCGGCCGCACGCCGCTCCACGAACGGGAACGCGGCGAGGGCCGCGATCCCCACGCCGAAGCTCAGCAGGCTCGGCACCGACAGCCACGACCACGCGTTCCCGCCCTCCAGCAGGGCGAGGATGAGGGCCGTGAGCCCGAGTGTGAGCAGGAGCGCGCCGGCGTAGTCGATGCGGTGCGGCCGGCGCTCGACCGACTCGTGGTAGGAGCGGGCCAGCGCCCAGCCGGCGATCAGGCACAGCGGGATGTTCACCGCGAAGATCCAGCGCCACGAGGTGAACTGCGAGAACAACCCGCCGAGCGCGGGCCCGACGACCGACGACACCGCCCAGACGCTCGCGATGTAGCCCTGGACGAGGGCGCGCTCCGCGACGCTGTAGAGGTCGCCGACGATGGTCATCGACATCGGCGCGACCGCGCCGGCGCCCAGGCCCTGCACCACCCGGAAGACGATCAGCGAGCTCATGTTCCAGGCCGCGGTGGCGAGGACGGACCCGAGCAGGAACAGCGCGACACCGGCGAGGATGACGGGCTTGCGTCCGATGGTGTCGGCGAGCTTGGAGTACAGAGGGACGGAGACCGCCTGGGCCAGCAGGTACACCGAGAACAGCCACGGGAACTGGTCGAACTCGCCGAGCTCCTTCACCACCGACGGCACCGCCGTGGCCAGGATCGTGGCGTCGATGGCGATCAGCCCGGTGGTGAGCATCAGCGCCAGCAGCACCGCCCCCCGCTCGGACCGGAATCCCACCGTCGTCGACCTGTCACTCACTCACGCTTCAAGCCTTCCGCCACCAGGACTATTCCCCGTCCGGCGAGGTACGCGCGTGCGCCTCGCCACCCAGGCGGTGCCGGCGCCCCCTCGTCACCCGGACGCGCGCCCGTCGTCCCCACGCCCCTCACGTCGAGGGCCAGCCTTGGCGCCGAGGGCTCGCCCCCCGGCGCTGGCCCTCGGCATCAACGCTGGCCCTCAACGCGGAAGGCTGGCCCTCGAGGCGGAAGGGGCGCACAACGCGGACGGATGGCCGGGAAACGCGGAAGGGCGGCCCCCAACGGGGACCGCCCTCCGGAGCCGGAGCCGGCAGGATCAGAAGTCCATGCCGCCCATGCCGCCGTCGCCGCCCGGCATGGCCGGAGCCTTCTCGGGCTTGTCGGCGATGACGGCCTCGGTGGTGAGGAACAGCGCCGCGATGGACGCCGCGTTCTGCAGCGCGGAACGGGTCACCTTGGCCGGGTCGATGATGCCGGAGTCGACCATGTTCACGTACTCGCCGGTGGCCGCGTTCAGGCCGTGGCCGGGCTCGAGGTGCGACACCTTCTCCGCCACGACGCCGCCCTCGAGGCCGGCGTTGATGGCGATCTGCTTCAGCGGGGCCGAGCAGGCGGTGAACACGATCTGCGCACCGGTCGCGACGTCACCGACCAGACCCTCGACCGACGCCTTCGCAGCCGCCTGCAGCAGCGCCACGCCACCACCGGCGACGATGCCCTCCTCGACGGCCGCCTTCGCGTTGCGGACGGCGTCCTCGATGCGGTGCTTGCGCTCCTTCAGCTCGACCTCGGTGGCCGCGCCGACCTTGATCACCGCGACACCGCCGGCCAGCTTGGCCAGGCGCTCCTGCAGCTTCTCGCGGTCGTAGTCGGAGTCGGAGTTCTCGATCTCCTTGCGGATCTGGTTGACCCGGCCGGCGATCTGGTCGGCGTCACCGGCGCCGTCGATGATCGTGGTCTCGTCCTTGGTCACCTTGACCGACCGGGCACGGCCCAGCAGGTCGATGGTCACCGCGTCCAGCTTCAGGCCGACCTCCTCGGAGATCACCTGGCCGCCGGTCAGGATCGCGATGTCGGTGAGCATGGCCTTGCGGCGGTCGCCGAAGCCCGGGGCCTTCACGGCCACGGACTTGAAGGTGCCCTTGATCTTGTTCACGATCAGGCCGGCCAGCGCCTCGCCGTCCACGTCCTCGGCGATCACCAGCAGCGGCTTGCCGGACTGGACGACCTTCTCCAGCAGCGGCAGCAGGTCGCGCAGGCTCGAGACCTTGGAGTTGACGATCAGGATGTACGGGTCGTCGAGGACGGCCTCCATCCGCTCGGCGTCGGTCACGAAGTACGGGGAGATGAAGCCCTTGTCGAAGCGCATGCCCTCGGTGAGCTCGAGGTCGAGCCCGAAGGTGTTGCTCTCCTCGACGGTGATCACGCCCTCCTTGCCGACCTTGTCCATCGCCTCGGCGATGATCTCGCCGACGGTGGTGTCCGCGGCGGAGATGGACGCGGTCGCCGCGATCTGCTCGCGGGTCTCGATGTCGATCGCCTGCGCGCCGAGCTCGGCGACGATGGCGGCGACGGCCTTCTCGATGCCGCGCTTGAGGTCCATCGGGTTCGCACCCGCGGTGACGTTCTTGAGGCCTTCGCGGACCATCGCCTGGGCGATGACGGTGGCGGTGGTGGTGCCGTCGCCCGCGACGTCGTCGGTCTTCTTGGCGACCTCCTTGACCAGCTCGGCGCCGATCTTCTCGAAGGGGTCCTCGAGCTCGATCTCCTTGGCGATGGACACGCCGTCGTTGGTGATCGTGGGGGCGCCCCACTTCTTCTCCAGGACCACGTTGCGGCCCTTCGGTCCGAGGGTGACCCGCACGGCGTCGGCGAGGGTGTTCATCCCGCGCTCCAGGCCGCGGCGCGCCTCGACATTGAATTCAATCAGCTTCGCCATGTGTGTTCGGCAATCCTTTGGCGTCTCGGGGGCCGGGGCCCCACGGGTGGACTCTGGGTTCACGGTCTTCGCCTCGATGCCCGCGACGGACGATCAGGAGATCTCATCGAGTCAGACTGATGGCGCTCTCTGCCGGAGAGTGCTAAGTCCATGTTTAGCACTCACGCCCTGCGAGTGCAAACGTTCCGGCGCCCCGAATCACGGCGGACGGGGTGCCACCTCCGGCCCGTACCCGCCAGGCGGGGCCGGAGGTGCCGGTCAGCATCACCGCCGGATGGCGGACCCGTGCGATGCCTGGTTCCCGGCGATCGCCTCGACAGGCCGGACGTCCGGTGGCTGCAGGCTAGCCACTCATCCCGGAGCCCGGCTGGAGACCGATCGGCTGTGGCCAGTGGGGCTGGCCACCGGACGAGCCAACCAGCCCGAGGTCTGGGGACGGTCTGGCAATTGCGAAGGTTTCCTCAAGGGCCGGCGTGGTCACGCACGACCCGGAAGCGTCAGGGTGAAGACCGAGCCCTTCCCCGGGCCGGGGCTGGACGCGGCCAGCGTCCCGCCGTGGGCCTGCGCGATGGCGAGGCTCACCGCCAGCCCGATGCCGGTGCCGCCCGCGTCGCGCGCGCGGGCGGTGTCCGTCCGGTAGAACCGCTCGAAGACGCGCTCGAGGTGCTCGGGCGCGATCCCGTCGCCGGTGTCGCTGACGGTGATCACCGCCCCGGCGGCGTCCACGGTCGCGGCGAGGGCGACCCGCCCGCCCCGCGGGGTGTGCCGCAGGGCGTTCGAGAGCAGGTTCGCCAGCACCTGCCCGATGCGCTGGGCGTCGGCGTGCACCGTCCCGGCCGGGTCACCGTCGACCTCCAGCCCGACGCCCTTCCGGGAGAAGTCCTCCGCCGCGGCGAGCCGCGCGCGCTCCAGCAGCACCCCCACCTCGCACGGTCCTGGGTGGACGGCCAGCCCGCCTTCGGCGTCGGAGATGTCCCGCAGGTCGGCGGCCAGCCGGGTGAGCCGGCCCGCCTGGTCGGCGAGCGTGGCGAGCGTCGTCGGGTCGGCGTCCAGGACGCCGTCCGCGACGGCTTCCACCGTCACCGCCAGCGAGGCGATCGGCGTGCGCAACTCGTGGGCGAGGTCGGCCAGCAGCCGCCGGCGCGCGTCCTCCGCCTCCCCCAGCCGCGACGCCATCGTGTTGAACGCCGACGCCAGCAGCGCGATCTCCTCGCCGGCGCCGGGCCCCGGGTCGGCCCGCAGCCCGAAGTCGCCGTCGGCCACCCGGCGGGCCGCGACCGCCAGTTCACGCAGCTGGCGGCGCAGCGGCCGCACCATCGCCAGCGCGACCGTCACCGCGACGGCCGCGGCCACCAGCAGCGCGACGGCGAGCGAGATCCACATCGCGGAGCGGAAGGCGTTCTCGGCGTAGGAGAGCTGGTCGGGGGTCTCCAGCGGCCCGTTCTGAACCAGGTAGTAGTCGAAGAGGCCGGGGCCGATGCCCGCCATCACGACGGCGACGGTGGCCAGCAGCGCCACGAGCACCGCGAGCTCGCCGAGCAGCAGCCGTCCGTAGAACGTGCGGCTGAAACGCTCGCCGGGCCTCAGCGCCGGCACCGCGTCGCCCCGCTCACCCCGCGCCCATCCGGTAGCCGACCCCCCGGACGGTCACGATGTAGCGCTGCCGTGAGGGGTCGTCGCCCAGCTTGCGTCGCAGGTTGGCCACGTGGACGTCCACCAGGTGCTGGTCGCCGGCCTCCGCGTCACCACCCCAGATCGTCTCGATCAGGCGACGCCGGCTGAACGCCAGCCGCGGCCGCTCGGTGAGCACGGCCAGCAGGTCGAACTCGGTGGGCGTGAGGTCGACCAGCCGACCGGCGAGGCTCGCCTCGCGCGCGGCGACGTCGACGGTCAGTTCCCCGAAGCGCCGGGCCGGGTCGGCCTCTGCCCCACGGGCGCGCGGACGGCGCAGCATGGCCTGCACGCGGGCGACGAGCTCGCGGGCACTGAACGGTTTGGTGACGTAGTCGTCTGCGCCGACCGACAGTCCGATCAGCACGTCGACCTCGTCGGTGCGGGCGGTGAGCATGATGATGTAGCAGTCGCTGAAGGTACGGATCCGCCGGCACACCTCCACACCGTCCAGGCCCGGCAGCCCGAGGTCGAGGATCACCACCGTCGGGTCGATCCGCCGGGCCAGGTCGACCGCCTCCAGCCCGTCACCGGTGATGGTCGCGTCGAAGCCCGCCCGGTCGAGGTAGGACGCCACCACGCCCGCCAGGACAGGTTCGTCGTCGACGACGAGCACGTGGCCGAGCCGCTCCGCGTCCATCGCACCCTCCCTCGGGCGCCCAGCCTAGGGCTTGGGCCGCCGCAGGGGGACGGCGTCGCCGGACGGTTCTCGGCCTACGGCCCCCGTGATACCTCCACGGGCGTGGTACTGCTCGCACCGGCGCGCCACCGCGCGCTGCGGCGACAATGGGGCCATGCCGGCCACCGTCCCCGCCACCACGCCCCTGCACTGGGTGCGGGCGGGCTGGAACCTGCTCAACCTGTCCACCGTGCTGGGCCTGCTGGTCGCCCTCGCCGGACGCGCGCGGCTGCGCTGGGGGAACCAGGCGACCGTAGTCGGGGAGAACTACCGGCTGCCGTTGCCGCGGGCCGGCGCCTTCACGGTGGGCAATGTGATCCTGGTGCCGCGCGGGCTGCTCGCCGGCGTGGAGCTCGTGCACCCGGGCACCTTCGACCACGAGGCGCGGCACAGTTCGCAGTACGCGTGGTTCCTCGGGCTGCCGTTCCTTCCCTGCTATGCGGTGGCGTCCGGCTGGTCGTGGCTGCGCACCGGGGACGCGTGGTCGCGCAACTGGTTCGAGCGCAACGCGGGGCTGGCCAGGGGCGGCTACCTCGAGCACGCGGCGGACAACACCGGGCTGAAGCGGATCGGACGCGCGCTGCGCCTGACGCGGTGAGGCGCTAGACCTTCAGGTTCACGCCGAGGCGGCGCGCGGTGCGCTCCTTCTGGCGGGTGGCGCGGAGCCGGCGCAGGCGCTTGACCAGCAGCGGGTCGTGGGCCAGGGCCTCCTCGGTGTCGATCAGCGCATTGAGCAGCTGGTAGTACCGGGTGGGCGAGATGTCGAACCGCTCGCGGATCTCCGACTCCTTGGACCCCGGCAGCGCCCACCACTGCTTCTCGAAGTCCAGCAGGGCTGCCTGCTGCTCCGACACGGTGGATCCGGCGATGACCATGGGGTTGGGCATGGCCCAAGGTTAGCGCGCGAACCACACCGGTGTCATTCGTTCGTCCGGGTCCGCGGCAGGGGCGCATAGACTGGATCGCGGCCCGCGGGCACCAGTTGCAGTCCAATAGTGAGGATGCTCGATGCAGTCGCTGCACGGCACTGTCCAGCATTACGCGTGGGGAACCACCGACGCGATCCCGAACCTTCTGGGGGTCCCGGCCGACGGCCGCCCGTTCGCCGAGTACTGGCTGGGAGCGCACCACGTGGCGCCGTCCCGGCTCGACGGGACCACCCTCGACGCGCTGCTGCGCGAGCGGCCCACCCTCATCGGGGACCGCAGCCGTACCAGTTTCGGCGACCAGCTGCCGTACCTGTTGAAGGTGCTCTCGGCCCGGCACGCCCTCTCCCTCCAGGTGCACCCGTCCCGGGAGCAGGCACAGGAGGGCTACGCCCGCGAGAACGAGGCCGGCATCGCCCCCGACGCCCCCGAGCGCACCTACAAGGACGACTGGCCCAAGCCGGAGATCCTGATCGCCCTGGAGGAGTTCCACACCCTCTCCGGCTTCCGCGACCCCCGTCGCACCGCGTCCCTGTTCGCCGGGCTGGGGGTGGCCGGAGAACTCGCGTCCGTGATCGGCCCCCTGACCGAGCGCAAGGGGCCGGCGGCGCTGGCCGAGGTGTTCCTCGACGTGCTGAGCCTGGACGGCGAGCGCGCCCAGCTGTCCGAGCTGGTGTGCGCCGCGGCCATGGCGCACAAGGACGACGAGGGGGAGCTCGGCGAGTTCGCAAGGACCGTCCTCGAGCTGGACGAGGTGTTCCCGACCGACCCCGGCATCCTCGCCGCCCTGCTGATGAACCGGGTGACCCTCCAGCCGGGCGAGGCGCTGTTCGTCCCGGCCGGCCACATGCACGCCCACCTGCGCGGCACCGGCATCGAGGTGATGGCCAACTCCGACAACGTCGTGCGCGGCGGCCTGACCACCAAGCACGTGGACGTGACGGAGCTGGTCAAGGTGGTGGAGTTCTCCCCGTCCGACCCCGTGGTCACCCGGCCCGAGCCGGTGGCCCCCGGCGTCGACCGCTACCCGGCCCCGTGCCCGGAGTTCGACGTGTGGCGGATCGCCCCCGGCACCGCGACCGTCACGGTTCCCGGCGTCGGCTCCGCCCGGATCCTCCTCGTGGTCTCCGGCACCGCTGAACTCGCCGGGCGCGACGAGACGCTGCCCCTCGGCCGGGGCGGGTCGTGCTTCCTCGCCGCGGACGAGCAGGCCACGCTGAGCGGGGACGCGGTCGCCTTCCTCGCCGCCTCCGGCGTGCGCTGAGGTGCCCGACCGGCCGTTCCTGGACGACGCTGTCGCGGGCCTGGTGGCCTCCGGCCGGCGCCCGGTGGTGCTGATCGACGGCGGCGCGGGCTCCGGCAAGACCACCCTGGCCCAGGACCTCGCCGCCACGTGGCCCGGCCCGGTCCAGGTCGTCGGCCTGGACGAGCTGTACCCCGGCTGGCACGGCCTGGCCTCTGCGGCGGCCGCCGTCCCCGGCCTCATCACCGGCACGGGGTTCACCACCTGGGACTGGGCCGGCGACCGACCGGGCCCGTGGCGGGCGCTGGACCCCCGGGTGGCCCTTGTCGTCGAGGGCTGCGGCGCCCTCACCCCGTCCAGCCGCCCGCTGGCCGGCCTGGCGGTGTGGCTGGAGCTGGACGAGCAGACCCGCAAGCAGCGCGCCCTCGCCCGCGACGGCGCGGTGTTCGCCGCCCACTGGGACGAGTGGGCGGCCCAGGAGGCCGACCACTGGCGGGCCGACCGGCCGTGGGAGCTCGCCGACGTGGTGCTCGGCCCGCCCGGCACCTGAGCACCGTCCCCGCCACGGCGACCCGCCGTGCTGGCACAATGGTGCGCCGGGCCCGGCCCTGGCCTCCGTAGCTCAGCTGGCAGAGCACCCGCCTTGTAAGCGGACGGTCACCGGTTCGAATCCGGTCGGAGGCTCGCAGGCCCGGTCCGCGCGACCGCGACGCCCGCTCAGGCCGCGGCGCGCGTCCGCTGCTTCCACCACTGCTGGGCGATGATCGCGACCAGGATCGCCACCGACACCCACGTGAGGTACTTGCCGTAGGCGTCCATCACGGCGACGGCCGGCTCGCCGATCCAGTACCCGACGGCGAGGCACGCCCCGTTGACCACGACCGAGGACACCAGCGAGACCGAGAGGAACTTGGTCAGGCTCGTGCCCGCCTCGCCGAGGACGGCGACGATGACGGCGCGGCCGGGCACGAAGGGCACCATCGAGACCGCCAGCGCCAGCACGTCGTACTTCCGGGCGAAGCGCTCGGCGCGGTCGTTGATCCTGCGGGCCCGCTCGGAGCGGCCGGACCAGACCTCGATCAGGTTGCGTCCCCACAGCCGCCCGGCCCACCAGTAGATCCAGTCGAACTTGATCAGGCCGAACGTGCCGATGAACCACACCAGCGGCCACCACGGGTCGCCGACCGCAGCCCTGGCACCGATCAGCACCATGCCCGACCACGAGCCGAGGGACGCGAGGACGTGCGGCCCGAAAGCCAGCAGCGTGGGCCTCAGGAACGACATGACCAGGCCGTACACGGCGGCGACGCCGAGCCAGGAGAAGCACGCGATGTCGGCCCGCGTGGGCTGGTGGCGCCACGGCAGCGCCGGGTCATCCCACCACTCGCGAGCGGCACCCTCCTGCGGGCCGGCGGAGGGGTCGGGCCGGGCGTCCTCGCTCTGGGCATCGCTCACCCCGCGAGCGTACCCGAGCACCACCGGCGGTCCGGAGACGACGTTCGCGGCCGTCCGGGCCCGGTTCGGGACGCTGGCAGCTTCCACCGACTTCGTGCGAAGATGACCCTGCCGCACCCGCGGCGCTTCTTCCACTACGGATCGTCGGGCACGTACCTGCCCGTGGAAAGGTGTATTTGGCATGGCCACTGTCAGTTTCAAGGACGCGTCACGGGTGTATCCCGGCGCTGACCACCCCGCCGTCGACAAGCTGAACCTCGAGATCGGGGACGGCGAGTTCATGGTCCTGGTGGGCCCCTCCGGTTGCGGCAAGTCGACGTCGCTGCGCATGCTCGCCGGCCTCGAAGAGGTGAACTCCGGCAAGATCTTCATCGGTGACCGCGACGTCACCGACCTCCCGCCGAAGGACCGGGACATCGCGATGGTGTTCCAGAACTACGCGCTGTACCCGCACATGACCGTCGCAGACAACATGGGCTTCGCCCTGAAGATGGCCGGCGTCGCGAAGGCAGAGCGCGACGCGCGCGTCATGGAGGCCGCCCACCTGCTGGGCCTGGAGTCCTTCCTCGCCCGCAAGCCCAAGGCCCTCTCCGGTGGCCAGCGCCAGCGCGTCGCCATGGGCCGCGCCATCGTCCGCCAGCCGCAGGTCTTCCTGATGGACGAGCCGCTGTCGAACCTCGACGCCAAGCTCCGCGTGTCCACCCGCACCCAGATCGCGGCCCTCCAGACCCGCCTGGGCGTCACCACCGTCTACGTGACCCACGACCAGGTCGAGGCCATGACGATGGGCGACCGCGTCGCGGTCATGAAGGACGGCATCCTGCAGCAGGTCGACAGCCCGCTCACCCTGTACGACAAGCCGGCCAACCTGTTCGTCGCGGGCTTCATCGGCTCCCCGGCCATGAACCTGATCAGCGGCGAGATCACCGACGGTGGCGTCCTGGTCGGCGATTACGTCGTGCCCGTGCCGCGGGAGACCCTGGCGAAGGCCGGCGAGGAGAAGTCGCTGGTGCTCGGCATCCGTCCGGAGAACTTCAAGCTCGCCACCGAGGGCATCGGCCTCGACGTGGACGTGGTCGAGGAGACCGGCGCGGACGCCTACGTCTACGGCACCCTGGCGGGCCTGGACGTCGACGCCAAGCTGTCGGCCCAGCAGATCGTGGCCCGGGTCTCGGCCCGGACGCCACCGCAGCGCGGCACCACCGTCAAGCTGAACGCCGTCGACCCGGCCAGCATCCACGTCTTCTCCGACAAGACGCAGGAGCGGCTGAGCGCCTGATCAGCACGTCGGGAGGCCGGCCGGGGAGACCCGGCCGGCCTTTCGCCGTTCCGGGACGGTGACCGTCCACCCCGCCCCGGGCATTCACCGCCATGGTGTACAAAAGACGGGTGCCCCGGTTCCTCTCCTCGCGCCCGGACTCACGGCTGATCCCGCTGCCGTGGGAACTGCCGCTCGCGGAGTGGCCGACCGACTACCTGGTGGCCCTGCCGCGCGGCATCTCCCGCCACGTCGTGCGGTTCATCAAGGTCGGCAACTCGGTGTACGCGGCCAAGGAGGTCATCGAGAGCCTGGCCATCCACGAGTACCGCACGCTCACCGACCTGCACCGCACCGACACCCCCGCGGTGGAGCCGCTCGCGGTGGTCACCGGACGCGTCGGGCTCGACGGCGAGCCGCTCGACCCCGTGCTGATCACCCGGCACCTCCAGTTCTCGCTGCCCTACCGCTCGCTGTTCGCCCAGGGCGTCCGCCCCGAGACCGTCGGCCGGCTCCTGGACGCCATGGTCGTCCTGCTGGCCCGCCTGCACCTGGTCGGCTTCCTGTGGGGCGACGTCTCGCTGTCGAACATCCTGTTCCGGCGGGACGCGAACGAGTTCGCCGCCTATCTGGTCGACGCGGAGACCGCGGAGATGCACGAGACCCTCACCGACGGCCAGCGCGAGCACGACCTGACCATCGCGATCACCAACCTCTACGGGGAGTTCAGCGATCTCGAGGCCGGCCGGATGCTGGACGAGTCGCTCGACCCGCTGAAGCTGGTGGAGTCGATCATCACCCGCTACCGGGAGCTGTGGGCGGAGCTCACCGGGGCGGAGGAGTTCTCCGAGCAGGAGGTCTTCCGGATCGAGAACCGCGTGCGCCGGCTGAACGCTCTCGGCTTCGACGTGGCGGAACTGTCGATCGAGACCTCCCCGGACGGCTCCAGCATCCGCATCCAGCCGAAGGTCGTGGACGCCGGCCACCACACCCGGCGCCTGCTGCGCCTGACCGGCCTGGACGTCGAGGAGCACCAGGCCCGCCGGCTCCTGAACGACCTGGACACGTTCCGGGTGCGCACCAGCCAGGGCTCGGTCGACGAGCCGGTGGTCGCCCACCAGTGGCTGACCGAGTGCTTCCAGCCGGTGGTCACGGCCGTGCCGCCGGAGCTGCGGGGCAAGCGCGAGGCCGCGCAGATCTACCACGAGGTGCTCGACTACCGCTGGTACGCCTCGCAGCGGGAGAACCGCGAGGTGCCGCTGCTGGAGGCGACCTGGGGCTACATCGCCGACGTCCTGCGTGCCCTGCCGGACGAGGACCTCACCGACGCGACACGGGTCGGCGGGGACGAGCGCCAGCTGGCCAACCCCTACGACCCGTCCCAGGGCTTCGTGGACGACGAGGGCCCGATGCCGGAAGACCCCTGGGAGACCGCCGAGGACGACGAGCCCGCCTCCCCGCCCGGCTTCCTGGACATCGACGCGCTGCGCGCACGCAAGCGCTGACCGTCCGGCTGCGCCCACTCGGTACACTTCCGCGGTGAGCTTCCGCCTGTACGACAGCGCCCAGCGCAAAGTGGTCGACTTCCAGCCGTTGCAGCCCGGCGTGGTGTCGATCTACTGCTGTGGGCCCACCGTGCAGTCCGCCCCACACCTTGGCCACATCCGCAAGGAGGTCAACTTCGACGTCCTGCGGCGCTGGCTCGAGGCCTCCGGGCACCGCGTGACGATGGTCACCAACGTCACCGACATCGACGACAAGATCCTGATCAAGTCGGCGGAGGCCGGTCGCCCGTGGTGGGCGCACGCCTACCTGTTCGAGGGCGCCTTCCACGAGGCGTTCCGCGCCCTCGGCGTCCGTCCGCCCACCTACGAGCCCCGCGCCACCGGCCACGTGCCGGAGATGATCGAGCTCATCGGGGTGCTCATCGACCGTGGGCACGCCTACGTGGCCGACGACTCCTCCGGCGACGTCTACTTCGACGTGAAGTCGTGGCCCGCCTACGGCGCGCTGTCCGGCATGAAGGTCGACGAGATGGCCCCCGCGGAGGACGCGGACCCCCGCGGGAAGCGCGACCCGCGCGACTTCGCGCTGTGGAAGGGCCACAAGGCCGGCGACCCCGAGACGGCCGCCTGGGAGACACCGTGGGGACGCGGCCGCCCCGGCTGGCACCTGGAGTGCTCGGCGATGGCCGGCAAGTACCTCGGGGACGCCTTCGACATCCACGGCGGCGGCCTGGACCTGCGGTTCCCGCACCACGAGAACGAGCTGGCGCAGTCCCGGGCAGCGGGACGGCCGTTCGCGACCTACTGGATGCACAACGCCTGGGTGACCCAGGCGGGCGAGAAGATGAGCAAGTCGCTGGGCAACACCGCCGACGTGATGACCGCCGTCAGGGCCTGGGGTGGCCGGGCCGTGCGGCTCTACCTGGCCGGCCCCCACTACCGCTCGGCGATCGAGCTGTCCGACGCGTCGCTCGCCGAGGCGGCCGCCCAGCTCGCGCGCATCGACTCCTTCCTCGACCGGGCACGGGCCAACGCCCCGCTGCCGGACGGTGCCGCCTCCACCGAGGCGATCCCCCCGGCCTTCGCCGCAGCCATGGACGACGACCTCGGCACCTCGGCGGCGATGGCCGTGCTGTTCGGCACCGTGAAGGAGGGCAACGTCGCCCTGGAGGCCGGCAACACCGCGGCCGCCGTCCGCGCCCACGCCGCGGTGAAGGCGATGCTCGGCGTGCTCGGACTCGACCCGGACGCCCCCGAGTGGGCTCAGGAGGCCGCGGCGGGCGGGGACCTGACGCCGGTCGTCGACGGTCTCGTCGCGGCGCTGCTCGAGCAGCGCCAGCAGGCGCGCGCACGCAAGGACTGGCCGGCAGCGGACGCGATCCGCGACCAGCTGGCCACGATCGGCCTGAAGGTCGAGGACACCCCCAACGGCCCCCGCTGGTCGCTGGAGAAATAGGAGCGTCATGCCAGGGAACAGCCAGCGCAAGGGCGCCGTCCGCAAGAAGGGGAAGACCACCCCTGCCGGCTCGGGCGGCCGCGTCCGCCGTGGCCTGGAGGGCAAAGGCCCCACGCCGCGAGCCGAGGACCGGCCCTACCACAAGGCCTACCGCAAGCGCGGGCCCAACGAGGCCGGCAAGACCACCGGTGCCAAGCCCAAGGGACGCGCGTCCTCGCGGGCGTCCGCCGGCGGGACCGCGACGGCCGGCGCCGACTGGGTGATCGGGCGCAACCCGGTGCTCGAGGCGCTCCAGGCCGGCCTGCCCATCCGCCGCGCCTACGTCGCCGACGGGGTCGAGCGCGACGACCGGCTGCGGGACATCCTCGCCTTCGCCGCGGAGCACGGCATCCCGCTGCTCCAGGCCACCCGGCCGGAACTCGACCGGCTCACCGGCGGCGGCGTGCACCAGGGCGTCGCCCTCCAGCTGCCCGCCTTCGAGTACGCGGACGCGGAGGACGTGCTCGCCGACGCCCTGGACGCCCCCGAGGGTGGCCTCGTGGTGGCCTGCGACTCGATCACCGACCCGCGCAACCTGGGCGCGATCATCCGCAGCGCCGCAGCCTTCGGCGCGCACGGCGTGATCATCCCCGAGCGGCGCTCGGCGCAGATGACGGCCGCGGCGTGGAAGACGTCCGCCGGCGCGGCGGCCCGCGTCCCCGTGGCGCGGGTGACGAACCTGAACCGCACGCTCAAGGCCTACGCCGACGCCGGGTTCACGGTGGTCGGGCTGGCCGGTGAGGCCGAGACCGACATCGCCGGCTTCCCCGGCATCGACGGGCCCGTGCTCCTGGTCGTCGGCTCCGAGGGCGAGGGCCTGGCGAGGCTGGTGCGCGAGAACTGCGACGTGCTGGTGACGATCCCGATCCAGTCCGCGGTGGAGTCGCTCAACGCCTCCGTCGCGACGGCGATCGCGCTCTACGAGGTGTCCCGCTCCCGGGCGTGACGCCCGCCTCCCTGAGGGGCACCTGAGGAGCGGATAACAAACTGCTCGCGGGTGCACGAAGGTGTGCGAGATCCCCCCGGCGCGCCCGGCGGTCATGGCATGGTCGCCCGGGAGCCGCACCCGCGGCGACCGCGAAGGGACCCGTTGTGACCAGCAGAATCCTCGACACCCGCCCACCGTCGACGGGCACCCCGTCGCGCGGACCCCGCCGGCTCCTCGCGGTCGCGGCCGCCGCCGCGCTCACCGTCGGGATCGGCGCGACCGGCGTGACGCCGGCCAGGGCCGCGTCCCCGTCCTTCTGCGCCGACGGCAGCCAGCCGTACGCCCCGGTGGCCGAGGTGGAGGCCTTCGCCGCGGGAACGCCGGTCACCGGGCTCTCCGTCACCCACGGCACCACCCCGGACGCGTTCACCGGCACCTACGTCGGCTTCATCGACAACGCACTGGGCAAGGACAAGGACCTCCTGCTCTTCCGGCTGAGCAGCCCGGTCATCGACGGCACGGACGGGCTGAAGCCCGCCGGCATCTGGGCCGGCATGTCCGGGTCGCCGGTCTACGACGGCGACGGGCGGCTGATCGGGGCGGTCTCCTACAGCCTCAACGCCGACAACCTCCCGATCGCCGGCGTCACCCCGGCCGAGTACATGCGGACGATCGGCACCACGGCCGTCGGCACGGCGTCCACGATCAGGACGACGAGCACCGGGCTGAAGGTGTCCGCCGCCGGCACCGCCGCGGCCGGCGCGAGCCTGACCGGCACGAGCTTCTCGCCGATCCGGACGGTGAAGGTCGCCGGGACCGCCGGCGCCCGGCAGAACGCCTTCGCCAATCGCACCCTCGCCCGCACGCCGCGCACCGCGAGGTCGGCGGCGTTCCTGCGCAGCGGCGGGTTCCTCCCCGCCCCGGCCGTCTCGGCGTCCGCCGTGCCCGAGGACCTGGTCGCCGGCGGAACGGTGGCTGCGCTGTACAGCAGCGGCGACCTGCTCGCCGGTGCCGTCGGGACGGTGACCGCCGTCTGCGGCGACACCGTGTGGGCCTTCGGCCACCCGATGGACTACACCGGCAGGACCTCGATGCTGATGGCGAACGCCTCGACGGCCCTGATCGTGCCCGACAGCACCGGCTCCGAGGGCTCCTACAAGCAGGTCTCCCAGTTCGGCGCCCCGCTCGGCATGATCACCCAGGACCGCTTCGTCGGGATCCGCGGTACCACCGGCGACGTCGAGGCCTTCGGCATCGAGGTGGCCGTGCAGGGCCCGTCCGGCACCCCGCTGGCCACCTACAGCGGCGACCTGGCCTCCCAGGAGCTCACGCCGTCGGCCGTCGCCTACCTCGTCGGCACCGCGGCGATGGAGCAGCTCGACCAGTACGGCGCCGGCACCGGACGGCTGAGCTGGACCATCGCCTACCGGCGCGCGGACGGCAGCAGCGGGAGCTTCACCAACTCCCAGGTGGTGGCGGACTCCTCGTGGTTCCTCGACGAGATCGGCACGCCGCCCGCGGAGGACGCGTGGGCGATCGTCGACAACGCGTTCGAGGAGGTGGCCATCACCGGCGTCCAGGTCACCCTGACGCTGCTCGACGACGACGCGATCACCTACGCGCCGTCCGGCATCCAGCTCCGCGACGCAGCCGGCACCTGGAGGTCACCGGCGGGCACCAGGCTGAAGCACGGCAGCACCTACACGGTTCGCCCCACATACACCGTGAAGACGAACGGGCGCGCCACCGGCACCACCCACGGCGACCCGGTGACGTTCACGCTGTCGTCGAAGGCGCGCCGGAGCGGGTCGTTCACGGTGGCCGCGGTCAACCGGCCCGGGGACGTGTGCGAGACCGACGCCGACGGCTTCACCCTGTGCACCAGCTGGGACGTCGAGGAGGACGGCAGCGGGATCGAGGCCTCCGACTTCGACGATCTGGTCGCCCTGCTGGACGAGTACGTCTCCGACGACGCCGTGGTCGCGAGCCTGCGCTACAAGCTGAAGAAGGGCTCCACCTCGCGGTCGTTCGGCTGGACCGGCCCGGGCGTGGTCGAGGGCTCGTCGAGGACGAGCTTCACCGTCCGGTAGGGGCGGTCGGCCCGGCCGCGGGGGCCGGGCCCGTCCCGGTCAGCCGCGGGCGACGGCCTCGACCAGCGCGGCGTTGAAGGCCGGCAGGTCGCGCGGGCTGCGGCTGGACAGCAGGTTGCCGTCCACGACGACCTCCTGGTCGACCCAGTGGGCCCCGGCGTTCTTCAGGTCGGTGGAGATCCGCGTGGTGGACGTGATCGTGCGTCCCGCCACCACGCCCGCCTCGATCAGGATCCACGGGCCGTGGCAGATGGACGCCACCGGCTTGCCGGCGTCCATGAAGGCCTTCACGAAGGCGATCGCCTTCGGGTTGGTGCGGATCTTGTCGGAGTTCAGGGTGCCGCCAGGCAGCACCAGGGCGTCGAAGTCCGCGGGGTCGGCCTCGTCGAGGGTGAGGTCGACGTCGAAGTCGTCGCCGCGGTCCCAGTCACCGATCAACGCGGTGATCGTGCCGTGCTCCTCCGAGACCAGCACCGGCTCGGCGCCCGCGCTGGCGAGGGTCGCCCACGGCTCGGTGAGTTCCGGCTGCTCCACGCCGCGCTTCAGCACGAACGCCACCTTCTTGCCGGTCAGGTCGGTCATCGTCTCCCCTTCTGGTCGAACCACGAACCTCCCCAGTGTGCCCCGCCACGCGGCCGCACGCAGCGGCTTGCACAGGCGCGCGGACGACCCGCCGGGTACCGGACGTTTACCCATCCGGAGCCGAGGGCGGCCCGGGTCGGGCCGCGGGCACGGCGGGCCGCGGCGCCCCCGGTCGAATAGAGTGGGCCGTCGATCGTCGATCCCAGGAGTCCGCCCGTGTCCGATCTCGCCAGCACCGCGTCGTCCATCTACAGCCAGGCCCTCGGCGTGATCGAGCAGGTCGAGCCGCGCATCGCCGCGGCCACCCGCGCCGAGCTGCGCGACCAGCGCGCGTCCCTGAAGCTGATCGCCAGCGAGAACTACGCCTCGCTCCCGGTGCTGATGACGATGGGCACCTGGCTGAGCGACAAGTACGCCGAGGGCACGATCGGCCACCGCTTCTACGCCGGCTGCCAGAACGTCGACACCGTCGAGGCGGTCGCCGCAGAGCACGCCCGTGAGCTGTTCGGCGCCGAGTACGCCTACGCGCAGCCGCACTCCGGCATCGACGCCAACCTGGTGGCCTACTGGTCGATCCTCGCCCACCGGGTGGAGAACCCCACCCTGGAGCGGCTCGGCGCCAAGACCGTCAACGACCTCTCCGAGGAGGACTGGGAGGCGCTGCGCGCCACGTTCAACGCCCAGCGCGTGATGGGCATGGCACTCGACGCCGGCGGCCACCTCACGCACGGCTTCCGCCACAACATCTCCGGCAAGATGTTCCGCCAGCTCTCCTACGGCACGCACCCCGAGACCGGCCTGATCGACTACGACAAGCTCCGCGCGGACGCCCGCGAGTTCAAGCCGCTGATCCTGGTGGCCGGGTACTCCGCCTACCCGCGCCGGGTGAACTTCGCGAAGATGCGCGACATCGCGGACGAGGTGGGCGCGACCCTGTTCGTCGACATGGCGCACTTCGCGGGGCTCGTGGCAGGCAAGGTGTTCACCGGCGAGGAGAACCCGATCCCGTACGCCGACGTGGTGGCCACCACCACCCACAAGTCGCTGCGCGGCCCGCGCGGCGGCCTCGTCCTCGCCACGGCGGAGTACGCGCCCAGCGTCGACCGCGGCTGCCCGATGGTGCTCGGCGGCCCGCTCGGCCACGTGATGGCGGCCAAGGCGGTCGCCCTGGCCGAGGCCCGCCAGCCCGCCTTCCAGGCCTACGCCCAGGCCGTGGCCGACAACGCCAAGACCCTCGCCGAGGGCCTGAGGAAGCGGGGCGTGGACCTCGTCACCGGCGGCACGGACAACCACCTCGTGCTCCTGGACGTCGGGTCGTTCGGCCTCACCGGCCGCCAGGCCGAGTCGGCGCTGCTGGACGCGGGCATCGTCACCAACCGCAACTCCGTCCCCCGCGACCCCAACGGCGCCTGGTACACCAGCGGCGTCCGGATCGGCACGCCCGCGCTGACCTCGCGCGGCTTCGGCGCCGCGGAGTTCGACGCGGTCGCCGAGCTGATCACCGGCGTCCTGAGGGCCACCACCCCGGTGGCCACCGCCGCCGGCACCCCCGGCAAGGCCAAGTACCTGCTCGCCGACGGCATCGCCGAGCGGACGCGCGCCGCCGCCGCGGAACTCCTGGACGCGAACCCGCTCTACCCCGGCCTGGAGCTCTAGCCCACCCGCCCGCCCGGCCCTCCCCCGCTCCGTTCGCGCTGCCGAATGCAACTCTTGCCGCCGGAATTCCGGCGGCAAGAGTTGCATTCGGGGGCGAGCGTGGGTGTGGGGGGCGAGCGTGGGTGTGGGGGGCGAGCGCGGGTGTGGGGGGCGGGCGGAGGCGGGGCGCGGAGGTTGGGGGCGGGCGCGGAGGGAGCCCGCGGCTACTGGCGGCCTCGGCGGAAGCGCCGCTTCAGGGTGAGGCCGGACGGGAGCGGCGGCGCCTCCAGGCGCGGGACGGGGCCACGGTAGCCGGGTACGCGACCGAACCGGTCGTCGGGGGCGGCATTCCACTCCTCGCGGAGGCGGACGATGTCGTCGTGGCTGCGGCCGATGAAGTTCCACCACATCACCACGCCCTCCTCGAACGGCTCGCCGCCGAGCAGCATGATGCGCGCCGGCGCGTCGGTGGGGTTGGACAGGCGCAGCGAGTCCTGCCCGGCGTCCCTGACCCCGAGGACGGTGCTGTCGAGCCGTACGCCGTCGACGTCCACGTGCCCGGTGTCGACGAGGACGCCGTGCTCGAAGCCGGGGTCGACCGCCAGCTCCCAGGTGGTCCCCGGCGCGAGGACGACCTCCGCGCCCAGCAGCGGCGTCTCGGTGCGCACCGGCGACACCGCGTCCTCCAGCCGTCCCACGAGCAGCCGCGCGCGGACGCCCTCGGCGTCCCACACCTCGGGCACGTGGTGCTGGAACTCCCGCACCAGGTCCGAGCTCGCCTCCGGCAGCACCACCCACAGCTGGACGCCGTGCAGCAGGTCCCGCCCGGGCGTGGACACCTCGGAATGCGCGATCCCGTACCCGGAGGTCATCAGGTTCACCTCGCCCGGACGCACCATCGAGTGGACGCCGCCGGAGTCGCGGTGTTCGATCTCGCCCTCGAACAGCCAGCTCACCGTCTGCAGCCCGGTGTGCGGGTGCGGCGGCACGTCCATGCACACCCCGCGCTCCGGTCCGTAGTGGTCGACGAAGCACCAGGCGCCGACGAACGAGCGGCGCAGCGACGGCAGCGTGCGGCGCACCCTGAGGGCGTCGGCGTCGCCGAGGGTGACGTCCTTGGGTTCGATCAGCTGCACGTGCTCGGGGTCGTGGTCGCCGCCGACGATGCAGTCGACGACCTCCGACCTGGCCTCGACGTTGCTCATGCCCGCTCCTTCCGCTCGTCCCCCGCTGCCTGCTCAACCACCGCGTGGGCGGCGACTGTTCCCGGCACGTCCCGGCCGGGGCCGTCGCGCGCTCAACGGGCCGGGACGGAGGCGGCGCGGATGGCGTCCATGGTGCGCAGCGCGGCCAGCGTGCGCGCGTGATCTGCCGCCGGGGAGTCCTCGCCACGGCACAACCGCGCGAAGCGCTCGACCTCGTACTCCAGGGTGAACGGGGGCGCGTCGACGTCCACGACCTCCGTGGTGCCGTCCAGCAGCCGCAGTTCGAGCCGGCGGGGCGCGGGCAGGTGGTCGATGACGAGCGTGCCCTGCTCACCCTGCAGCTCGCTCGGCACGTCGGACGCGGTGATCTTCGACCACGTGAGCGCGGCGACCAGCCCGGGGTAGGACGCGAGCGCCGTCCCTGCACCGTCGCC
Source organism: Actinomycetota bacterium (assembly GCA_020161015.1). GTDB lineage: Bacteria > Actinomycetota > Actinomycetes > Propionibacteriales > Propionibacteriaceae > Propionicimonas. The sequence goes on along the minus strand of JAIUOT010000014.1, from coordinate 172,571 downwards.
ACCCCCGCCGATCGGGACGGACGCCGCCAGGACGGAGGCGGGCTCCCCGAGGAGGTCGACGAGGGCGCTCACGCAGTACACGCCGAGGTCGTTGAGCGCTCCGCCGCCCAGGGCCGGGTCGAAGATGTTCACCCGCTCCCCCGCCAGCACGAGGTCGTAGCGCGACGACCGCTGGCAGTACCGCAGCGACGCCAGCCGCAGGGTGCCGAGCCGGGGCAGCAGGGCACGGACGGCGGCCGTCCCCGGGTCGTACGCGCTGCGCATGCCCTCGAGCACCACCACGCCCGCCGCGTCCGCCTCGGCCACCAGCGTGGCGAAGTCCGCGGCGCGCAGCGTGGCCGGCTTCTCCACCAGCACGTGCAGCCCGGCCCGGACGGCGTCGGTCGCCTGCGCGAGGTGGAGGCTGTTCGGCGTTCCGACGTAGACGGCGTCCACCGCACCCGAGGCGAGCAGGGCGGGCAGGTCGCCGGACGAGGAGCGGGCACCGATCACCCTGGCGAACCGCGCGGCCCGCTCGGCGTCGCGCGAGCAGGCCACGGCCACCTCGACCCCGGGGACCCGGGCCACCGCCTCGGCGAACTGCGTGGTGATCCAGCTCGTGCCCAGAGTCGCGAAGCGCAGCATGCGTCCGTCCTGTCGGTCCTCGCGCCCTCAGCGGCTGAAGAGCGTCCCCTGGACCGTGGTCACGAAGTTCGCCAGCGAGGCGGGCAGGTCGGCCAGCCGCCAGCCGTCCGGCCCGTGGTACCAGGAGAGGTCGGTGGAATCGGGCGTGTCGTCGTCGTCGGCGTCGGCGACCGCCTGGAGCCAGCGGTCCTTGCCGCCGAGGACGATCGCGTACGGCAGCAGGGACGACAGCTGGACGTAGCCCTGGCCGGTCGGCAGGGTGTCCACGGGCTGGGTCAGCAGGCTGCCCCGCAGCACGTCGAGGCCGCGCAGGACGCCGGTGCCCTTCGCCGTCCGGGCGGGCATCTCCTGCGCCACCAGCACGACGCCGAGCATGAGCGCGATCAGCGCAAGGCCCGTCAGGCCGAAGGACGTGAAGGCGGCCAGTGCCACGGTCACGACCACCGCCAGCGCCAGCCCGATCCAGCCCAGCCGGGCCCAGCGGTTGCGGGTGGCGTCCGGGCGTCCGGCGAACCAGCCCCGGCTCACGACCTCGTCGTAGAGCTCGGACTGCACCGTGCCGATGACCGCGCCGACGCTACCGGCCAGATTCGACACCTGCACCGGATCGCCCTGCACGGGTGCGACCGCGTCCAGCAGGGTGTGCTCGTAGGCGAGCAGCGGGTCGCTGCTCTGGAGGCGGGCGAACGTCCAGTCGGTCGGGGCGTGCGGGGACGCCTTGGGGAGCTCGGTGATCCGCAGGTGGCCACGGACGGCGAGGTCGAGCAGGGTCGCGGTCACGTCCACCGGGTCGACCCGCTCGTCGGCCAGCGTGCCCACCTCTCCGGGACGGATGCCGTCCTGCACCCGGAACTCGCTCTCTCCGGGGCCGACCGGGTGGAACGCCGCGACCAGCGTCGGCTCCTCACCGACGATCGCGTCGCGCCCGATCCGGCGGTGGGCCGCCCACAACGCGAGCCCGCCAAGGAGCAGCAGTCCCGCCGCGATCCCGAGCGGCAGCGGCGCAGCGGAGAAGGCCCGGTCGAGCGACCAGACCTGGTGGACGTCCTGGTTCGCGGCGACCGCACCCGCAGGGAACCGGACGGTGGGGACGACGACCTGCCCGGCCGGCAGCGCCTCGTGGTGGAAGACCGGGTTGGGCGTGTCGTGCGTGCCGCCGCTGTAGTAGGTGCACACGCCGGGGGCCGCCGGGTCGCCGGCGGCGCAGTCGATGCCGGTGAACAGCGCCGGGACGGTCACCTCGGCATCGAACACGGCGACCGGCATGCTCAGGCCCTGGACCAGCGGCCAGCTCACGGTGACGGTGTCGCCGGGGGTCGACAGCGCCGCGCCACGCACGGTGTAGGCGATCTGGAGCGGTTCGGTGAGGCCGGCCGTGGGGACGGACACCGTGGTGGTGGACGGGCCGCCGGTGACGCTCGCGCCCAGGTCCTTGCCACCGCTGGTGACGGTGATGTCGGAGAGCGTGAAGCGGTACTCCAGGTCGTCGGCCGTCCGGGTGGCGGTGTCGAAGACCTGCTGGAAGGTGGCCGGCGCGGCGTCGGCGAAGGTGATCGAGCTCGTGACGGCCATCGAGCCGTCGGCGTTGATCGTGGCCTTCGCGGTGAAGGTGGCGACCGACTCGGCCGCACTGGCCGGCGGCGCAGCCCACGCCAGCAGCGCCATCGCGGTGGCCATGATCGCCACCAGTCGACGCAGTCCCGTCCTCGCCATGCCCGATCCCCCTTCGTCCAAGGTGGCAACAGAGTAGTGCCGAGACGCCGCGGCGCCACAGGGTTCAGCCCACGCCTGCCCGCGCGCTGGACGGGTCGGGGCCGAGCCCGGCCGCCCGCGCCTCGAGGTGGCGCCGCTCCGGCTCGCTCCGCGTGCCCCGGGCCGCCCGGCGGTACTCCTCCCGCGCCGGCCCGCGTTCCCCCACCCGCTCCAGCAGTTCTGCGCGCACAGCATGCACCCGATGGTGGCCGGCAAGGTGGGGGTCGGCCGCGGCAGCATCGAGCGCGCGCAGCCCTTCGGCCGGCCCCTCCACCATCGCCACGGCGACGCAGCGGTTGAGCGACACCATCGGTCCGGGGGCGAGGACGGCGAGGAGGTCGTAGAGGGCAAGGACTTCCCTCCAGTCGGTGTCCTCGACGCTCGGCGCCTCCGCGTGCACGGCGGCGATCGCCGCCTGGAGCTGATACGTCCCGAGACGCTCGGTCGCCAGCGACCGCGTGAGCAGGGCGACGCCCTCCGCGATCAGTGCGGCGTCCCAGGCCGACCGGTCCTGCAGCGCGAGGGGAACCAGCCGTCCGGCGGCGTCGACGCGGGCGCGGCGCCGCGCGTCGGTGAGCAGCATCAGCGCCAGCAGGCCGGCCGCCTCGCCGCGCAGGGGGACGCAGCGCCTCCTCCGCGTCCACCCGCGCGCGCAGCAGGCGGGCCAGCCGGATCGCCTCGGCCGTGAGGTCCACCCGCACCAGCGACGGCCCGGCGCTGGCGGTGTGGCCCTCGGTGAACACGAGGTAGAGCACCTCCGCGACAGCGGCCACCCTGGCCGGGAGCTCGGCGTCGCCGGGCCGCTCGAAGCGCGCGCCGGCGGCGCGGATGCCGGCCTTCGCCCGGCTGATCCGCTGGGCGATCGTCGCCTCGGGCACCAGGAACGCGCGCGCGATCTCCGCCGTCGTCAGCCCGCCGACCGCCCGCAGGGTGAGCGCCACCTGCGATGCGCGGGTGAGCGCCGGGTGGCAGCACAGCAGGAACAGCTCGAGGGAGTCGTCGACGGCCTCCTCGGCAGGGGGGACGGGCTCCGCGGCGGCGACCGCCTCCCTCCGCCGCCGCGAGTGCTCGCTGCGCCAGACGTCGACGAGGCGCCGGTCCGCCGCCGTCACCAGCCACGCCAGCGGTTCGCGGGGCCGTCCGCGGGACGGCCAGCCGGTCGCCGCGGCGATCAGCGCCTCCTGGACCGCATCCTCTGCGGTGGAGAAGTCGCCCCGCCGGCGCACGAGGATGCCGAGGGCCCGGGGCGCCAGCCGGCGCAGCAGGCCCTCGACGTCGTCGGCGTCCGCGCTCACGCCCCGGCGAGGTCGTAGACCAGCACCGGCCGCACCTCGACGTACCCCGAGCCGGCCTGTGCCTCGGGGATCCGTGCCGCGATCTCCAGCGCCCGCTCCTGGCTCTCGACGTCGACGAGGTAGAAGCCGGCCAGCATCTCCTTCGCCTCGGCGAACGGCCCGTCTGTGCGCACCGGGGCGCCGTCCCTGGTGGTCACGACCACAGAGGTCGCGTCGTCGGCGAGCGCCTCCGCCGCCACCCACTCCCCGTTCTCCCGGAGTTCCTCGTTGAGCCGGGCGTACGCGGCCATGCCCTGTGCCTGCACCTCGGCCGGCATCGCCGCGAACTGCTCACGCGCGCCGCGGTTGTGGTGGATGAGGACCATGTACTTCATCGGGATTCCCTTCTCTCCGGGCGGCTCCGTCCGCCACCTCGCCCACTGGTCGGAGCCGGGGCGCGGTTCTCGACATCGCTGCGGCGGGCGGCGTCGCAGGGCACCCGAGCAGGCTAGCCGTGCCCGCGAGCCCGCGTCCGCAGCGAAGAATTGCCTGCGCGGACGCCGCGACGACGCGGATCCACCCTGCCGCTGGGGGGAATCCAGCGGTTAGGCTTCCTCGCGTGACGCAGCAATGGGGGACCCAGGGGCAGCCTCCCCAGGGTGGCCAGCAGTGGCCGACGCAGCAGAACTGGAACCGCCCAGCGCAGGCGTGGGGCCCGCAGCAGCCCTACGGCCCGCCGGCGCCCGCCTACGGGCCGTACCCGGGCGGGCAGCCCGCGCGTCCCGCCGCGCCCTACCCGCAGCAGGCGCCCGCCCCGCAGCCGGCCTACCCGGCACAGGCGCAGTTCGGGCAGCCCCCGTACGGGCCGCCCGGGACCTTCCCGCAGCCCGGGCGGCCCTACCCGCCCGGCCCCCCGCAGAAGAAGAGCCCGCTGCGCGGACTCGTCCTCGGCCTGGTGCTGGTGGTCGGAATCGCGTTCTTCGCGATCTCGCTGATGCAGTACCTGAACGCCGACCCGGGCGTCGCCGGCCCGGACGTGAACCAGACGACCGCGCCGGTGCCGCAGAACACCACCCCGGTGCCCGCCCCGGACACCAACCCGCCCGAACTCCCGCAGCCCACCACCTACGAGGAGGCCGAGACCTGGCTGGTGAGCAACCCGGTGTACGAGCAGATCGCACCGGTGCCCACCGACTGCGCGGTGCCGCGGATCGACATCACGACCGCGTCGGCGGCCGACCTGACCACGCACCTGAACGAGCTCACCGCCTGCCTGTGGCGGGTGTGGTCCGGTCCGCTCGAGTCGGCCGGCTTCCAGCTGCCCCGTCCGCCGGTCACGGTGTACACCGAGCCGATCACGACCGGCTGCGGCAACCTCGACGAGGTCAACGCCGTCTACTGCGCGGCCGACCAGCGCATCTACTACGCCAAGCCGCTGTGGAAGATCTTCCCGCGCGAGCAGCAGAAGGCCCCGTTCGTGGTCGAGTCGATCCTCGCCCACGAGTTCGGCCACACCATCCAGGCGCGCACCGGCATCCTGATCTCGTCGATGGCGTTCGAGCAGAAGGCGTCGACGTCGGAGGCCAAGGTCTTCTCCCGCCGCCTCGAGGTGCAGGCCGACTGCCTGGCCGGCACGTTCACCTCTGCCGTCGGGCCGTCGTCGGGTTTGTCGGGGGGTGACCTGTCCAACCTGCGCGACGTGTTCTACAACCTCGGCGACGACGTCCTGAGCAACCAGGCGAACATCCAGGGCGACCACGGCCTGGGGCGCTCCCGCAAGGCCTGGTTCACCGTCGGCCAGGACAACACGCTGGTCGGCAAGTGCAACACCTACACCGCACCGGCGACGTCAGTCCGCTGAGCGGGGCCGTGGGGCCGGTCAGTCCGCGCTGACCAGGGCCGTCGCGACAGCGGCGAGACCCTCGCCGCGGCCGGTGAGGCCGAGCCCGTCCGTGGTCGTCCCGGACACGCTCACGGGCGCGCCGAGAGCGGCCGAGAGGACAGCCTCGGCCTCGGCGCGCCGAGCCGCGAGCCGGGGACGGTTCCCGATCACCTGGATGGCCACGTTGCCGATGCGGAAGCCGGCCGCGCGCACCCGGGACGCGGTCTCGGCCAGGAACGCGACACCGCTCGCACCCGCCCACTCGGGCTCGCTGGTGCCGAAGTTGCTGCCCATGTCGCCCAGGCCGGACGCCGACAGCAGCGCGTCGCACGCGGCGTGCGCGGCGACGTCGCCGTCGGAGTGGCCCGCGAGGCCGGCGGGCTCGTCCGGGAAGTGCAGGCCGGCCACCCACATCGGCACGCCGGGTGCGAAGGCGTGGACGTCGGTGCCGATCCCCACCCGGGTCACGGGCGCTCCTGCCGCCACTGCCGCCAGAACCGGCGTCCGGAGTGGTGCCCGAGACTGGCCCGGACCCGCCACAGCGCACGCGCGACAGTGAGGTCGGCCGGCTCGGTGATCTTCATGCCCATCCGCGAGCCCTGGACGAGGGTGACGCTGTGGCCGTTGCGCTCGCAGCAGGTCACGTCGTCGGTGAAGTCCATCGCCTGGGCGGCCATCTTGTCGTGGCTGTCCAGCAGTACCTGGAGGTCGAAGCCCTGGGGTGTCTGGATCGCCCTCAGCCGGGACCGGTCGAACGCGGCGTTCGCGCCCTCGTCGCCGTCCTCGACCAGCCGGATGCTGTCGGTCACCGGCACGGCCGGCGCCACGGCGACCGCACCGTTGCGCACGGCGTCGATCACGTTCTCGATCACGTAGGCGGGCATCATCGGGCGCACCGCGTCGTGCACGAGGATGACCTTCGCCGTCGACAGCCGCGGGTCGTTGCGGACCACCTCGAGTCCCTTGGCGACGGACTGCTGGCGGGTGTCACCGCCCGGGGTGGTGATCACCGGGATCGGCGAGCCGACCAGTGCTGCCCTGAACAGGTGGGAGATCTTGCCGTTGATCACCACGACCGCATCGGTGCAGCCGCCGGCGGCCAGGCCCTCGACGGCCATCGCGACCACGGCGCGGCCGAGGATTCGCAGGGTGGGCTTGGGCTTGGTGCCGCCGAAGCGGCGGCCGAGGCCGGCGGCGACGACGACGGCCACCACAGGTTCGGACACGCATCGCAGTATAGGCGCCGGGCCGTGCGCAGCCGGGCGCTCCGGCGCACTCGTGGGAGGACGTGCGCTCGCCGGGTCAGCGGGCGCGCGCGGTGCGGCCCTCCCCGGCGTGGCGGTGGAGCACCTCGACGGCGAGTTCCGCGTCCAGCACGGCGATGTCGATCACCCCGGAGCGCAGGGCGGCGAGCACCCCGCGCGCCTTGCCGACGCCACCGGCCAGGCCCACCACGGTCGGGATCCGGCGCAGGTCGTCGAAGTCGACCCCGATCACGCGGCTGGCCGTGGGCCCGCGCAGCGGCATGCCCCGGTCGTCGAGGAATCGCCCGCAGAAGTCGCCCGCCGGATCGGCGTCGCGGACGTGCTGCACCTCCTCGGGCGCCAGGTGCATGGCGGCGAGCAGCTGCTCGCTGCTGCCGCCGGGGACGCCGACACACCCGATGCCGGCCCAGGCGGTGTCCACGGTGGTGGCCAGGTCGAGCGCGTGGCGCACGCTGGACTCGCGCAGGATCGCCGCGCAGGTCTCCGGGGACTCCACGATCGCCGGCGCGTCGATCCGCCGGGCGCGGACGCCGAGCTTCTGCCCCAGCATCGACAGTGCGGTGGTGCCCGACGGCGCGGTGTCGAGGGCGGACATGCCACCGACCAGGGGCAGGAGCTCGAGGTCGGGGGACGCGCTCCGCGGCTGGATCGCCTCGACCAGCAGGCCGATCGTCGTGCCCCAGCTGAGGCCGACCCTGCGCATCGACCATAGGCTGTCGGCGAACAGCTGGGCGCCGAGCTTCGCCACCACCTGCGACGGCTCCAGGCCGACGGCCCCGGTGCCGACCCAGGCCGCCGTCAGCCCGAAGGCGCGCTTCAGCCGCGCCTCCAGGCGCGGCACCCGGTCGACCTCGTTGCGGGGGTCGTGGATGAGGATCCGCACCACGCCGGCGTCCCGGGCCGCGGCGAGCGTCCGCGACACCGAGGATTCCGACAGGCCCAGCGCCTGTGCGACGGCACGCTGGGAGCGTCCTTCTTCGTAGTACAGACGGGCGGCGGCGATCAGCACGTCGAGCGAACGGGTGGACGGCATCGGCGTCCCTCACCCCCTTCCCGCGGCCCGGCCAGCCAGCCTAGCCGCCGCCGGAGCCCCTGTGGGCCCGGCGCAGCAGCGAAGGCCGGGCGACGGCACGGTCCGCGCCACGGCTACGCCAGGAGCAGCAAGGGATCGGCGAGGAAGGCCTGCATCGCGTCCAGTGCCCGCGCCGCGTCCGCGCCGTCGGCGACACGGTGGTCGACGGTGAGGCCCGCCTCGCACGCCATCTGGACCGCGAGCTCCCCGTCGGCGTCGACGACCGGGCGCCGCCCGACGGCGCCGAGCGACAGTGCGGTGGCCTGCGGCGGGGTGAGCAGGGCGTTGAAGCGGTCGATCCCCATTCCGCCGAGGTTGGAGACGGTCCCTGTCCCCCCGGAGAACAGGGCGGGGTCGGTCTCCCCCCGCTTGATGGCCTCCGCGATCTCGCGGATGCGCCGGTCCAACTCGCGCAGCGTGACCCGGTCGGGGTCGGCCAGGACGGGGGCCAGCAGGCCCCGCGGGGTGTCCACGGCCAGCGCGACGCCCACCGCCTGGTTGGCCTGCACGCCGTTGCCCACCCAGAAGCCGTTGAGCTGCGGGAACTCTCGCAGCACCAGCGCGTAGGCACGCACCAGGATGGACGTCCAGCTGACGCCCTTCAGCGAGACCTCCCGTGCGCGGGCCAGCCGCCCGAGGTCGAGGGCCCGGAAGACCGTGAACTGGGGCACGGCAGCGCTCGCCGCCATCACGTTGGCCGTGGCCACGCGGATGCGTCGGGTGCGGTCGTCGCCGAGCAGCGCGCCGCCGGCGGGCACCACCGGAGCGGTCGCCACCGGGGCGACCCGCGTGACGGGGGCCGGGACGGCGGGGACGGACGGCGCGGCCGCGGGCTGCTGAGCGCGCTCGATCGCCTCGCGGACATCACGGGCGCGGATGGTGCGCGCGGGCCCGGTCGGCGCCACCTGGCGCAGGTCGATGTGCGCCTCCGCGGCGATCCGGCGGGCCAGCGGGACGGCGCGGACGTCGGCCGATCCGCCGGCGGGCGACGCGGCCTCCACCTCCGGACCTGGCGCGGCGGGGACGGCGGGCGCCTCGGTCGGCGGCGCCGCGGGGGCGTCGAAGAGGTCGCCCAGCAGGTCCTCGGCCTCGGTCTGCAGGTAGGCCATCGGCTGTCCGACCGGGATCTGCGCGCCCTCGGGCGCCACGATCTCCTCCAGGACGCCGTCGAAGGTCGCCTCGACCTCCATGTCCACCTTGTCCGTGGTCACGACGACGATCGCGTCACCGTTCTTCACCGTCCCGCCGACCTCGGCGAGCCACTCCACGACGGTGCCGAACTCCATCGTCATCGACATCTTCGGCATGTTCAGCGGAACCCTGGGCATGGGTCACCACTCCCGCACGAGCGCGGCGGCCTCGCGCACGATGTCGTCCACCTGCGGCACGCTGGCCCGCTCCAGCTTGGGGTTGTACGGGATCGGGGTGTCGAGGCCGCAGAGGCGCCGCACGGGCGCCTGGAGGGCACCGAACGCGCGCGACTCGGTGATCGTGGCCGACACCTCCGACATGAACCCGCCGAACTTCACGGCTTCCTGCACCAGCAGCACCCGTCCGGTCTTCTCCACCGACGACAGGATCAGCTCGGTGTCCAGCGGACGGATCGTCCGCGGGTCGATCACCTCCGCGCTGATGCCCTGGGCGGCCAGTTGCTCGGCGGCCTCGAGCGAGCGCTGCACCTCGACGGAGGTGGCCACGATGGTCAGGTCGCTGCCCTCGCGCTCGATGCGTCCCTCGCCCAGGCGCGCCTTGGGGAACGTCGCCGGCACCGCGAAGCTCTGCTTGTAGAGCAGCTTGTGCTCCAGCACGATCACCGGGTTGGGGTCCTCCAGCGCGGCCAGCAGCAGCGCGCCGGCGTCCGTGGCGTTGGACGGCATCACGACCTTCAGGCCGGGGACGTGCGCGAACCAGGCCTCCAGCGACTGGCTGTGCTGGGCGGCGGCACCGGTGCCCGAGCCCCCGGGCGCGCGGATCACCAGCGGGACACTGGCCTGCCCGCCGACCATGAAGTGGATCTTGGCCGCCTGGTTGACGATCTGGTCCATCGCCTGGGCGGTGAAGTCGGAGAACTGGATCTCGACGATGGGACGCATGCCGGTGAGCGCCGCGCCGACGCCCATGCCGACGATGCCCAGCTCCGAGATCGTCGTGTCGCGCACCCGCTCGGTGCCGAAGCGCTCGTAGAGGTCGTTCTCGACGCCGAAGGCGCCGCCGTAGATCCCGACGTCCTCACCCATCAGGAAGACGCGCTCGTCGGCCTCCATCGCGATCGCCATCGCCTCGCGGACGGCCTCCGCGTACGTCATCGTGCGCATCTCGCTCATGCCCGGTCCTCCGCACCCTGCTCGTCGACCGGCGCGTACACGCCGGCCAGCATCGACTCGACGGTCGGCTCGGCGCCCCTGGTGCCGAACACGACCGCGTCCCTGATCTCCTGGCGGACGGCGGCCTGGATCGCGTCGAGGTCTGCGGCCGTGAGGACGCCCGCCTCGAGCACCTGGCCCGAGTAGCGCGCGATGGGGTCCTTGTCCCGCCACTCGGCGATCTCGTCCTTGCTGCGATAGAGGTTCTTGTCCGACTTGGAGTGCCCGCGCCAGCGGTAGGTCACCGCGTCGACGAAGCTGGGGCCCTGCCCGGCCCGCGCGCGCTCCACGGCGCGGCCGACCGCAGCGGCCACAGCGTCCACGTCGTTGCCGTCGACCGTCTCGCCCGGCATCCCGTAGCCGGCGGCCTTGTCGCTGAGCTTCTCCACCCGGTAGGCGGCCAGGCTGGGCAGCGACATGCCGTACTGGTTGTTCTCGCACAGGAACACCACCGGAAGGTCCCACATGGACGCCAGCACCATGGCCTCGTGCCAGGCGCCCTCGCCGACCGCACCGTCGCCGTGGACGCACAGCGTCACCCGGTCGGTACCGCGCATCTTCTGCGACAGCGCGGCGCCGGCCGCGATCGGCAGGCCGCCCGCGACGATGCCGTTGGCGCCCAGGTTCCCGGTCGCCACGTCGGCGATGTGCATGGAGCCGCCGCGGCCCTTGCAGTAGCCGTTCTCACGGCCGAGCAGCTCGGCCATCATGCGGCCGAGGTCGGCACCCCGGGCGATGGTGTGGCCGTGACCGCGGTGCGTGCAGGTGATCACGTCCCCGTCCTCGAGGCACAGGCTCGCGCCCACCGGCACCGCCTCCTGCCCGATCGACAGGTGCATGGTGCCGTGCATCATGCCCCTTCCGTAGAGGTCCTCGACGGCCTCCTCGAAGAGCCGGATCCGCCACATGTCGGTGAGGACGGCGGTGGCCCGCGTTGTCTCTGACGCCACAGTCATGCGTGTCATCGTACGTTGATCGCGCAAGAACTACCACACTTCAGGGCCATGTTTGCATATTCATGCACGATGAGCCCAGATCGGCGGTGAGATGCGTTGCCAACCCGCCCATCCGCCTGACATACTTAATACGCACATTCGTTCACACTTTAATGCACCATTGTGCAGATTGAGGAGAGGGCGCCATGCTCACCGCACCGAAACTGCGGACCCCGTTCCTGATCGTCAACCCCAAGGCCTACCTCGGCGGCGCCGATACCCTGCGCCTCGCCCTGCTCACCGACGAACTCGCCGGCCAGTTCGACATCGACGTGATCTTCACCTCGCAGCACGCCTACCTGGTCGAGATCGCGCGTCGCACGACCCACCTCACCGTGACGGCCCAGCACATGGACCCGATCACCCCGGGCCGGGGCATGGGCCACACCCTGCCCGAGGCGCTGGCCGAGGCCGGCGCGTCGGCGGTCGTGCTGAACCACGCCGAGCACCCGATGACCCTCGCCGAGCTGGACGCGACCATGCGCCGCGCGGACGAGCTGGGCCTGATGACCATCGTGTGCGCCGATTCCGAGCGCCAGTGCCGGGCCGTCGCCCAGCTCGAGCCGAAGGTGATGATCTGCGAGCCGACCGCCAACATCGGCACGGGATCGATGGACACCGGCGACTACATCGCACGAACCACCCGCGCGGTGAAGCAGATCGACCCCTCGATCCTCGTGATCCAGGCCGCCGGCGTCACCTCCGGCGCCGACATCACCCGCGTGCTCGAGCAGGGCGCGGACGGCTCCGGCGGGACCAGCGGCATCATCGCCGCCCCGGACTGGCGCGTGGTGCTCGAGGACATGTTCACCGCCCTCAAGGGCTTCCAGGCAACCCGCGGCAACCGGTAGGAGCGCACATGATCATCGGCTTGGGCGAGGCCCTCGACTACGCACGCACGCACGGCATCGCCATCGCGGCGGTGAACACCCCCTTCTTCGAGGGCCTGGTGGCGACGATCGACGCCGCGGAGGCCACCGGGGTGCCGGTCATCCTCCAGCACGCGCAGGTGCACGAGAACGTGATGTCCATCGAGGACATCGGCCCCGCGATGGTCGCGCTGGCCGCGCGCAGCGAGGCACCCTTCGTGCTGCACATCGACCACGGCGAGGACATCGACTACATCGCCCGCGGCCTGGAGGTGGGCTTCAACTCCGCCATGATCGACGGCTCCCTGCTGCCCTTCGAGGAGAACGTCGCCCGCACCGCCGCCGTCGTGGCGCTGGCGCGGGAGCGCGGCGTCGGGGTCGAGGGCGAGCTCGGCGTGATGACTGGCAACGAGAACGGCGACCCCTCCCAGGGCGTCGCCGACGCCGACCTCTACACCGATCCCGCGCAGGCCCGCGAGTTCGTGGCCCGCACCGGCGTGACCGCGCTGGCCGCGTCCTTCGGCACCGTGCACGGGGTGTACCACCGCGAGCCGGAGATCAACTACCCGCTCATCGACCGGCTCTGCGACGCGACCGGCGTCCCGTTGGTGATGCACGGCGGGTCCGGGCTCACCGCGCAGGAGTACCGCGCCTGCATCGCCCACGGCGTCCGCAAGATCAACTACTACACCTATGCGGCCAAGGTCGCCCTCGACGCCGCCCGCGAGGCGGCGTCCGATCCCGCGACGATCCTGTTCCCGAAGGTCGCCGCCGCCTCCACCCGCGCCGTCGAGGCCGACGTGGCGAGGTTCATCCGCACGCTGGCCGGCCAGGCCTGATCCCGAGGAGCACCCGATGACCGTCCACCTCGAGACCGTCTCCCTGATGTCCCACGGCGGGACGCCCACCTACCTCGACGTCACCCCCGCGGTGAGGTCGGCCGTCGCCGCGAGCGGCATCACCACCGGCACCTGCACGGTGATCTCGCCGCACACCACGTGCGCGGTGTTCTTCGAGGAGTACGTGCACGACCGGCTGGCCGACGGCAGGGAGTTCCTGCAGGCAGACCTCGACGACGCCCTGGCCACCCTCTTCCCGGACCAGACAGCGGTGCCGCCGGCGGGTGAGTACCGCTACCCCGGCCCCGAGCACTACGCGGACGTGGCCTCCTGGCCGGACGCGGAGGCCTACCTCCCCGGTGGCGACAGGACGCAGCTGCTGAATGCCGAGGCGCACCTGAAGGCGACGCTGCTCGGCTCCAGCCAGGTGTTCGCCGTCGCCGACGGCGCGCTCGCCGTCGGCGTCACAGGGTATGTGTACTTCGTCGATTTCGACCGCACCCGGCCGCGTCCGCGGCGTTGCCAGATCGTGGTGATGGGCGAGTAGCCCGCATCACTCCGCGCCGGCGAGGTTCAGCACGGCGCGCGCCAGGTCCTCGTCGACGACCACGCTGTCGAGCGCGCCGGTGCGCAGGGCACCGATCACGCCGGGCGCCTTCTCCACGCCGCCGGCGAGGCCGATCACCTCGGGGACGCCGCGCAGCTGGTCGAGCGTGATGCCGATCACCCGCTCGGAGGTCGGAAGCCCGACCGGCCTGCCCTGGAGGTCGTAGTAGCGGCCGCAGATGTCCCCGGCCGGTGCCTGGCCGGCGAGCTGCGCCGCCTCCTCCTCCGACAGCTGCATGGCCTGCACGACGCGCCGGGAGTTGTGGACGCCGTAGGAGCCGATGCCGACGAACGCGACCTCCACCTCCGCGGCCCGCTCGATGGCCCGGACGATGGTCGACTCGTGGTTCATCGCGGCCCAGGTCTGGCGCGACTCGACCACGGCCGGCGACTCGAAGCGGTAGGACTTCGCCCCGCACTTGCCGGCCAGCACCTCCAGCGAGGTGTTGCCGGCCGGTCCCGCGTCCGACGGGAGACCGCCGACCAGCGGGCAGATCACCAGCCCGCGGCTGATCGGCTCGAGCTCGACGTGCTCAACGAACCGGTCGACGGTGTTGCCCCAGCTCAGTGCCACGGAGGACAGGCCGGTGACGCGCTCCTCGAAGAGCCGGGCGGCCGCCTGGCCGACCACGTCCACCGGCGACTCGCCCCGACGGCGCGGGACGACCACGGCCGAGGTGATGGCGAACGCCTGGCAGAGCGCGTCCCCGAGCTCGGGGACGCGGGCCAGCGCGCTCGGGTCGTGGATCCGCACCTCGACCACACCCTGCTCGCGTGCGGCGGCGAGGATGCGGGAGATGCTGGAGCGGGAGAGGCCGAGTTCCTTGGCGACCTCGCCCTGTGACTTGTCCTGGAGGTAGTACAGCCGTGCAGCCCGCACCAGGACGTCCTGGGGTCGGGGGGCGGGCATGGTGTGGTCCTCCTCCTCAGGCGGGCTGCTCCTGCCGGGGCCCCGGGCCCGCCCGCTGCGGAAAAGGATAGCCGCCGGCCCCGGTGGCGGCTGGGAAAGCCGGGGCCCTCCCCCCGGGGAGGGCCCCGGTCGCCTGTCCGCTCCCTCGCTCGCGCGACGGGCAGGCGACGTCTTCGCCCCGGCTCAGATCACGTGCGAGGCGATCAGCGCGTCCTGCAGGCGCCGCATGGCGACCAGCGGACGGGTCTCGTCGATCTCGACGTCGTCGTAGGTGAGGATCGCGTCGGCGGGGAGGTCACGCGTGAGGCGGCAGCCGGCGACCAGGCCGATCGGGATGGCGTTGAGGCTGCGGGCCTCCTCCGCGTCCACCGTCCAGCCGCGGACGTGGTGGCCGCCCATGCCCTCGAGGGTGATGCCGGCCTTCAGCGGGAACTTGGTCTTGGCGGTCACCTCCGAGCGCCAGGTCTTGGTCTGGAAGTCGGCGCGACGGTCGAGCACGGCCTCGCTGATCGACAAGTGCGCCTCGATGGAGGCCAGGTGGTGGGGGCGGTACACCGCGTAGTACGGGCCGGTGCCGAACTTCAGGTAGTCGAGCTCGTGGGTGACCACGGGGTCCTCGGAGCGGACCACGACGAAGATGCCGGGAGCCACGTCGCCCTCGACGGTGTACTCCACCGCGGGCGTGCGGTTCAGGATGCCGCCGTCGGCGACCGGGATCAGCTTGGTCGCCAGTTCGTCGATGGTGCAGGACGGGCCGTGCATGCTCGCGACGTCGACCGGGATGCCGGTGGCGTTCGACAGCGCGCACATCTCCAGCTGGGTCTTGGTGCCGTCGGTGAACTCGCACAGCATGCGGGGGTTCATGTTCTTGGCCTTCGCCTCCTCCATGACGTCCTCGGGGACGTCGGTGGGGCGGTTGGGGTTGTTCTTGCCCTTGCCTGCGGCCACGACGGTGAGGCCGAGGTCCTCGGCGTACTCGACGAGCTTCAGGCACTCCACCGGCTCGTCACCGCGGCAGATCGTGTACACCTGGTTCCCGGCGTTGGCCACGCTCGACAGCAGCAGGCCGACGGTCACGTCCGCCTCCACCGTCATCAGGGCGACGTCCTTCTTGCCCAGGAGCGAGGCGTAGGCGATCTGGGCGGCGATCTCGGGAACACCGGAGACCTCGAGGACGATGTCGACGGGCAGCTTGGGCATCAGCAGGCCGTCGTTGATCACGACGGGAGTACCCGCGGCGACGAGCTCTGCGGCCCTGGCCAGGTCGGTCTCGACGACGACGTCGGTCCGTCCGGCCTTGGTGAGCGCCTCCACCCCACGCTCGACGGCGATGTCGGCGACGGCGGCGACCTGCATGCCCCTGGCCCGCTCGATCTGCGCGATCAGGCCGCTGCCCATCTGCCCGGCACCGACGACACCGACGCGAACCGGGTGCCCGACCTTCTCCTGCCGCTCGAGGAGCCGCTGGGTGTAACTCATCTCATCTTCCTCTCGATATCTCTTTCAGTGGGTACTGCTCTGGGCCCGCGGGATCCGGATGCGGCCCGCCGGGGAGGTCTGGGGCGCCCGGGCCTCGCCGGAACGCTCGGGAAGCATGCCGAGCGCGCTCTCGACGGCGGCCCGCAACTGCTTGTCGTCGCCGGCGCGTGCGACCACGTCGCTGACCGGTCCGGCCAGCTCGGGCGCGGGGCGCAGCCGGGCGAAGATGGTGGAGCCGACCATGGCGCGGGCCTCCACGACCTCACCGGCCGCGGGGTCCACCAGCAGGACGACGACGGCGCCGCGCAGGCGCCCCTTGGCGCGGCCACTGACCAGCCGGAGCCGGCGGCCGGCGTTCGCGCGGGCCATCTCGTTGACGACCTTCATGTACCTGCTGTGCTGCCACAGCGACAAGGCGATGCTCGCCAGGAGCGCGCCGATCAGGATCGCAGCGAATTGCCAGCCCATGGTTCAGGCCTCCGTGGTGCGATGGATGGTGAGGGTGTCGCCGACGGCGGGCACCGGGATGTCGCCGGATGCCTTCACGGCCCCTGGCAGGAGCTCCTGGTCGCCGACGTTGAGGTAGATGACGATGTGGCCCAGCTGGCGGAAGTTGTCGTTGGCCATCGAGCCCACCTCCTCGATCACGACCCGGCTGTCACCGATCCACAGCTCGTCGCCGGGCTCGATGGGCTGGAACTCTGCGTCGGGCCCGGTGTGGATCAGGCTGACCTCGGCGAGCGCATCGGGGACGGGCTGGGCGAAGAAGATGAACACTCCGGCTTCGAAGAGTTCCTGGGCGTCCTTGCCGATGAGGACGACGGAGGATTGCCAGACGACCTGGGTCATGGAGTCGGGTCCTTTCGTGCGGTGCCCTGGCGGGCGGGGGAACCCGCCAGGGCACCAAGGGCGGGCTAGATGAGGAAGGAGGCGAAGTAGGCGATGATCACCGCGACCGGCGAGGTGATCTGCCGGGAGAACAGCACCGCGGGCACGCCCACGGCCACCGTCTCGGGTTCCGACTCGCCCAGGGACAGGCCGACGGGGACGAAGTCACAGCCGACCTGGCCGTTGATCGCGAAGAGCGTCGGCAGCGAGTACTGCACCGGCAGTGACCCGGCCGCGATCTGGGTGCCCATGAGCACGCCGATCACCTGGGCGATCGCGGCACCGGGGCCGAGGATCGGCGACAGGAACGGCAGGCCGACGATCACGCCGAGCAGGATCAGGCCGAACACGTTGCCCGCCAGCGGGGTGACCGCGTTCGCGATCCACTGCGACAGGCCGGTGTAGGTGACGATGCCGATGAGCAGCGACACGTACGCCATGAAGGGGATGATCGTGTTCAGCGTCAGCTTGACCGCCTGGCGACCCGAGGACAGCAGGGTGTTGATCAGGTAGCCGATCGCGTTCCCGAACTTCACCACGAAGCCCATGAAGCCGGTGGCCTGGACGGCCGCCTTGGGCGCCATCCCCTGCTCGACAGCTGCCGTCGCGGCCGCGGCGGTGATCCCGCCGGCCGGCTCGTGGCCGATCGCAACGGCGCCGGCCTCGGCGAGGCTGACCTCGTTCGGCGTCACCGCGGAGACGAAGATGTCGTCGGTGATGAACTGGGCCAGCGGGCCACCCGGCTCACCCGGGTAGATGTCGACCGTGGGGATCCGCTTCTTCGGGTAGACCCCGATGCGGGCGGTGCCACCGCAGTTGATGACGGCGCAGAGCACGCGGTCGTCGGCGATGTTGTTCACGAAGCCGTCCACGGCCTCCGCGCCACTGAGCTCCGCGATCCGGGCGGCCACGGGATGGATCCCGCCGCCGGTGACCGAGAGCACGACGTTCTTCGTCTCCGTGGGCTTGAGGGTGAGGCCACTGCCCCAGCCGCCGCGGCCCTTGACGATCTTGACAGCCTGGTAGCTCACAGCACGCTCCCCTCGGTCTTGGCACCCTGGATCTGGCCGGCCTCGTACATCTCGTCGAAGCGCTTGAAGGTCTCCTGGTGGCCACCACGGTTGATGAGCAGGCGCGTGATCCACTGCGTGAGGATGCCGCGCATGAGGATGACGATGATGCCGACGAGGAAGTACAGCACCGCGAGGCGGGCGTAGGACTCGGGGGCGATCTTCAGCACGCCGGCGGAGACGCCGGTCCAGACGAAGAGCTCACCGGCATTGGCGTGCGGGAAGAAGGCCGTCACCGGGTGGACGAAGGACACCGCGGCGTCGTAGAACGCGGGCTTGTACTTCTCCGGGAGGAACCGGCCGAAGGTGTAGGCCATCGGGTTGGTCAGGATGATCACCGCGATGATCGGCATGATCGTGTAACGGGTCACGGAGTACTTGCCGGCCCACTTCACCGCACGCGTCACGCGCTCCTCACCGATCCAGGTGGTGATCGCGTACATGGCGGTCAGCAGCACCAACAGGGTCGGCAGGATGCCGGTGATCAGGCCGAGCAGGCTCTTCGCCGACTCATTGAACAATCCGATGAAATGCTCGGCGAACCATGCGATCTGATCCACTACCGCTCACCCCCCAGGCTCAGCGCCGCCGCGGACGCAACGAAGCTCGGGCTCGATGCCGCGAGCAGGAACGAAACCATCAGTAACTCCTTTGTACTGGTGTTTGCACATCGGTGCACATGAATGCGGGAATATGTGCACGCGATGAGGAGTCTGGCACACCGCGCGGGGCATGGCAAGAGGATCGCCGAAATCGAGGAGAAGGTGCGGGCCCCTGAACGCGCGGGGCTCCCGGGGGAGCTGCGAGGCCTCAGGCCGCGAGGATGAAGGCGAGGATGCGCCCGGCGTCGGCCGTGGCCATCCCGCCGGGGAAGAGCAGGTGCGCGCGGGCGAACTCCGGGTCGAGCGGGTCGGTGATCGTGGGGATGGCCACGCACCGCATGCCGGCGGCCAGGGCGGCCCGCAGGCCGGGGACGGCGTCCTCGACGACCACGCAGCGCTCCGGGGGGACGCCCAGGCGGCGCGCCGCCTCAAGGAACACGTCGGGCGCCGGCTTGCCGCGGGGAACCTCTTCCGCGCTCACGCGGATGGTGAAGCAGTCCGCGAGCCCGACGGCCTCCAGGGAGGCGTCGATGTTCTCCGGCGTCGAGCCGGACGCGACCGCGATCGGGATGCCTGCGCCGGCGAGCCGGCGGACGAGTTCTCCGGTCGCAGGGAAGCCGTCCATGTCGGCGATGAGGACGCGCTGGTGGCGCGCCTTGGCCTCGGCGAGGTCGTCGATCGTGGCGTCGATGCCGAAGAGGTCCTTCAGGCCCTGCATGATCTCGGCGTTCGCCAGGCCGACGAAACGCTGCTTGGCGGCCTTGCTGAGCTCGTGGCCGTGCTCGGCGAGCATCGCCTGCTCGGCGGCCAGGTGGACGGGCTCGCTGTCGGCCAGCACCCCGTCGAGGTCGAAGATCACCGCCCGGGAGACGCCGAAGCCCGCTGTCGCCGCGTCAGCGGCAGCAGCGGGCAGGGGTTCGATCACCGACGGCGAGGGCTCAGGAAGCCAGCACCTCGTCCAGCAGCACCTCTGCGCGGTCCTCGGCGACCTTCTCGGCCAGCGCGAGTTCGGAGACGAGGATCTGCCGGGCCTTGGCCAGCATGCGCTTCTCCCCGGCGGAGAGACCGCGCTCGCGCTCGCGGCGCCACAGGTCGCGGACGACCTCGGCCACCTTCAGCACGTTGCCGGAGTGCAGCTTCTCGAGGTTCGCCTTGTACCGGCGGGACCAGTTGGTCGGCTCCTCGGCGTGCGGTGCACGCAGGACGGTGAAGACCCGCTCCAGCCCGTCAGCGTCGACGACATCCCGGACCCCGACCAGGTCGAGGTTGCAGGCCGGCACGCGCACCACCAGGTCGTTCTGACCGACGATGCGCAGAACCAGATAGAGCTTGTCCTCGCCTTTGATCGTTCTGGTTTCCAGGGCCTCGATGACTGCCGCGCCATGATTGGGGTAGACCACAGTTTCACCGATTGTGAACGTCATTTCAGCTTTGACCACCTTTCCCGACTTCCCAGTCTAGCACAATGGCCCCGACAACCGGAACGTCTCTCCTAGCCAGAGGCGGTTTTGGGGGTTGACAGTGCGTCGGATCTGTGTATCTCACAAGCCGTTCGGGACAGCGCTCCTTGCCAGACCCACATCGGTGCCCACGCCACCGACCGGCCCTCCGGACGGACGCGAACAACGGGCCCGCCGGAATGCTCCGGCGGGCCCGCGTCCTCAGGTGTGTCAGGCGGTGATCTCCTCGACGACCTTTGCCGGCCAGAACTGCTTGAGCGCGAGCACTGCCGCGGCCCCGACAACCGCACCGATCACGATTGTCAGCAGGAAGAGGAAGAAGTTGTCGATCGCGAAGAACACGAACACACCGCCGTGGGGAGCCTTGGTGGTCACGCCGAGCGCCATGCTCAGGGCACCGGTCACCGCGCCGCCGAGCATCATCGACGGGATCACCCGCAGCGGGTCGGCCGCGGCGAACGGGATCGCACCCTCGGAGATGAACGACGCACCCAGCAGCCAGGCCGCACGGCCGTTCTCGCGCTCGGCCTCGGTGAACTGGTTCTTCCGCACCACCGTGGCCAGCGCCATCGCGATCGGGGGCACCATTCCGGCGGCCATCACCGCGGCCATGACCTTCAGCGAGGCCGGGTTGGTGACCGCGAGGTTGGTGGTCGCGAACAGGTAGGCCGCCTTGTTGACCGGGCCGCCGAGGTCGAAGCACATCATCAGGCCGAGCACGATGCCGAGCACCACGGCCGAGCCGGTGGACATGCCGTTCAGCGACGCCTGGAGCGAGTCGGTGACCAGCTTCAGGGGCTGGCCGAGGACGAAGTACATCAGCGAGCCCACGATCGTGGTGACCACCAGCGGGATGATCACCACCGGCATCAGGCCGGCGAGCCAGCGCGGCGCCTTGAAGTCGGAGATCCACATGGCCAGCAGGCCGGCGAGGAGGCCGGTGATCAGCGCACCGAGGAAGCCGGCGCCGACGGTGCCGGCGATGGCGCCACCGACGAACCCGGGCGCGATGCCCGGACGGCCGGCGAGGGCGTAGCCGATGTAGCCGGACAGGGCCGGGAGCAGGAAGCCGAAGGCCGCGGCACCGATGGAGAACAGGATGAAGCCGAGGTAGTTCGACCCTGCGGCCCACCCGGCCTGCATGGCGAGCTGGCCGATCGTGCTGGCGCCCGCGGCGCAGGTGTCGGCCGACGCCCAGACCAGGTCGGCGCAGGTGCGCACGTCCGTGCCGGCGACGGTGGCCGGCTTCATCACGATGTCGAAGCCGCCGAACAGGAAGCCGAGGGCGATCAGCAGGCCGCCGGCGGCGACGAACGGGATCATGTAGGACACGCCGGTCATCAGCGCGACGCGGATGCGCTCGCCCCAGCCCTTCTGGCTGGCGGCGGCCATCTTGGCCGCGGTGTCGCGCCCGGCGACGTCACCGGCCACGCGGACGGCCCGCGGGTCGGACGCGGCGGACAGGGCCTCCGCGACCAGCTTGTCGGGCTCGTTGATGGCCCGCTTGACGCTGGCCTCGATCACCGGGAGGCCGGCGAACCGGGCGCGCTCGCGCACCGGAACGTCGGCGGCGAAGATCGCCGCGTCCGCGCGGGAGATCGTGGACTGGTCGAGCCACTCGACCTTGCCCGAGCCCTGCGGCTCGACGACCAGCTCGATGCCGGCCTTGCGTCCGGCCTGCTCGAGGCCGTCGGCGGCCATGAAGGTGTGTGCGATGCCGGTCGGGCAGGAGGTGACGGCGACGATCAGCTTCTTCGCCCCCGCGGCCTCGACCGGAGCGGCGGCGGCGGCCGGAGCCGTGGCCGGGGCCGGCGGGGTCTCCCCCGCGGTGGCCTCGTTCACCAGGGCGACGATCTCGGCGGGGGTCTTCGCGCTGCGCAGGCCCTCGAGGAACTCCGCCCGCATCAGGGAGCGGGCCAGCATGGCCAGCAGCGTGAGGTGGGCGTCGTCGGAACCCTCGGACGCGGCGATCATGAACGCCACGTCCGCGGGGCCGTCGGCCGCGCCGAAGTCGACCTTCGGGCTCAGCCGGGCGAAGGCGAGGGTGTTGGTGTTGACCGCTGCCGAGCGGCAGTGCGGAATGGCGATGCCGCCACCGAGGCCGGTGACCGCCTT
Source organism: Actinomycetota bacterium (assembly GCA_020161015.1). Lineage (GTDB taxonomy): Bacteria > Actinomycetota > Actinomycetes > Propionibacteriales > Propionibacteriaceae > Propionicimonas. Next base: position 150,506 of record JAIUOT010000014.1, on the reverse strand, counting down.
CTCCTCCCGCGCCAGGGCGTCGGCGGCCAGCCCCGCCTCGTCGGCACGTCCGGACCTCGCCACGAGCGCGGCCATGTTCTTGATGACTTCGGTCTTGTTGCTGCCCAGATCGACGTCCAGAAGGACGAGATCGGGAGTGATGAGCGGTTCGGACACGGTGTTCCTCTTCTGTGCGGGTGTGGGTGCGGTGGGCGGACGGTCAGCCGACGTCGGTGATCGTGACAGCGGCGGTATTCAGTTGTTCGGGATGCGGCAGGGCCGTCCCGGCCAGGGAGGCGGCGGCGGAGCCGTAGGCGACGGCCAGCCGGAGGCGGTCGGGGGCGTTCAGCCCCCTGGTCTCGGCGAGCACGTAGCCCGCCACGGAGGAGTCGCCGGCACCGACGGTGCTGCGCAGGGTGATCGGCGGCGGGGCGGCGTGCCAGGCACCGTCCGCCGTCACGAGGACGGCCCCGGCAGCGCCGAGGGTCGCCATGACCGCGCCGACTCCCCGCGCGACCAGGGAGCGTGCGGCGTCGACGCACGCGCTCGGGTCACCCGCGGCGGCCGCGGCCTCCAGGGTCTCCGGATCGGCGCCGGTCAGCTGGGCGAGTTCCTCGGAGTTGGGCTTGAGCAGGTCGGGCGCGGCGGGCGGGAACTGGTCGGCGAGGGCCAGCAGCGGCGCGTCCGAGGTGTCGACGGCGATCTTGCAGCCCCAGGGACGCAGCGCACGCACCAGGCCCGCGTACCAGTCGGCGGGGACGCCGGGCGGCAGGGAGCCCGACAGCACCACCCAGTCGGCCCGCTCGGACTCGAGCACCAGCAGGTGCGCGAGCCGCTCGACGGTGTCGGCGTCCAGGCTGGGGCCGGGCTCGTTGATCTTGGTGGTGGTGCCGTCCGGCTCGGTGAGGGTGAGGTTGGTGCGCACGGCCTCGAGGAGGGGGACGATCCGGTAGGGCACCCGCAGCGCGTCCAGGCCCTGGAGGATCGGGTCGCTGGGCCCGGCCGGCAGGATGGCGCGGACGGGGTGCCCGGCGTAGTGCGCGACGCGGGCGACGTTGATGCCCTTGCCGCCCGGCTCGACGGTGACCGAGGTGACCCGGTGCACGTCGCCCCGGGTCAGGGGCCGCTCGAGCGTCGCGGTGCGGTCGATGGAGGGGTTGGCGGTGAGCGTGACGATCATGCGATCACGACCTCGATTCCCGCGCCGGCGAGCTCGGCGCGATCGTGGGGCGAGATGCCGGCGTCCGTGATCAGCACGTCGACGGCGGAGAGGGGGGCGAAGGTGACCAGCAGCTCGACGCCGATCTTGGAACTGTCCGCGAGCACGATGACCCGCCGCGCCGCGGCGACCATCGCCTCCTTGACCGCCGCCTCGTCGGGGTCGGGGGTCGAGAAACCGTGGCGGGCGCTGACGCCGTTGGTGCCGACGAAGGCCACGTCGCAGCGCAGGCGGCCGAGAGCGGCCACCGCCTCGCCGCCGACGGTCGCCTGGGTGATCCCGCGGACGCGGCCGCCGAGCAGGTGCACCTGGGTGCCGCCGTTGCCGGCCGCGAGCTGGGCGGCGACGGGGACGGAGTTCGTCACCACGGTGCTCACCGCGCCGGGGGGGATGGTGGCGGCGAGGCGGGCGATCGTCGTGCCTGCGTCGAAGATCACCGTGGAACCCGCCGGCGGCAGGTACTCCAGCGCCACCTCTGCGATCCGGGTCTTCTGGGCGACGAAGGCGGGCTCCCGCTCGGTCAGCGCGGTCTCGACGAGCGCCACGTTCTCCGCCACGACCGCACCGCCGTGCACCCGGCGCAGGATCCCGCGCTTGTCGAGGGCGTCGAGGTCGCGGCGGATCGTCTCGGTGGTGACGTCGAACCGTGAGGCGAGGTCGGCGACCGAGACCCGGTCGTAGCGCAGGGCCAGGTTCACGATGGTGCGGTGCCGTTCCTCTGCGTACATCCGGTCCTCCTGGCGCAACGCCGATGTTGATATGTCTTGTTTTATCTGGTTTTGCTTGTGGTTGTCAAGAGCCAGGCTCGATCATCCCCGTGGGAATGGTTGGGATCATGGGATACGAAAGGGCCGGTCGCCCATCGGCGACCGGCCCTGGAGACCGCAGGAGGGACTACTCCCCGTAGGTGTCCTCGTCGGAGAAGAGCCCGGAGACGCTCTCGCCGCAGTTGATGCGGCGCACGGCCTCGGCGAACAGCGGGGCCACCGAGACGGTCGTCAGCCGCTCCAGGCCCTCGGGCGGCGGCACGGTGTCGGTCGCGACGATCTCGACGATGTCCTCCTGGGCGTTCAGCCGCTCGACGGCCTTGCCCGTGAACAGGCCGTGCGTGGTGGCGATGGAGATCGAGTTCACGTGGTAGCGACGCACGGTGTCGATCAGCTCCACCACCGAGCCGGCGGTGGCGATCTCGTCGTCGAGGATGATCACGTCCTTGCCGCCCACCTTGCCGACGATCGCGTCGATGACCACCTTGTCGTCGGCCTGGCGACGCTTGGAGCCGGCGGCCATGCCGACGCCCAGCATCCGGGCGAACTGGTTGGCCTCCTTCGCGTTGCCGAAGTCCGGCGAGACCACCACGGTCTTGCTGAGGTCACGGGTGCGGAAGTGGCGGGCGAGCACGGGGAGGGCGGTGAGGTGGTCCACCGGCATCGAGAAGAAGCCGTGCACCTGTTGCGCGTGCAGCGCCATCGTCAGGACGCGGTTCGCCCCCGCGGTGTGGATCAGGTCGGCCACCAGGCGTCCGCCGATGCTGATCCGCGGGGCGTCCTTCTTGTCCGAGCGTGCGTACGCGTAGTGCGGCATCACCACCGTGACGTGCGCGGCCGACGCGCCGCGCGCGGCGTCCACCATCATCAGCAGCTCCATCAGGTTCTCCTGGGTGGGAGGCACCAGTGGCTGCACGATGTAGACGTCGCGCTGGCGGCAGTTGGCGCGCAGCTGCACCTGCAGGCAGTCGTTGGAGAATCGCGACAGCCGTGACGGCGCCAGCTCGACCCCAAGGATCCGGCACATGTCCTCCGCGAACGAACGGTGGGCGTGGCCAGTGAACACGGTGATGTCGGTCACAAGGGAGCACCCTAGTCGGCGACGCAACCGCGACGTCCCGGCCGCGGTCGCGCGAGACGCGTCCGGGACGTGGCCGAAACCGTGCTCACCCGCCTTGCCCCGTCCGCTCGGCGGCCCTCACGTGTTGAACTTGTAGCCCAGACCGCGGACGGTGAGCAGGAGCTCGGGGTTGGCCGGGTCGGCCTCGAGCTTGGCGCGCAGGCGCTTCACGTGGACGTCCAGCGTCTTGGTGTCGCCCACGTAGTCGGGGCCCCAGACGCGGTCGATCAGCTGGCCGCGCGTGAGCACCCGTCCGGCGTTGCGCAGCAGCAGCTCAAGGAGCTCGAACTCCTTCAGCGCCAGCTGCACCGGCGTGCCACGCACGGTGGTCTCGTGCCGCTCGACGTCCATCCGGACGCCGCCCGCCTCGACCACGTCGCTGATCAGCTCCACCTCCTGGCCGCGCCGCAGCACCGCCCGGATCCTGGCCACCAGCTCGCGATGGCTGAACGGCTTGGTGACGTAGTCGTCCGCGCCGAGCTCCAGGCCCACCACCTTGTCGATCTCGGTGTCGCGCGCTGTCACCATGATGATCGGCACGCTGCCGCGGGCCCGCAGCTGCCGGCACACCTCGGTGCCGCTCAGCCCCGGCATCATCAGGTCGAGCAGCACGATGTCGGCACCCTGCCGGTCGTAGGTGGCCAGGCCCGCGATGCCGTCGGCGGCGAGGGCGACCTCGAACCCCTCCTTCTGCAGGAGGAAGCCCAGGGTCTCCCGGTAGGTCTCCTCGTCCTCGATGATCAGCACCCTGGTCACGCCGGGGCTCCTTCCTGGCTGGCGGGCAGCCTGAGGGTGAACGTCGATCCGTGGCCGAGCCGGCTCCACACCGTCACCTCGCCCCCGTGGGCGTGGGCGACGTGCTTCACGATGGACAGCCCCAGCCCGGTGCCACCGCTGGCGCGGCTCCGGCCGGCGTCCACGCGGTAGAACCGCTCGAAGATGCGCTTCTGGTCGGCCTCGGAGATTCCGATGCCGTTGTCGGACACGCGGATCTCGACCCGTCCGTCCGTGGCCACGCTGCTCACCGCCACCCGTGCGCCGGGCTCGGAGTAGGCGACAGCGTTCTGCACGAGGTTCGTCACCGCCGTCTCCAGCTCCTCCGCGTCCCCGATCACCGACAGGCCGGGCTCCGCGGCCACCGAGAGGCTGATACCCCCCGCGTGGGCGATCTCGCGGCAGCGGGCCACCGCGGCATCGATGATGGCGGTCACGTCCACGGTGCGGGCCGCGAGCAGCGGGTCCTCGGCCTGGAGCCGGGACAGCGCGATGATCTGCGACACCAGCTCGTTGAGCCGGCGGGCCTCCTTGGAGAGCTTGCCGAGGAAGCTGTGCACGGCGTCCGGGTCATCCGCTGCGGCGTCGGCCGCCTCGGCGAGCAGTGTGATGGCGCCGATCGGGGTCTTCAGTTCGTGGGTGATGTTGGCCACGAAGTCCCGCCGGGTCTCGCTGAAGCGCAGGTCGGCCGAGCGGTCCTCGCCGACGACGACGGCCGCACCGTTGCTCAGCGGCACCACGCGCACCTCCAGCTGCACGGCCGGGCTGGCCGGGCCTGCGGGGAGCCGGAGGTCGAGGCCCTCCGCGCGCTGGGCCTGGCGGGCGCGGGCCAGCGCCTCCACCACGACGGACGGGCCCAGGGACGACCCGCGGGCCAGCCCGCAGGCCTTCGCGAAGGTGGACGCGGCGAGCACGGTGTCGTCCGCGCTGACCACGACGACGGCGGCGGTGAGCGGGCCGAGGATCTCCCCGAGCTGCTGGCGGGCGATCACCTGGCTGGCCGTCCGGGAGGCTGCGCGGCGCACGCCCAGCCACACGGCCAGGGCTCCGAGCCCGGCGCCCAGCACCAGGCCCAGCAGGGCCAGAGCGATGGGCGTCATGTTCCGGAGTCTAGACAGGCTTCCGGGGCCCCGAACGCCGAATCCCGGCCGTCCGGGGCCGGCTTCGGCGAAGATTCACCGACTGTTCACCTCCCGTTCCCGACGGTGCCGATCCGGGCACCGGCCACCTGTCTAGCCTTTCGGAGGGACAATTGCGCCAACAGCGGCGCCGGAGACGGAAGAAGCAGGATGCGCGACAACTACCACGAGAGCTTGCAGAGTGTGGTCACCGACCTGGTCGGGATGAGCGAGGCGGTGCAGGTGGCCGTCCGCGACGCCACCAAGGCCCTGCTCGAGGCCGACCTCGCCACCGCCGAGCGGGTGATCAGCCAGGACGCGGCGATCGACCGTACCCACGACGAGCTCGAGGCCCGGTGCTTCTCGCTGCTGGCCCGCCAGGCCCCCGTCGCCGGCGAGTTGCGGACGGTGGTCGCCGCGATGCGCATGGTCGCCGACCTGGCGCGGATGGGCGACCTGGCCGCGCACGTGGCGAAGATCGCCCGCCTGCGCTACCCCGAGCACGCCGTCCCCGACGGCCTGGTGCCCAACTTCACCCTGATGGCGCGGGTCGCGGAGGACATGGTCTCGACGGCCGGCCGCTCGCTGCGCGAGCGCAACGCCCACGATGCCGGCAAGCTCGCCGACAGCGACGAGGAGATGGACGAGCTGCGCCGCAGCCAGTTCCGGGTGATGCTCGGCAGCGAGTGGTCCTACGGCGTCGAGGCCGCAGTGGACGTGGCCCTGCTGGGCCGCTACTACGAGCGGATCGCCGACCACGCCGTACTGATGGCCTCCCGCGTGATCTACGTGGTCACCGGCCTGCTGCCCGAAGGCGAGAACTGGCCCGTCGCCTGATCGCCGCCACCCTCCCGTTCAGCAACGTGGACCGAAACCGCCGTCCTCGGCGGTTTCGGTCCACTTTGCGTGAGGGCGGAGGGGGTTACTTCTTGCCTTGGTTCTTGACGGCTTCGATTGCGGCGGCGGCGGCCTCGGGGTCGAGGTAGCGGCCACCGGGGACGGTCGGACGCAGGTCGTCGTCGAGCTCGTACACCAGCGGGATGCCGGTCGGGATGTTGAGGCCCGCGATGTCGGCGTCGCTGATCCCGTCGAGGTGCTTGACCAGTGCACGCAGCGAGTTCCCGTGCGCGACCACGATGGTGACCTTGCCCAGGCGCAGGTCTGGCACGATCGCGTCGTACCAGTACGGCAGCATCCGGACGACGACGTCGGCCAGGCACTCGGTGAGCGGCCGGGCCTCGGACGGGAGGTCTGCGTAGCGCGGGTCGGCGTACTGCGAGAACTCGTCGTCGGCGGCGATCGCCGGCGGCGGCGTGTCGTACGAACGACGCCAGAGCATGAACTGCTCCTCGCCGTAGGCCGCCAGCGTCTGGGCCTTGTCCTTGCCCTGGAGGGCGCCGTAGTGGCGCTCGTTGAGCCGCCAGGAGCGCTTCACGGGGATCCAGTGGCGGTCGCACCCGTCGAGGGCGAGGTACGCGGTGTGGATGGCCCGGCGCAGCACCGACGTGTGCACGACATCGGGCAGCAGCCCCTCGGCCTTGAGCAGCTCGGCGCCGCGCTTCGCCTCGCCGACGCCCTTCTCGTTGATGTCGACGTCCACCCACCCGGTGAACAGGTTCTTGGCGTTCCACTCACTCTCGCCGTGGCGGAGCAGGATCAGCGTTGCAGTCATGGTCTGAGCCTATCGGCCCTCGGCCGCGCCGATCCGCCGGTCTTCGAGGCTGGCAGAATCGCGCCCATGGGACGAGGACGTGCAGTGGTGACCGGGGCGAGCAGCGGCATCGGGGCGGCCACGGCGAGACAGCTCGCCGCGGAGGGGTTCGAGGTGGTCTGCGCGGCCCGCAGGGCCGATCGCGTGCAGGCGCTGGCCGATGAGATCGGTGGGCGCGCGCTCGCCTGCGACATCACCACCGACGACGGCGTCGCCGCGCTCGTCGAGGCGGCCGGCCCCCGGCTCGACGTGCTGGTGAACAACGCCGGCGGGGCGCTCGGCCAGGAGCCGGTCGCCGAGGCGGACGTCGACGCCTGGCAGCGGATGTACCAGGTCAACGTGATCGGCACGGAGAAGGTGACCCGGGGCCTGCTGCCGGCGCTGGTCGCGGCCCGCGGCGCGATCGTGTTCGTCACCTCCGTGGCCGCCGACGGCCCGTACGAGGGCGGCGCCGGCTACTGCGGGGCCAAGGCTGCCGAGCGGATGATCGCCGGGGCCCTGCGCCTGGAGTTCTGGGACCAGCCGGTGCGGATCACCGAGATCTGCCCCGGGATGGTGCACACCGAGGAGTTCTCGCTCACGCGCTACGGCGGTGACCAGTCCCGCGCGGACGCGGTCTACGCCGGCGTCCCGGGGCCCCTGACCGCGGAGGACGTCGCCGAGGCGATCACCTGGATGGCCACCCGCCCCGCCCACGTCAACATCGACCGGCTGACGATCCGTCCGGTCGCCCAGCCCGCCCAGCACAAGGTGTTCCGCGGCACCTACCGCTGAATGCCCTGCGGAGGCACCTCGGGCCGGGCCCTCGGGACGCGCTGGCGGGCGATCTCGATGACCGCACTCTCGTTCTGCTCGCCCAGGCCGGACGCCAGCAGCGCCTCGAGGCCCTCGAGGGCGACGTGGCCCAGAGGCGCGCCCACGTCGAGCAGCTGCGCCAGCTGCAGCGCGTAGGCGGTGTCCTTGTGCCGCAGGCGGCCCGGGAAGGAGACCTCGCGGTCGTGGTCGGCCGCCACCATGCGCAGGCCGTTGCGCACGACCTGCGGGCTGGCCGCCTGGCCGCCCGCCAGGGCGTCCATCACCTGCCCGAGGTCGAGGCCGGCACGTTCCGCGATGACCAGGCCCTCGGCGACCCCGGCGATCTGGACCGCGCCGATGAGGTTCACGATCAGCTTGTACGCCGTTCCTGAGCCGACGGAACCGAAGTGCAGTATCCGCTCGGCAAGTGGTGCCAGCAGCGGACGCGCCGCGTCCAGGTCCTCGGTCGCACCTCCGACCAGGAGCGTCAGCGTGCCCGCGGCGGCCATGTCCGGCAGCCCCGTGACCGGACAGTCGAGGTACCGCAGCCCCGCAGCGACCGTCGCACCGGAGAGCTCCGCCACCCGGTCGGACGACAACGTCGAGCACTCGATCGCGAGAGCCCCTCGTGCCGGCCGGCCGGCCAGGACACCCTGGGTCCCCTGCCAGACCTCCCGGGACGCCTCGTCGTCGCTGACCATCGCGAACACGGCGTCCACGCCCTCGACGGCCGACGCCGGGTTCTCCGCGGACCGCGCGCCCCCGGCGACGAGAGCGGACGCGCGGGACTGTGTCCGGTTGGCCACCACCACGTCGTGCCCGGCGGCCACCAGCCGTCCGACCATCCCGCGGCCCATGCGCCCGAGGCCGATGAACGCGATCCGTGCCATGCCGGGCACCCTACCCAGCGCCACCCGGAATGCCGAGGGCAGTGCTCGCCGTCAGGGGCGGACCCGCCCGGCCCGGGACGCACAGGTGGCCCGCCCCTGACGGGACGGGCCACCTGTGCTGTGCGAAAAGGTCAGTCGAGCTCGACGAGCGCGACGCCGGCCTGGACCGCGGTGCCCTTCTCGACCAGGATGCGGGCCACGATCCCGGCCTTCGGCGCGGTGATCTCGGTCTCCATCTTCATGGCCTCGAGCACGCACAGCACCTCGCCGGCCTCGATCTCCTGGCCCTCCTCGACCAGGACCCGGGCCACCGTGCCGGCCAGCGGCGCGACCACGGCGTTCGCCGAGGACGCCTGCACCGACGCGGTGGTCGGCGCGACCGGCCCGTGGGACGACCCGCCGATCACGATCGCGCCCAGTGAGGGAGTCTCCTGCTCCTCGACCTCGACGTCGATGTCGTACGCGACGCCGTTGACAGTCACCTTCAGTTTCATTGGTCTTTCCTTACTCAGCGCGTGTACAGCGGGTGGTGGGTGTGCTGGGAGCGACGCGTGTTCGACGCCCAGTTGCGACCCGTGGCGAAGCGCCGCTGGCGACGCCGGGCGCGGTGGCCGAGGTACGCGGCGACCGCGGCGGCGATGGCCACCATGGTGTCCTCGGGGACGTCCTTGGTGTGCACCTCGAGCGACTTGATCTTGACCTCGAGCCCCTCGACCCGCTCACTGAGCGACTTGACGAGCTCCAGCAGTTCCTCGTTGGTGGACATGGCGATCACACCGGCCCGAGGCCGTGCTTCTTCGCCGGACGCAGCTCGCGCTTGGTGGCCAGCAGCTCCAGGGCCATGGCCACCTTCCGACGGGTGTCACCCGGATCGATGATGTCGTCCACCAGGCCACGCGCGGCCGCGACGAACGGCGTCGAGAACGTGCTGCGGTACTCCTCCACCAGCTCGGCCCGCTTGGCGACGGGGTCCTCGGCGGCAGCGATCTCCTTGCGGAAGACGATCTCCGCGGCACCCTCGGCACCCATGACCGCGATCTCCGCCGTCGGCCAGGCGAACACCTTGTCCGCACCCAGGTCCTTGCAGGACATGGCGATGTACGCACCGCCGTAGGCCTTGCGCAGGACGACGGTGATCTTCGGCACGGTGGCCGCGGAGTACGCGTACAGCATCTTCGCGCCGTGGCGGATGATGCCGCCGTGCTCCTGGGCGACGCCGGGCATGTAGCCGGGGACGTCGACGAAGGTCACGATCGGGATGTTGAAGGCGTTGCAGAACCGGACGAACTTGCTGCCCTTGTCCGAGGAGTTGATGTCGAGCACGCCCGCCATCACGTTCGGCTGGTTCGCGACGATGCCGACGCTGCGACCGTTGATGTGGGCGAAGCCCACCACGATGTTCGCCGCGTAGCCGGCCTGCACCTCGAGGAAGTCGCCGTAGTCGACCACCTTGGCGATGACCTCGCGCACGTCGTAGCCCTGCTTGCCGTCCACCGGCACGATGTCGTGCAGGGACGGGTCGTAGTCGACGCTGTAGTCGCCGTCGACGAGCGGCGGCTCCTCGTTGTTGTTCTGCGGCAGGAAGCTGAGCAGCTTCTTCGCGATCAGGATCGCCTGCTCGTCGTCGTCGGCAACGAAGTGGTTGACGCCGGAGACGGACATGTGGGCGTCCGCACCGCCGAGGCGGTCGGAGTCCACCTCCTCACCGGTGACCTGCTTGATGACGCTCGGCCCGGTGATGAACATGTGGGCCTTGCGGGTCTGGATGACGAAGTCGGTCAGCGCCGGGGAGTAGGCCGCGCCGCCGGCGCACGGGCCGGCGATGATCGAGATCTGCGGCACCACGCCGGACAGCAGCACGTTGGCGTAGAACACCTGGCCGTAGCCGGACAGGGAGTCGATCCCCTCCTGGACGCGCGCGCCGCCCGAGTCGTTGATGAAGACGAACGGGGTGCCGGTCTCCAGCGCCGCGTTCATCATCTCTACGACCTTCTTGGAGTGCGTCTCGCCCGCGGACCCACCCATGACGGTGAAGTCCTGGCTGGCGATGTGCACCGGGCGTCCGAGGACCGAGCCGGTGCCCGTGACGACGCCGTCGGCCGGCATGACCGCGGTGTCCATCCCGAAGGTGACGGTGCGGTTCTTCCGGAACAGGCCGATCTCCTGGAAGCTGTCCGGATCGATCAGCGCGTCGATCCGCTCCCTGGCGGTCATCTTGCCGGCGTCGCGCTGCTTCTGCAGGCGGGCCTCGCCACCGCCGGCGCGGGCGGTGAGCCGGGCCTCGAGCAGGTCCTCGACCCGCTTCTTCATCGGTACTGGCTTCTTGCTCATCTCAACTCACCTCACGCCATCTCGACCTGGACGCTGTGCTCGCGCCCGCCGAAGGAAACCTTGTACTTGATCGGACCGCGGACGGCGTTGGCAGCGCCACTGGCGGCGTCCGCCTCGGCCTTCAGCTGCTCGGCCGACTTGCCGACGTTCGTCGGGCCGTCGTCACGCGCGCTGAAGAAGCCCGGGGCGACACCCGGGAACATGGCGTAGGTGAGGACGTCCTCGTCGGTGCCGTCGAAGCCGTCGAGCTTGGACGCGTCCTCGACGAGCTTGCTCCACTCCGGCGGGATCAGGTCGGCCGGACGGACCGTGATCGGGTCCTTCTTGGCCTGCGCCTGGGCGATCGCCACGACCTCGGGGTTGCGCTCGCCGATGCACTCGCCGTAGTAGCCGAGCATCAGGTCGGCGAACTCGCCGGTCATCACCTTGTACTTGCCCATCAGGACGTTGAACACGGCCTGCGTGCCCACGATCTGGCTGGACGGGGTGACCAGCGGCGGGTGGCCGGCGTCCGCCTTGACCAGCGGCACCTCCGCCATGACCTCCTTGATGCGGTCGCCGGCACCCTGGGCCTTCAGCTGGCTCTCCATGTTCGAGAGCATGCCGCCGGGGATCTGGCTGGAGAAGATGTCGGTGTCCACCAGGGTGGCCGACTCGAACTCCGCGTACTTCGGGCGGATCTTGGTGAAGTGGTCGCGGATCCGCAGCAGGCGCTCCGGGTCGAGGTCCGTGGTGTACGGGGTGCCCTCGAGCATGGCGACGAGGGACTCGGTCGGGTTGTGGCCCGGGCCGAGCGACATCGAGCTGATCGCGGTGTCGACGACGTCCGCGCCGGCCTCGATCGCCTTCATCAGCGAGACGAGGGTCACGCCGGTGGTCGCGTGGCAGTGGACGTTGACCTGCACGTCCTCGCCGTAGGTCTCCTTGATGCCGCGGATGATGTCGTAGGCGGGCTGCGGCTGCAGCAGCGCAGCCATGTCCTTCAGCGCGAGCGACTCGGCACCCATGTCGAGCAGCTGGCCGGCCAGGTGCACGTAGCCCTCGACGGTGTGCAGCGGGGAGATGGTGTAGCAGATGGTGCCCTGGGCGTGCTTGCCGGTCTTCTTGACCGCCTGCATCGCGTGGGCCATGTTGCGCGGGTCGTTCAGCGCGTCGAAGACGCGGAACACGTCCATGCCGTTCTCGGCGGACTTGTCCACGAACCGCTCCACCACTTCGTCCTCGTAGTGGCGGTAGCCGAGCAGGTTCTGGCCGCGCAGCAGCATCTGGAGACGGGAGTTGGGCATCAGTTCGCGGAAGGTCCGCAGACGCACCCAGGGATCCTCGTTGAGGAATCGGATACAGGCATCGTAGGTAGCGCCGCCCCAGCACTCGACGCTCCAGTAGCCCGCCTGGTCGATGTCCTCGCACGCCTCGACCATGTCTTCGAGGGCCATGCGGGTCGCCATGAGGCTCTGGTGGGCGTCGCGGAGGGCGAGCTCGGTCACACCAATGGTTCGCTGACTCATGGTGCAATCCTCTCAGACCCACTACTACGCCTCGTCGTATCCGGCCGATTCGGGACAGGCGTGAGACGCGTCGTCTCATGTGTGAGAAATGGTGCTCGGGCCGGACGAGGTTGTACGAGATCGCAACTTCCGGCGCGGGCGGGACGGGTTCTTCCTATGCTCCGACTGTGCCCCCCAACCCGCGGAGGATCCGCCACGCTGCCCGCATCCTCGCCGCCGGAGTCCTTGCCGGGACGATCGCACTGAGCGGGACGGCGACTGCACGTGCCGAGGAACTGGTCGACATCCCGGATCCCGGCCTGCGCGCCTGCATCGCGCTGCACCTGCACGCGGATGCGGAAGCGTCGTTCACCGCCTCACAGCTGGCGGGCCTGACGTCCCTCAACTGCGGCTACAGCAGCCTTCCGGCAGCGAACGACCTCACCGGGGTGGAGTCCCTAACCTCCCTCGACGTCCTCTACCTCAAGCCTGGAGCGATCTCCGACCTCCACCCGCTGCAGGGTCTCACGCGGCTGACGCTGCTGCACCTGTCCGGCAACCGGGTCACCGACCTCGGCCCCCTTGCGGGCCTGACGAAGCTCGAACGCCTGCGACTCGCGGACAACCCGATCACGACGACGGCGCCCCTGGAGGGCCTGCCCTCGCTGCAACACCTCGAGGTGCAGGGCACAGACCTCGCACATCCCGAGGACCTTGCGAAGCTGGCCGGGCTCAAGAGCCTGGCGATCGGGAACACCTCTGCCACCGACTACCGGGCGCTGTCACGCCTCTCGCTCGAGGCGCTCTCGGTCAGCGACTCCCAGGTGGCGACCCTCGATGGTGTGGGCATCCCGGTGACGCTTCGTGCCATCACCCTTGACACCCCCCGCCTCAAGAACCTGGCGGGCCTGGAGGTGGCGGCCGGGCTCACGAACATCTACGCCGCGGGCCCATCGTCGGGGCCCAACGGCGCACTCAGTGACATCTCGGCTCTGGCGCCCCTCAACCATCTCGCGAAGGCATACCTGGCGCGCAATTCGCTGCACGACATCTCCGCGCTGGCCGACAAGCCCGAACTGGAAACGCTGTACGCCGAGGCCAATGCCATCACCGACATCGCTGCGCTGTCGAGCGCTTCTGACCTGGCCGACCTCCAGCTCTCGCGCAACGACATCCGAGACCTCGGCCCCCTGGCGGGACTCCGGCACCTCGTCCGCCTCGAGGTCAGCCAGAACCCGGTGGGCTCCCTCGCACCGATCGCCGGCCTCCCCCTCACCTCGCTTGCGGCCTCGGGCACCGGCGCGTCCGACGTCGGGCCGCTCCGCGGCATGACGTCCCTTCGCTCGCTGTCGCTGGAGTCGAACGGGATCAGCGACATCTCCGACCTGGCCGTCCTGAGCGGGCTGGCCAGCATCGACGTGCGGGACAACCGGATCGCCGACATCAGTTCCCTCGGCTCCAGCACTGCGCGGCTCCTCGCGGGCTTCCAGAAGGTCGCTGCCAGCCAGGACGCCCGGATCGGGGTGGCCGCCCCTCTCGGGCTCCGCGGCCGTGACGGCGAGAGCGTGTGCGCCTCCACCAGCCATCCGGGCGTGACCTGCGACGCCGGCCTGGTGACCTACCCCGAACCCGGGACCTACCAGCTCACCTTCGCCGTCCCGTCCAGCCAGAACACAGAGTTCTCGGGCACAGTGACGCAGCACGCCGGGCCCGACCACGCCTTCACCCGCACCTACGCGCCAACCATGACTCACGCGCCGATGGTGGGCATCGGCGTGAACGCGAGAGTGAGCGGGTGGACGCCCGCTGTGCCTTCCGGGCAGTACAGCTACGAGTGGTACATCGACGGGACGCTCGTGGCGCGCGACCACCCGGAACAACCGGACTGGTACACACCGTCGGCGGCCGACCGGAAGCACCAGCTCTCGGTCTGCGTCGTTGCCCACCTCGACGGATACGAGGCCAAGCGTCGGTGCTCGGCCGCCGTCACCGTTCTCACCGGCTACATCCGCGACCACCCGCGGCCACGCATCAACGGGACGGCGATCACCGACTCCGTGCTGACGGCCGACCCCCAGACTTGGGACGACGCCGTGGTGTTCAGCTACCAGTGGCAGCGCAACGGCCGCAGCATCCCGGGACGGACGGCGTCCACCTACACGGTGCAGCCCGGCGACGTGGGCGACGACCTGCGGGTGCGCGTGACCGGCACGAAGCCCGGCTGCGGCAGGGTGACGACCTACTCGACGTCGGTCCGTGTCCGCAAGGCCCTCCTCCTGCCGGTCGTGCCAACGGTGACCGGGCAGGCGGCCGTGTCCCACACCCTCACGGCGGAGGCGGGGGCCTGGGGACCGACGCCGGTGACACTCGCCTTCCAGTGGTTCCGGGGCTCGTCGGCGATCCGGAGGGCGACTGCACCCACCTACTCCCCAACGACGTCTGACCTGGGCAAGACGATCAGGGTTCTGGTGACCGCGACCAGGCCCGGGTATTACACCTCTCGTCGCACCTCGCTGCCCACGGAGCCCGTCACCCGCCCCTGAGCTCCGCCGGATGCCGATACCACGCGTCCGCCCCGGGTCGCGGCCTCAGTCCTTGTGGCGGATGCGCGGCATCCGCTTCGCGAGCTCGGACTCGAACAGCCGGCCGACGGCGGAGGCGTCGAGCTTGCCGTCGAGGGTCGGCAGCGACTTCGTGAATGCCCGCTGGCACACCACCACCCACGCCTGTCCCATGGCCAGCGTGAACGAGGAGGCGACCGAGGCGTTGATCACGCCGCCGACCACGCTGCCCGCGCCGGGGATGAACTTCAGCAGGCCGGCGGCGGCCGCCCGTCCGGCTGAGGTGGCCACCGAGGTGGACGCGATCGCCAGCAGCGCCGACTTGTCCAGGCCGAGGCCGTGCAACTGGGCGATCCGGGCCATCATCGACAACTGGATCGGCACCAGCATGGCCGCCGACGAGAACGGGATCGGGACGGCGGCGGCCGCGGCAGCGGCGGTCACGGCTGCGGCGATGGCCTTGTTCGACTGGCTCGCCTTGAGCTGAACATCGATCGCCTGGGCCGCGACGAGGGCTCCCTGGACCGCCTCCGGAGCGCGGCGAAAGGTGGCACCGAGGACCTCCATCAAGCCGTAGGGCGGCTGACCGGTGAACTGGTCCCTCATCGCGTAGGTCAGGTACGGGCGGCCGTCGACGATGGGGAGGCCTCGGGCTTCGAGCTGGCGGGCCAGCTCGATGGCGTCCGGGTGGTAGACGCCGTCGCGCATCGGCACCTGGGTGAGCACCACCACGACCGGGAGCCCGAGGGAGTCCAGGGTGCGGATGAACCGCTCCTCGAAGTCCTCGAAGCGGCGGTCCATGCCCCGCAGGCAGTACCAGGCGACGTGGATCTGCTCGTCGATCGGCTTGCCGCGGCTCTGGTTCACCGCCTTGGTGAGTTCGCCGATGATCTTGTCGTCGTCGCGTCCGAGCTCGAGCCCGCGGGTGTCGATGACCCCCAGCGAGCCGCGCTTGTCGAGGTAGAGGTGCGAACCGTTCGTCACTGGGGCGCCGATGCCGGTCACCGCGACCGGCTCGCCGAAGATGGCGTTCACCAGCGTCGACTTGCCGACGCCGGTCTTGCCGAACACGGCGATGTTGACCCGGCCGAGTTCGGCCTCCTGCTTGGCGAACTCTGCCCGGAAGCTCTCGGTGAACCATTGCGTCACCGGGCCAGCCTATTCAGCGGGCCGCGACGGACCATGCCGGGCATGCCCTGAATCGCCCCGGGTTCGGGCCCTGACCGCGGCCACGGCGTCCGAGACGGCGGTCAGCCCGGGATGGTGTCCACGGGCCGGTCGGTGAGGACGGCGACCACGGCGTCGATGGTCACCTGCAGGTAGCTGCGCCCGTCGGGGCCGATGACGTTCGGGTCGTAGTAGTGGGCCTTGCCGTTGTGGTGCATCGGGCCGAGGTCGATGATGTCGATCCGGCCCTCCTTGAGGGCGTCGGTCCACGGGGAGAAGGCCGCGCGCGGCCACCGTCCGGCGAACATCACCCCGCCGAGCTTCTCGAACACGTCCTTGGTGCCGCGCAGGTGCCACAGGTGGTCGACCCGCTCCAGGCCCGGGTCGTCGGACATCATCCCCCCGATGGACACCACCCGGACGGGGATCTTCCCCATCCCGAGGTACCAGGCCGCCCCGATGGAGATCTGCGCGCCGCCGCTCCAGCCGATGAGCGTGACGGGCTTGCCGCCGTCCAGCTGGTAGCCCTTCCTGCGCAGCGCCTCCACCACCTCGCGGGCGGTGCCGAGGTTGTACGCCGGGCCGTAGCGCCGGTCGGCGCTGACGAACAGTTGCATCGCGTTGCGGGCGTTGACGAGCATGCCGGCGAGGGCTTCCGGCTTCTTCAGCCGGGCCTTCTCGATCCGGCTCCACAGCCAGCTGAGGGCCCGCTGGCCGGTGAGCCCCTTGTTCGTCACCGAGTAGGGGAAGACGTCGCGGATGACGGCGGTGTTCGGCAGCGCCTCCAGCGCCTCCACCAGCGGGAGTTCCTCTGGCGGGATGGAGTGGCCGTCGATCGCACCGATGCCGGAGAGGTAGACGATGTAGTGGTCGAACGGCTCCGGAGTGTCGTCGCCGTCGTCGTCCACCAGGATCTGCTGGACGGTCTGCGCCGCCTCCTCCGCACCACGTTTCGACCACCAGCCCAGCGCCTCCAGGGGCGCCACGGTGAGCGCGAGGAGGACGAAGACGAGGAGCCCGACCAGCAGGATCGTGAGCATCAGCCCCGCCCTCCCTTCGCGGGGTGCTCCTCGACCGGCAGGAACGGGTGGCCGGAGAGCAGGTCGCGGCCGGTGAGCATCACGGGGTGCCCACTCACCAGACGGAAGATCCGGCTGCCGAGGTAGGCGACCGGTCTCGCCAGGGCCCAGGACATCAGCTGCATGGACCCCCATGCCAGCAGCGTGACCACGAGCGCGCGCCACAGGCCGGTGTCGTACAGCACCTGCACGATCACCCACAGTGCCACCACCGACCACGCCTGGAGGAAGCGGGCGATCGCCGGCCCGAAGTACGGGACGAGGGCCAGGACGCCGAACACCATCGGGGCGGTGGACAACAGCATCCCGCGGATCACGAACGGCGCGACGGGGGGATGGCCGACGATCCAGTCTCCGACGACAGTCAGCACGATGGCCTGCACCAGGTAGAGGGCGATCATGCCCAGCCCGTTGAGCAGCAGCGAGACCGCGAACCGGATCCCGCGCACGCGGTTGAAGAACAGCACGGCCGAGTCGCCCAGGAGCATCGAGATCCCGGCGAGAAGGGCAATGGTGAGCGCGATCTGGCCGTTCGCCGGATGGGCGGCGAACCACTCCGCCGTCGAGCGGTCGAGCGTGAAGACCCCCCACAGGGCATGGCCGACCGCTCCCCAGAAGTCGAGGAAACCCACGTCGGCCTCCCTGCTTGTCGGAGTGTGACGCGACGAGGCTAGCAGCGCGGGTTCGCCGTGGCGACGACCGAATGGTGACCACGGCGACCGCCATTCGAGAGACGGGCATAAGTTCCTCAGGTTGCACGTGGGCCGCGAGGAGGCGGCCCCGGTACCCCGTGAGAAGGACCCCATGAGCCTGCTGCGCACCAAGTCGATCGAGCAGTCGATCGCCGACACCGACGAGCCCGAGTACCAGCTGAAGAAGTCGCTGAGCGCCCTCGACCTGACGGTCTTCGGCGTCGGCGTCGTCATCGGCGCGGGCATCTTCACCCTGACCGGCCGGGCCGCCCACAACGTGGCCGGCCCGTCCATCGTGATCAGCTTCGTGATCGCGGCGATCTGCTGCGCGCTGGCGGCCATGTGCTACGCGGAGTTCGCCTCCACCGTGCCGGTGTCGGGCTCGGCCTACACGTTCTCCTACGCCTCGCTGGGCGAGATCTTCGCCTGGATCATCGGCTGGGACCTGATCCTGGAGATGTTCCTCGGGGCGTCCGTCGTGGCCCAGGGGTGGAGCGCCTACCTCGGCGCGTTCCTGGGCAAGCTGGGCATCACGCTGCCCGAGGCCATCAGCTACGGCGGCGTCGTGGACCTGCCGGCGATCCTGCTGGTGATCGTGCTCGGCTTCCTGGTGACGATCGGCATCAAGGAGTCGCTGCGGGTCAACCTGGCCCTGGTCGGGCTGAAGCTGTTCATCGTCTTGTTCGTGATCTTCGCCGGCATCGGCTTCATCAACCCCGCGAACTACACCCCGTTCATCCCGCCGGCGACGCCGACGGCCTCCGGCACGGGTGCAGAGGTGTGGACGCAGCCGCTGCTCCAGTTCGTCACCGGCGCGGTCCCGTCCACGTTCGGCGTGGGCGGCGTCCTTGCGGGCGCGGCCCTGGTGTTCTTCGCCTACATCGGCTTCGACGTCGTGGCGACCACGGCGGAGGAGACCAAGAACCCGCAGCGCGACCTGCCGATCGGCATCATCGCGTCCCTGGCGATCTGCACGGTGCTGTACTGCGCGGTTGCCCTCGTCGTGACGGGGATGGTGCCCTACGACCAGCTCGACCCGAGCGCTGCCCTGGCCAACGCCTTCGCGTTCCACGGCCAGGCCTGGATGGCCACCCTGATCTCCGCCGGCGCGGTCGCGGGCCTCACCACGGTCGTCCTCACGCTGATGATCGGCGCGACCCGTCTCATCTTCGCGATGTGCCGCGACGCGCTGCTGCCGATGGGCCTGGCGAAGGTGCACCCGAAGTACCGCACCCCGTGGCTGATCACCGCGATCGTCACCGGCGTGGTCGCGGTCGTGGCCGGCTTCACCCCGGTCGGCGTCCTCGAGGAGATGGTGAACATCGGCACGCTGTCGGCGTTCGTCCTGGTCTCGATCGGGATCGTGGTGCTGCGCAGGAAGCGTCCCGACCTCCCCCGGTCGTTCAAGGTGCCGCTGTCCCCGTGGCTGCCGATCCTCTCCGCGGTGATCTGCGGCTACCTGATGCTCAACCTCTCTGTGGAGACGTGGCTGAGGTTCCTGATCTGGCTGGTGATCGGCTTCCTCATCTACTTCCTCTACTCCCGCAGCCACTCCCGGCTCGCCACCGGCGTCGGCATCCGTCCCGACATGCTCGCCGCGATGGAGGAGGGCCACGCCCCGCACGACGACGGCGACCTGCGGTAGCCCCCGCCGGGGGCGCGCGAAGCGGCGTCCGGTAGGCTTGGCTGGTTCCCTGAAGATCCGGAGTCCGGCATGCCCGCACGCGCAGACCTGCGCAACGTCGCCATCATCGCCCACGTCGACCACGGCAAGACCACCCTGGTGGACGCCATGCTGTGGCAGTCCGGCGCCTTCCGCGAGAACCAGGACGTGAACACCCGCGTCATGGACTCCATGGACCTGGAGCGTGAGAAGGGCATCACGATCCTGGCCAAGAACACCGCCGTCGACCACGTCCTCGGCGACGGCTCCACCGTCACGATCAACATCATCGACACCCCCGGCCACGCCGATTTCGGCGGCGAGGTCGAGCGCGGCCTGGAGATGGTGGACGGGGTCCTGCTGCTGGTGGACGCCTCCGAGGGGCCGCTCCCGCAGACCCGCTTCGTGCTGCGCAAGGCGCTGGCCAAGAACCTGCCGATCATCGTGGTGATCAACAAGGTCGACCGCCCCGACGCCCGCATCGCCGAGGTGATCGACGAGGTGTACGCCCTGTTCCTCGACCTGCTCGAGGACGACGAGGCGCACCACCTGGACTTCCCGATCATCTACTGCGCCGCGAAGGCCGGCCGGGCGTCGATGACCAAGCCCGAGGACGGCGGCATGCCCGACTCGCCGAACCTGGAGCCGCTGTTCCAGCTGATCATGGAGACGATCCCGGCCCCCCTCTACACCGAGGACGCGCCCCTCCAGGCGCACGTGACCAATCTCGACGCCTCCCCCTATCTGGGACGGCTGGCGCTGTGCCGCATCGTCGAGGGCACCATCACCCGGGGCCAGACCGTGGCCTGGTGCCGCCACGACGGGACGATCAGCAACGTGCGGCTGTCCGAGCTGCTGATCACCAGGGCGCTCGAGCGGGTCCCGGCGGAGTCGGCCGGCCCCGGCGACATCGTGGCCATCGCCGGCATCCCGGAGATCACCATCGGCGAGACCCTCGCCGACCCGAACGACCCGCGTCCGCTGCCCCTGATCCACGTCGACGAGCCGTCGATCTCGATGACGATCGGCATCAACACCTCGCCGCTGGCCGGCCGGGTGGGCAAGCTGCTCACCGCCCGCCTGGTGAAGAACCGCCTCGACACCGAACTCGTGGGCAACGTGTCGATCCGGGTGCTGAACACCGAGCGTCCCGACACCTGGGAGGTTCAGGGACGAGGCGAGCTCCAGCTGGCCGTGCTGGTCGAGATGATGCGCCGGGAGGGCTTCGAGCTGACCGTCGGCAAGCCGGAGGTGCTCACGCGCGAGATCGACGGGCACCTCCACGAGCCGGTCGAGCGGCTCACGGTGGACATCCCCGAGGAGCACGTCGGCACGATCAGCCAGCTGATGGGCACGCGCAGGGCGCGCATGGAGCAGATGGTGAACCACGGCACCGGCTGGGTGCGGGTGGAGTACGTCATCCCGGCTCGGGGCCTGATCGGGTTCCGCACCGAGTTCCTCACCGAGACCCGCGGCACCGGCATCATGCACCACGTCTTCGAGGGCTACGAGCCGTGGGCGGGCGAGATCCGGACGCGGCTGACCGGCTCGCTGGTCGCCGACCGGCTGGGCACGGTCACCTCCTACGCGCTGTTCAACCTGCAGGAGCGGGGGACGCTGTTCGTCGCCCCCGGCGACGAGGTGTACGAGGGCATGATCGTCGGGGAGAACCCCCGCGCCGACGACATGGACGTGAATCCCACCAAGGAGAAGAAGCTCACCAACGTGCGCTCCTCCACCGGCGACGAGCTGGAGCGGCTGATCCCGCCGCGCCTGCTCAGCCTCGAGCAGTCGCTGGAGTTCTGCCGCTCGGACGAGTGCCTGGAGGTCACGCCGAAGAACGTGCGCATCCGGAAGGTCACCCTCGGCGCGGACGAGCGGGCCAAGCTGCGCAACCGCGCCAAGAAGGCCTGAGCACCGGGTCTGTACGGACACGGCGTCCGCTCCCGCCACACCGGCGGCACCGCCCTGGACTCTGGGCGGCGGCAGGCCACCGGGAGCGCGCATGACCAGCGGGACGGCATACCCGATCCGGAGTCCTGAACCCAACGGTGCCCACGGCCGGCGACGCACGCCGCCGGGCTGGCTAGCCTGCTGCCATGTCCCTTCCGGTGCTCGACGCCACCGACCAGCGCATCCTCGGCAGCCTGCTCGAGAAGCAGCACACCGTCCCTGCGAGCTACCCGCTCACCCTGAACGCGCTGCGCACGGCCTGCAACCAGACCTCCAGCCGCGAACCGGTCACCGACTACGACGAGAAGACGCTCACCGATGCCCTCAAGGGGCTGCGGGACCGGCGGCTGGTGCGTGTGGTCTGGGCCGAGAAGGGCTCGCGGACGCTGAAGTACCACCAGCTGCTCGACGCCGAGCTCGCCCTGGCCGACGACGAGCGGGCGCTGCTCACCGTCCTGCTGCTGCGGGGACCGCAGTCGCCCGGGGAGCTGAGGACGCGCAGCGAACGCCTCCACCCCTTCGCCGACAAGGACGCCGTCGCGGCCTGCCTGACCCGGCTGGCGGCGGCCTCGCCGCCCCTGGTGCGCGAACTGCCGCTGCAGCGCGGCCAGCAGGACCGGCGCTGGGTGCACCTGCTGGGCCCGGTGGCCGCCGGCGCGCCGGCCGCAGACGCCCCCGCCGACCGCGAGGCCGTCCTCGCCGGTGGGGCGGCGGCGCGGGACGCGGCCGTCCTCGCCGCCTACGACGCCGCGGCAGCGGCCTACTCCGAGGCGCTCATCGACGAGCTGGTCGGCAAGCCGTTCGACGTCTGGATCCTGGAGCGGATCGCGGCCGAGGCCGACGGCCCGGTGATGGACCTGGGCTGCGGACCCGGCCAGATCATGGCGTTCCTCGCCGACACCGGCATCGAGGTGCACGGCCTGGACGGATCCGCGTCCATGGTCGAGCAGGCGCGCGCCAACTTCCCCGACCTCGACGTGGCCGTCGGCCGGTTCCACCAGCTACTCCGCCCCCGCAACGCGGCGGCGTGGGGGGCCGTCGTCGCCTGGTACGCCTTCGTGCACCTGGCTCCGTCCGAACTGGCGCCGACGATGGCCGGCGTGGCCGCCACCCTGCGTCCCGGCGGCACGCTCGCGCTCGCGCTCCACCTGGGCGAGGGCATCGTGCACGCCGACACCCTGTGCGGGGTCGAGGTCGACCTCGACGTCGTCACCCACGACCGCGACCAGGTGCTCGCTGCCGTCGGCGAGGCCGGCCTCGAGGTGGCGGAGTGGTACGTCCGCTCGCCCTACCCGGACGAGGCCCAGACCACTCGCCTGTACGTGCTCGCGCGTCGCCCGGCCTAGGACAACCCGCCCAGGAAGCCGGCGACCGCGTCGACGACCTGCTGTTCCGCCTGCGCCCTGCTGACGCCCGGCACGCCGTCGCCGGCCTGCGGGCCGTAGCGGCCGAAGAAGCTGTGCACAGCGCCCTGGACGTCCACCAGCGGCGTGCCCGCGGGGAGCCGGGCGAGTCCGCCCGCGACGTCCGCGGCATCGGCCACCCCGTCGTTGCCCGCCCGCAGGCTGAGCGCCGCCAGGCCCGATCCGCTGAGGTCGGCACCGTCGGGCGGGTAGGCCGCCATCAGCACCAGTCCCGCGGCCGGACGCCGTCCCGCCCGCTGCTCGTCCGCGAGGTACTGGGCGGCCATCGCCCCGCCGAGGGAGTGGCCGGCGAGCACCACCTTCCGGCCCTGCCCGTAGTGCGCGATGAGCGCCGTCGCACGCCCGGGATCGGTGACGGCCAGGTCGAAGGAGAACTCGGGGATCACCGTCTCGTACCCGCGCACGGCCAGCGCCCTGGCCAGCCACTCGTAGGCCTGGGGACGCACCAGTCCCCCGGGGTACAGGACCACCAGCACGTCCTTGCGCGAGGTGCCCGTGGGGGGCGGGACGTCGATCACCCGGCCACCGCCCACGGTCTCCAGCACCGGGGTGACACCCGCCGACGCGGCGTCGGTGACGGCGTCCTGGCCCAGCACGAGCGGCGGCCGGACGATCACCGGCCACGCGGAGCCCACGCCGAAGGCGAGCGCCACGGCGACCACGATGCCGACCCAGGCGAGGACGCGCCGCACGTCAGGCCCTGCCCAGTCCCGGCTCCGGGCGCCAGTGCAGCCCGGACTCCGGGTCGACCAGCGCCTCCTGGGACGCCGCCACCCCGTCCACCTCCAGCGCGGCGTCGACCGGGACCGTCCGCTTCAGCAGCGCGAGGCCCACCGGGCCCAGCTCGTGGTGGCGCTCGGAGGTGCCCATCCGGCCCACCGGGCGACCCTCGAGCAGGACGTCGGCCCCGAGCGTCGGCAGCCGCTCCGCGCTGCCGTCCAGGTGCAGCAGGGCCAGCCGGCGCGGCGGCCGGCCGAGGTTGAAGACCCGCGCGACCGTCTCCTGGCCCGGGTAGCAGCCCTTGCGCAGGTGCACGGCCAGCCCCAGCAGGTCGCCGGAGGGATTCGCGAGCTCGTTGGGGATCGTCCGCTCGTCGGTGTCGAGGAAGATCCGTGGCGTGCCGGACGCGATCCGGACGGCCTCCATCGCCCAGGTACCGGCGCGCGTGTCGCCGAGCACGGCCTCGACCTCCGCCGCCGGCACGATCACCGGCCCGGTCGTCGATCCCGGGGGAAGCACGAGCGCGTGGTCCGCGCCGAGCTCGGCCACCTCGACCCGGGCGGCGAAGATCATCCGGCGCAGCCAGGCCACCAGCGCGTCCCGGCGACCCGGCTCGGTGTGGCACCACAGGGTGGCGCCGTCGTCCACGGCCCCGAACACATGGGTCAGGTGGCCCTGGGCGTCGAGGATGTAGGCGACCGTCGGCGTGCCGGGCGCGAGCGAGGCGAAATCCTGGCTGGTGATGTCGTTCAGCCAGCGCAGCCGGTCCGCACCGCCGACCGTGAACAAGGGCCGGTGGGACAGGTCCACCCCCGCGCGGCCGGCCTCGAGCGCCTTCTGCTCCCGGAGGGGGTCGCCGTAGTGCCAGACGGCACCGGCGTCCACGCCCTCGGGGACCCGGACGGTCACCGGCGTTCGAGCTGCGCCCACAGGTAGGGCTGCAGCTCGTGGTCCTCGGTCGCGCGGTCGAAGGAGAACAGCAGGCGTCCCTCGACGTTGCCGTACAGGCGCCGGCCCGCGGTATAGGCCACCTTGGCGTCCCGGGTGCGTGCGACCGCGTCGGTCACCAGGTCGAGACGGCCCGGCTGGAGCTTGCCGAACCAGATCTCGACGAAGCCGTCCGGCGAGCACATCACGACGTCGACCGTGCCGTCGGCCAGCGGGCGCCAGAAGCCGGTCTCCATGAACAGCGGCTTCGTCGGCGCGCCCGCCTCGTCCACCTCGAACGCCTGGCACAGGTAGTGCAGGTAGTCCTCGCCGTTGTCGGCGAAGTCCACCTGGAGCGCGTAGCTGTGCTTCTCCAGGCCGGGCCACTGGCGGTAGCCGGTGCCCTCCCAGCGTCCGCGCAGCCACGCGACGCCGACCAGGGCCGGGTTCAGGTCGGACGGAATCTCGAAAGCCATCTCACTCCCCTCTTCTGCCGCGCACCAGCGCGACGATGCCGAGCCCGGCGAGGACGACCAGCACCAGGCAGGCGGTGAACACCACCACACCTGTCACAGAGAGCGGGGTCAGCACCTGTGCAGCATAACCGCCGGGGCACGCCGTCCCTTCCCGGCCGGGGGCGCCGTCCACAGGCTCGCGCGGCCGGGCGCGTCGTCCACAGGCCGGGGGCGCGTGTGACCGCGGCGGGGTGCGTCGACCGGAGGATCAGGATGTGCCCGCACCCACTCCCTGGCTCCGTCCGAGCCGTCCCACCACCGCCGCAGCACTGCTCGACACGGGGGTGACGAAGCGCATGATCACCACGGCGGTGTCGCACGGCGATCTCGTGCGGCTGCGCCGCGGCGTCTACCTGGCGCGCGCGTCCTGGCCCGACGACCCCGCCGCCCGGCACCTGCTGCGGGCGCGGGCCGAGGTGGCGGCCAACCCGTCCGGCGTGCTCAGCCACCAGTCGGCGGCCCTGGCCTGGGGGATGCCGGCCCCCGGCCGGCCGTGGGAGGACCTCCCCGTGGCGATCACGCTGCCGTCGGGCACCGGCGTCCGCGCGGTGCGGGCCGTCGGGGAGCACCACACGGCCCGCCTTCCGCCGGGCCAGGTGATCACCGGTGCGGACGGCACCCCGGTCACCAGCCCCGCCCGCACCGCCGTCGACCTCGCCGACGGCCTCGGCCTGCCGGAGGCGCTGGTGCTGTTCGACGCCGCCGCCCGCCTGCTCTGCGCGGGCTTCGTGGCGCAGGTGCGCCGCCAGGACTACACGAACCCGCACCTGGCGGACGCGGCGCGCGAGCACCTCCGCGAGGTTGCCGGGTCCCGGCGCCGCACGTCGCTCGCCGCGTCGATCGCCCTCGCCGAGCCCTGCCGGGAGTCGGCGGCGGAGTCGCTGTCGGCCGGCCACTTCGCGCTGGCCGGCCTGCCGCGACCGGAGTACCAGGCGCCCGTCCGCACGCCCGCCGGGTTGTTCTTCCCCGACTGCCTGTGGCGCGCCCACGGGGTGATCGGCGAGTGCGACGGCGCGGTGAAGTACGCCGACCCACGGGCGTACGTGCGCGAGAAGCAGCGGGAGCAGGTGTTCCGCGACCTCGGCTTCCAGGTCGTGCGCTGGCTCGCCGAGGAGATCATGTTCCGGCCCTGGGAGGTGGTCGCCCGCGTCGACCGCGCCCTCGCCCGGTGACCAACCGCGGCTTTCGGCGCGCGGCAGCGCCCGTCCCGCACGCCGGCCGCGCTCACCGCGGGTTTCGGCGCGGAAAAGGGCGCTCCAGACGGGGTTTTGCGCGTCGAAACCCGCGGTGAGAAGGACGGGCGACCGACCGTGCCGTCCGTGCGCGCCGAAACCCGCGGTGAGGCGGGGTCGAGGAGGCGACCTATCCTCTGGGCATGTCGTTCACGCCCAGCCACGTGGCTGCGGTCCTGCCGCTGCGGCGGGTCGGCGGCGGCGCGCTCCCCTTCGCCGCGCTGGCGGCGGGCAGCATGGCTCCCGACCTGCCCTACTACCTGCCGGTGCTCGGCGTGCTCACCCCGTGGACCCACACCGCTGCCGGCGTGGTCACCGTCGACGTGGTGCTCGGGCTCGCGATGTGGGCGCTGTGGCGCTCCGCGGCCGGCGCCCTGCGTGACCTGTCGCCGGCCGCCGTCCGGGAGCGCTGGGTGCCGGCCGGCTGGACGGTCGCCGCCTGGTGGGTGGTGCCCCTCGCCCTCGCCATCGGTGCCGCCACCCACGTGGGCTGGGACGAGTTCACCCACCCCGGGCGCTGGGGCACGACGGCCCTTCCCGCGCTGGCGGCCAGCTACCCGAGCCCGGTCGGCCCGCTCGCCGGATACCGCTACGCCCAGTACGCCAGCGGGGCGGTCGGGCTGGCGGCGGTCGCCCTGGCCGCGTGGCGGCGCCCCCGCACCCGGGGGGAGGGCGATGCGGGCCACCCAGCGCTGGCGCGGTCACTGCCCTGGCTCGTCGGCGCCGCCGGGCTCGCCGGCGGCGTGGCCCGGGTCCTCGCCTCCGGCGGCTTCGGCCTGCCGTGGGACGCGATCGCCTTCGCCGGCCTCACCGGCGGGATCGGCGTCGCTGCCCTCACGCTGCTGGCCGTGTGCTGGGGCGTCGCCCTCGCTCCGCGCATGGTTGGATGGGCGCGTGCGGGTGGTGGTGCAACGGGTCAGCCGGGCGAGCGTGAGCGTTGACGGGGCTGTCGTCGGCGCGATCGGCGAGCCTGGCCTGCTGGTCCTGGTGGGGGTGACGCACACCGACGACGCGTCGATCGCCGACCGGCTGGCGGAGAAGACCTGGCAGCTGCGCATCCTCGACGGTGAGCGCAGCTGTGCCGACCTCGGCGCCCCGCTGCTCGTGGTGAGCCAGTTCACGCTCTACGCCGACACCCGGAAGGGGCGCCGGCCGTCGTGGAACGCCGCCGCGCCGGGTCCGGTGAGCGAACCCCTCGTGGACGCCTACGTCGCGGCACTGCGCGCCCGTGGCGCGAGGGTGGAGACCGGGCGGTTCGGCGCGGACATGGAGGTGTCGCTGGTCAACGACGGCCCGGTGACGCTCGTCCTCGACCTCGACGCCTGATCCCCCGGTTCGGTCCGTGTATCGGCAGGGACCGAGGTATCACTAAGGTTTACCCGGGTCGATCGGGCGAGGTGTCCGGGGAGGTGGTGGTCATGGCGCAGCTGCTGCTGGTCAGCAACGATGTCGCGGCCGGCGCCGAGCGGTCGCTCCCTGTGCTCGCCCTGCTGCCCCACGACATCCACCTGGTCGGTGCCGACACCCAGGCGCTCACCGAGTCCGCGCGCGCCGACCTCGTCGTGCTCGACGGGCGTTCGGACCTCGCCGGGGCGCGCATGATGGCCCGGCTCTTCCAGTCGTCGGGATCCACCGTGCCCCTGCTGCTGGTGCTCGCCGAGAGCGGGCTGGCGGCCGTGGCCGCCGACTGGGGCATCTCCGACATGGTGCTCGACACCTGCGGCCCGGCCGAGTTCGAGGCGCGCATCCGGCTGCTCGTCACCGCAGCCGCGAACGACGGGCTGATCTCCTCCGGCGGCATCGTGATCGACGACGCCGCCTACTCCGTGATGCTGGACGGCGAGCCCCTCGACCTCACCTACACCGAGTTCGAGCTGCTGAAGTACCTCGTGCAGCACCCCGGACGGGTGTTCAGCCGCGAGCACCTGCTCGCCGACGTGTGGGGCTACGACTACTACGGCGGCACCCGGACGGTCGACGTGCACGTGCGCCGGCTGCGGGCCAAGCTCGGCCCGGAGCACGAGGCCCTGATCGGCACCGTGCGCAACGTCGGCTACCGGTTCTCCCCGGACGCCGGCGTCCGCCGCTGAGTCACGCCACGGCACCCGGCCCCGGCGCGCGACTAGCCTGCAGGGATGAACGCACTCACCGCCGCCCAGGTGGACCAGGTGCTCGCGCTGGCCGGACGCGCCGCTGCGCACGACGGGGTCGAGCCGCTGAACGAGGCCGCGCACTTCGCCCTGCGTGACGACTCGGCGATCCACCTGTTCAGCGGCGGTGACGCCCCCGAGGGGTACCTGCAGTGGTCACCGGCGTACGGCACGGCCCAGCTCGTGGTCGACCCCTCCGCGCGCCGCCGGGGCATCGGCCGGGCCCTGGCCGGCCGCCTGGCCGACATCGCCGACGGCAGCTGGGGACTGTGGGCGTTCGGCGACCTGCCGCCGGCGCGGGGCTTCGCCGCGGCCCTCGGGCTGCGTCCCGGACGCGGCCTGCTGGTGATGGAACGGACGCTGGACGGGGTGTCGCGCCCAGCCGTGCCGGACGCCCTCCGGCTGCGCGGCTACCGTCCCGGGGACGCGGAGGAACTGCTCCGGGTGAACGCCGAGGCTTTCGCCCACCACGCGGAGCAGGGCGCGATGGACGCCGGTGAGCTGGCCGCCCGGATGGCCGAGCCGTGGTTCGACCCGGAGGGGCTGCTGCTGGCGTTCGACGACGCCGGCCTGGCCGGGTTCCACTGGACCAAGCGGGTCGGGACGACCGGCGAGGTGTACGTGGTGGGCGTCGCCCCCAGGGCACAGGGACGCGGCTACGGCCGGGTCCTGCTCGACGCGGGGCTCGCGCACCTGGCGTCCACCGGCGCCGACCACGTGGTGCTCTACGTCGACATGGCCGAGCCGGTAGCGGTAAGAATGTACGAAAGCGCAGGATTCCGCGTCGCCTCCCGCGACGTCCTCTACGCGCCGGAGCACGGGCACGTGCAGAAGCAGGAGCAGCCATGACCGCGGTTGAGGACGAGGACATCGAACTGGAGCAGCCCGACCTGCCCGCCGACCGGTTCTCCGACCGGGAACTGTCCTGGCTGGCGTTCAACAACCGCGTGCTCGACCTGGCCAAGGACGCGAAGCGCGTCCCCCTGCTGGAGCGTGCGCGCTTCCTGGCGATCTTCTCCTCGAACCTGGACGAGTTCTTCATGGTCCGCGTCGCCGGGCTGAAGCGGCGCATGGCCGCGGGCGTGGCCGTGCCCAGCAACTCCGGCCTGATGCCACGGGAGCTGCACGACGCCATCCTGACCCGCACCCGCGAGCTGGTGGCCGACGCCGCGGCGGTGTTCGCCGACGACGTCCGCCCCGCGCTCGCGCAGCACGGCATCGAGATCCTGCGCTGGGACCAGCTCACCGACGACGAGCGCCGCCGCATGACCGAGCTCTTCGAGAACCGGATCTTCCCCGTCCTCACCCCGCTCGCGGTCGACCCGTCGCACCCGTTCCCCTACATCTCCGGCCTGAGCGTGAACCTCGCGGTGCTCCTGCGCAACCCGGTCACCGGCGTCCGCCAGTTCGCCCGGGTGAAGGTGCCGACCATCCTGAGCCGGTTCGTCCCGCTGGGCGGGGGACGGTTCGTCCCGCTCGAGGACGTGATCGCCCGGCACCTCGGCCAGCTCTTCTCCGGGATGCAGATCATCGGCCACAGCACGTTCCGGGTGACCCGCAACGAGGACGTCGAGGTCGAGGAGGACGACGCGGAGAACCTGCTGTTCGCCCTCGAGAAGGAGCTCCTGCGCCGCAAGATCGGACGCCCTCCGGTACGCCTGGAGGTCGAGGACGACATCGACGACAAGATGCTCGAGCTGCTGATCAGCGAGCTGGACATCTCCGACAAGGAGGTGTTCCGCGTGCCGAGCCCGCTCGACCTGCGCGGGCTGTTCTCCCTGGCCGACCTCGACCGCGAGGCCCTGCTCTACCCGTCCTTCCTGCCCAAGACGCACCCCGAGCTGGCCGAGGTCGAGACCGCCCAGCCGGCCGACCTGTTCGCGGCGCTGAAGAACCGCGAGGTCCTGCTGCACCACCCGTACGACTCCTTCGCCACCAGCGTGCAGCGGTTCATCGAGCAGGCGGCGGCGGACCCGGCCGTCCTGGCCATCAAGCAGACGCTGTACCGCACGTCCGGCGACTCCCCGATCATCGACGCCCTGATCGAGGCCGCGCAGGCGGGCAAGCAGGTGCTGGCGCTGGTGGAGATCAAGGCGCGGTTCGACGAGCAGGCGAACATCGCCTGGGCGCGCAAGCTGGAGAAGGCCGGCTGCCACGTCGTCTACGGCATGCTCGGGCTGAAGACCCACTGCAAGCTGTCGCTGGTGGTGCGCGAGGAGCCGGCCGGCCTGCGCCGCTACGTCCACATCGGCACCGGCAACTACAACCCCAAGACCGCGCGGATGTACGAGGACATGGGGCTGCTGACGTCCAACGCGGTGATCACCGACGACGTCGCACGCCTGTTCAACCACCTCTCCGGGATGGCGCAGGAGACCCACTACAAGCGGCTCCTGGTGGCGCCGCACGGGGTGCGTCGCGGCCTGGTCGAGAGCATCAACAACGAGATCCTCAACCACAAGCGGGGGCTGCCCGCCGGCGTGCGGATCAAGGTGAACTCGATCGTCGACGAGGCCACCACCGACGCGCTGTACCGGGCGTCGATGGCCGGCGTCCCGGTGGACCTGTGGGTCCGCGGCATCTGCTCGGTGCGTCCCGGCGTCCCCGGGCTCAGCGAGAACATCCGGGTGCGCAGCATCCTGGGCCGCTTCCTCGAGCACAGCCGGCTGTTCTGGTTCGCCAACGCCGGCGAGCCCAAGGTGGGCATCGGATCGTCCGACCTCATGCACCGCAACCTCGACCGCCGCGTCGAGGTGGTGGTCGGGTTGAACAACCCCAAGCACATCGCGCAGATCGAGAGCCTGTTCGACCTCGCCTTCGACGAGGGCACGGCGTCGTGGTGGCTGGAGGGCGACACCTGGACGCAGCGGACGCTCGGCGCGGACGGAGAGCCGCTGCTGGACATCCAGGAGCACCTCATCGCGACCATGGGGCAGCGCCGGGCGCTCGAGCGCTAGGACATCATGGGCACCAACGCGGCAAAGTCGATCACCGCGGCCGGCACGGTCGTGCTGCGCCCCGGGGAGGAGGAGCCGGAGGTGCTCATGGTGCACCGGCCCCGCTACAACGACTGGAGCCTGCCCAAGGGCAAGGTCGCCGGTGACGAGTACCTGCCCGGCTGCGCGGTGCGCGAGACCCACGAGGAGACCGCTGTCACCGTCCGGCTGGGCATCCCGGTGAGCCGCATCACCTACCCGGTGGGCGGAGGCACCAAGTCGGTCTCGTACTGGCGCGGCCACCCGGTCGGGGAGGGGGCGCTCACCCCGAACCACGAGGTGGACGAGGCCGCCTGGCTTCCGGTGTCGCTGGCGCTGGAGCTGGTCACGTACGCCGACGAGCGCCCGCTGCTGCGCCAGGCCCTCGCGCTGCCGGAGGCCACACCACTGCTGGTGGTGCGCCACGCCAAGGCGATGGCCCGGGTGAACTGGTCGGGACGCGACCAGGCCCGTCCTCTCGACGAGCGCGGACGCCGGCAGAGCCGACTGCTGGTGCCGCTGCTGGAGGCCTACGGCGTGGAGCGGCTGGCCTCGTCCACGTCCGTGCGGTGCGTGAAGACCCTCCAGCCCCATGCGAAGGCGCACCGGCTCGAGGTGGAGTGCTGGACGACGTTCACCGAGGAGCAGGCCGCGACCGACGCCAAGGCGGTCGCGACGCTGATGAAGCGGCTGGCCCGCCAGACCGCGGAGTCCGGGACGCCGACCGCGATCTGCGGCCACCGTCCGGTGCTTCCGGTGATGCTGGAGGCGATCGGGGTGCCCAGCAGGGCGCTCCAGCCGGGCGCGGCCCTGGTGGCCCACCTGGCGCCGCAGGGCGAGGTTGTCGCGGTCGAGGTGCACAAGCCGCGCGTCTGAGCGGCCCGCGCGCCGGAGTTCAGCGCGACGGCGGCGCCGCGCTGCCGCGGACGACGAGTTCCGGCTCGAGGACGAGGTGCTGGGTCGAGGCGACCCCGCGCTCGATCATCTCCAGCAGCAGGCCGACGCTCAGCCGTCCGATCTCGTCGAAGTCCTGGCGGATCGTGGTCAGGCCCGGGGAGAAGAACTCGGCCTCGGGGTAGTCGTCGAAGCCGACCAGGCTGACGTCCTCGGGACACCGCAGCCCCAGCTCGTGCATCGCGTGCAGCGTGCCGAGCGCCATCGAGTCGTTGGCGACGAAGATCGCCGTCACTCCGGGGTTCGCCAACACCTCGCGGGCCGCGGCGTAGCCGGACGCCGCCGACCAGTCGCCGGCCTGCACCGGGGGAACCTCGGCGCCGGCGGCCTGCAGCGCCTCCTGCCAGCCGACGATGCGCTCAAGCCCCTCGTACCAGGCCCGGGGGCCGGAGATGTGCCACACCGTCCGGTGACCGAGGCCCAGCAGGTACTCGGTGGCCATCCGCGCCCCCACCCGCTGGTCGACCGACACCGCGGGGTAGGAGCCGGGGGTGCCGGCGTGGATCGCGACCATCGGCGGCAGGTCGGCGACCGCGGGCGACGCGTCCGCCTCGACCTCGGAGATGAGCGGCTGGAGCAGGATCACGCCGTCCGAGGACCGGGAGCGCAGCAGGCTGGCGCCCTGGGCCACCGCGGTCAGGTCGGGGTCGCTCAGGTGGGCGATGGTGACGCTGTAGCCCCGGTCGCGCGCGGCGAGCTCGATGCCGCGCAGCGCCGCCCGCGGTCCATACAGCGTGGTGTCGACGGTGAGGACGCCGATACTGCGGGAGCGCCCGCTGGCGAGGCCGCGCGCGAGCATGTTCGGCCGGTAGTCCAGCGAATCCATGGCTGCGCGCACCCGGTCACGGGTCTGCGTGGCGACCTTGGCGTGCCCGTTGATCACCCGGGAGACCGTCATCGTCGACACGCCGGCAAGCCTGGCGACATCGGTGAGCGTCGGTGCTCGATACCCCGCAACGCCGCCGCCAACGACGTCATTCATGGGTGTTAGCGTATTACACCCCGCTCGGCACGCGGATCCCCCACTCCAACTTCTCGGACGCAGTTCACCCTGCGTTCACCCGGCGGTCCCGGATCGGACAACCGGGCTCCCTAGCCTCGGTGGCAGAGCAGAACCGCTCCCGTGTACTCAAGTCGAAGGAAGAGCGTGAGAATCAAGCCGATCGCCGCCGCTGCCCTGGTCACCGCGACCACCCTGGCCCTGGCTGGCTGTGCGACCAACGAGACCCCCGCCGCCGGCAACACCAGCGCCTCGGGCGGCAGCCAGACCCTGACCGGTGTGGGTGCCAGCTCGCAGAAGGCCGCCCAGGAGAAGTGGGTGGCCGAGTTCCAGACCAAGAACCCCAACATCACCGTGAACTACTCCCCCGACGGCTCCGGCGCCGGGCGCTCGGCGTTCATCGCCGGCGCGGCCGCCTTCGCCGGGTCCGACCGCCCGCTCAAGGACGAGGAGATGGGCGCGGGCAAGTTCGCCGGCTGCGCCGCCGACTCGAACGCGCTGAACCTGCCGGTCTACATCTCCCCGATCGCGGTCATCTACAACGTCGAGGGCGTCACCGACCTGGCCCTCGACCCCGAGGTCGTCGCCGGCATCTTCGCGGGCAAGATCACCAAGTGGAACGATCCCGCGATCGTGAAGACCAACCCGGGCGCCAAGCTCCCGGACGCCACCATCACCGCGGTGCACCGCGCTGACGACTCCGGCACGACCAACAACTTCACCGACACGCTGAACAAGCTGGCCCCGTCGGTGTGGGCCGCCCCGGCGTCCGACACCTTCCCGGCCGACTTCGGCGGGGAGGCTGCCAACGGGACCTCCGGTGTGGTCCAGGCCGTCACCGGTGGCACCAACACGATCGGCTACGCCGACGCGTCCGCCGCCGGAAGCCTGGGCAAGGCCAGCATCGTGGTGAACGGCAAGCCGCTGCAGCCGACCGCCGAGGCCGCCGCAGCCATCCTCGACCACTCCCAGACGGTCGCCGGTCGCGAGGCCAACGACCTCGCCTACAGCCTGGACCGCACCTCGGAGGGTGTGTACCCGGCCGTCCTGGTCTCGTACGCCATCGTGTGCCAGACCTACAAGGACTCGGCGGTCGCGACCCTGGTGAAGGACTACGTGGGCTACATGGCCTCCGCGGACGGCCAGGCGGCCGCAGCGAGCGCAGCCGGGTCCGCCCCGCTGTCCTCGGCGCTGCAGGCCAAGGTCAAGACGGCCCTCGACTCGGTGAAGTGAGCCCCACCGAGTGACGACCGGAGTGGGCGGCGCCGGGGGACCCGGCGCCGCCCCGCCACGTACCCTTTGGGAAGCCACCAGAAAGCAGAACGAGCCGATGACCGAGAAGCTCACACGGCCGCCCACGGCCGACCCGGACGCAGGGCCGCCCGCGCAGGCGGATCCGCGCCGCCCGGGTGAGGCGATCTTCCGGGGCCTGGCCACCGGCGCGGGCATCACGATCCTGGTGATCCTCGCCCTCGTCGCCTCCTTCCTCCTGGTCCAGGGGTCGCCTGCGCTGTTCGCCGACCCGGCCAAGCTGGCCAGCCAGGGGTACGGCGAGTTCGCGTCCTGGGTGCTGCCCTACGCGTTCGGCACGGTGTGGGCCGCGCTGCTCGCCCTGCTGCTGGCCGTCCCGGTCGCCATCGGGATCGCCCTGTTCATCTCCCACTACGCCCCCCGCCGGCTCGCGCAGCCGCTGGGATATGTGATCGACCTTCTCGCCGCGGTGCCGTCGGTGGTCTTCGGCCTGTGGGGCTCGCTGGTGCTGGCCCCCGCCGTCCGCCCCCTGTACGAGGCGCTGAACGCCCACCTCGGCTTCATCCCGCTCTTCGCCGGCCAGGTGTCGGGCACCGGACGCACCATCCTGACCGCCGCCATCGTGCTGGCGACGATGATCCTGCCGATCATCACCAGCCTGTGCCGCGAGGTGTTCCTCCAGGCACCCCGGCTGCACGAGGAGGCCGCCCTCGCCCTCGGCGCCACGCGCTGGGAGATGATCAAGATGGCCGTCCTGCCGTTCGCCCGTCCGGGCATCATCGCCGCGATCATGCTGGGCCTGGGGCGTGCGCTGGGCGAGACGATGGCGGTGACCATGGTGCTCTCCGGCAGCCGCAACATCACCTTCGAGCTGCTCACCAGCCAGAACCCGAACACCATCGCGGCCACGATCGCGCAGAACTTCCCCGAGGCGTTCGGCCTCAAGACCAACCAGCTGATCGCCGCCGGCCTGGTGCTCTTCGTGATCACCCTCGCCGTGAACAGCATCGCCCGCTGGATCGTGGCGCGCCGCGCCGAGTACTCGGGAGCGAACTGATGGCCACCATCGTCCACGCCGCGGAGACCCTCACCGCCGGTCGGCTGCCCCGGGCCACCGTCCCGGTGTCGCTGGTCGGGAGCGTCCTGCTGGGGTACGCGCTCGCGATCCTGTTCACCGGCGGCGCCAACATCGGGCTCGCCGTCGCACTGGCCTACCTGCTCTTCCTGCTGGTCATGGAGATCGCCACCCGGGTCGTCGAGGGCCCGCGGCAGGCGTCCGACCGTCGGGCCACGAACCTCGTCGTCGGCGCGTTCGTGCTGGCGCTGCTCCCGCTGGGCTCCCTGGTGTGGGAGGTGCTCAGCAAGGGCATCCCCCGCTTCGACGTGCCGTTCTTCAGCCAGTCGATGCGCAACGTCGTCGGCGCGGGCGGCGGCGCGATCCACGCGGTCTGGGGGACGGTGTACGTCACCGGCATGGCCACGCTCATCTCGGTGCCCATCGGCCTGCTGACGGCCATCTACCTGGCCGAGTACGGCGTGCGGAACCGGCTGTCGAAGGCCATCACCTTCTTCGTGGACGTGATGACCGGCGTCCCGTCCATCGTGGCCGGCCTGTTCGCCTACGCGTTGATGGGCCTCCTGCTCGGCCCCGGCAGCCGTTCCGGCTTCGCCGGCAGCATCGCGCTGTCGGTGCTCATGATCCCGGTCGTGGTGCGCTCCAGCGAGGAGCTGCTGAAGCTGGTGCCCAACGAGCTGCGCGAGGCGGCCTACGCCCTCGGCGTGCCCAAGTGGCTGACGATCGTGAAGGTCGTGCTGCCCACGGCGGTCTCCGGCCTGGTCTCCGGCGTGATCCTTGCCATCGCCCGGGTCATCGGCGAGACCGCCCCCCTGCTGATCGCCGCCGGCTTCACCGCGTCCATGAACAACAACCTGTTCGAGAACCCGATGATGACCCTCCCGGTCTTCGTCTACGACTCCTACGCCCACCCGGGCACCGACGTGCAGGCCTACTGGGACCGCGCGTGGGCGGGTGCGCTCACCCTGATCCTGATCGTGATGATCCTGAACCTGGCCGGCCGGCTGATCGCCCGCCGGTTCGCACCGAAGACGCGCTGAGAGAGAACCCATGTCCAAGCGGATCGAGACCACCGACCTGAACGTCTACTACGGCAACTTCCGCGCCGTGGAGGACGTGACCATCACCATCGAGCCGCGCTCGGTGACCGCCTTCATCGGCCCGTCCGGCTGCGGCAAGTCGACCTTCCTGCGCACGCTGAACCGCATGCACGAGGTGATCCCGGGTGCCTACGTCGAGGGCGAGGTGCTGCTTGACGGGGAGAACCTGTACGGCCCCGGCGTCGACCCCGTCCGGGTGCGCCGCCAGGTCGGCATGGTCTTCCAGCGCCCGAACCCGTTCCCCACGATGTCGATCAAGGAGAACGTGCTGGCCGGCATCCGCCTGAACAACCGCCGGATGCCCAAGGCCGACCAGGACGACCTCGTCGAGCGGTCCCTGAGGGGGGCCAACCTGTGGGAAGAGGTCAAGAACCGCCTCGACCTGCCCGGGTCCGGGCTGTCCGGCGGCCAGCAGCAGCGCCTGTGCATCGCGCGGGCCATCGCCATGGAGCCGCAGGTGCTGCTGATGGACGAGCCCTGCTCGGCCCTCGACCCGATCTCGACCCTGGCGATCGAGGACCTGATGTCGGAGCTGAAGGAGCAGTACACGATCGTCATCGTCACCCACAACATGCAGCAGGCCGCCCGGGTGTCCGACGTCACCGCGTTCTTCAACATCGCCGGCACGGGGTCGCCGGGCAAGCTGATCGAGGTCGGGCCGACCGACAAGATCTTCTCCGCCCCGGACGTGCAGGCCACGGAGGACTACATCTCCGGCCGCTTCGGCTGACCGGCCACCCAGCCTCCTCGCCTAGTATTTGGGCGTGAGCAGCAGCGCGGGGTGGTACCCCGATCCGGGCGGCCAGCCGGGCATGTACCGATGGTGGACGGGCACGAGCTGGACGACCGCGATCACCGCGAGCCCGCAGACCACGCCCCCTCCGGTCACCGCCGGCGGCGTGGGCCAGGTGGACTACGGGTCGGGCGGCTACCCGTACGAGCCGACCCGGCGCAAGGGCGTCCTCGGCTGGTGGCTGGGCGGCGCCGCTGCGCTCGTGGCCGTGGTGGTCGCGATCATGCTCGTGGTGCAGCAGTTCGGCGGCACCGGGCCCCTGCTGCCCGACATCGGCAACAACGAACCGACCTCGAGCGTCACGCCGAACATCTGCCCCCCTGCCTCAACCTCCGACACGGCGCCGCCGACGTCCAACGCCCCGTCGGGCTGGGTGGCCAGCGGCAACCTCGGGTTCCCGGAGCTGGGCGCCCCGTGGGAGAACACGCTCGACAACCGCGTCCCGTGGGGGTCGCTGTCGCGGGTGCAGGAGGTCGTCGACCAGGCCAACTACGACGGCTCCGGGTCCAACTGGGTGGCCAGCATCCTGGTGAGCGACCTGTTCGTCGGCGACGGCTTCGCCAGCACGAAGGTGGCTGCGGAGACCGTGCTGAAGTGCGTCCTCGGCACCTACTACGCCGACACGGTGGTGACCACGTCGCAGGTCAGCAGCGCGCAGCACGACGTCGACGGCCACCCGGGGTGGCTGATCGAGACCCAGCTGAGCTTCGACATCCCCCAGCTCAACGCCAAGGGCGAGCGGGTCCTGCTGCTGGTCGTCCAGACCAGCGACGACGACTACGGACTGTTCTACGCCTCCGTCCCCGACACCAGGTCGGAGCTCGTCCCCGACGCGCGCAAGGCCCTCGCCGGCCTGCGGGTGTTCAGCTGACCGGCTGCCCTACCCGCAGCTGAACCGGCCCAGCCGCGCCTTCAGCGCGAGCACGCGGGCCGCGGACTCGGCCACGCGTGCCGCGAGTTCCGGGTCGTCCTTCGCCGCGGCGTAGAGGCCCTCCGCCATCGGGCCGGCGGTGCGTGCGTCCACGGTGAGGGCGAGGTCGCCCCCGGCGGCCACGAAGCGCTCTGCGCGCCGGGCGACGGGCACCGAACGCAGCGCCGCCGCCGCTCCGAGGTCGTCGCTGACCACCACGCCCTCGAACCCCCACTCCCGCAGCAGCCCCACGACCGTCGGGGAGAACATCGCCGGACGGTCGGGGTCGATCCGCCGGTAGGTGGCCGAGGACACCATCACCGCGTCCGCTCCGTGCTCGACGGCGTCGCGGAAGGGCGTGAGCAGGGCGCTGGACGCCGTCGTCGTGGTGTCGAGGACGGACGTCGCGAAGTCGGTGTTGCCACGGACGGCGCCGAGGCCGGGGAAGTGCTTGACCGCCACGCCGACGCCGGCGGCGTGCAGGCCCGCGGAGAACGCGGCCACCTTCTTCGAAACCTTCTCCGGGTCGGACCCGTAGCCCCTGCCGAGCCGCGCGACGGGTTCGTTGGACGCCCGGAACTTCGCCGGCACGACGTCGGCCACCGGGGCGAGGTCGAGCAGCACGCCGGCCTTCGCCATCGCCCGCCCCCAGTCCTCCGCGGCCGCCGCGAGGCCGGCGTCGGTGAGCCGGGCCTGGCGCGCCGCGGACGGGATCGTGCCGAACCCGGGACCCTTCAGCCGTTGCACGAGCCCACCCTCCTGGTCGGCGGCGACCAGCAGGTCATCCCCGCCCAGTTCGCGCAGCCGGGCGGTCAGCTCGGCGACCTGCTCCACGCCACCCGGGGTGGGGCCCATCACGATGGCGGAACCGAGGTGGTGGTCGGTGATGGCGGCCTTCTGCGTGCCGGTGAGGTCGACCCCCACCCCCACCATCACCAGCTGGCCGACCTGCCGCCGCAGGCCGAGCGCGCCGGCCTCCGCGGTGCAGGCGGGCACCCCGGCCGGCGTGGCCGACGAGCTGGACGGGGTGGACGCGGCCGAGGTCGCCGACGGCGTCACGGTGGGGCGCTCCGGCGGTGGTGGCGTGGACGGTCTCGCGGGCGCTGTGCACCCGGCCATCACCAGGCCCGCCAGCACCAGCCCGGCCGTGCCCGTGGCGCCGCGCCTCATCGCAGCGCCGCATCCAGCGCGTCCACGACCACCCCGAAGCTGGGGTGCACCTGGTCGCGGGAGAGCGCGGCCACGTCGTCCGCGGTCACCAGCGGTTGCAGCAGCTTGGTGGCGTCCGGCCCGAGCAGGTGGGCGCCGAGGAGCCCGCCGTCCGCGTCGAGGATGACCTTCGCGTACAGGTCCGGCCCCCCGCCGGGCGCCGTGGCCCCGCTGCGTTCTGCCACGCCCACCCGGTGCGCCAGGCCCTGCTCCCTGCACGCCCGCTCGGTGAGGCCGAGGGCGGCCACCTGCGGCCCGCTGAAGACCGCGCGGACGCCCGGTCGCCCCGCTCCCGACGCCGCCCCGGCGGGGTCGAGGAGTTGCCGGCGCAGCGCGTGGAGCGCCGCGGCCGGGGTGCGCCCGCGCGGGTCGCAGAGCGCCCACACCCCATCCGCGGTGGTTCGCTGGTGGTCGTCGACGCGGATCCGGCCCTCATCGTCGGTCTCGACGCCCGCGCGCGGCAGGTCCAGGCCCGCCACGTCCGGGACCCGGCCGGTGGCCAGCAGCAGGTGGTCGGCCTCGAAGAAGTACTCGATCCCGTCGTCGTCGGTGGTGCCCACCTCGACCCTCCCCCCGGCCTCCGCGACCGAGGCCAGGTGCTGGCCCAGGCGCAGCACCACGCGGCGGCTGAGCAGGTCGGTGAACCGGTGGGAGATGTCGTCGTCCTCGCGCCGCAGCAGGCGCCCACCCCTGTGCAGCAGGGTCACCTGCGTGCCGAGGGCGGCGAAGATGTGTGCGTACTCGGCGGCGGCGGCCCCGCCACCGACGATGATGAGTGATGCCGGCAGCGCCTCCAGGGCGAGGATCGAGTCGCCGTCGTGGATCCGGCCGGCCAGGTCCGGGTCGTCCGCGCCCGGCACGTCCGGCAGGTGGGGACGGCAGCCGGTGGCGATCACGAACCGGTCGGCGCTGATCTCCTCGCCGTCCACCCGGAGGGTGCGCGGGGCGAGGAAGCGCCCCGGCCCGTCGAACGCGACGATCCCGGGACCGGTGGCGGAGGGGACGGCTGCGGCGACCCGGTCGCGCAGGTCGGACCAGCGGACGCGCACCGGACCGGTGTCGATGCCCAGCGCAGACGCGTGACGGGCCTGCTCGGCGACGTCGGCCACCTGGGCCAGCAGGGGGACGACGTCACCCGGACGCTGGTGCCCGTCCACCACGGCGACGTCCCAGCCCGCGAAGTGCTCGCCGAGGACGGCGGAGCCGATCACGCACAGGTCGAAGTGCCGCATGCCCCGATTGTGGCACGCACCACCGACCGTCCGGCCCCCGA
The DNA here is from genome assembly GCA_020161015.1 of Actinomycetota bacterium. Taxonomy (GTDB): domain Bacteria; phylum Actinomycetota; class Actinomycetes; order Propionibacteriales; family Propionibacteriaceae; genus Propionicimonas. Next base: position 109,692 of record JAIUOT010000014.1, on the reverse strand, counting down.
CGGCGGGTCGGTGGCCGGCCCGTGCGGCTAGATCCCGGCGTAGGAGTGCAGGCCGGAGACCAGCAGGTTGATGCCGATGAAGTTGAACCAGAACGTGGCCAGGCCGACGACCGCGACGACCGCGGCGCGACGTCCCTTCCACCCGGCGGTGGCGCGGGCGTGCAGGTAGACCGCGTAGACGATCCAGGTCACCAGCGACCACGTCTCCTTCGGGTCCCAGCCCCAGAAGCGTCCCCAGGCGAACTGGGCCCAGATGGCACCCGCGGCGATGGTGAACGTCCACAGCGGGAAGGCGAACGCGTGGAACCGGTAGCTGACCCGGTCGAGGGCCGCCGCGGACGGGATCCGCGCGAGGTAGCCGCGGACGCTGCCTCGGGCCTCCGCCCGCGTCCGCACCAGGTACAGGATCGCGGCGATGCCGCCGACGTTGAAGGCGGCGCCGGCCGTGGCCGCGGCGATGATGTGGATCACGAACCACACCGAGTGCAGGGCGGGCATGAGCTCGGAGACGTCCACGTAGAACACCGTGACCGCCAGCCCCTGGCCGATCGTGAGCAGGAGCGTCACCGGCAGCCCCAGCCAGCGCATGCCGGAGCGCAGGGCGAGCACGAGATAGACGATCGCGACGATCGCCAGCGACGTCGTGACGAACTCGTACATGTTGCCCCAGGGCGCCCGCTGGGCGGCCACGCCGCGCAGCACGACGCCGGCGACGTGCGTCAGCGCCGCCACCACGGTCACGGCCAGCCCGATCCGGCCGAGGAGCTCGGTCCGGCGGCCGTCCACGGCCACGGCGACCTCCGGCCCGGGCGCCTCCGCGGGCGCGCCGACCATGGCCGGGACCGGGCGGGTCACCTTCGCCGTCCGCACGCTGGCCCACTCGGCCGCGTGCGCGGTCATGGCCACCAGGTACAGGACCGCGGAGGTGACCATGGCCAGGCTGGAGTAGTAGGCGATCACTGCTGCTCCTCGCTGTCTGTGCCCGCCACTGTAACCCGCACCCCACAGGCCTCCGCCAGCCCCGCCACCTCCTCGGTGAGACCGCCGCGCCCCTCGACCCGGTCGAGCCCCGCGACCGACACGCGGCTCGCCGCTGCCCCGGCGGGCCCGGCAGGGACGTCGTCGCCCTCCCCGTCCTCGGCCGCGCCAGCGGCGACGCGCACGAAGAGACGCCGCGGCCTCACGGTGAGGGAGACCCCCATGCCGATCACGGCGAGCATCACGGAGACCAGCACCAGCCAGCCGCCGGGGGTGTTGGAGACCTGGAGCTTGGTCCAGCGCTTCCAGCCGTCGAAGCTGATCGAGCCCCGCCCGTCCGGCAGCTCGAAGGACGCGCCGACCGACAGCCCGACGGTCACCGGCCGGTCGCCGTTCATCAGCTGGGTGAGCCCCTCCTTGTCGAGGCTGAAGACGCTCTCCGGCTCCCCGGTCTCCTGGCGGGGCGGGCCCGTCCACACGTTCAGCAGGAGCTCCGGCTTCAGGGCGTCGGGGAAGGCGGACACCATGCCACCCGCGCCGCCGGAGACCGACGTCGGCAGGAACACTCCTTCGAAGGCGAGGCGTTCGGGACGGGCGTCCGGCACCTTGATCACGCCGTCGGAGCGGAAGTTCGTGTCCTGGGGGAGGAACACGACGGGCCCGGAGAAGGCGACGTCGCCGTTGCCGTCGGTGACCGTCACCACCGGCGCGTACCCGTGCCCGAGCAGGTGCACCGAGTCCCCGCCGATCGACAGCGGTGCGTTCACCTGGAGCAGCTGCTCGGTGTCGGGCCGGCCCGGCTCGCTCACGGTGACGTGGGCGGTGAACTCCCGGGCCGCGCCGGTCTGGACCGGCCCCTCCTCGAACCGGACGTCGAAGCGGTCGACCCGCACCGTGAACGGGGAGAGGTGGGAGGAGGAGAAGGCCGCGCCGGCGCCGAACTCGTCGTACTGGGTGAGCGTGTTCGAGAACGCCTGGCCCTCGACCACGACCGCGGTGCCGCGGAAGCTGAACAGCGACCCCCAGGCCAGGCCGATCAGGGTGGTGACCAGGCAGATGTGGAAGAGGAGGTTGCCGGCCTCGCGCAGGTAGCCCCGCTCCGCCGAGATCGCGGCGTCGGTGCGCCGCACCCGGTAGCCCCGCTCCCGAAGATGCGCCTGTGCGGCGTCCAGCACGGCGGCGGGCGCGGACGCCACGGTGCCCACGGTGTGACCGGGCAGCCGGTCCAGGCGTCCCGGGCCGGCGTCGGGCAGTGCGCGCAGCTCGCGCAGGAAGGTCGCCGTGCGCGGCAGGATGCAGCCGATCAGTGAGATGAACAGCAGCAGGTAGATGGCCGCGAACCAGGCCGACCCGAACACGTCGAAGAAGCCCAGGCGTCCCAGCCACGGGCCGACCTCCGGGTTGGTGCGCAGGTAGTCGGCCACCCCCACCGGATTGGTCGGACGCTGCGGGAGCAGCGAGCCGGGGATCGCGGCGATCCCGAGGATGAGCAGCAGGATCAGCGCGGTGCGCATCGAGGTGAGGGTGGCCCAGCCGAACCGGAGCCACCCGACGAGGTTGGTCAAAGGATCACCTCGAAGCCCGCGGCCCACTGCCGCAGCCCGCCCATCAGCACGTCCCACCAGCCGGTGACCAGCAGCAGGCCGACGGCCATCATCGCGACGCCACCGGCCACCTGGATGCCCCGGTGGTGTCGCTTCACCCACCCCAGGGTGCCCGACAGTCGGTCGAAGGCGAGCCCGGCCACGACGAACGGCAGGCCGAGCCCGAGCGAGTACGACAGGGCCAGGACGCCGCCGCGCAGCGCCGTCCCCTCGTTCAGGGCCAGGGAGAGCACCACGGACAGCGCCGGCCCGATGCACGGCGTCCAACCCAGCGCGAACACGATCCCCAGCAGCGGGGACGCGGCCACGCCGAGGCGCGGCACCACGTTGAGCCGCCAGTCCGGCACCGGCACCCAGCCGGTGAACATCAGCCCGAGGACGATGGCCAGCACGCCGGCGACGACCGTGATCGGGCGCTGCCACTCCACCAGGGCCGCACCGACCGTGCCGGCCAGGGCGCCGGACGCGACGAACACCAGGGCCAGCCCGGCCACGAAGCCCAGCGTCCCGGCCAGCACGCGGCGGCGGTGGCCGGAGATCTCGGTGGCCCCCAGGCCGGTCGCGTAGCTCAGGTAGCCGGGCAGCAGCGGCAGCACGCACGGGGAGAAGAACGACACCAGCCCGGCGAGGAAGGCCACCGGGAGGGCCAGCATCACCGAGCCGCCGACCGCCTGCTGCACCCACTCGGTCACGACAGGTCCTCGATCAGGCCGACCAGCGTGGCCTCCGTGGTCTCGCCGATGATCCGTGCGGCCACCCGGCCCTGGGGGTCGACCAGCAGCGTGCTCGGGATGGCACTGGCCGGGAGCTGCCCGGAGAACTCCAGCAGCAGCGCGCCGTCGGGGTCGTAGAGGTTCACGTACGGCACGCCGAAGCTCCGCACGAAGGCCTTCGGCGCCGCGGTGTCGAGGTCGCGGGTGTTGAGGCCGACGAACACGGCCACCTCCGCCGTCCGCCTGCTCGCGGCCACCAGCGCCGGGGCCTCCGCCCGGCAGGGCGCGCACCAGGAGCCCCAGACGTTGTAGACGATCACCTTGCCGGCCGCGGACGAGCTGTCCCACGCGGCACCCTCCAGGGTCGTGCCACGGATGGCGGGCGCGGGCGGGCGCTGGTCCGGTGCCAGGCGCGTGATCGTGCCGTCGCCGCCGACGAACCCGGACGTGCCGGACGGGGCCGAGCCGCAGCCGGCCAGCAGCAGGGTCAGCAGGACCGCGAGCAGCCGCCTCATCAGGCTCCCGGGCGGAATCGCTTCACCTTGGGCGGCACCAGGTCGGCGCACGGCTCCGCGTAGTCCACACGCACCAGGTGCGTGTCGTGGTAGGTGAACGTGGTGACGCTGGCCAGGCGCGCCTGGCGGCGCCGCGGGTCGTGCACCAGGGGCCGGCCCTCCCCCCAGCTGCGGGCCATCCAGATGGGGAGCTCGTGGGAGACGATCAGGACCTCCCCGCCGACGGCGTGGGACGCGGCGTCGGCCAGCGCCGCCCGCATGCGCGCGAGGATCGAGGTGTACGGCTCGCCCCAGGAGGGCCGCAGCGGGTTGCGCATCGCCCACCAGCTCGACGGGCGGAGCAGGATCTCGTTGTACCGGCCGAAGCTGCGTCCCTCGAACACGTTCGCGGCCTCGATCACCCGCTCGTCGATCGCCACCTCCAGCCCGGGGTGCCGCGCCGCGATCGGGGCCATCGTCTCCTGCGCCCGCTGGAGCGGCGAGCTGACCAGCCGGACGAGCGGTGCGTCGGCGAAGTACTCGCCGAGCCGCTCGGCCATCTGCCGGCCCAGGTCGGACAGGCCGTACCCCGGCGTGCGCCCGTAGAGGACGCCCTCGGGGTTGTGCACCTGCCCGTGCCGCACCAGGTGGACGACGTGTTCCATCGATCTCCTCGCCTCGCTCGTGGCCCCAACAATACGCAGGGGCCACGGCGTGGCGGGAACGGGTGGCCGCCGGGGCCGTCAGCGCCGCGCGAACGGCTGCTGGAGCTCGGTCACCCAGGCGTCCGGGTCGTCCATCGGGGTCTCCAGGTACACCTCGCGGCACGCTCCCGAGGGCTCGGCGCCGTTGTCCTCCAGCCACCGGCCGACGGCCTGCCAGGCCGCACCGATGCCCGCCATCGAGCCGAGGTGCACCAGCGTCACCGCCTCCGGCACCGCCGGCAGTTCGCCGACGCCGAAGCCGGGCCCCGCCTCGCCGTCGTAGGCGAAGCCGCAGTGGCACTCCATCCCGTCCTCGCCGACCACGTAGTAGCCGACGCCGAGCCCGGGACGCGCGCCGGCGGCGGTCATCGCGTCCCACACCCGGCCGAACAGGGGCCCGACGTGGGCGCTGATGTCGTCCTGGGCGCCCACCGTGCACGACAGCTCGCCCAGCCGCAGCGCGGGGACGGGCTTCACCACGAACTCTTGATCCATCTGTGACTCTCCTTCGATCAGGCGGAGACGTCGCTCGACGGCGGCGAGCTGGTCGCCGGTCGCCCGCAACTGCTCGGCGAGTTCGGCCCGCCGCAGCACCAGCATCCCCTCGAGCTGCGCGACCGTCAGGTGGTCGTCGAGGAGCCGTCCGATGGCCTCAAGGCCGAACCCGAGGCCCCGCAGGGCCACGATGCGGTTCAGCCGTGCCAGCTGGGCGGCGGAGTAGCTGCGGTAGTTGGTCCAGGGGTCGACGTGCGCAGGCACGAGCAACCCCAGCTCGTCGTAGTTGCGAAGCATGCGTACCGACACCTGGCCGAGCCGGGCGAAGTCTCCGATCTTCAACATGACTCCTTTGTCATGCCTCTGGCGGGGTGAGGGTCAAGCCCCCAGCGCAGACTCCAGCGCGACGGCGTCCACGTGCCAGAAGGCATGGCGGACGCCGTCCACGAACGTCACGGGGACGTGGTCGGTGTACTCGGCCCTCAGGGTCTCGTCGGCGTCGACGTCGCGCACCGCCCAGGAGTTCCCGGTGGCGGTGCAGACGGCGCGGACGACCTCGAGGGCCTCGTCACAGAGGTGGCAGCCATCACGGACCAGCAGCACCACGCGGGGCTGGTCCATGGGGGTTACTTGCCGGCGCGACGACGCTGGATGCGCGTCTTCTTGAGCAGCTTGCGGTGCTTCTTCTTCGCCATCCGCTTGCGGCGCTTCTTGATGACCGAACCCACTGGCAGACCTCTCGGTTACCGTCCTGCGGACGGCAGATGAATGGATCGGGCTGGTGGTCCAGCCCGAAAGGACCCGGCTGGACGACCCAGCCAAGCACAAGATCTTACTGGTCGCCCCCACCGGGGACGAAATCAGCCTGCGTGGTAGAAGGACTCACGCAGGTAGGCGTTCACGGCGTGCTCGGGGACACGGAAGTTGCGGCCGAAGCGCACCGCCTCCAGATCACCGGAGTGGATGAGCCGGTACACCGACATCCGCGACACCCGCAGCGCAGCTGCGACCTCGGCCACCTTCAGAAACCGGACCGTTCCCAACGGCGTCACCGGGTCGTTCATCTGCGTACCTTCCCCCTCCTCAGGGGCTGCCCTCGCGGCAGCCGCTCCGGCCAACACTAGTGGCCGAGGGGGTCTCGTGGGACAACTGTGACGAAGATGTCAATCCGCCACGCCGTGGGCCAGCAGGGCGAAGGACGCCAGCCAGTGCTCCGACATGTAGTCCCCGCCGACGACGTGCTCCAGCCCCGCTGCCGCGTGCCGCCGGGCGGCCTCGCGCAGGTCGTCGCGGCCCAGCCGTGCACCGAGCCGTCCGAGCACCCCGGCGCGGTGGAGGTTGAGCCCGTCGAGGTGGGCCACCTGCCCGTCGCTGCGGTCACCACCGGCCACCGGTTCGGCCCAGGCGCCGAGCTCGCCGGCAGCAAGGGACGGCAGGAAGGCGTCCAGCCACTCCTCGAACCGCGGGGACGGCAGCAGTCCCGCCATCAGGTCGGCCTCCGCCAGCCCGGGGGAGAGGAAGTCCCAGCCGTCGGGCTCCCAGCGGTTGTCGTAGCCGGCGTCGGTGCCGTACCAGCGGGACGCGGCGTCGGTGACGGCCGCCAGCAGCGCGGGATCCCCGTCCCGCTCGCTGCGGCGTGCCCAGCGCAGGGCCCGCGTGAGCCCGAAGGCGCTGTTGAGGTGCATCCCCGCCCGCACGGGACGGGCCATGCCGGGCAGCCAGCCGACGAACCGCGCGGCCAGCAGGTCGGCGAGGGGCCGCAGCGCCGCGGCCCAGCGGGTCGCGTCCGGGTCGTCCCAGCCGGTCACCTCCTCCGCCAGCTCCAGCGCCCAGCCCCAGCCGTAGGGACGCTCGAACAGCGGGTCCGCGGCGAGGTAGGCCAGCTCGCCGGCGATCGCGTCCGGGTTCAGGTGGTCGTCCAGCAGCGCCCGGGCGCCGGGGGCGTCCGTCCCGTCCCGCAGCAGGCGCACCAGCGCCCAGTGCATGTGCACGGCGGAGTGCCAGTCGTAGCAGCCGTGGAAGGCCGGGTGGGCCCGGCGGGGTTCCAGCACGACCGGCCCGGCGGCCGAGTGCCGCCAGCCGTGCGGGTACTCCCGGCCGAGGGCGTCCATGATGGCGGGCAGGTAGGCGGCGGCGTGCATGCCCCCGATTGTGCCGCCGCAGAGGCCGCTCAGGCGGGACCGGCCGCCGACACCGGGGGCAGTGTCCGCTCGGCGAGCAGCCGGGCGTACCAGTGCGCCGAGTCCTTCCAGGCGCGTTCCAGGGTGTCGAAGTCCACCCGGATGATGCCGAAGCGCCGCGAGTAGCCCCACGCCCATTCGAAGTTGTCCAGCAGGGACCACAGGAAGTAGCCGCGCACGTCGGCCCCGGCGTCCATCGCCGCGGCCACGGCGGCGAGGTGGTCGTGCACGTAGGACACCCGCTGGACGTCGCGGACGCGGCCGTCCGCGTCCACGTGGTCGTCGAAGGCCGCGCCGTTCTCCGTGATCACCAGCGGCAGCCCGGGGTAGCGCCGGTGGAGGTCGAGCAGCAGCGTGGTCAGCCCCTCGGGGGCGATGTTCCAGCCCATCTCGGTGTGGGGCCCGGGCTCGGTGACGAAGGCGACCCGGTCGGCCCCGACCCAGGGCGAGGACGCGGACTCCCTGTGCCCGGAGTTGTCGGAGGTCGTGTCGCCGTCCGGGGCGTGGCGGACCATCGTCGTGGCGTAGTAGTTGACGCCCAGGGCCGCGAGCGGCTGCCGGATCGCCGCCAGGTCGCCCGGCAGGACGAAGTCCCAGTCGGTGAGCCCGGCGGTGTCGGCCAGCAGGTCGTCGGGGTAGGCGCCCTCCAGCATCGGCCCGGTGAACGCCCGGTTGCCCACCGCGTCGATCTGGCGGACCGCGTCGAGGTCGGCCGCGCTGCCCGGGTCGGCCGCGCGCAGCGCGTGCAGGTTGAGGGTGACCGACACCCGTGACTGCGCGCCGAGCACGTCGCGGATGGCCGCGGCGGCCAGGCCGTGCGCGAGGTTGAGGTGGTGGACGGCCCGCAGCGCTGCCACCGGCTCGGTGCGCCCGGGCGCATGGACGCCGGAGGCGTACCCGAGGTAGGCGGAGCACCACGGCTCGTTCAGGGTCGTCCAGGTGTGCACGCGCTCGCCGAGCTCGGTGGCCATCAGCCGCGCGTACTCGGCGAAGGCCAGCGCGGTGTCGCGGTTCGCCCAGCCGCCGGCGTCCTCCAGTTCCTGGGGGAGGTCCCAGTGGTAGAGCGTCACCCACGGCTCGACGCCGGCCGCCCGGAGGGCGTCCAGCAGGTCGCGGTAGAACGCGACGCCGGCCTCGTTCAGCGCCCCGGTGCCCCCCGGCTGCACCCGCGGCCAGGAGATCGACAGCCGGTAGCAGTCCAGCCCGAGGGCGGTGATGTGCCCGAGGTCCTCGCGCCAGCGGTGGTAGTGGTCGCAGGCCACGTCCCCGGTGTCGCCGTACTCCGTGGCGCCGGGGGTGTGGCTGTAGGTGTCCCAGATCGAGGGTCCGCGGCCGTCCTCGGACGCCGCCCCCTCGATCTGGTAGGCAGCGGTCGCCGAGCCGAACCGGAACCCCGGGCCGAAGGTCACCGCGTCCACCTCAGGCCTCCACCCGCACGGTGCCCGGCCCGTGCGCGGTGGCCGACGGCGCGCCGCCCGCGACCGCGACCGACCAGCCGGCGGGGGCGTCGTCACTGCTCACGACGACCTCCGCGCCGCTGCGCCGCACCCGGAAGGTGGCCGCGCTCCCGGTTCCCCCGGGCACGACCAGCGTGCGGTCGTAGCCGTCCGGGAGCTCGTAGAGCCGCAGCGTCACGTCCTCGGCCCATGCGTACTCGGGGCTGTCCTGCACCGCGCCGACCGGCAGCACCGTGCCGGGCCGCACGTACACCCCGAGGGAGTCGAAGCCGTAGGTGCGCGACGTCCAGGCCGGCCCCTCGGCCACCGAGCCGTCGAGCAGGTGCGTCCACCGGCCGGCCGGCAGGTAGGTCTCCCCCACCCCGTCGGCCCGGAACACCGGGGAGACGCAGAGCGCGTCGCCGAGCATGAACTGGGTGTCGACGGTGTGGGTGCCACGGTCCTGCGGGAACTCCAGCACCATCGGGCGCATCATCGCGATGCCCTCGTCGCTGGCCTGCGCGGCGATCCCGCCCAGGTAGGGCATCAGCGAGAGCTTCAGCCGGGTGAACCGGCGGGTGACCTCCACGGCCTCCTCGTCGAAGGCCCACGGCACCCGGTACGACCCGGACCCGTGCAGCCGGGAGTGCGAGGAGAGCAGCCCGAAGGGCAGCCACCGCTTGAACACGCCCGTGTCCGGGGTGCCCTCGAACCCGCCGATGTCGTGGCTCCAGTAGCCGAACCCGGACAGGGCCAGCGACAGCCCGCCCCGCAGCGACTCGGCCATCGAGGCGTAGGTGGAGTCGCAGTCGCCGCCCCAGTGGACGGGGAACTGCTGGCCGCCGGCCGTGGCGGAGCGCGCGAAGAGGACGGCCTCGCCCTCGCCGCGCTCGGCCACGAGCAGCTCGTGGACGCAGCTGTTGTAGAGGTGCGCGTAGTAGTTGTGCATCCGCTGCGGGTCGGAGCCGTCGTGCCAGGCGACGTCCGTGGCGGGGATGCGCTCGCCGAAGTCGGTCTTGAACGCGTCCACGCCCTGGTCGAGCAGCACCTTCAGCTTGCCCTGGAACCAGGCGCGGGCCTCCGGGTTGGTGAAGTCCACCAGCCCCATGCCGGCCTGCCACTTGTCCCACTGCCACACGTCGCCGGACGTGGTATGCAGCAGGTAGCCCTTCTCCGCGCCCTCGGCGAACAGCGCGGAGCGCTGTGCGATGTAGGGGTTGATCCACACGCAGATGCGCACCCCCTTCTCCTTCAGCCGGGCGAGCATGCCGACCGGGTCGGGGAAGGTGCGCGGGTCCCACTCGAAGTCGCACCACTGGTACTCGCGCATCCAGAAGCAGTCGAAGTGGAACACCGACAGCGGCAGTTCGCGCTCGGCCATGCCGTCGATGAAGCTCGAGACGGTCGCCTCGTCGTAGCTGGTGGTGAACGACGTGGTCAGCCACAGCCCGAACGACCAGGCCGGCAGGCGCGCCGGGCGTCCGGTGAGCGCGGTGTAGCGGCGCAGTACATCCTTGGGGGTGGGCCCGGCGATCACGTGGTAGGACAGCGACTGCCCCTCCACCGAGAACTGGACGCGGGTGTTCACCTCCGAGCCCACCTCGTAGGAGACGCGCTCGGGATGGTCGGTGAAGACGCCGTAGCCACGGCTGGTCAGGTAGAACGGGACGCTCTTGTACGCCTGCTCGCTGGAGGTGCCCCCGTCCTCGTTCCAGATGTCGACGACCTGGCCGTTCTTGGTGAAGGCGCCGAACCGCTCGCCGAGGCCGTACACCTGCTCCCCCGGCTCGAGCGAGAGCTGCTCGTGCACGAACTCGCGGCCGTCGCTGTGCTGCATGGCGCCGACCGACTTGGCCAGCGAGGAGGTCAGCACCCGTCCCCCGGAGACGAAGTCCGCCCGCCACGAGCCGCGCCGCGGCACCCGGACCTCCAGCTCGCCGGAGCGCAGCACGGCGACGTCCTCGCCCAGCTCCACCTCCGGCACGAAGCCCTCGCGGCGGTGCAGGGCGAAGGACGGGCCGACGGGCCGCCGTCCGTCGTGGTGGACGATGCGGGTGCTGATCACCCCGGGCGCGGGCGACGCGTAGGTGATGGTGAGCATCGGGCGGTTGAGCACGTCACCGCGGCCCCGGATCCGGGACGTCGGCGCGTACACGGTCATGGTGCCGGCGGCCGGGTCGATGCGGACGTCGTCGACCTCGACCGCGTACAGGGGGGTGTACTCGGGCCGGATGGCCCAGTACCCGTCGGTGAACTTCATGGGCGTCTTTCGATTCGGTGGTGGCCGGTCACTTCACCGCGCCGGCGGTGACGCCGCGGGTGAGGGTCCGCTGGAAGATGAGGAAGAAGAGCAGCGCCGGCAGCAGCGAGACCAGGGCCCCGGCGTTGGTCGTGGGGGCGTCCATCATCCGGTCGCCCTGCAGCGAGGCGAGCGCGATCGGGACGGTCTGGGTGGCGTTCGAGGTGAGCATCACCAGCGGGATGAAGAACTCGTTCCACGTCCAGATGAAGAAGAACACCATCAGCACGCCGAGCGTGGGCCGCAGGATCGGGTAGACCACCGACCACAGGATGCGGAACCGTCCCGCCCCGTCGAGTGCCGCGGCCTCGAGGAGCTCCACCGGGAAGGTGCTCAGCACCGAGGACAGCAGGTAGATGCCGAAGGCGGACTGGATCACGGTGAAGATGATGATCACCGACCACTGCGAGTTCGACAGCCCGACCGCGTTGGCCATGGTGAACAGCGGGTAGATGATCGCCTCCTGCGGCAGCATGTTGGCGATCAGGAACACCGCGATGATCCACACCCTGCCCTTCACCCGCCCGATGCCGATCGCGTAGGCGGTGATCAGGGAGAGGAAGGTGCCGAACACGGCCACCAGCCCCGAGATCATGATCGAGTTGAGCAGCTTCAGCGGGAACTGCGTGCGGTTCCAGAAGTTGACCAGGCCGTCGGTGTAGAAGGCCGTCGGCAGGCTGAGCGGCCCGTTCTGGGAGTAGTCGGCCGAGGACTTGAAGGCGTTCATCGCCATGATCACGAACGGGGCGAGCATGGCCAGCGCGAACAGCCCGGCGGCGGCCAGGACGAACCAGCGTCCCACCCCCCGGTGCAGGCGCGCGTCCACCTTGTTGCCCGGCACGGCCGTGCCCTTCACGACGACCGGCGTGGTTGCGGTGGTGGTGGACATCAGCGTCCCTCCCTCTCGCGCCGCTCGGCCCGCGCCTGGAACTGCAGGATGACGGTGGCGACGATGATGATCACGATGGTGAGGACGGTGGCCACGGCTGCCCCGTAGCCCACCTTCGACTTGTCGAAGAAGTTGAGGAACGAGTAGTAGCTGGGCACCAGCGTCGTCCCCTCGGGGCCGCCGCGGGTGAGCACGTAGACCGGGGCGAACACCTTCAGTGCCGCGACCGTGCAGGTCAGCGTGACCACGAAGGTTTCCGGCTTGATCTGCGGCAGGGTGATCGCGCGCAGCCGGGCCCACCAGTTGGCGCCGTCGAGCTCCGCGGCCTCGTACAGCTCGGGGTCGACCCGCTGGAGGGCGGCCATGAAGATCACCACGGGGTAGCCGATCTGCACCCAGATCAGCACCAGCATGACGCTCGGCATCGCGAGCTGCGGGTTGCCGAGCCAGTCGGGCGGATCGGTCACGCCGAGGTTGGTGAGGATGACGTTGACCGCGCCGTCCTGGGCGTTCAGGATCCAGTTCCACACCACGCCCGCCACCGCGACCGGCAGGATCTGCGGCAGGTAGTAGGTGGCCCGCAGCACCGAGGCGACGCGGGCACCGAACCGCCGTCCGAGGTAGTCGAAGAGCACCGCGGCCAGGACGAGCCCGATCACGGTCGGCACGACGACCATCGCCACGACCATCGAGATCGAGTTGCGGAACGACGTCCAGAAGGCCTCGTCGGCCAGCAGGTCGGCGTAGTTGCCCAGACCGTACCAGCGCATCGGCGCCAGGCCGCCCTTCCACTTGAACAGGCTGTAGTAGACGTTCATCACCAGCGGGTAGCCGATGACCAGCAGGAAGGCGAGCGCGCCGGGGATCAGGTACGGCAGGTAGGGGACCCAGGTGGCCCTGCGCCTCGTTGTCGTGTCGGTGGTAGCCATCTCTTCCTCGCTGTCGTGCGAACCGGGGCGGGGTGGGCGCCTGGCCCACCCCGCACGCCGTGTTCAGCCGTTGAGCAGGTCGTCCTTGCCCTGGGCGTAGGCCTTGCCGAGGCCCTCGAGGGTCGCCGGGACGTCCTTGTTGCCGTTGGCGAGGGCCTGGAGCTGCGCCACGATCACGTCGTAGTAGCCCGGCACCGGCCAGTCGGGGTAGAACGCCAGCCCGTCCTGCTTGAGGATCGAGTCGAAGTTCGTGGTGAGCTCCTTGACCTTCGCGTCGGTGATCACGGAGGTGTCACCGGCGACCGGGAGGCCACCCTTCTCTGCCAGCACGTTCTGCACCTCGGGGCTCAGCGTGATGTCGATGAACTCCTTGGCCAGCTCGGGCGACTTCGCCTTGGTCGGGATCACCCAGATGTTGCCGGACGAGCCCGGGTGCAGGGCGTTGCCCGGGAAGGTGAACATGCCCCAGTCGGCCTTCATCTCGGTGGCCAGGCGGCCGAACCACCAGGAGCCGGAGACCATCATCGGGTACTTGCCCTTGATGAAGGACACGCCCATGTCCTCGGCCTTCAGCGCGGCCACGTTCTTGTCGATGTAGCCCTTGGAGATCCAGTCCTTCAGCGCGGTGGTACCCGCGGTCATCTGGGCGCCCTGGAAGTCCACGTCGTTGGCGAACAGCTGGTAGTCGTTCACGAAGGACCGGTCGGCGTTCGCCAGCACGAGCTCGTACCAGAGCTGGCCGAGCGGGTACTCCGCGCCGGCGGTCGCCAGCGGGGTGACGCCCTTGGCCTTGAAGGTGTCCATGACCTTCACGAACTCGTCCATGGTGGTCGGCACCTGCAGGTCGTACTTCGCGAACAGGTCCTTGTTGTAGTAGACCCCGACGAACTCGCCGTAGTTCGGGACGCCGTACCACTCGCCCGAGCCCATCAGGCCCTTGTCGTTGTACTTCGCCGTGGTGGCCAGCGAGCCGGCGAGCTTGCTCTCCCAGCCGTACTGCTTGGCGGCGTCGGTGAGCGGGGTGATCAGGCCCTGCGCGGCCAGCTGGCCGGCGGTGGCGTTGCCCTTGTTGTACTCCATGACGTCGGGCACGGAGTCGCCGGTGAGCACGATCTTGGCGTTCTTCTGGATCTGCTCGAAGGTCTGCGCCTCCTCCTTGACGGTGACGTCGGGGTGCTTGGCCTTGAAGATCTCGACGGCCTTCGCCCAGGCCTGGCCCATCGCCGACTCGTCACTCTCGTAGTCCCAGATGGTCAGCGTCTTCGGCTCGCTCGCGGCGCTCGAGCCGCCGGCCGAGGGAGCCGAACCTGCGCTGGAGCAGGCAGTCAGGGCGAGGGTTAGCGTCGCCGCGGCTGCGACGAGCGTCACGCCCATGTTTCGCTTCATTGCGTGTCCTTTCGGTGGAGCCGGGGATCCGGCGGGGACGGAGACCTGGTCAGGCGTCCGGTTCGGTCCTGGCTGGACCAAGGCTCATCCCCGGCTCGAGCACGCAGGGAATGAGTTGATTGGGGAGGGGGTGGCGGCCGTCGGAGAGCTGGTCGAGCAGCCGGTCGACGGCGAGGCGGCCGAGTTCGGCGCCGGGAGCGTGCATGGTGGACAGCGGCGGGTAGGTCAGGACGCCGACGCCCGGCGAGGTGACGATGCCCAGCACCGAGACGTCGTGCGGGATGGCCAGGCCGCGGTGCTGGAGCTCGGCGTAGACGCCGAAGGTGGCGAGCTCGTTCATCGTGACGATCGCGGTCAGCCGGGGCTCGGAGGCCAGCAGGTCGGCGGTCACCTCGCGTCCGACGACCGGCGACTCGGCGCACGCCCGGGCGAGCGGCTCCAGCCCGTGCCCGGCCATCGCCCGGTCGAACGCGACGGCGGCGCGGACGGCCGGGCCGTAGCCGGCGTCGATGCGCTCCTGGGAGTGGTTGATGAAGGCGATGTGCCGGTGGCCGAGGCCGACGAGGTGCTCGATGGCCCGCTCGACGGTGGCGTCGAAGTCGATGTCGACGCTGGGACGGTGCTGGACGTCGCGCGTGCGGCCGATCATCACGTAGGGCACCTGCGCGGCCTCGAGGACGTCGATGCGCTGGTCGTCGAGCACGACCTCCATCACGAGGACGCCGTCGGCCATGCCCTGCCGCGCGAGGTTGCGGACCTCCTTGGCCTGGCCGACCTCGAAGGGCCACAGCACGAGCTGGTAGCCCTGCTCGCGGGAGCGTTCCGCCGCGGCGCGGACGAACTCGCCCACCGTCCCGCCCACGCCGTCGCCGAACTGGGGGTAGATCAGCGCGATCACCTTGCTGCGCCGCGAGGCCAGCGACCGGGCCATCGCGTTGGGCTGGAACCCGAGCCGCCTCATCGACTCCTGGATGCGCTCGCGGGTCTCCGGACGGATCGGGCGGGCGCCGGAGAGGGCGTAGGACACGGTGGATACCGAGACCCCTGCCTCGCGCGCCACGTCGGCGATCGTTGCCACTGCTCACCTCCTCGAGAGCTTCGTCGAAGCGCTTCGTCGAAGCGTTTCGATGACTATATGTTGCGACACGCAACGAACCTGGGTCAAGAGCAATCCGGTCACGATCTCATCAAGACGGCTTCCGTCCGCGACGCTGGCCGCTCGACAACGCCGCGGGCGAGGCGGGACGCTGATGCCATGCGCATCGACCTGAACGCCGACCTCGGGGAGTCGTACGGCGCGTGGACGATGGGCGATGACGCGGCCCTGCTCGACGTCGTCACGAGCGCCAACATCGCGTGCGGCTTCCATGCCGGCGACCCGCTGGTGATGGCGCGGACGGTGGAACAGGCCGCCGCGAGCGGAGTGGTCGTCGGGGCCCACATCGGCTACCGCGACCGCGACGGCTTCGGGCGGCGCTCCCTCGACGTCGCGCCCGCGGAGCTGCGGGCGGAGACGGTGTACCAGCTCGGTGCTCTCGCCGCGGCCTGCCAGGTGGCGGGCACGCGCCTGGCGTACGTGAAGCCGCACGGCGCGCTCTACCACGCGATCACGACCGACGCCGGCCAGGCCGGTGCCGTGGTGTCGGCGATCGCGTCCTTCGACCCCTCGCTGGCGCTGCTCGGCCTGCCCGACACACTGGCCACCCGCCTGGCGGCCGCGGCCGGGCTGCGCACCGTCACCGAGGCCTTCGCCGACCGCGCCTACACCGGGGACGGCGGGCTGGTGCCCCGCGGTGAGCCCGGCGCGGTGCTGCGGGACGCCGGGCTGGTCGCCGCGCGCATGGTCGAGCTCGCCACCACCGGCACGGTGGAGGCGGTGGACGGACGCCGGGTGGCGGTGGCCGCCGAGTCGGTGTGCGTCCACGGGGACTCCCCCAACGCCGTGGCCATGGCGCGAGCCGTGCGCGCGGCGCTCGAGGAGGGCGGGGTCGACGTGCGGGCGTTCGCGTGAGGCTGCTGCCCTTCGGCGAGTGTGCGCTGCTCGTGGAGTGCGAGCCGGACCAGGTGGCCGGCGTCACGGGTGCGCTCGCGTCCCTGCCTGCGGAGGTCGTCCCGGCGGCGCGGACGGTGCTGGTGCGCGCCGCGTCCCCGGACCTGCTCGGCGGGCTGCGCCGGGAGGTGTCCCGCATCCTGGCCGGCCCGCTGCCCGCCGCGCCGGCGCCCCGGGCCGAGCGGACGGTGGTCGTGCCGGTGCGCTACGACGGGGAGGACCTGGCCGAGGTGGCAGCGCTCGCCGGGCTGTCCGAGGACCAGGTCGTGGCGGCTCACACCGACACACCGTGGCGGGTCGCCTTCGGCGGGTTCGCGCCGGGCTTCGCCTACCTCGACGGCGGTGATCCCCGGCTGGTGGTGCCCCGCAGGGCGACCCCGCGGACCGTCGTGCCGGCCGGTTCGGTCGGGCTCGCCGGCGCGTACTCGGGCATCTACCCGCGCCCGTCGCCGGGCGGCTGGCAGCTGATCGGCCGCACGTCGGTGACGTTGTGGGACCTCGAGCGGACACCGCCGGCGCTGCTGCGCCCGGGCTGGTGGGTGAGGTTCCAGGCATGATCGAGATCCTCAGGCCCGGCCCGCTGGCACTGGTCGAGGACGCCGGGCGTCCGGGGCTGGCCGCGGTCGGCGTGAGCGCGTCCGGCGTGTTCGACCGGGGCGCGTTCGCCGAGGGCGCGCGGCTCGTCGGCAACGACATCGGGTGCGCGTCGATCGAGATCACCCTGGGCGGGATGGCGGCGCGCATGGACCGGGACCACCGGGTGGCGCTCACCGGCGCCGAGTGCCCGGCGTCCGTGAACGGGACGGCGGTGTCCTGGGGCGTGCCGATCGAGCTCGCCGCCGGCGACGAGCTCCGGCTGGGACTGCCGTCCCGTGGGCTGCGCAGCTACCTCTCGGTCGCCGGCGGGATCGACGTGCCGCCGGTGCTCGGGTCGCGGTCCACCGACCTGCTGTCGGGCCTTGGACCCGCGCGGCTGCGCGCCGGCGACGTCCTGCCGGTCGGCGTCCTCGACCCGGCCCGGGACGCCTCAGGCCCGACCCTCGGTGGCTGGCCCCCCGCCGCGCCCGGCTCGCCCGCCGTGCTCGACCTGCTTCCGGGCCCACGCACCGACTGGCTCTCCGACCCCGCCCTGCTCGCCGGGGAGTGGCAGGTCTCGCCCGAGAGCAACCGGGTCGGCGTCCGGCTCACCGGGCCCGCACTGGCGCGCACCGGCGAGCGGGAGTTGCCCAGCGAGCCGCTGGTCCGCGGCGCCGTGCAGGTGCCGCCGTCCGGGCAGCCGGTGGTCTTCGGCCCGGACCACCCCACCACCGGCGGCTACCCGGTCGTCGCCGTGCTCACCGAGGCGAGCATCGACCGCCTCGCCCAGTGCCGCCCCGGGGACACCGTGCGGCTCGCCTGGGCACCCCCGGCGGACGTGGCCTGACGCAGGCTCAGGCCGCCGGCGGCGGGCGCCCGGCCGCAGGCGGAGGACCGTCGACAAGGTGGCGCTGGTGCCGCAGCGGTCGCCGGTCGGTCCGGAAACGGGCTGGGGGAATCGCCTCGGGCACCCCGTCCGCCGCGATCCGGATCTCCCACTGGTCGCGGAGGCCGTACTTGGCCGGTTCGACCAGCGCATGGTGGTGATGGCACAGAAGGACAAGGTTCGACAATGCCGTCGGGCCGCCCGCCCACCACGGGGTGATGTGGTGCGCCTCGCACACTGCGGGCCGCGCCTGGCAGGACGGGAATGCACAGCCACCGTCCCTGGCCACGAGAGCCGTCCGCAGGGCCGGCGTCACCAGGCGGTGCTCGCGGCCGACGTCGAGCACCTCGGACGGACCGCCCAGGACCGCCGGCACGAGCCCAGCGTCGCAGCACAGCCGGCGCAGCTCGCCCGCGGACAGTCGCTCGCCGTCGGCGATCAGTCCGGCCAGGGCCGCCCCGCGAAGGAGCCTCTCGTAGTCGAGCCGCACCAGCACCCGCGGACGGTCTCCCCCGGACGCCGGGGCCTGCCTCCCCACCTGGTGGGCCCTGACCATCGCTACCAGAGCGTCGGCGCGCCGCTGCTCCGGGCTCGGCATTCCCTCCAAGGGGTCACGCGCCTCCAGGGCCGTGCGGCGCAGTGACTCCGCGTGGGCGTCCAGCAGCGTCATCCACTGCTCGGCCTCCACTCGCGGCAGCGAGCCATCGAAACGCACGGACCCGCCATCCCGGAAGAACCGCAGCGAACGCCCCCGGTGGGCCGACTCAGCCTCGGCCTGCAGCCTTCGCCCGGTGAGTTCGTCCGCCCCCTCGGGTGCGACCGCGGCGAGGACGCGAGGAGCAGCCTTCGCGAGCCGATCGGCGTCGAGCGAGCGCGCCAGCTCCACCAGCATCCGCTCCGCCGCGGACGCCTGTCCGGGGTCGAGTTGCCCGGCGAGCCCGTCCAGGACGGTGACCATCGCAGCCGCCTGCCCGGCACTCACCCGTCCGGCCATCGCCGCTTCACCGACGCCGGGGTGCCGGGTGATCGCCTTCGCCCGATGCAGCAGTCCCGCGGACTCCCTCCTCGAGAGGTTCCCCTCGGTGGCCAGCCAGGACGACATCGGCGTCCCGGCGGCACGCATCGACGACTCGGTGCGGTCGGCTTCACCGATCAGGAGCTTCGACAGGGCGTCGATGCGGCCGGCCACTCGGCGTGCCGCCTCGGCAAGCCTCAGGCGCGAACGCGGGTCGAACCCGGACCGGTCGGGATCGACCCGGTCCAGAAGCCCGTCGATCTCGGCCAGCACGTCACCGGCAGGGATCATCCCACGTGCACTCATGCGTCAAGTATGCGGGTCGCCACTGACAGTTCCTGCCGATCGGAGCCGGTAACCGCCCTAGTAGACCTGAAAATCAACTGAGATTATCGAACATACGTTCGTACAGCGCACGGCCCGTGCCCATTCACAGCGCAGCGCGCCACGCGAACGGCCCCAGGTGCCGGACGCGTTCCGTGGCCGCCGCCACCGCACGCTCCAGGGCGGCCACCCGATCCAGTCCGGACGCCAGGCCGTGGCAGTACGCGCCGTGCAGCACGTCGCCCGCGCCGACCGTGTCGACGGCGGTCACCAGCTCGGGAACCACGGTCCCGGACGCCTCCGCCGTCCACCACTCCAGCGGCGAGCCACCGTGGCTCACCGCCACCAGCCGCGGCCCGGACGCGAGCAGCTCGCGGGGGGCCAGTCCGGCCGGGTGCACGTAGTCGGCCGAGCAGATCACGTCCGTGGCGAACGCGAGCACGTCGTCGAACACCGGCTTGTGGGAGCCCGCGTCCACCACCACCGGCACGGACCCCGCGGCCAGCGCTGCCGAACGGCACAACGGCTCGTGGTGGCCGTCGACCAGGACGACGTCCACCCCGGACAGGTCGGGGCCCGCGATCTTCCCGAAGGCCACCGGCCGCCCCGAGCCGCTCACCACGGCCCGCTCGCCGGAGCCGGCCCCGAGCAGCACCGTCGACGGGGCCAGTTCGAAGCCCGGCGGGGCGACGTCGACCACCTCGACCCCGGCCGAGGCCAGGTCGTCCGCGACGAGTCGCCCCGCAGGGGAGGTGCCGATCGCAGTCCACAACCGGGCGTGCCCGCCGAGCGCGGCGAACGCGATGGCCGCCACCGCCGCCGGCCCCCCGGCGGCCAGCCACGACTCCCCGGCGACGGTCTTCTCGTCGGCCCCGGGCAGCCGGTCCACGCGCTGGACGACATCGAGCGTGGCCAGTCCGACGAACAGGCCGCCGACGCTCACGGCAGATCGTCCGCCGAGATCTCGACCACGCAGAGCGCGGAGCCCCCGGGTGCCTCGAGGATCGCCTTCCCCGTCCGCACGGCGCGCGCGCGAGCGCCGGAGGACTCCAGCCGCTCCACCTCCGCCGCGAGGTCGTCGGTGGCGATGTGCAGGTGCGAGGTCACCGTGCTGGCGACCTCCGCGGGCTGGAGGCGGACGTCCAGGGGCCAGCCGGCGGCCGGACGCAGCGCGGTCTCCGGCTCGTCCACCTCGACCCACTCCCCACCGAGCAACTCCTGGAAGAACGCGACCTCCTCGGCGTACCGCTTGCGCGGCACGTCAAGGCAGAAGCGGCTCACCCGGCTGTGGTGCCCCGCCGGCCACCGGGTCACCGGCGCCACGCGGGACGAGGGGTGCCGCACCAGGCAGAACGTGAAGCCGGCCGGCGACCGCATCACCACGTAGCCGTGCGGGGACTCCTCCACGAGCTCACCACCGGCGGCCTCGAGCGACTCCGCCCTGCTCCACGGGTCGTCCACGTGCACGTCCAGGTGCAGCCGCGTGGCCCCTTCGCCGAGCCGCTGGACCTTCAGGAAGTCGTCGCCGGACGGCGGGACGAGCGTCGCGAACTCCCCCGCCTCCCCACGGGGCACGGACAGCGCGTAGCCCGTCGCGGCGCACCAGAAGCCCACCCCGGCGTCGAACTCACCGGCGGGGTAGTCCAGGAACACCGTCAGCCAGAACGGTGCCG
Organism: Actinomycetota bacterium; assembly: GCA_020161015.1. Classification (GTDB taxonomy): domain Bacteria; phylum Actinomycetota; class Actinomycetes; order Propionibacteriales; family Propionibacteriaceae; genus Propionicimonas. The sequence goes on along the minus strand of JAIUOT010000014.1, from coordinate 89,061 downwards.
CGCCGGACGCGGTCACGAAGACGCCAGTGCCCGGCTGCGGTCCCTGGCGGCTTCCATCGCGGTCATGAAGGCCGCCTTCACCCGGTGGTCCTCGAGCTCGCGCAGCGCGGCCGCGGTCGTCCCGCCCGGTGAGGTGACCCGTTCCCGCAGCACGGTCGGGTGCTCACCGGAATCGGCCAGCAGCTTGGCCGAGCCGTACATGGTCTGCACGACCAGCGTGGTGGAGATGTCGCGGGGCAGGCCGAGCATCACGCCGGCGTCGATCATCGCCTCGACGACGAAGAACAGGTAGGCGGGGCCGGAGCCGGAGATCGCGGTCACCGCGTCCTGGTACTTCTCCGGGACGGTGACCACCTTGCCGACCGCCGACATCAGGTCGGTCACGTGCTGGAGGTTCTCCGCCGTCGCCGAACTGCCCGCGGAGATCGCGGCCATGCCCTCGTCGACCTGGGCCGGCGTGTTCGGCATCACCCGGACGACGGCGGTGCCCTCGGGCATCGCAGCCTCGATCTGACCGGTGGACAGGCCCGCGCACAGCGAGACGACGAGCGTGCCCGGCCGGATCGCAGCGCCCACCACGGGCAGCACCTCACCGGAGTCCTGCGGCTTGACCACGATCACCACGGTGTCGGCGTCGGCGCAGGCCTGGGCCGTGTCCGCGGTGTGGATGTGGTGCCGGTTCTCCATCTCGGCCAGGCGGGGCGCGTGGCGGTCGGACGCCGTGATCTGGCCCGCCTCCCAGCCCGCGCGCAGCAGCCCGGCGATCAGGGTCTCCCCCATCACGCCGGCGCCGATGACCGCCAGCCTGGTCATCGCGCGACCAGTTCCGCGATCTGGACGGCGTTGAGCGCCGCCCCCTTGCGCAGGTTGTCGCTGGTGACGAACAGCACCAGGCCGCGTCCGCCCGGCACCGACTGGTCGGAGCGGATCCGGCCGACGTAGCTCGGGTCCGTCCCGGCGGCCTCGCGCGGGTTCGGCACGTCGGTCAGCACGACGCCGGGCGCCGTGGCCAGCAGGCCGGTGGCCCGGGTCACGCTGATCTCCTCTGCGAACTCGGCGTGGATGCTGAGGCTGTGCCCGGTGAACACCGGGACGCGCACGCAGGTGCCGGCCACCAGCAGGTCGGGGATGTGCAGGATCTTGCGCGACTCGTGGCGAAGCTTCTGCTCCTCGTCGGTCTCGAGGTTGCCGTCGTCGACGATCGACCCGGCCAGGGGGATCACGTTGAAGGCGATCGGCTTCACGTACGGCGCCGGGTCGCCGGCCGGGACGGCCGAGCCGTCCAGGGCGAGCCGTGCGGGGTCCGCGGCCGCGGCGGTCTGGTTCGCGAGCGCGAGCACGCCCTTGGCCCCCGAACCGGAAACGGCCTGGTAGGTCGCCACCACGAGCCGCTGGAGCCCGGCGGCGTCGTGCAGCGGCTTGAGCACCGGCATCGCGGCCATCGTCGTGCAGTTCGGGTTCGCGATGATGCCCTTCGGCGGGTTCACCGCGTCCTCGGGGTTCACCTCGGAGACCACCAGCGGGACGTCGGGGTCCTTTCGCCACGCGGAGGAGTTGTCGACCACGATCGCCCCCGCGGCGGCGACCCGCGGCGCGAACTCGCGCGACATCGTCGCACCGGCCGAGAACAGCGCCAGGTCGAGCCCGGAGAAGTCCGCCGTGGCGGTGTCCTCCACGATCACCTCGCCGCCCTTCCAGGCCAGCGCCTGGCCGGCCGAACGGGCCGAGGAGAAGAACCGGATCTCGTCCACCGGATAGTCGCGCTCCGCCAGCAGGGTCCGCATCACGCCACCGACCTGGCCGGTCGCCCCAAACACTCCAACACGCATGGCCAGCAGCCTACCGAAGCCGGGTCCCGTCCTCGCGGTTGCGCGTGCCGGGCGTGAGACCGGTTCAGCGCATGATCTCGCGGACGAACCCCCGGTACTGGGTGCCCTTCATGGTCACCGTCCCCCGGTCACCCACGACCAGCAGCCCGTACTCGCCGGCCGGGACCTCCAGTTCGAAGCGCTCACCGCCGGGCTGCTCGAACGAGATGTAGTGCCGCTGGGTCACCGTGGACTCGCCCCCGCCGGAGGTCTCGATCCTCTTGTCGACGATCGCCGCCACCGCGCTGACCTCGGGCGATGCCTGGTTTCGCGCCGACTGCCGGACGCTCTTCACCACGGCGAGGACGATCGTGCCGAGCACCACGGCGAACACCACGAAGAACAGCACCATGAAGACGCCCATGAAGGCGAAGGACGGTCCCATGGGGAGAGCGTAGCCACCGGCACCCGCGGCGCAGGGGAACTACAGCCAGTCGACGTAGGGGGCCAGCAGCGAGTAACCGACGAACGCCACCAGGTCCAGCAGGAAGTGGGCGGCCACGAGCGGGCCCACCCGTCTGAACCGGAGGTAGGCAAGGCCGAACACCACGCCCATCACGATGTTGCCGACGAAGCCGCCGAAGCCCTGGTAGAGGTGGTAGCTGCCCCGCACCAGCGCCGAGGTGAGCAGCACCACCCACATCGGCCAGGCGAGCTGCCGGGCGCGCACGAACCAGAAGCCGACGATCACGACCTCCTCGAGCACGGCGTTCATGGCGGCCGCGCCGATGAGCACGGGCACCGTCCACCAGTTCTCGCCGAGGTTCGCGGGGGCGACCGTCGTGTTGAGGCCGAAGGTCCGCGCAACCAGGTACAGGCCGAGGCCGGGGATGCCGATCGCCGCGGCCAGGGCGAAGCCCCAGCCGAGGTCGAAGCGCGGCCGGCGCAGGTCGAAGCCGATCCGGTGACGGTCGGCGGTGCGCTGGAGCAGGTAGAGCGCCAGCAGCGCCGGCACGAGCGGGAACGCGATGCCGGCCAGCTGGTAGGCGAGGTCGAGCCAGGGACGGTCGGGAACCACCTGGTTGTTGATCGTGGTGGTCTGCTGGTTCAGCGCCTGGCCGCGGGTCAGCTTCTCGATGATCGACAGCACCGAGTAGACCGCCGACTGCCCGAGCGAGACGCCGAGCACCAGCAGCAGCTCGATCCCGGGGCGGACGCGGTCGGTGGCCGGCAGAACCGCTGTCGGTGCGGTGTCGCCGCTCACCGTGCCTGCCCGACCGGGGACGCCAGGTGTTCCCGGGCGAAGGCGAGGCTGCCTGCGAGGGCGGTGCGGCGCTCGGCGCGGGTCAGCCCGCGGGTGCCCACCTCGACGACGACGTGCCCACCGAAACGGAGGGCCGCGAGCTCGGCGAGCACGCCGGCGGCGTCCTGGTCGCCCTCCCCGGGCAGCAGGTGGTCGTCCGCTGCGCCGTTGGTGCCGTCGGTGAGGTGCACGTGCGCGAGGCGCTCGCCCCAGTCGCGCACCAGCTCGACCGACGACTGCCGGGCCGTGGCCGCGTGGGACAGGTCGAGGGTGAGGTGCTCGCAGTCGAGCTGCGACACGTCCCAGCTGGGCGAGTAGGCGCGGACGTCACCGCCGCCCGGGCCCCTCCATGGGTACATGTTCTCCACCCCGATCGTGATGCCGGTGGTGGCCTCGAGCCGCCGCACCCCCTCGGTGAAGCCGGAGGCGTAGCCGCGCTGCCACCGGAACGGCGGGTGCACGACGACCACGTCCGCCCCCAGCTGGTGGGCCGCCATCGCCGCCCGGTCGAGCTTCTCCCAGGGGTCGGGGCCCCACACGCGCTGGGTGAGCAGCAGGGTGGGCGCGTGCACCGCGTGCACCCGCACCTCGTGGTAGTCGGACAGGCGTTCGACCGCGTCGACGTCGGCAGACGTGGGGTCGGTGCCCACCATGAGCTCCAGGCCGTCGTAGCCCAGCTCCCGCGCGAGGCTGAACGCCGCGGCGGTCGACTCCGGGTAGACCGAGGACGTCGACAGCAGCACCCGCGGCGAAGGGGCTGGTCGGTGCGGCACGCGTCCATGGTAGGCGGCGTGGACGGGGCCCGCCGGGGTCCGTCCGCGTGGGACGGCCCCGCCCCGATTCGCGTCTGGAAAGGCAGATCGTCACAATGGGGGCATGCACGTCGATCATCTGACCTTCGCGGTGGGATCGGCCGGGCTTGCCGCGGAGACCGAGCGTCTCGGTGCCCTGCTCGGTGAGCGGTTCCGCGACGGAGGTTTCCACCCCAGGTTCGGCACCCGTAACCACATCCTCCCGCTGGCCGATGACCGTTATCTCGAGGTCGTCGAAGTGCTGGAGCACCCCGCGGCGGAGAAGGCCGCGTTCGGCCAGGCCGTGCGCGCGCGCTCGGAGATGGGCGGCGGCTGGCTCGGCTGGGTGGTGTCCGTCGACGACCTCGCCCCCTTCGAGGAGCGGCTCGAGCGGGAGGCCGTCACCGGCTCCCGCCACTTCCCCGACGGCCGCCTGCTCGAGTGGCGCCAGATCGGGGTCAAGGGCCTCATCAGCGACCCGCAGCTGCCGTACTTCATCAAGTGGGACTCCGACCCGTCCGTGCTCCCGAGCGCGCTGAAGGGCGACATCCGGCTCGACCGGATCGAGATCTCCGGCAGCCGCTCCCGCGTGGAGGAGTGGCTCGGCCACCGGGTCGGCGACGAGTTCGACGGCGTCCGCATCAAGTTCAGCTCTCAGAACGGCCAGCCGGGCATCATGTCGGCCACCTTCATCACGCCGAACGGCAAGATCAAGATCTAGCCTCCTCGCCCGGGCACAGCACTGTCAGTGCCCGCCCCTAGCGTGGGCTCATGGCGAAGAACGCGAGTGCCCCCTACCGCTGCTCCGAGTGCGGCTGGACGGCGCCGCGCTGGGTCGGGCGCTGCGGGGAGTGCCAGGCGTGGGGCAGCGTCGCGCAGTCCGGGGCACCCACCACCACCCGCGTCGCCTCCTCCGCCCCGACGGAGTCCGCGCTCCCGATCGGGCGCGTCCCGCTCGACGACGCGCGCGCCGTCCCCACCCGCATCGGCGAGCTCGACCGGGTGCTCGGAACGGGAATCACGCCGGGGGCGGTGATCCTGCTGGCCGGCGAACCGGGGGTGGGCAAGTCCACCCTGCTGCTCGAGGTGGCCAACCGCTGGGCACGGACGGGGCGGCGCACCCTCTACATCACGGCAGAGGAGTCGGCGGCCCAGGTGCGGCTGCGGGCCGAGCGCACCTCCGCGGTGGTCGAGGGGCTGTACCTGGCGGCGGAGGACGACTTGGGGATCGTGCTCGGCCACGTCGAACAGTTGGAGCCCGAACTGCTGGTGCTCGACTCGGTGCAGACCGTGCAGGTGCCCGGGGTGGACGCGGTCGCGGGCGGGGTCGCCCAGGTCAAGGAGGTCACCGCTGCGCTGGTGCGGGTGGCCAAGCGGCGCGGCATGCCGGTGGTGCTGATCGGGCACGTCACCAAGGAGGGTACGGTCGCCGGCCCACGCACGCTGGAGCACCTGGTCGACGTCGTGCTGTCCTTCGAGGGCGACCGCAACGGGGGTTTCCGGATGCTGCGGGCCACCAAGAACCGGTTCGGCCCGGCCGACGAGGTGGGCTGCTTCGAGATGGTGGAGTCGGGGATCCGGGAGGTCACCGACCCCAGCGGGCTGTTCACGTCCCACCACGGCGAGCCGACGCCGGGCACCTGCCTGACGATCTCGCTCGCGGGACGCCGTCCCCTGCTCACCGAGGTGCAAGCCCTCGTCGCCCCGAGCGCCGCGCCGGTGCCACGACGGGTCACCCACGGCGTGGAGGGCACCCGGGTGGCGATGATCCTCGCCGTCCTCCAGCGGCGGGCCGGCGTGCGCCTGCACACCAGGGAGGTCTACGTCTCCACCGTGGGCGGGGCGCGGATCTCCGACCCCGCCACCGACCTGGCCACAGCCATCGCCGTAGCCTCGGCCGCCCAGGACCACGCCTTCGACCGCCCGCTGGTCGCCCTGGGCGAGGTCGGGCTGTCGGGCGAGCTGCGCCGTGTGCCCGGCCTCGAACGCCGCCTCGCCGAGGCGGCACGCCTGGGGTTCCCGGTGGCCATCGTCCCGCCCGGGGTGAGCACGCGCGTGCAGGGCATCCAGGTGGTCGAGGCGGCGAGCGTCGCGGCCGCGCTCAGCATGCTCGGCCTGCGTCAGCGCGGCGGTGCGCCGGAGCGGTCCGACGGCGTCCGCCCCCGCTTCACCGTGCTCGACGGCGGCTGGCTCGAACCCGGGGCGTGACCGGGCTCAGGAGGCCTTGCTGACCACGAACACCTGGCGCGCCTTGGCGTTGTCCGCGAAGGCGGCCGAGGCCACGTAGGTGCCCGTCCCCAGCACAGCCTTGGCCGTCTTGCAGCCGGCCGCGGACCGCGCCACCGGCCAGGTGATGCTGAACTCGTAGGACTTCTTCGACGTCAGGGTCGTCTTGTGGGTCGGCACCCACTTCGCGCAGTGCTCGGTGGTCCAGATGCGGTCGGTGCCGCTGGTCACGGTCAGGCTGAGGGTGGAGGCCGAGAGGTTGAGCACGCAGGGGTCGCCGCCGTTGTTCGTCACGGCCAGCCGGAACGGCTGCTTCGCGTCCTGCTTCACCTTCTGGTAGCCGGCGAGCGTGAGGCTCGAGTTCGTGGCGTCGCAGGCCAGCGGCCCGGTCGGCGTCGGCGAGGCGCTCGGTGAGGCCGATTCCGTCGGCGTCGGCGCGGTGGTGACCGGGGCACTCGGGCCGGCCGGTTCGGCCGCGACGGGGCCGGGCGCCTGCGGACGGAACACCCAGATGCCGGCCGCGATCAGCGCCACCGCTGCCAGCACCAGGGCGCCGCGCCGCGCCCAGTAGACCCACGGCGGCTGGGAGCCGACCGGATGGAACAGCGAACCCATGGCCTCAGGCTAGGTCGCCGGGCGCCCGGCCCGGCCGCACCACGCCGGGGCAGGGCTGCCTGCGCCGAGCACGGACCGGGTAGCGTGGGTCCGACCACAGACCGATTCGCGGAGTGACGAATGACCGACACCAACGCCGGCCAGGCAGGCGGCAGCCCGGCGGAGCAGACGATCCCGCTGGTACCCGACGCCGGCTTCGCCCAGCCCGCCCTCCCGCCGTTGCCGGAGGAGACGCTCGTCGACCCGCTGGCGACCCTGGACCCCTGGGCGTCGGGCCCCGGCCTCGGCCAGGCGCGGGCCGCCGAGCCCACCCGTCCGCTCCCCGACATCGTGGCGACCCAGCCGATCCCGTCTGTCCCGGCGGCACCGTCCCCGGCGACTCCGGCCCCGCCTGCTCCGGCGCCGCCCGCTCCGGCCGGGTCGGCCTTCCCCGCGCAGCCCTCCGTCGGCGGGTACGGCGCGCCGGCAGACTACCCCCGTCCCGCCCCGTCGTGGACGGCGCCGCCCACCGTGGCACCCACCCGTCCCGCGGCCACCTACGCGCAGCCGCCGTACGCGGACGCCTACCCCGAGCCGAACGGCCCGGCCGCCAGCATCGGGAACCAGCCGTACCCCACCTACGCCGCGAGCGGCTACGCCGGCCAGGCGTGGCAGCCGGCGATCATCGACCCGGTCGCCCACGACTACGGCTACCGGGGCGCGCCGGCGTCCCCGCACCCCAACGCGGCCATCTCCATGGTGCTGGGGATCCTGGGCATCGTGGCCTTCGGGCCGCTGGCCCCGATCGCCTGGTACCTCGCCGCCCGCGGTCGCAGGGAGATGTCCTACGACCCGGCGCGCTGGCGCCCCAGCGGCATGCTCACCGCCGGGCTGGTGCTCGGCATCATCGGCACGGCCCTGCTGGGCCTCGGCGTGCTGTTCGTCCTGCTGATGATCGGCGCGCTGGCCACCTTCGGGCCGTAACCGGCCGACGCCTCCCCGGACGCGACGAGGGCCCGACCATCACCTGGTCGGGCCCTCGTCCGTGTCAGGTCAGCTGGACTGGCCGAGATCAGCCGTGTCCGGCAGCGGCGCCTTGGCCACACCGTTGAAGGTGAAGGCCATTTCCGAGCCCTCGGGCGCGACGTCCACCACCACGATCTCGCCGGAGTGCACGTCGCCGAACAGGATCTTCTCGGCGAGGATGTCCTCGATGTCGCGCTGGATCGCGCGACGCAGCGGACGGGCGCCGAGCACCGGGTCGAACCCGCGCTTGGCGATCAGCGCCTTGGCGGCAGGGGTGAGCTCGATGCCCATGTCGCGGTCCTTCAGCCGGACCTCGATCTCGGACACCATCAGGTCGACGATGCGCTCGATATCGGCGTTGGTGAGCTGGTGGAACACCACGATCTCGTCCACACGGTTCAGGAACTCGGGACGGAAGTGCTGCTTCAGCTCGTCCGACACCTTCGCCTTCATCTTTTCGTAGCTTCCGGCCTCGTCGGAACTCTGGCTGAAGCCGAGGTTGACCGACTTGGAAATGTCGCGCGTGCCGAGGTTGGTGGTCATCACGATCACCGTGTTCTTGAAGTCGACCACGCGACCCTGGGCGTCGGTCAGGCGACCTTCGTCGAGGATCTGGAGCAACGAGTTGAAGATGTCCGGGTGGGCCTTTTCGATCTCGTCGAACAACACCACGCTGAAGGGCTTGCGACGCACCTTCTCGGTGAGCTGGCCGCCCTCTTCGTAGCCCACATATCCGGGCGGCGAACCGAACATCCGCGAGGCGGTGTGCTTCTCGGAGTATTCGCTCATATCGAGGGTGATCAGGGCGTCCTCGTCACCGAACAGGAACTCGGTGAGCGCCTTGGTGAGCTCGGTCTTCCCCACGCCCGACGGGCCGGCGAAGATGAACGAACCGCTGGGACGCTTCGGGTCCTTCAGCCCGGCGCGGGTGCGCCGGATCGAGCGGGCGAGCGCCTTGACCGCGTCGTGCTGGCCGATGTAGCGCTTGCCGATCTCCTCCTCCATCTTCATCAGCCGCGAGGACTCCTCCTCGGTCAGCTTGAAGACCGGGATGCCGGTGGAGCTGGACAGCACCTCGGCGATCGCCTCCTCATCGACCTCGGCCGGGGAGTCGGAGTCGCCGAGCTTCCAGGCCTCCTCCTTCTCCGCGCGGGCGATGGTGAGCTTGCGCTCGTCGTCACGCAGCCGGGCGGCCAGCTCGAAGTCCTGGGCGTCGATCGCGGCCTCCTTCTGGAGCCGGACGGCGGCGATCCGCTCGTCGAACTCGCGCAGGTCGGGCGGGGCGGTCATGCGACGGATCCGGAGCCGCGCGCCCGCCTCGTCGATCAGGTCGATCGCCTTGTCGGGCAGGAAGCGGTCCGAGATGTACCGGTCGGCCATCTGCGCGGCGGCGGTGAGCGCGCCGTCGGTGATGGTGATCCGGTGGTGCGCCTCGTACCGGTCGCGCAGGCCGCGCAGGATGTCGATCGTCAGCGCGATGGACGGCTCGGCCACCTGGATCGGCTGGAACCGCCGCTCCAGGGCCGCGTCCTTCTCGATGTACTTGCGGTACTCGTCGAGCGTGGTCGCGCCGATGGTCTGCAGCTCGCCCCGGGCCAGCATGGGCTTCAGGATCGAGGCCGCGTCGATGGCGCCCTCGGCAGCCCCCGCACCCACCAGGGTGTGGATCTCGTCGATGAAGAGCACCACGTCGCCGCGGGTCTTGATCTCCTTGAGCACCTTCTTCAGGCGCTCCTCGAAGTCGCCGCGGTACCGGGAGCCGGCCACCAGCGCGCCCAGGTCGAGGGTGTAGATCTGCTTGTCGCGCAGAGTTTCGGGGACGTCGCCGCGCACGATCGCCTGGCTCAGGCCCTCGACGACGGCTGTCTTGCCCACGCCGGGTTCGCCGATCAGCACCGGGTTGTTCTTGGTGCGGCGCGACAGCACCGTCATCACCCGCTCGATCTCCTTCTCGCGCCCGATGACCGGGTCGAGCTTGTTCTCGCGGGCAGCCTGGGTGAGGTTGCGTCCGAACTGGTCGAGGATCGTCGCCGCTGCGGCCGACTGGCCGGCCTCGGGCGCCCCGGACGTGGCCGCCTCCTTGCCCTGGTAGCCGGACAGGAGCTGGAGCACCTGGTTGCGGACGCGGTTGAGATCGGCGCCGAGCTTGATCAGCACCTGGGCCGCGACACCCTCGCCCTCGCGGATGAGGCCGAGCAGGATGTGCTCGGTGCCGATGTAGGGGTGGTTGATCTGGAGCGCCTCGCGCATCGAGAACTCGAGCACCTTCTTCGCCCGCGGCGTGAAGGGGATGTGGCCGGTCGGGGCCTGCTGGCCCTGGCCGATGATCTCCTCGACCTGCTCGCGCACGGCCTCGAGCGAGATGCCCATGGACTCCAGCGCCTTGGCCGCCACGCCCTCACCCTCGTGAATGAGACCGAGCAGCAGGTGCTCCGTGCCGATGTAGTTGTGGTTGAGCATGCGCGCCTCGTCCTGGGCGAGCACGATGACTCGCCTGGCGCGGTCGGTGAACCGATCGAACATGCTGGGACTCCTTCATTCCGGCGGAGCAAGCACAGCGTGAATCGGTGGATTCCGGCCTGGCTCGCCTCTTCAGCTTAGTCAACGCAGGCCCCCACCCATTCGTTCCGCTGTTCGCCCGCGGCTCAATCGGTGCCGGCGGACCCCTCCACTGCCCGGCCGGTGGACGCAGCCCGCCCCCGGCTCGACGGTGCGAGCCGGGGGCGGAAGGGCGGGTTGCTGCGACTTCTCCGGGTCAGCTGTGAGCGCGCTCGTAGGCCTCGCGGACCTCGGCGGAGACGCGGCCACGCGCGGAGACCTGCATTCCCTGGGCTGCGGCCCAGGCGCGGATATCCGTGGCGGCGGTGCCGGAGGACTTGCGGCGGCTGGAGCCGGCGCGCCGGGCGGAACTGTTCCGGTCGCGCTCGCCGGCGGCGATGAAGGGCGCAAATGCGTCCCTCAGCTTCTTGGCGTTCTCTGTGGAGAGATCGATGCTGTAGTTGATTCCGTCGAGGGCGAAGGCGATCGTCTCGGCGGCTTCGCTCCCATCGATGTCGTCAGTGTGGATGACCTGCACCCGCTTGGCCATGTCGGTCCTTTCGAAGAAGTCGTCGCAGCGCGACTTGGTTATTGGCTGCCCCAATAGTGACGCCAGCATATACCTGGGTGCACTTCCCGCAAACTGACCGGGGTCTATTCCCCATTTATCGCCGCGCAAACCCCCACGGCTGTGCGGGCGGTCACCGGGTCTCACCGGTCGAATCGCGGGGACGCCGGCACCCAATTCCGCACGCCGGGAATCAGGGCGTCACCAGGCGCGGATAAGCACTATTGCACCGGCGCGCGCCGTCGCGCTGAGGAGGCGGGGCTCAGGCGTGCTGGCGCTGCTCGCCGGGGAACTCCGGCGGGTTGGCCAGCGCCTGCAGTTCGACCACGGTGGGGGCGGCGTCGCCGTCCCACAGGTCGACCGCGTCACCGCGTCCGGAAACCCGGCGCGGCAGGGCGAGGACCTCCGCTTCCGCCGCGGCCTGGTGCTCGGAGAGCTGCACCTGGAGCGCGGCCTTGTCGCCGCGCAGCTGGGCGGCCTCCTGCGCCAGCCGGGCGGACTCTGCCCGGGACATCGTCAGCTTGCTGCGCAGCTCGCCGTTTCGGGCCTGGAGCACCTGGAGCAACCGGACATGCTGGACGCGCTCGGCGTGCAGCTTCTCCCCAGCCCGCCGGGAATCGGCGGACTGCTGGGCCATCATCGTGGTTCGCGTCACCCGGAGTTCGCGCCAGGCGAAACCACAGGCGAGGAAGCCACCGATCACGGCAACCGCGACCCCGGCACGAACCATCCAGACCCCGCCGAAAGCGGCGGCAACTGCGACGACGGCCGTGGAGAGCAACGAGAGCCACGCGTAACGGCGCAGCGGGGAAGGATTCGCTTTTCTCGGCGTGACGGCGGTATTCACGCCCCGGAGTCTAGCTAGGGGTATCCGCACTTCCCGGAATGTCGGGCGGCGTGGCGTCCTCGTCCGGGGGACCCGGAATTCGGCACGCACGTTCCAGGAACGCACCGGCGATGCCGAGCGCGACACTCGCCACCACGGCCGCGGCGGAACTCACGACGATCTCCCTGGGCAGGCTGGCCTCCAGGCGCGACCAGAAGTAGGCCGCCACCGCGGCATAGCCGCCGGCGAGCCCGGCGCCGGCGAGCAGGCAGGACTTGCCCAGCACGAGGAGGGCGACCGCGCGTCCGGGAGGGACCGGTTGGCGCCGCACCTGGATCATCCGGTGGGCCAGCACGGCCTGCGTCCCCACCACGGCAGCGAGGACGGCGATCGCCAGGGTGACCATCAGCGGGAGGCGCGGCAGCTCCACCCCGAACTTGTCCAGGGCCGTGAACAGCGACCAGCCGATGCCGGCGCCGACCACCACGGCGACGCCGACCGCCTGCCAACCGGTCGGGCGCACCGTCCCCGGGCTGCGAACGGACGGGGGCATCACTCCACCCGGAGGTCGTCGCGCCGGCGCACGCCGGTGGCGTCCAGCCCGGCCAGCAGGTCGGCCACCCGGCCGTGCCCGACCAGCTCCGCCTCCGGCTCGACCTCGAGCCAGGGCGCCAGCACGAACGCCCGCTCGTGGGCTCGCGGATGAGGAAGCGTGAGGTTCTCGCCGTTCAGCACCCGGTCGCCGACCGCGATCAGGTCGACGTCGACAGTGCGCGGCCCCCCGGGTACGACGCGGACGCGCGAGTACGCGTCCTCGATCGCCAGGGCGCGCTCGAGCATCACCATGGACGGCAGCGTGGACTCGGTGACCACCACGATGTTCAGGAAGTCGGGTTGTTCGACCAGCCCGACGGGCGTGGTCTCGTAGACCGAGGACACGCCGGTGATCTTCAGGCCGGGGGTGGCGCGCAGGGCACCGACGGCGCCCTGGAGGTACTCGAAGCGGTCACCGAGGTTCGACCCCAGGGAGAACACCGCGACCCTCAGCGGCGCCATGCCGGACAGGGTGTCGACGTCGAGGTAGGTCATGCGGGCTTCCTCCTGGTGATGCTGACGGCGACGTCCGCCACCGGGACCGGCAGCGGCGCCTGCGGCTTGTGGACGGTCACCTCGACCGCGACCACCAGTTCCTCCGCCAGGCAGGTCTGGGCGACCCGCTCGGCGAGGGTCTCGATCAGGTCGAGCGATCCCTCCCCGGCGACGCGGGCGACCCGCTGCGCGAGCTCGGAGTAGTCGACGGTGGTGGCCAGGTCGTCGGTGTCGGGACGGGGACGCAGGCTGCAGCACAGGTCGATCACGAACAGCTGCGGAGTGACCTTCTCCTCCGCGTACACGCCGTGGCGCGCGGTCACCTCCAGGCCGGTCAACCTGATCTGGTCGGGACGGTCCATGCAGCCACCTCCTCTGCGCCGACCCTACCGTCCGGCGCGTCCCTCCCGCTGGGGCTCCGCCGCCAGGCGCCCGGCGACGGCGATCGCGTCCCGGTGGGGCCGGGCCGTGTGCGTCCGCACGCCCCAGGCGCCGGCCGCCGCGACCAGCGCCGTGATGGCGACGCCGGCGTCCTCACGCTCGCGGACAGGGCGCGGGTCGTCGCCCTCGGCGAGCAGGGCACCGAGGAAGCGCTTGCGGGAGGCGCCCACGAGCAGGGGCTGGCCGAGGGCCGCGAGGGCGTCCAGCCGGCCCAGCAGCGCCCAGTTGTGCGCGGCGGTCTTCGCGAAGCCGAGGCCCGGGTCGAGCACCACCCGGTCACGCCGGATGCCCGCGGCGAGCGCGGCGGCGAGTCGTTCGGAAAGTTCCGCGCAGACGTCGATCACGACGTCGTCGTAGACGGCGAGGTCAGACATCGTCTCGGAGTGGCCGCGCCAGTGCATGGCGACGTACGACGCCCCGAGGTCGGCCACGGTCGGCAGCATCGCGGGGTCCGCGAGCCCGCCGGAGACGTCGTTCACCAGCACGGCGCCGGCGTGGACGGCCGCCGCGGCCACCGCCGCGCGCATGGTGTCGACCGACACCGGCACGCCGGCGGCGGAGAGCCGCTCGACGACCGGAACGACCCGCGCCAGTTCGGTCTCCACGTCCGCACGCTGGGCGCCGGGACGGGTGGACTCGCCCCCCACGTCCACGATGTCGGCCCCCTCGGCGTGCAGGGCCAGCCCGTGCGCGACCGCCGCCTCCACGGCCAGGAACTCGCCACCGTCGGAGAACGAGTCCGGGGTGACGTTGAGGATCCCCATCACCAGGGTGCGTCCGGGCTGCGGCAGCGTGGTCACCGCGAAAGCCTAACGAACCCCACCCTCTCCCGCTCTCCGCCCCCTTTCCGCCCGGCTCTCCGCCTCTCCTTCCGCCGTCCCACCAGCCCGGCATTGGCCCGGCGTTCGCCCACCCGGCCCGCCCCCCAGGTCCGCGTTCGCCCCCGAATGCAACTCCCGCTACCGGAATTCCGGTAGCGGGAGTTGCGATCGGCAGCAAACGCGGGGTGGGGAGGGGGAGGGGGCGGGGACGGGGTGGGGCGGGCGGCGGGGGTGGTGCGGGTTCAGCCGATGATCAGGCTCATCGCCTCTGCGCGGGTGGCGGGGTTCGCCATCACGCCGCGGACGGCGCTCGTGACGGTCTTCGCGCCGGGCTTGCGGACGCCACGCATCGTCATGCACAGGTGCTCGCACTCGATCACCACGATCACGCCCTGCGGGCTGAGGTGCTCGACCAGGGCGTCCGCCACCTCGGACGTCAGGCGCTCCTGCACCTGCGGCCGCTTGGCGAAGGCGTCGACGAGCCGCGCGAGCTTGCTGAGCCCGGTGATGCGTCCGTGCGAGGGGATGTAGCCGACGTGGGCCACGCCGGTGAACGGCAGGAGGTGGTGCTCGCACGTGCTCCACACCTCGATGTCACGCACCAGCACCATCTCGTCGTGCCCGAGGTCGAAGGTGGTCGAGAGCACCTCCGCCGGGTCGGACCGCAGCCCGCTGAACATCTCGCCGTACGCCTTCGCCACCCGCATCGGGGTGTCGCGCAGGCCATCGCGATCGGGGTCCTCCCCGACGCCGATCAGGATCTCGCGGACGGCTGCCGCCACCCGCTCCAGGTCGATGCCCACCTCAGGCTCCCGGCTTGTCCTGTGCGGCACCGTCCTTGCCGGTGGGTTCGCTGGACGGGGCCTGCGGCGGCGCGAACGGGTGCCCGCCGTGCCCGTTGCCCTGCGGGTCGCCGGCCACGGGCTGCTGACCGTAGGGAGCCTGGCCATAGGGGGCCTGGCCGTACGGCGGCTGGGGCGGGTAGGGGCCGGCCTGCGGCCATCCGCCGTAGGGCGGCTGGCCCGGGTAGCCCTGCTGGGCCATGGGCGGCTGCCCCATCGGCGGCTGCACGTACGGCGGCTGGCCCATCGGCGGCTGGCCGTAGCCGAAGCCCGGCGGCAGCTGCTCGGGGCCGCCCGCCGGCACCGGGACGGGTGCGGGCTCCGGAGGGAGCACCCGCTCGGGCGGGTCCACCGGAGGGATCGAGCTGGGCTTGCGGGTCTCGGACCCGGTCCAGGCCGGACGCTTCGGCCAGCGCTTCATCGGCTCGAAGATCTTCGCGACCTGCTCCTTGTCGAGGGTCTCCTTCTCGAAGAGCTGGCGCACCAGTTCGTCGAGCACCTCGCGGTTGGCCTCCAGCACGTCGAACGCCTCCTGATGGGCGTTGGCGATCAGCCGCGCCACCTCGGCGTCCACCTTGGCCGCGACCTCCTCGGAGTACTCGCGTGAGGAGCCGGCGCCGTAGCTCATGCCGAGGAACGGCTCGTGGTCGCCGGAGCCGAGCTTGACCGCGCCGAGGGCCTCGGTCATGCCGTACTCGGTGACCATGGCCCTGGCCAGCTTCGTGGCCTTCTCGATGTCGTTGCCGGCGCCCGTGGTGGGGTCGTGGAAGACCAGTTCCTCCGCCGCGCGGCCGCCCAGCATGTAGGCCAGCTGGTCGAGCAGCTCGCCCCTGGTCTGGGAGTACTTGTCGTCGTCCGGCATCACCATCGTGTAGCCGAGCGCGCGGCCGCGAGGCAGGATCGTCACCTTCTGCACCGGATCGGTGCCGGGCATCGCCGCAGCCACCAGGGCGTGCCCGCCCTCGTGGTAGGCGGTGATGAGCAGCTCGCGCTCGTTCATCACCCGGCTGCGCTTCTGGGGCCCGCCGATGACCCGGTCGATGGCTTCGTCGAGCTGCGGCTTGCCGATGAAGCGGAGGTTCATGCGGGCCGTCAGCAGTGCCGCCTCGTTGAGGACGTTGGCCAGGTCGGCACCGGTGAAGCCCGGCGTCCGCTTGGCCACCGACGACAGGTCGACGTCGGGCGCCAGCGGCTTGTTCGCGCCGTGGACGCGCAGGATCTGGAGGCGTCCCTTCATGTCGGGGGCCTCGACGGGGATCTGCCGGTCGAAGCGGCCGGGACGCAGCAGCGCCGGGTCGAGCACGTCGGGACGGTTCGTGGCCGCGATCAGCACGACGCCGCCGTGGACGTCGAACCCGTCCATCTCGACCAGCAGCTGGTTCAGCGTCTGCTCGCGCTCGTCGTGCCCACCGCCCATGCCGGCGCCGCGGTGGCGTCCCACGGCGTCGATCTCGTCGATGAACACGATCGCGGGCGCCGCCTCCTTGGCCTGCTCGAACAGGTCGCGGACGCGGGACGCGCCGACGCCGACGAACATCTCGACGAAGTCGGAGCCGGAGATCGAGAAGAACGGCACCCCGGCCTCGCCCGCGACCGCACGGGCCAGCAGCGTCTTGCCGGTTCCGGGCGGCCCGTACAGCAGCACGCCCTTGGGGATCTTGGCGCCGACGGCGGTGAACTTGGCCGGCTCGGAGAGGAACTCCCGGATCTCCTGGAGCTCCTCGATCGCCTCCTCACAGCCCGCGACGTCGGTGAAGGTGGTCTTCGGGGTGTCCTTGCTGGCCAGCTTGGCCTTCGACTTGCCGAAGCCGAGCACGCGGTTCCCGCCGCCCTGCACGTTGTTCAGCATGAAGAAGAACAGCACGCCCAGCACCAGGAACGGCAGGACGCTGAACAGGAATGTGCTCCACAGATTCGGCTGCGCGGGCTGGCCGTTCCACGAGTCGAGGGTGCCGGCAGCCTTGCGCTCGTTGAGCGCCTGGATGATCTGCTGGCTCTGGTCGCCCACCCAGTACGCCCGCAGCTTCTGCGGCGGCGTGTCCTTCGTCGTCACCCTGATCGACTGCTCGCCGTCGGTGAGCACCACCTCCGCCAGCGGGGTGTTGCTGTTGATCAGGGCGACCACGTCGGAGGTGGGCTTGTCGGTGTAGCCGCCGACGTTGCCCCAGGCCTCGATGACGAGGACGATCGCCACGATCCCGAGCACGGCCCAGGTGAGCGGGGAGCGGAAGAACCGGTTGGGTTTCATTACCTGCCTTCGTCAGCGGCGCGGTTGCGCACATAGGACGATACCGAAGCGCGCAACCGGCTCCGGCGGTCCCGCCCGCTGGTCGGGGCGGGGTCAGCTGTAGACGTGAGGGGCCAGGATCCCGACGTCGGTGAGGTTGCGGTAGCGGCCCGCGTAGTCCAGGCCGTAGCCCACGACGAACTGGTTGGGCAGGTCGAAGCCGATGTACTTCACGTCGATCTCGGCCTTCATGGCGTCCGGCTTGCGGAACATCGCCATGATCTCCAGGCTCGCCGGGTTGCGGGACGCGAGGTTCTGCATGAGGTAGGTCAGCGTGAGCCCGGTGTCGATGATGTCCTCCACCACCAGCACGTGGCGTCCCTCGAGGTCGGTGGAGAGGTCCTTGAGGATGCGCACCACGCCGGAGGACTGGGTGCCCATGCCGTAGGAGGAGATCGCCATCCAGTCCATCGCGCAGTCGATGTGCAGCGTGCGGGACAGGTCGGCCATGACCATCACCGCGCCGTTCAGCACGCCCACCAGCAGGGGGTTCTTGCCGGCGTAGTCGCGGTCGACCTGCGCGCCGATCTCGGCGAGGCGGGTCTCGATGTCGGCCTTGGTGTAGAGGACCTCGGACAGGTCGGCGGTGATGTCAGCGGAATCCACGCGGAGACCTTACCCCCGTGACGAAGCCGGCGGTCGCCCCGGCCCCGGCGGTGAAACCCGCAGGCGGCCGTCGACGCGCCGCACCCGCAGCCCGGGCACGTCCGCCCCGCGCTGGCCGTGCCAGGCGGTGACCAGCGCGTCCACGGCCGCGACGTGCCCCGCCGTCACGTCGGCGGCGCCGGCCTCGCGCAGCCAGTCCCGCAGGACGCGTCCCCGCAGCGCGGGCGGCAGCGACGCCAGCCAGTCGCAGGCCGGTTCCGGCTCCGGGTGGGACGCCCGTTCGGCGGCGGCGAGGGCGTCCAGGAGGTCGGCGTCGGCGCGGACGAGCGTGGCGGAGCGGGCGAGCGCCTCGGCGATGCCGGGCCCGAGCTCGGCCTCGAGCAGGGGCAGCACGCGCGCACGGACCCTCACCCGCGTGAAGCGGTCGTCCGCGTTGTGCGGGTCGAGCCACGGCTCGAGGCCCAGTTCCGCGCAGGCCCTCCGGGTGGTCGCGGCGCGCACCCCGAGCAGCGGACGGACGACGCGCCCGCGGCGCGCCGGCATCCCGGCGAGCGACCGTGCGCCCGACCCCCGGGCCAGCCCCAGCAGGACGGTCTCCGCCTGGTCGTCGAGAGTGTGGCCCAGCAGCAGGTCGTCACCTCCGGCGGCCTCCTCCAGCGCCGCGTAGCGCGCGTGGCGCGCTGCGGCCTCCGGACCCTCTCCGGAGGCGTCCACCTCGACCGTGAGCACCCGGGCCGGCATTCCCAGCCCGGCAAGCCGCTCGGCGACCAGTGCGGCCACCGCGTCCGAGCCCGGCTGGAGGCCGTGGTCGACCACGGCCGCGCGCACGACGACGCCGGTGCGCCGCGCCACCACGGCGGCCGCCGCGGCCAGCGCCAGCGAGTCGGGTCCGCCGGAGCAGGCGACGAGGGCCGGGCCGGTGAGGGCAGCCTCGACCGCCCGCACCACCTCGAGGGTCGCGGGCCCGAGCGCCCGACGGGCCATCAGATCCGGTGCAGCCACAGCTGCGGGTCGTGCACCTCGTGGAGCGTCGGCAGCAGTCCGGGCGCCTCGAACGCCCGGTTGAGGGTCTCGACGCCGGCGGCGTCGATCACCTGGCGGCAGAACCCCGCACCGTCGCGGTACTGCTCGCGCTTGAGGTCGAAGCCGAGGAGCCGGCGCACCCAGCTGCCCCACCCCTTCTGGTCACGGCGCGACTCGAAGGCCCTGCGGATCGCCGGGTAGCTCGGCACGACCGCCGTGCCGACGCGGTCCATCATCACGTCGGCGTGGCCCTCCATCAGCGACATGACCGCCGTCACCTGGTCGAAGGCCTCCCGCTGCGCAGGGTTGGCGATGAGGTCACGCACGCTCGTCGGGCGTCCCGCCTCCGGCCAGCCGAACCGCAGCTCGTCACCCTCGAGGAGCTCGGCGAACAGGCCGAGAAGGTGCCCGCGCAGCCACGGGGCGTGCCCGAACTGGAACCGGTGGGTCTCCTCGTGCAGGCACACCCACAGCCGGAAGTCGGACGGGACCGCGCCGAGCTCGCGCTCGACCAGCAGGACGTTGGGGGCGACGAGCAGCAGCCGCGACGGGTCGGAGAACGGGTCGAACTGGCCGAGGATGCGCGCCGCGACGAGGGCGAACACGCCACCGGCCTGGGCGCCCAGGGCACGGGCGCGGACGCGGGCCACCGCCGAGTCGGGCTCGTGGGCGCCGACGCCGGCCAGCATGGCACTCGCCGAGCCGCACACCGCCGTGACCCAGCTGGCCCGGTCGACCACGAGCACCTCCGCGGGCGCGGGACGCTCCAGCCGGGTCACCTCCGCGACGTGTCCGGTCGCCCGGGACGCGGCGTCGCGCAGGTCGGCGACCAGGCCGGCGATCTCGGACGGGCCGGCGTCCGGCCCCGGGTGGACGAGCGCCCTGCCGGTGCTCGCTGCGAAGGGCCAGTCGACGACGGGCAGGTGCTCCATGGCTCCACCCTACGGCGCGGCCGGGAGCCGCAGGAGGACGCGCGGGGTCAGCGGCAGCCGCAGCGCACGAGCGCGGCGGCGGAGCGGTCGAGCCAGTTGTAGGCGGTGTTCTGCCCCGCGGTCCCGTTGGCCATCGCGGCGAAGACCAGCCGGGCGCCGTCCGCCGTGGTCAGGTAGCCGGCCAGGCTGGCCACGCCGGCCAGCGTCCCGGTCTTCGCGCGGACGTTGCCCCGGGCGATCGCCTCCGAGCTGTCGTCGAACCGGTCCTTCAGCGTCCCGTTCTCTCCGGCCACGGGGAGCCCGTCGGCCACCGCGCGGAGTTCCGGGGTGTGCACGGCGAGCAGGAGGCCCCGGGCCAGCACGGACGGCGTCACGCGCGAGCGGTCGGACAGGCCGCTGCCGTCGCGCAGCACCATGCCGTCGTCCCACAGGTCGTGGTCCTTCAGCCAGGCCGTGATCGCGGCGGTGGCGCCGGCGAAGCTCGGCGTCCGGCCGGTGGCGAGGGCCACGTGGCGCGCGAGGACCTCCGCGGCGGAGTTGTCGCTGAGCCGCAGGGTGCGCGCGATGACGGCCGACAGCGGCGCCGAGGACACCGACGCCACCGTTGCCGCCCCGTCGGGAGCCTCCTGCTGTCCGACAACGGTGACCCGGATGCCCTGCTTCTGCAGCCGCTTCGCGAAGGCGGTGGCCGCGGTGAGCGCCGGCTCCGGGTCGGAGCGCCACTGGTCGAAGCGGCCCTCCCCCACCATCAGCGGGGTCACCCGGGACAGGTAGCCGCGCCAGCGCGACTTCCACGCCGGGTTGAAGTCCGGGCCGGAGAACAGCGAGTCGTCGTAGCCCAGGCGCACCTTCGTCACCCCGGACGCCGCCAGCGCCTCCGCCGTGTGCACGGCGAGCGCCTGGAGCGAGGCGGGCTTGGTGGCCGAGGTGGAGGTCTTGTCCGTGAGCAGCGGGTCGCCGCCCCCGACCAGCACGATCCGTCCCTTTGACGGGCTGACCACGCTCGTGGTGAAGGTGTGGTCGGCGCCGAGGGTGTCCACGGCGGCGAGGGTGGTCAGCAGTTTCAGCGTCGAGGCCGGGGCGAGGGGACGGTCGGCACCACGGTCGGCGAGCACGGCGCCGTCGTCGGCCAGGACGGCGATCCCGCTCCGGGCGATACCGGTCCGCGAGACCTTCGCCAGCCGGGCGGCGAGCTTCTCCGGATCGGGGACGGGAGCCGGCGTCGCGGACGCCGGGGAGGCGTCCGGGGCGGTGGGCCGGACGGCCGCCGGGCCCTGTGCAGGACCGGCGGAGGCGGGGGTGCAGCCGGCGAGGAGGACGGCGCACACGGCGGCGGCGATCACGCCGGGGCCGGCCCGTCCGGGACGTCGCCGGGGTGACCCCACCCTTGTCGGGGCCCCGGCTAGCGATAGGCTCGGCTCACACATCGAGAACCCATCATGACAGAGAGGCTCAGATGACTCCGACGGAACGCCCCAGCTTTGCACGCCCCAAGATTCAGCCGAGCCTCCACTTCGACGTCACGATCGAGATCCCGAAGGGCACCAAGAACAAGTACGAGATGGACCACCACACCGGCCGCATCCGGCTGGACCGGACGCTGTTCACCTCGACCCAGTACCCGAACGACTACGGCTTCATCGAGGGCACCCTCGGCCAGGACGGCGACCCGCTGGACGCCATGGTGCTGGTTCCCGAGGCCACTTTCCCCGGCGCCCTCATCGAATGCCGCGCGATCGGCATGTTCCGCATGAAGGACGAGATGGGCGGCGACGACAAGGTGCTGTGCATCCCGGTCGCCGACCAGCGCCAGCAGAACCTCAAGGAACTCACCGACCTGGCCAACCTCGCCCTGCTCGAGATCGAGCACTTCTTCTCCGTCTACAAGGACCTCGAGCCCGGCAAGTCCGTCGAGGGTGCGGTCTGGGTCGGCCGCGCCGAGGCCGAGATGGAGATCCGCTCCAGCTGGGAGCGCGCGCGAGGAACCTCCTACGAGAACGAGTTCACCAGGGACTGAGCCCGACGATCTAGATGGCCACCCGCGGCGAACCGAAGGCACACCGGCTGTACCTGCTGCGCCACGCGGACGCCGCCAACCACGGCCTGGACGCCCGGGACGTCTCCCGGGAGCTCAGCCCGAAGGGACGGGCGCAGGCGCGCGAGGTCGGTGAGGTGCTCGGCCCGCAACGGGTCGAGCTCGTGCTCAGCTCGTCCGCCACCAGGGCCCGCCAGACCACGGAGCTGCTGAACCTGCGCGCCCCGATCCGCTACCTCGACCGGCTGTACAACGCCGGCACCCGCCAGCTCCTCGCCGAACTGTCCGGGGTCGAGGACCGGGTACTGACGGTCCTGGTGGTCGGCCACGCGCCGGGCATCCCGGCCCTGGCCAGCAGCCTCGCCGACCGCCGGCACTCCAGCGGTGAGGCGTTGTCGATGATCCGGTACAACTTCCCCCCGGCCACGCTGGTCGGACTGGAGTTCTTCGGCGGCTGGTCGGCGCTGGCGGAGGCCCGGCTGTTCACCGCCCGCCACCCCTGAGCTACTCGAAGAGCCCGCGCGCGATCCAGTCGCCCTTGCCGAACCCGCCAGGGATCGCGAACACCGCCGAGCCGACGGCGTGCGTCCAGTCGTTGAGGGCGTCGCCGGCGTCGAGCCTGTTCTGGATGGGCACGAACTGCTGGGCGATGTTGGCGCAGAAGGCGAGGAACACCAGGCCCGCGGAGGTCGCCGGGCCGTCCCCGGTGGCCTCGGTGAGGGTGTAGTTCAGGCCGCGGCGCAGGATCCGGCGGCCGTTGTTCTCCAGCGGGTGCGAGCGGCGCGCGTGCGCATCGAGGGCGATCACCGGCGCACCGGCGGCGTCCGTCGCGCCCAGGTCGAGCGCGTCGGTCTCGAGGGTCCCGGTGAGCGGGGCGCCGGTGTCCAGCCGCCGTCCGATCACCTTCTCCTGGCGGTCGCGGGTGGTCCGGTCCCAGAAGTCGAGGTCCATCTCGATGCGGCGCACGACCAGGCAGGTGCCGCCGGCGAACCACGGCAGGGGGTCGTCGGCCCACACCGCGGCGTCGAGGTCGGGGCCGGTCGGGTTGCCGGTCCCGTCGAGCTGGCCGAAGAGGTTGCGCCCCGTCACCGGCGTCCCGCCGGCGTCCGTGCCCCGCCAGGAGCCCTCCTGCACCCAGGCCGGGCGTGCGAAGGTGGCCGCGTCGCGGGTGAGGCGACGGGCGACGTAGTCCACGGTGGTGGCGTCGTCCGCGGCCACGATCGCGAGCACGTCGCCACCGTTCCAGCGGTCCTGGAGCCGGTCGTGGCGCATCGCCGGGATCTCGACGAAGCCGTCGGGACGCCGCCGCAGCAGGCCCGGCAGGGTGAACACGCGCGGCCCCAGCCCCACCGTGACGCTCAGCGAGACCCCTGAGCGGGCCAGTTCGGGCGTCGGATCGCCCGGCACCGGCGTGCCGGCCATGGCGGCCTGGATGTCGCCGCTCCACAGCTTGAGTAGCTTCACCAGGGGCTCCACGGCCAGGTCGTGCAGGGTGAACGCCAGCAGGCGGGTGACCGCGGGGGTGGGGGTGACGATCCCGGCCTGGTGCACCTCGTGCGGTGAGTAGTCCCTGCGGACGACCGTCTCGACCGGCGCGGACGCAGGGGCGCCCGCGCGCGCCACGGCGGCACCGGCGAGGCCGCCCGCCAGCGCCCCGGCACCGGCCGCTCCGGCGTAGCCGAACAGCCGTCGGCGGCCGAGGCCGGGCTCCATCCCGTCCCCGGCCGGCGGCACGCCCGGCTCGTCCGGCATCAGGCCGACGGGCTCATGCTCGGCATCGGGGAGTGGTAGTGGTCCTCCTCCTCGACGAATTCCTTCACCGGCGCGGTGACCGGCAGCGAGCTGCCGTCGGAGAAGTGCAGGGTGAGGTTCACCTCGTCGCCGACCGCCAGTTCCTTCTTCAGCATCATCAGCATCACGTGGTAGCCGCCCGGGGCGAGGTGCAGGTGGCTGCCGGCGGGGACGACCGCGCCGTCCTTCGCCTCCTGCATCACCATGGCGCCGTCCTTCATCACCATCTCGTGCACCTGCACCATACCGGCGTCTGTGTAGTCGGCGCCGACCAGCTTCACGTCCGTCTCACCGGAGTTGACGATGGTCATGAAGGCTCCGGTCATGCTCGCGTCCTTGGCGCCGGTGGTGGTGCGCACCCACGGGCTCTCGACGATGAGCATGGACGTGTCTCCCGCGGACGCCGTCCCGGCCGCCGACCCCGTCGGCGCCGGTGCGCCCGGGGTGGTACTCGCGCAGCCGGTGGCGCCCGCGAGGGCCACCAGGATCGCCACGCCGGTGATCAGCCTTCGCATCACATCTCCCTCTTCTCTGTGCGGTCATTCTTGCCGACGCCCGCAGTGTGTGCCCAGCGACGAGTCCACAGAACCCCCGGCGCGCGACGCCGGTCGCCACTAGCGTGGGAGGAACGGAGCAGGCTCGTCTCGACGCACGGACAGGATACCCCCTAGGGTATGCTTCGGTCGTCGGCGGAGCTGCCGGCAGAAGGAGTGGTAATGGCAGAGGTCGTCATTCTGGGAGCGGGGGTGTCAGGCCATACCGCCGCACTGCACCTCCGTCGCCTGTTGGGCAGGCAGCACACCGTCACCGTGGTGTCGCCGAACTCCCAGTGGAACTGGATCCCGTCCAACATCTGGGTGGGCGTGGGCGAGATGGGCAAGTCCGACGTGGTGTTCCCACTCGCCCCGGTGTACGCGAGGAAGGGCATCGGCTTCCACCAGGCGAAGGCGGTCGCGATCCGGCCGAAGGGCGACCGGGACGACTCCCGCGGCGCGGTCGACATCGAGTTCACCTCGCCGGACAAGGCGGGGACGACCCAGCGGATCCGCTACGACTACCTGATCAACGCGACCGGCCCGAAGCTGCGGTTCGAGGCCACCGAGGGCATGGGTCCCGGCGGCTACACCCAGTCGGTGTGCACGGCCGACCACGCCGTCGAGGCCAACGAGAAGCTGCGCGAGGTGATCGCGGTGCTGAAGACCGGCACCCCGCAGACCCTGGTGATCGGCATGGGGCACGGCACCTGCACCTGTGAGGGCGCGGCGTTCGAGTACGTGTTCAACGTCGACCACGAACTGCGCGAGGCCGGCGTCCGTGACCTCGCCCGGGTGGTCTACCTGACCAACGAGGCGGCCCTGGGCGACTTCGGCGTCGACGGCATGGTGTTCGACCAGCAGGGCTTCCAGACCACCAGCGAGCTGTGGACGGGCTCCCTGTTCCGCGAGCGCAACGTCGAGGCGATCCTCGGGGCGCACGTGTCGAGGGTCGAGGACGGGCTGATCCACTACGAGACGCTCGACGGCACCACGCACACGCTCGGCTTCGACTTCGCGATGCTCATCCCGCCGTTCGGCGGCGTGCCGCTGAAGGCGTTCGACGCCGACGACAACGACATCACCGCCGAGCTCTTCGCCCCGTCCGGCTTCATGAAGGTGGACGCCGACTACACCGCCAAGCCCTACGAGGAGTGGCGCGCGGAGGACTGGCCCACCACCTATGCCGCGCCGGGCTACGACAACGTCTGGGCGGTCGGCATCGCGTTCGCTCCTCCCCACCAGATCTCACGGCCCAGGAAGTCGGCGAACGGGACGATGATCGCGCCCTCCCCGCCCCGCACGGGCATGCCGTCGGGCGTGATGGGCAAGACCGTCGCCATGACCATCGCCGACCGCATCAAGAACGGTCCCGGCGCCCCGGCGCACACCGCCTCCATGGCGCGGATGGGCGCGGCGTGCGTCGCGTCGGCCGGCACCGGCCTCACGAAGGGTTCCGCGGCGGCGATGACCATGCTGCCGGTCGTGCCCGACTACCAGCGCTTCACCACCGGACGCGACGAGCGGGAGACCCGCGGCGAGCTCGGCCTGCACGGCCACTGGGTGAAGCTGATGCTCCACTACCTCTTCCTCTACAAGGCCAAGGCCCGTCCGGGCTGGCAGCTGATTCCGGAGTGACCATGACACACCTGACCATGCACGAGCCCACCGGCGGCGGCGACCCCGTGGTCGACCTCTCCAGTGCCCCCCTGCCGACGAAGAAGACCCTGGACATGCGGCGCAACCTGCCGTTCCAGTTCACCCGGTTCCTGGCGTTCAACTCCCGGATCATGCGGATGGTGATCAAGGGCCACCACTAGGCCCGTCCCGGACGACGAACGAGGCTGCCACCCGTGCGGGTGGCAGCCTCGTGTCGCGTCGGGTGCGGGCCGTTCAGGCCAGCGAGAGGAAGAGCTTCTCCAGGGAGGCGGTGTCGACGCCGCCCTCGGGGCCGGATTCGGTGATGCACTGGCGCAGGCCGGCCGCGATGACGGCGAAGCCGGCCCGGTCGAGGGCCTTGGAGACCGCGGCGAGCTGGGTGACGATGTCGGCGCAGTCGCGTCCGTCCTCGATCATGCGGATGATGCCGCCGATCTGTCCCTGCGCCCGCTTCAGCCGCTTGAGCACTCCGCTGAGCTCGTCGGTGTCGAGTTGCATGCTTGCGGCCCCTTCGGTCTGGCGGATGAGAGCGATCATACCGGCCGGAGTATGGGCCGAGGGGCTCATGCGGTCGTCTCCGCGGCCTGCTGCTCGGCCAATTCGGCGCGAACGGCGTCCATGTCTGCGGCGCGGACGGCGCCGATCAGCTCCTCCAGCGCGGGCGCGGGCATCGCGCCGGGCTGGGCGTAGACGAGGATGCCCTCGCGGAACACCATCAGGGTCGGGATGGACATGATCCGGGCGGCACCGGCGAGCTCACGCTCGGCCTCCGTGTCGACCTTGCCGAACACCAGGTCGGGGTGCTGCTCCGAGGCCGCCTCGAACACCGGCGCGAACATCCGGCACGGTCCGCACCAGGCGGCCCAGAAGTCGACGAGCACGATGTCGTTGTCCGACACGGTCTGCTCGAAGTTGGCGGCGGTCAGGGTGGTGGTGGCCATGCGAACTCCTTCTCTGTATACCCCCTAGGGTATCACGAACGCTGCGTCGCCCGCCGGTCAGGGCCGTGCGGGACGACCCGGCAGCTCGATCCAGAACGTCGAGCCATGACCGGGGACGGAGTCCACACCGTAGCGCCCCCGGTGCGCGGTCACGATGGCCGCCACGATGGCCAGGCCCAGGCCGGACCCCCGCTCACCGGTGTCCCGCACCCGGTAGAAGCGGTCGAACACCCGGGGCAGCTCCTGGGGCGGGATGCCGCGACCGCGATCGGCAACCAGGACACGGACCACGGGTCCCCGCTGCTCGGCCGAGAGGGTGACGGGCGTGCCGTCGTCGGAGTACTTCACCGCGTTGGCCACCAGGGCGGTCAGCGCCTGGCGAAGACGGTCGGAGTCGGCCAGCACGCCGGTGGCCCCCGACCGCTGGACGGTCACCCGGCGTCCCGGCTCACGCACCCGCAGGTCGGCGGCCAGGTCCTCCAGCACCTCGCCCAGTTCGAGCGGACGCAGGTCCAGCGCGGCGCCGTCGCTCAGCGCCGTCAGGTCCAGCAGGTCGTCGACGATCCGTCCCATGCGACCGGCCTCCGCGTTGATCCGGCGCATCGCGTCCGCAACCTGCTCCTCGCCGACCAGGCCGCCCTGGGCGTAGAGCGAGGAGTAGCCCCGCAGGGTCGTCAGCGGCGTCCGCAGCTCGTGGCTGGCGTCGGCGACGAAGCGGCGCAGCTGCTCCTGGCCGGCGGACGTGGTGGTGACCATCGCGTTGAAGGCGGCCCCCAGCCGTCCCGCCTCCGTCGCCGGGTGGTCGGTCTCGACAAGGACGGGGTCGCGTCCCCCGGTGGCGGTGACGTGCTCTGCCGCCGCGGTCAGCCGGGCGATCGGGCGCAACCCCAGCCGGTCCACCCAGTAGCTCACAAGCAGGGTGATCGCCGCCACCGCGAGCCACGCCAGCCCGAGGGCGATGACCAGCCGGCGCGAGGCCGCCTCCACCCCGTCCATCGACAGGGCGACGACCACCGTCCGCTGGGCCAGCGGCGCCTCGACCAGCCGGACCCGCTCGCCCGACCCCCCGGTCGTGGCACGGGTCACCGGGCCGGCGTCCCGCTCGTTGCCCAGCAGCACCGGCACCAGGCCCGGCTCCGCGTCGGGGGCGAGCACCGTGTTCAGCGTCCCGTTCAGCTTGTGGATGCCGACGTAGACGTCGGTGAGCAGGTCTGCTGCGGCGCCCGTCCCTGCCTCCGCCCGGGTGGAGACCGCGACCAGCGCCTTCGTGTTCGCCGAGAGGACGCGGAGGCGCTCGTCCACCTGCGAGACGAGGTACGACCGCTGCACGAGGGCCACGCCGGCGAACGCCAGCGCGACGACGACCAGCAGCGTGCTGATCGCCACGACGAGCCGGCGGCGCAGGGTCATCACGACTCCCGGACGGCGTACCCGATGCCGCGCACCGTGTGGATCAGCCGCGGCTCCTGGGCGTCCACCTTCTTGCGCAGGCTGGAGATGAAGGACTCGATGATCGCCGACTCGCCACCGAAGTCGTACTGCCAGACCTGGTCGAGGATCTGGCCGCGGGTCACCACGCGTCCGGCGTTGGCCATCAGGCAGGCGAGCAGCTTGAACTCGGTGGCGGACAGCGTGAGCTCGCGCCCGCCCCGCCAGACCCGGTGGGCGTCGGCGTCCAGCACCAGGTCGGCCACCTGCCAGCGGGACGGCTCCGGCTGGCCGCCGCGGCGTCGCAGCGCCACCTGGACGCGCGCGACCAGCTCCTCCAGCGCGAAGGGCTTCACCACGTAGTCGTCGCCGCCGGAGGTCAGCCCGCGTACGCGGTCGGACGTCGTCCCGCGCGCGGTCAGGAAGATCACCGCCGCCTGGCTGCCCGTAGCGCGCAGCCGGCGCAGCACCTCGTAGCCGTCGAGGTCGGGCAGCTGGATGTCGAGCACGACGACCTGCGGGTCGAGCGTGGCGGCCGCGGCCAGCGCCGCCGCTCCGGTGGCGGCGGACTCCACCGTGCAGCCCTGGAGCCGCAGGGCTGCGCCGACGAGGAACGAGATGTTCTCCTCGTCGTCAACCACGAGCACGCGGGGGCCGGCTGTCTCCACGGGTACAAGATGCCAGCAAGCGCCACCGCGGACGAGCCGACCCGCACCGGCTTCCAGCAGATCTCCAGCTTTCCTTGACGCCGACTCCAGCCGGGGCCGCCAGGCTCGTCACGAAAGCACACCGGGAGGGGAAGTCATGAGGTTCGTCAGGTCCATCGTCGCGGGCGCCGCCGTCGTGGTCGCCGGAGGCGTCCTGTACGCCGGCCAGGCCGCAGCGGACCCGTCCACGCCGACACCGTCGCCCACCGCGTCCACGGCCGCGGGCACGGCGGCGTCCCGGGGCGCGGGCGTGGCCTGGTTCTACCGTGCCCTGACCGTTGACCAGCGCCGGTGCCTCGCCGACGCGGGACTCCAGCGTCCCAAGGGCGCGCTGAGCGATGCCCAGCGCACCGAGCTCGCCGGCCAGGTGCGCGCCGCGCTGAAGGAGTGCGGGGTCGAACTTCCCGACAAGCTCGCCGGGCGCGACCGCCTGGGCTTCGGCTGGGCGTCCCTGAGCGTCGAGCAGCAGCAGTGCCTCGCCGGCACGGAGCTCACCCGTCCCTTCGGACGCCTCACCGACGCCCAGCGCGCCGCCCTGAAGCAGTCCCTGGTGGACGCCGCCGCCGCGTGTGGCGTCGCCCGCTGAGGCGGTCCTCGTCCCGCCCTGTCGCCGCGCGTCCGCCCCGTCGAAGGCCAGCCTTCGCCGCCGAGGGCCAGCGTTAAGGCCGAGGGCCAGCGTTACGTCGAGGCCAGCCTTCCCCGCCGAAGGCCAGCGCTAAGGCCGAGGGCCAGCACCTGCGCACTGGCCCTCGGCATCAAGGCTGGCCCTCGATGCCGAATGACGCGTACCGGCGGATCAGGACCTCCATCAGATGGACGGACCGCCGCCGTCCACGACCTGCGTGCGTCCGCCGTCGTCGCCCGGTCCGTCACCCCCCAGGGCCAGCGTTACGGCCGAGGGCCAGCACCGGTGCACTGGCCCTCGGCATCAAGGCTGGCCCTCGACACCGGAGGCGGGCACTCGACACCGGAGGCTGGCCCTCGACTCCGGAGGCTGGGCGCTCGGCGGGGCAGGCGGGCCCTGGACGTCGGAGGCGTGCGCTCGGCGGTCCAGGCTCGCCGGCGACGGCGGGAGCTGCGCCCGACCCACGGACGCGGGCGACAGAGCCCGGAAACGGCAGGTGCCGGGCCCCCGAAGGGACCCGGCACCGTGCGTGCGGGACGATCAGCCCTTGGTCAGCGGACCGAGGGTGGCGTCGTTGGCGTAGACCTCAGCAGCGTTGTCCTTGGTCACGATCACCGGGGCGATCAGGTAGGACGGGACGACCTTGACACCGTTGTCGTAGGACTTGGTGTCGTTGACCTCAGGGGTGCCACCGGCCTGCAGCGCCTGGACCATCTTGATGGACTGGGCGACGAGGAGGTTGGTGTCCTTGAAGATGGTCGAGTACTGCTTGCCGGCCATGATCGACTTGACCGACTCCACCTCGGAGTCCTGGCCGGTCACGACGGGCAGCGGCTTGCCGGCGGCGTCCACCGAAGCCATGGCCGCGCGGGCCAGGGTGTCGTTCGGGGAGAGGATGCCGTCGAGGTCGGCCTTCTGGTAGAAGCCGGAGAGCACGGTGTCGAAGCGCTTCTGCGCGTTCTCGGCCTTCCAGCCCTGGGTGACGACCTGCTCGAAGGTGGTCTGCTTCGACAGGACGGTCAGCGTGCCGTCGTCGATCTTCGGCTGAAGGACGCTCATGGCGCCGTCGAAGAAGACCTTGGCGTTGTTGTCGTCCGGCGAGCCGGCCATCAGTTCGACGTTCCACTTGGTCTTGTCGCCCTTGCGAGCCTTGAGGCCATCGAGCAGCGCGGTGCCCTGGAGCACGCCGACCTTGTAGTTGTCGAACGCGACGTAGTAGTCGACGTCCGGGGTGTTGGTGAGCAGGCGGTCGTAGGCGATCACGGTGATGCCGGCCTGCTTCGCCGCGGCGAGCTGGGTGCCCAGCTGGGAGCCGTCGATGGCGCCCACGATCAGGACCTTCGCGCCCTTCTCGATCATCGCGGTGATCTGGTTCTGCTGCTCGGTCACGCCGCCGTTGGCGAACTGCACCGTGCCCTTGAACCCGGCGGTGGTGAGGCCGTCGTTGAACAGCTTCTCCGCGAGGACCCAGTTCTCGGAGGTCTTCTGCGGCATCGCCACGCCGATGACGGCGTCCTTGGCGAACCCGGCTGCTGCACCCGATGCACTGCCACTGGCGGCCGGGGTCTCGGTGCGACCCCCGCCACAGCCGGTCAGAGCCAAAGCGCCCGCGGCCGCGAGCACAACCGCAGCCTTAGCGAACTTCTTCATCCCTACCTCTTTCTTCTTCCGGCAGCCGACTTGGCTCTCCCGGTTCCACCCGGCCACCCCTGCGTGGCCGGGAAGTCTTGCGTGACCGTCTGCTCAGCGCATCTCGGTCGGGTTGGCGCCCGCCTGCTCCTCGAGCAGGCCGGCCTCGGCCGGCGTGGTGGTCGCGGCCTCCTTGTTGCGGGCGAACATCCCGGTGATGGACGCCTTGCCCTGGCGCTTCTGCCACACGTCGAGGGCGACGGCGGCCAGCAGGACCAGGCCCTTGATCATCTGGGTGACGTCGGAACCGGCGCTCATCAGCTGCAGGCCGTTGTTGAGCACGGCCATCACCAGGCCACCGATGATCGACCCGATCACCGTGCCCACGCCGCCGGAGACCGCCGCGCCACCGATGAACACGGCGGCGATGGCGTCCAGCTCCCAGCCCACGCCGTCGAACGGGCCGGACGCGGTGGAGCGGCCGACGAACATGATGCCGGCGAACGCCGCCAGCACGGACATGTTCAGCATGACCAGGAAGTACGTGCGCCGGGTGTTGACGCCGGAGAGCTCCGCCGCGAGGCGGTTGCCACCGACGGCGTAGATGTGGCGACCGGTGACGGTGCGCTGGGTGACGAACGTGTAGAGGATCACCAGCGCGGCCAGGATCAGGCCGGGGACGGGGAAGGAGGTGCCCGGACGGCCGGAGCCGAACATCCAGGTCAGCCAGCCGACCACGACGGCCAGCAGCGCGATCCGGACGATGGTCACCCAGAACGGCGGGACCTCGGCGTTCACCTTGATCAGCGCACGGCGGTTCCGCAGCTGCATCCACACCAGGACGGCGATCGTGATCAGGCCCAGCAGCAGCGTGGAGTTGTTCATGCCGGTGTTCGGGCCCCACTCCGGCAGGTAGCCCGCGCCCAGGTACTGGAAGTCCTTGGGCACCGGCACGGTCAGCGACTTGCCGATGAACTGGTTGGCGCCACGGAAGAACATGTAGCCGGCCAGGGTCACGATGAAGCCGGGGATGCCCATGTAGGCCACCCAGAAGCCCTGCCAGGCGCCACACAGCGCACCGATGGCGAGGCCGAGCAGGACGCCTGCCCACCACGGGATGCCCCAGTCGCGCATTGCGATCGCCACGACGATGCCGACGAAGGCCGCCACGGAGCCGACGGCCAGGTCGATGTGGCCGATGACGATGACCATCACCATGCCGATGGCCAGCACCAGCACGTAGCTGTTGCCGTTGATGAGGTTCATGAGGTTGGTCGGCGTGATGACCAGGCCGCCGGTCATGAGGTGGAAGAAGATCGCCAGCGCGACCAGGACGAACAGCATGCCGAACTGGCGCAGGCTGCCACCGAACAGTTTCTTCAGAGCTTCCATCGTTGTCTCTCCCCGCAGCTCAGGCTGCGCTCTTGGTGGTGTTCGGGATGAGGGTCATCAGCCGCATCAGGTCCTCCTGGGTGGCCTCGGCCACGTCCAGGCACCCGGTGATGGCACCCTGGCTGACCGTGTAGATGCGGTCACACGTGCCCAGCAGTTCGGGCAGCTCGGAGGAGATCATCATGATCGCCTTGCCCTGGTCGGCGAGGGCGTTCATGATCCCGTACATCTCGTACTTGGCCCCCACGTCGATGCCGCGGGTGGGCTCGTCGAGGATCAGCACCTCGGGCTCGGTGAACAGCCACTTCGCCACGACGACCTTCTGCTGGTTCCCGCCGGAGAGCTTCACGACGCCCTCGTTGACGTTCGGCGTCTTGATCCGCAGTTCCTTGCGGTACTTCTCCGCGGCCATGAACTCGGCGTTGCGGTCGACCACCCCGTTCGGCGAGATCTGGTGCAGCTCCGCCGACACCACGGTGGTGCGGATGTCATCCAGGAGGTTCAGCCCGAGCACCTTGCGGTCCTCGGTGACGTAGGCCAGGCCCAGCTCGATGGCCTGCTCGACGGTCTTCGGCGAGATCTCCTTGCCGTCGAGGAAGATCTGGCCCTTGACGTAGGTGCCGTAGGAGCGACCGAACAGCGAGCGGGCCAGCTCGGTGCGTCCGGCGCCCATCAGGCCGGCGAAGCCGACGATCTCGCCGCGCCGGAGGAAGAAGTTCGAGCCCTTGCAGACCAGCCGCTCGGTCACCTCCGGGTGCCGGATCGTCCAGTCCTTGACCTCGAACATGACCTCACCGGCGTGCGAGGTGTGCTCGGGGTAGCGGGACGTGAGCTCGCGGCCCACCATGCCCCGGATGATGCGGTCCTCGTCGACCCGCTCCCCCGGGGGCACGTCGATGGTCTCGACGCTCCGGCCGTCGCGGATGATGGTGATCGAGTCGGCGATGGCGGCGATCTCGTTCAGCTTGTG
Source organism: Actinomycetota bacterium (assembly GCA_020161015.1). Lineage (GTDB taxonomy): Bacteria > Actinomycetota > Actinomycetes > Propionibacteriales > Propionibacteriaceae > Propionicimonas. The sequence goes on along the minus strand of JAIUOT010000014.1, from coordinate 55,630 downwards.
GCTGATCATGATGCAGGTCATGCCGTGGCTCTTGAACTCGCGGATCAGGTCGAGCAGGTGGGCCGAGTCGGTCTCGTTGAGCGCGGCCGTGGGCTCGTCGAGGATGAGCAGCTTCACGTCCTTGCTGATGGCCTTGGCAATCTCGACCAGCTGCTGCTTGCCGACACCGATGCTCTTGATCTGGGTGTCGGGGTCGTCCTGGAGGCCGACCCGCTCCATCAGCTCGCGCGCGCGCTGGCGCGCCGCGACCCAGTCGACCCCGAAGCGGCCACGGACCTCGTTGCCGAGGAAGATGTTCTCGGTGATCGACAGCTCCGGGATCAGCGCGAGCTCCTGGTGGATGATCACGATGCCCGCGTGCTCGCTGCTGCGGATGTTGTTGAAGGTGGCGAGATGCCCGTTGTAGAAGATCTCGCCGGTGTAGGTGCCGTGCGGGTGGACGCCGGAGAGGACCTTCATCAGGGTCGACTTGCCGGCACCGTTCTCGCCACAGATGGCGTGGATCTCACCCCTGTGGACCCTCAGCGAGACGCCGTCGAGGGCCTTGACGCCGGGGAACTCCTTGGAGATGTCCCGCATCTCCAGGATCAGGTCGGACTCGTTGGCCAACGGTTCCTCCGGTTCTGGTGGCGGACTGGACCACCGGTCGACGACGCTGTTCGGACGGAGGGCCCACCCACGTGGAATGAACCGCTCTTTCCGCAGACTATGAACCCTCTTTATCCCTGTCAACGGTCGTTTCCGCCTCGTTATCGAATCGTTTTCATTCCATGATCGGTCAAATCAGCCGCCCAGAGGCGTTGAATCGCACGACGACGGGGCCTATGCTCCCCCTATGTCGCCGTCGACGGGCCGCACCTCGCTGCGGGATCGAACCCGGGATGAGGTCTTTGCCCTCATCCGCGACCACCGCGACCTCACCCGCTCGGCGCTGGTCGAGCTCACCGGCCTCCCCAGCAGCACCGTTGGCCACGCGGTGGCCCGGCTGCTGACCGAGGGACGGATCTCCGAGTCGGCCCTCGTGGCGAAGGGCCGGGGATCGGGCAGCGGGCGTCCCGGCTCGATCCTCAACGCCGTGCCGACCGGTACCCGCACCGGCGCGATCGACTTCGGCCACCGCCACCTCACCGTCGGGCTGGGCGACGACACCGGCGCGCTGGTCGACCAGATCACGATCCCCGTGAACGTCGACCTCTCCCCCACCCGCGGCCTGGACGAGTCCGTCCGGCTGCTGGAAGAACTGTGCGCCCGCAACGGCGTCACGTCGCTGTCGTGCGTCGCCGCCGGCGTCCCCGGCCCGATCGAGGACGCCACCGGCCTGGTCTGCTCGACCACGACGCTGTCCAACTGGGCCGGCATGTTCCCGGTGCAGGAGCTCGAGCGGCGACTGGGCGTGCCCGCCGTCGTGGGCAACGACGCGAGCGTCGGCGCCCTCGGCGAGCTGCACCGGGGGGCCGGACGCGGGCACCGCGACTTCCTCTACATCAAGGCGTCCCACGGGATCGGCGCCGGCCTGGTCGTGAACGGCCAGCTCTACCAGGGCGGGTCGGGGTTCGCCGGAGAGATCGGCCACATCATCATCGCCGGGCGCCCCGAGCTGTGTCGCTGCGGCAACCGCGGTTGCCTCGAGGCCGTCATCTCCGTGCCGTCCGTCCGCGAGCAGCTCAGCCACACCCATCCCCACCTCGATCCGGAGACGATCGACCTGGCCACCCTCGACGACCCGATCTCTGCCCGCATCCTCAACGAGGCGGGTCGCTCGCTCGGCGCCGTCCTCGCCGGGCTGTGCGACCTGTTCAACCCGACGGCCCTGATCATCGGCGGCGAGCTGGGTTCCTCGGGCAAGCCGCTGATCGACGGCGTCCGCGCCTCGGTCAACCGTTTCGCCCAGCCGGCCACCTCCGGCGCGGTGCAGGTCATGTCTGCGGGCCTGGGGCGTCGCGCCGAGATCGTCGGGGCCGCCCAGCTGGCCGGCATCCACGCCCGCGCCTGAGGTCGCCGGCGCCGAGGGCGACGCGTCCCCGACGGGTTCGCGCCGCCGTCCACGACACCGCCGGGGTTGCCCCGAAGGGGCATGATGGGGGCATGAGCACAACGCGTGCCGCGTCCGGACGCCGGACCCTGTGGATGCTCCTCGCGGGAGTGCTGACGGTGGCCGGGATCACCGGCTTCCTCGCCCGCGGAGCCGTCGCGGACCCCGTCCTGCCGCCGCTGACCCCGTCCGAGCTGCTGACGAAGGTCGCCACGGCGAAGGTCGACGCCCTGTCGGCCACCTTCGAGCAGCGCAGCGACCTCGGCCTGCCCGCGCTGCCCACCGGCTCCCTGCCGGACGGCGATGCCGTGCAGTCGGCGCTGGCGATGCTCACCGGCGACCACACCGCCCGGGTCTGGCTCGACGGGCCCGACCGCGCGAAGGTCGCGCTCGTCGACGGCGCGACGGAGACCTCCGTGATCCGCAACGGCGACCAGCTGTGGACCTGGTCGAGCGAGAAGCAGCGCGCCGGCCACGCCACCATCAGCCCGGGCGAGAAGCCGGAGCCCTCGGCCACCCCGGTCTCGCCGAGCGAGGCGGTGCAGCGCTTCCTCGACGCGATCGGGCCGAGCACCGACATCGCGACCTCGGGCACCGGCTACGTCGCGGGACGCGCGGTGTACCAGCTCGTGCTGAGCCCCACCGACGACGCCAGCCTGGTCGGCCAGGTGCGGCTGTCCGTCGATGCGGAGACCTTCGTGCCGCTCGGCCTGCGGGTGATCGCGGATGACGGCAGCGACGCGGTGAGCGTGGCGGCCACGTCGGTGGAGTACACCCGCCCGGACGCCTCGATCTTCGCCTTCACCCCACCGCCGGGCGCGGAGGTCACCGAGCTCACCGCTCCCGAGCGACCGACCGGCACCCCGACAGCAGGGCAGGAGAAGAAGCCCACCGTCGTCGGGTCCGGCTGGACGGCCGTCGCGGTGACCACGGTCGCCGGCACCCCGGACAAGGCCACGTCCACCGTGCTGGAGTCCCTGCCCGAGGTGTCGGGCAGCTGGGGACGCGGCCGGCTGGTGAGCACGACCCTGCTCACCGTGGTGATCACCGACGACGGCCGGGTGGGCGCCGGGGCCGTCACCCCGGACCGGGTGTACGCCGCGCTGGCGAAGAGGTGAGCCCCGACTCGCCCGCCATCTCGTCCACGGGGCTGGCCAAGCGGTTCGGCCGCCAGCAGGTCGTGGCCGACCTCGCCCTCGACGTCCCCCGCGGCTCCTGCTACGGCTTCATCGGGCCGAACGGCTCGGGCAAGACCACCACGATCCGGATGCTGCTGGGCATGGTGCGTCCGGACGCGGGGACGTGCGCGCTGCTGGGCGAACCGATGCCGGTCGCCGCGGCCGCCGTCCTGCCCAGGGTCGGCGCCCTCGTCGAGGGCCCGGCCTTCCACCCGTACCTCTCCGGCCTGGCGAACCTGCTGCGCGTGGACGCGGCGGACGCCACCAGTGACCCCGCCACCGCGCGTTCCCGGGTGGGCGCGGCGCTCGACCGCGTGGGCCTGATCGCGGCCGCCAACAAGCGCTATCGCGCCTACTCCCTCGGCATGCGCCAGCGCCTGGCGATCGCCGCGGCACTGCTCCAGCCCCGCGACCTGCTGGTGCTCGACGAGCCCACCAACGGCCTCGACCCGCAGGGCACCCGCGAGGTGCGCCACCTCGTCGCGGACCTCGCCGCGGAGGGCCGGACGATCTTCGTCTCCAGCCACCTGCTCTCCGAGGTCGAGCAGCTGTGCGACCACGTCGGCGTCATGCGCGAGGGCCGGCTGGTGGCGCAGGGACGGATGGACGAGCTCGGCGGGCTGCGGGCCCGCCGGTTCCGGCTGCAGACCGCCGACACCGCGGCGGCCCACCTCGTGCTCAAGCGCCTGGGGGTCGCCGACGCCGTCGAGGGCGTGGACGGCATCGTCGGCAGCCTCGGCGAGCTGGAACCGTCCCGGATCGTGGCGGAGTTGGTGGGCGACGGCGTCGCCGTCCGCTCGTTCGCGCCCGTGCGCCCGACGCTCGAGGAGGCGTTCGTCGAACTCACCGGGGAGGGCTTCGATGTCAGTGGCTGAGGCGGGCGCGACGATCCGTCCGCGCCGGCGCGGGGCGTGGGCGCGCCTGTTCGCGTCCGAGCTCGGGCTTGTCTTCGGGCGGCGTCGCAACCAGATCGGCCTGGCGGTCCTCGCCGGGCTCGTGGTGATGCTCGGAGTGGCGCTGAAGGCGTCCTCGTTGCGCCATCCGGGAGAGCGGGGCGGCGACCTCATGTCTGCCGTGGCGGGCAACGGCGTGTACCTCGGCTTCGCCGGCCTCACCATCGAGATCGCCCTGTTCCTGCCGCTGGCGGTGTCGGTGCTGGCCGGGGACGCGATCGCCGGTGAGGCCAACCTCGGGACGCTGCGCTACCTGCTGGCCGCCCCCGTCGGACGGCTGCGGCTGCTCGGCGTGAAGGCGGCGTCCCTCGCCGTCGGGGCGCTCACCGGGGCCGCGCTGGTGGCGGTGACCGGGGTGCTGGTGGGGACGGCGCTGTTCGGCGCCGGGCCGCTGGTGACCCTGTCCGGCAGCCGGATCAGCGTCGCCGACGGCCTGCTGCGGCTGCTGCTGGCGACCCTGTACGTCGCCGCGGGCCTGGCCGCGCTGGGCATGATCGGACTGTTCATCTCCACGCTCACCGAGCAGCCGATCGCGGCCACCGTGGCGACGGCGATGGCGAGCACGGTGCTGTGGATCCTGGACGCCGTCCCCCAGCTCGACTGGTTGCACCCCTGGCTGCTCGTCGACCGCTGGCCCGCCTTCGTCGACCTGTTGCGGGACCCGGTCTTCCCCGACCGGATCCTCACCGGGCTCTGGGTGGACGCCGCCTACGCTGCAGTCTTCTTCTGCGCGGCCTGGCTGTGGTTCCGGAGCAAGGACATCACCAGCTGATCCGGCATCGGAGCCGCCTTGGGGAATCGAACCCCAGACCTACGCTTTACGAGAGCGTCGCTCTACCGACTGAGCTAAGGCGGCGCGGCCGTCGACCGGCCGAGGCACAACTATAGGGGGTCCGGGCGCCCGGTACTCACTCGGGCCCGCCGCTCACCGGCAACGGACGCCGTCCGCGGGCACGGCGCCCTCCACCAGGTAGTCGATGACGATCTCGTCCACGCATGACGACTTGCCGCCGTAGGACCCGTGGCCCTCGCCCTCGTACGTGACCAGCACGCCCGACTCGAGCTGTTCGGCCATGTCGACCGCCTGCTGGTAGGGCGTCGCGTTGTCGCCCGTCCCGCCGATCACCAGCAGCGGCGCGGCCGCGGCGCCTCGGATCGTCAGGGGCGCGGCCGGGCGCACCGGCCACAGCGCGCAGTGGTAGTCCGGGCCGAAGTAGCGGCCGAAGATGGGAGCCTTGCGCTGGTCCTTCGCCCAGGTGGCGTCCGCGTCGAGGATGCCCTTGTCCTGGTCGGTGTCGAGGCAGCCGATCGCGGGGAAGGCGTAGAACATCGTGCCGTAGGCGCCCTTGCCGTTCCTGTCGTTCAGGGAGTCCGCGGCCGCCAGCAGCGGCTGGCCGCTGCCGTTGTCGGCCGCAGCGACCATCGCGGTCAGGGTGGGCCACGCCTGCGTCCCGCCGTACAGCATCGCGGCCACGCCGGTCACCGCGAGGCTCTGGGTGAGCGCCCGCTGGCCGACCGGGAGCGCGCCGCGGTCCAGCCGGTCGAGCAGGCCGGTGACGGCGTCCAGCACGTCCTGCTTCGTGTCGCCCAGCGCGCAGCTGCGCTGCGCGCACCACTGCGCGTAGTTGCCGAGGGCCAGGTCGAAGCCCATCGCCTGGATCACCTCGCTGTCGTCGGTGATGTCGACCGCGGCGTCCAGCACCAGCCGGCCGGTGTTCGGGCCGAACAACTCCGCGTAGGTCGCGCCGATCTGCGTCCCGTACGAGTAGCCCAGGTAGTGCAGCTTCGCGTCCCCCACCAGCTGCCGCAGCAGGTCGAGGTCGCGGACCGTCTCGGTCGTGGAGATGTGCTCCAGCAGTTCCCCGCTGTGCTCCCAGCAGGACGCGCCGAACGCGTAGTAGCCGCGGATCAGCGCCGCCCGCTCCGCTGCGTCGTCGGGCGAGGAGTCGAGGTTGTTCAGAGCATCGGTCTCCGCGGGCCCGTAGCAGACCACGGGCGTCGAATCCCCCGTGCCGCGCGGGTCCCAGCCCACGATGTCGTACTGCTCGAGTCCGATGCGCTCGAACCGTGCGGCGAGCTCCTTGCCGGAGGCGCCGGGGCCGCCGGGGTTCACGAACAGGGTGCCCAGCCGTGGCTCCCTGGTCGCGGGCACGCGCCGCATCGACAGCGTCACCGCCCGCCGGCCGGGGTTCGCGTAGTCGAGCGGGGCGAGCACGTCCGCGCATTCGGTGCCCCCGCCGCAGTTGTCCCAGGACACCTTCTGGGCGAGGTACACGCCCAGGTCGTCCCCTTCGAGGCCGGGCACGAGGCCCTCGACGGCCGGCTCCACGGGCGGCAGCACCGGACGGTCGACCGCCGGGCCGGGCACCGAGGAGATGCGGATCTGCGCCGCATCGGGGTTGGCCGCGGGGACGCACGCGGCCAGCGTCAGCCCGGCGACGATCGCTGCCAGACCGCTGCGGACGCCCGAGTGCACGCGCACAGCCTAGTTGCTCCTCCGGTGCCGCCCTCGTGCCGTCGCGTCACGCCGGTCACGGCGTCACACCTCAGCCGGCCCTGCGTCGCGGACGGTCCGTGCGCCCCGCATCGAGGGCCAGCCTTCCGGTCGAGGGCTCGTGCACCGGGGCTGGCCCTCGGCCGTAACGCTGGCCCTCGGCGCGGAAGGCTGGCCCTGGGCGGTAGAGGCTGGCCCTCGGCGGGGGAGGCTGGCCCTCGGCGGGGGAGGCTGGCCCTCGGCGGGGGAGGCTGGACGGCGGTGCTCAGGGACGCGGTGCCGTGGGCTCGGGCGCCCCGGTGGGGCGCGGCTCGGGTGACCCGGTGGGGCGCGGCTCGGGTGACCCGGTGGGGCGCGACGGGTGGACGCGGGCGAGAGGACAGGTCAGGCGCTCCTGCTCGAGCTGCACCACCACGGCGTCCTGGGGAACGCTGTGCGCCACCACCACGCCCTGGCCCTGGTCGGTGTCGACGCGGGTGCCCAGGCCGGGGGCCCGCTTCTTGAAGTCGACGTAGAGCGGGTTCTCGTAGGTCAGGCAGCACATCAGCCGTCCGCAGGTGCCCTGCAGCTGGGACGGGTTGTTGGGCAGCGCCTGCTCGCGTGCCAGCCGCGGCGGGACAGACTCGCGCGGCGGCCCCATCACCGCGCAGCAGCACTCGCGCCCGCAGGGCCCGAAGCCGCCCAGGATCGCCGCGGCGTCACGCGTGCCGACCTGGCGGAGGTCGATGCGGGCCTGCAGCGCCCGGGCGAGGTCGGTGAGCAGCCCGCGGAAGTCGACGCGTCCGGGCGCCTCGAAGTAGACCACCGCCTGCTGGTCGAAGTGGTCGCTCTGGTCGACGAAGTCGACCCCGACCACCCGCATGGGCAGGTCGTGGCGGGCGATCAGGCGCCGCGCGACCGCGGCGATCTCCGCCCGACGCCGGCGGTTGTCCGCGTCCCTCTTGCGGTGGTGGTCCCCGGCGGGGCCGAGGCACTCCAGCAGGGCTCCGGCCCACTCGACCTCCGCGGGGCCCCACACGCAGCGGGCGACCTCCGCGCCCTCGCCGGTGGCGACGACCACCGCCTGGCCGTAGGCGTAGTCGGCCGCACCGGGGTCGACGTAGTAGAGCCGGCCCAGGGGCTCGAACGACACGGCCATCACCCGGGGCATGAAGGCACTCTAGGGGACGCCGGTCCCGCGGCGTGACGGTGAAGCCAAAGCGGAAGCCCCGGGCGGCGGCGCCGGGGTTCCGCGACGCTCACTGGGCGGTGGCGGCCCGTTCGCGCTTGTCACGCTCACGACCGGCACGGAAGGCCCGGTCGAGGCTCCAGCCGCCGCCCCCGATCAGCAGCAGCAGGAGGCCGACGGTGGCCAGCAGCAGCTCGTACTCGCCGAGGAAGCCGGGGCGGCCCGGTACGAAGACGCTCCAGGTTCCCCAGTAGACGAAGGCGAGGGCGCCGCCGGCGATCAGCGCGATGCCCAGGCCGGCCACGCGGGTGAGCAGTCCGAGCAGCAGGGCGAGCGCGATGAGTTCGCACGCCACCCCGGTGACGATCGCCATGATCCCCGGCTCGGGGATGATCGTCGTCGCGAACTGGGCCTGGGCCGCAGGGATGTCGGTGAGGATGTTCAGGCCGCGGACGGCGAAGATCCCCGCCAGCACGAGGCGCAGCAGGAACAGCCCCAGGGCCCCCAAGAACTTGTCGTTGGTGCGCTTGTGCACCACCACCGGGGCCGGGGCGACCACCGGCATCGGGGCCGGGGCGGCCAGGGCCGCGACGCGGGCGTCCCGACGCGCGGCGCGCTCGGCGGCCAGCTTCTGCTCCTCCTCCGACAGCGGCTCCAGGCGGGTGGGCTCGGGGCTCGGGCCCGACGTCGGGGTCGGCGGCCGGAAGATCGCGTCCGCCGGCGCGGGGCTGGGGGCGGGCACCGGCTCGTCCGCGATCACCAGGCGCTGGGTCTCTGCGGTCTCGGGGGCGACCGTGGGCTCCTCCGGGTACGCGCTGAAGTAGGTGGGGCCGGACGATGACGATGGTGCGGGCGTTTCGACCGACTCCGGGGCCTCGACCGGAGCGGGCTCCTCGTCCGCTTCCGGAGCCTCTGCCGGCGCGACATCCTCGACCGGTTCGTCCGCTTCCGGAACCTCGGACGCCGCAGGCTCCTCGGCCGGTGCGACCGCTTCCGGAACCTCGGACGGCGCAGGCTCCTCGACCGGTGCGTACGCCTCCGCGCCCTCGATCGGCGCCGCGACGGGGTCGGTGCGCTCCTCTGCGACGGGCACCACGTCCGCCTCTGCCGGCTCTGTGGCCTCCTCGGTCGGCTCGTCCACCACCGGCGCAGGTGTCTGGAGGACCTGGGTGGCCTCCTCGGACGGCGAGGCGGCCGGCGGAGTGAGCGCGACGGTGTCCTCGGCGGGGGCGGGCGTGACGGGGTACCAGTTCCCGGTGTCGGGCCTGGGCGGGTCGTCCAGCTGTTCGGGTTCGCGCGGCTCGGTCACGGGGGAAGTCCTCTCGATGCACACTGACGTCAGTCCATGCTGGCATCCGCGACAGGCTTACCCTCTCAGCGACACGGCGAAGCCGTGCCTCGCGTCAGCCCGGCCCGCCGAGGGTCAGCATCAGCGACTCCATGGCCAGCAGGGGCGCGACGTTGGTCTCCAGGGCCGTGCGGCAGGCGAGGATCGCGTCCAGCTTGCCGACGGTCGCCTCGGGCGTGGTGCGCCGGGCCAGTTCGGCGATGTCGTCGGCGAACTCGGCGTTGATCGGTTCCGCCCCGGCCCCGGTCTGGAGCGCCAGCACGTCGCGGTAGAACGAGGTGAGTTCGGTGAGCACGCGGTCCAGTGCGTCCCGCTGGATCCTCTTGGCCCGGGCCTTCTGCTGGTCCTCGAGCTCGCGCAGCGCAGCCTGGGCGTTGCGCGGACGGACGCCGCGGGTGGTGAGGCCGAGGGCCTCGGAGAGCTCCGTCCGCTCCCGCGCGTCCAGCTCGGCGGTGAGCACGGTCGCCTCCTGCGTGGCCGCCTCGACCAGCGTCGCGGCGGCGTCCAGGCAGGTGCCGAGCGAGCGGAGGCGGCCGGGAAGCCGCAGCACCTCCTGGCGGCGCTCGCGCACCGAGGGGTTGCGGGCCAGCGCGCGGGCCCGTCCGATGTGACCCTGTGCCACCCGTGCCGCGAACGCCGCGAGTTCGGGCTCGACCCCGTCCCGCCGCCGCAGGAGCTCGGTGATCGCGGCCGTGCTGGGGGTGCTCAGTTCCACCCGTCGGCACCGGGAGCGGATCGTCGCTACCACGTCCTCCGCCGTGGGTGCGCACAGCAGCCACACGGTCCGCGCGGCCGGCTCCTCGATGCTCTTCAGCAGCGCGTCCGCGCCGCGCTCGGTGATGCGGTCGGCGTCCTCGACGACCAGCGCCTGGTAGCGGCCCATGGTGGGCGCCATCGCCGCCCTGCGGACGAGCTCGCGCACCTCGTCCACGCCGATGCTCAGCGCCTCGGTGCGCACCAGGGTGACGTCCGGATGGGCGCCGCTGAGGGACGTGGTGCAGGTGTTGCACTCCCCGCAGCCGCCCACCGCGCACTGCAGTGCGGCGGCGAAGGCTCGCGCGGCGTTCGAGCGGCCCGACCCCGGCGGGCCGGTGAGCAGCCACGCGTGGCTCATCGCGTGCCGGTTGCCGCCGGCCCCCGCGGCGCGCACCGCGCGCTGGAGGGTTTCCACCACCCGGTCCTGGCCGATCAGGTCGGCCCAGACCCCCGTGGTTCCCGCGGTCGTCGTCACGGTGCCACTGTGCCACCGGGCACCGACAGCAGCGGGGCCACCCGCGCACGAACCAGTTCCGCCAGCTTCCGGACGCCGGTCCGGGCCGGCAGCACCAGGTAGTGCTCGGGGTCGCGGGCGGCCAGGTCGAGGAAGAACTGGCGCGCGCGCAGGTGCAGGTCGGCCCCGGCGTCCTCGAGGCGGTCCTTGTCCCGGATGGTCGCCAGGCCCCGGTCCGGATCGAGGTCGAGCAGGACGGTCAGGTCCGGCAGCAGGTCCTCGGTCGCCCAGCGGGCGATCTGCTCGACCCGGTCGGGGTCGAGCACCCGGCCGGCACCCTGGTAGGCCAGCATCGAGTCGACGTACCGGTCGGAGATCACCACGGCACCGCGTCGCAGGGCCGGCATCACCACCTCGTGGATGTGCTGGGCCTTGTCCGCGGCGTACATCAGCGCCTCGGCCCTCGGGGAGACGTCGCCCCAGGCCGGGTTCAGCACGAGGTCGCGCAGCGTGGCGCCGATCGCGGTGTCGCCGGGCTGGAAGGTGAGCACGACCTCGCGTCCCTGCTGGCGCGCCCAGTCGGCGAGCCGGCGGGCCTGGGTGGACTTGCCCACGCCGTCCCCGCCCTCGAACACGATGAAGACGCCGTCGGGGGCCGGGTTCTGCGGTGGGACCGGTGGCATCGTCGGGCCTACTTCTTGCGGGTGGTGGTCTTCTTCGTCGCGGTGGTGCGACGGGTGGTGCGCTTGGGCGCGGGGCCCTTCGCGCGCTTCTCCGCGAGCAGCTCGGCGGCCCGCTCCAGCGTCATGGCCTCCACCGAGTCGGTCCGGCGCAGCGTGGCGTTGGTCTCGCCGTCGGTGACGTACGGGCCGAAGCGTCCGTCCTTGATCACCACCGGCTTGCCGTTGGCCGGATCGGCGCCCAGCTCCCGCAGCGGGCCGGCGGACGCCGCGGCTGCGCGTCCCCGGGTCTTCGGCTGGGCGTAGATCGCCTCCGCCTCCGCCAGCGTGATGTCGAAGATCTGGTCCTCGCCGGCCAGGGACCGGGAATCGGTGCCCTTCTTCAGGTAGGGACCGTAGCGCCCGTTCTGGGCGGTGATCTCCTCACCGTCCGCGGCCGTGCCGACCACGCGGGGCAGGCTGAGCAGCTTCAGCGCGTCCTCGAGGGTGAGCGTGTCGATGCTCATGGACGCGAACAGCGAGCCGGTGCGCGGCTTGGCCGACTTGGGAGCGTCGTCCGGAAGCACCTCGGTGACATAGGGCCCGTACCGGCCCGCCTTGGCGACGATGGCCAGCCCGGTGCCCGGGTCGGTGCCGACCTCGCGCTCCTCTGCGGCCGGGCGGGACAGCAGCTCGCGCGCGTGTTCCAGCGTGAGCTCGTCCGGCGGCAGCTCCGGGTCGACGTTGGCGCGGCGGCCCTCCGTGTCCTCGATGTAGGTGCCGTAGCGGCCCACCCGCACGTCGATGCCGTCCCCCAGGGGGAAGGTGGACAGGGCGCGCGCGTCGATCTCGCCGAGTTCGTTGACCAGCCGCTCCAGGCCCTCGTGCGGCGCGCCGTCCGGGCCGAAGTAGAAGTCCCTGAGCACCCCGACCCGCGCCACGTCGCCGCTGGCGATCTCGTCGAGGGTCTCCTCCATCTCCGCGGTGAACTTGTAGTCGACGAGCTTGCTGAAGTGCTCCTCCAGCAGCCGGGTCACCGCGAACGCCAGCCAGGTCGGCACCAAGGCCGAACCCTTCTTGAACACGTAGTCGCGCGAGGTGATCGTGCGGATGATCGCCGCGTAGGTGGACGGGCGGCCGATCTCGAGCTCCTCGAGCTTGGCCACCAGCGACGGCTCGGTGTAGCGGGCCGGCGGACGGGTCTCGTGGGCGAGGGCGGTCAGCCGCTCCGCGTCCACGCGCTGGCCACTGGCCAGCTGCGGCAGCCGTGCCTGCGCGTCGTCGGAGGACTCGTCGTCGTCCACGCTCTCCACGTAGGCCTTGAGGAAGCCGAGGAAGGTGATCGTCCGGCCGGACGCGGAGAAGGTGGCGCGCCCCGACTCCACGACCTCTCCGGTCGCGACGTCGGTCACCGACGCCCGCTCGGGCAGCGTCGCGCCGATGCGGACGCTGACGGTCTCGCCCTCTGCGTCCTTCATCTGCGAGGCGATCGTGCGCTTCCACACCAGCTCGTACAGCCGCAGGTGGTCGCCGTGCAGGCCGGTCTGCTGCGGGGTCCGGAAGTGCTCGCCGGCCGGGCGGATGGCCTCGTGCGCCTCCTGCGCGTTCTTCACCTTCGAGGTGTAGACGCGCGGCTGCGCCGGGAGGAACTGGCCGCCGAACAGCTGCTTCACCTGGTCGCGCGCCGCGGCGATGGCGGTCGTCGACAGCGTGACCGAGTCGGTTCGCATGTAGGTGATGAAGCCGCGCTCGTAGAGGTCCTGCGCCACGCTCATCGTGCGCTGGGCCGAGAAGCCGAGCTTGCGGCCCGCCTCCTGCTGGAGCGTGGTCGTGCGGAACGGCGGGTAGGGACGCCGGGTGTAGCCCTTCGCCTCCACAGAGCCGACGGCGTAGGAGGCGCCGTCGAGCAGGTCGGCCAGCGACTGGGCGGACTCGAGGCTGAGCTGGAGGAGGTCCTTGCCGGTCAGGCCGCCGGTGGCGTCGAAGTCGCGGCCGGAGGCGATGCGACGGCTGTCGAAGGTGGTGAGCCGGGCGGTGAAGGTGCGCGGCTCGGCGTCCTCACCGGCGTCCAGCACGGCCTCGATGTCGGCGTAGGCGGCGGCGCGGAACGCGATCCGCTCCCGCTCCCTGTCGACGACCAGCCGCGTGGCCACCGACTGCACGCGGCCGGCCGACAGTTTCGGCATGACCTTCTTCCACAGCACCGGCGAGACCTCGTAGCCGTACAGCCGGTCGAGGATGCGTCGGGTCTCCTGGGCGTCCACGAGGTCGGTGTCGAGCTCACGGGTGTTCTGGACGGCTTCGAGGATCGCCTCGGGGGTGATCTCGTGGAAGACCATCCGCTTGACCGGAACCTTGGGCTTCAGCTCGTCCAGCAGGTGCCACGCGATGGCCTCGCCCTCGCGGTCCTCATCAGTGGCGAGCAGGAGCTCGTCCACGTCCTTCAGCTTCGCCTTGAGGTCGCGGATGGTGGCCTTCTTGTCCGCGGCCACTACGTAGAGCGGCTCGAAGTCGGCCTCGATGTTCACCCCGGTGCGGGCCCACTTCTCGCCCTTGTACTTGGCGGGCACCTCCGCGGCACCGGTCGGCAGGTCGCGCACGTGGCCCCGGCTCGACTCCACGACGTAGCCGGCGCCGAGGAACTTGGCCAGGCTGACCGCCTTCGTCGGGGACTCGACGATGACGAGCCGGCGTTTGCTAGCTGTGGCCACGGGGCTTCTTCCTGGCGTCGGGGACGATCGGTCGCTCACTCTAGCGCCGTCGCCGGGCAGGGTGAGGCGCCCATTGTCCACCACGGGTGGGAACGGCCCGGGCGCGGCGCCGCCGCGGCGGACAGCTCCCGGGGGCGGCAACGTGCCCCGCACCAGCGAGGACGGGTGCGGGGCACGGGGCGCCGGTGGCGAACCCGGCGGCTGGGGGACGCGGTCAGTTGACGGGGCTGCTGCCCAGCGTGACCGTGGCCTGCTTGTGGGTGCCGTTGGGCGCCGTCCACTGGATCGTCACCTGCTGGCCGGGCTCGAGCGCACGGATCACGGTGGCCAGGTTCGTCGTGGCCCTGATGGTGGTGTCGCCCACCCTGGTGAGGCGGCTGCCGGCGACCACGCCGGCCTTGTCGGCCGGGCTGCCGGCGACGACGGCGGTGATGGTCTTGCCTGTGGAGGTCTGGTCGGCGTCGGCCACCTTGATGCCGAGGTAGCCCGCCGGGCCGACCCGCACCGTGCCCGCGTCCTGCCCGGACTCGACCTGCTGGACGACGGCGAGCGCGGTCGCGATCGGCACCGCGTAGCTGGTGCGCTCGCGGGTGGAGCCGGCGGTGGTCATGCCGACCACCTCGTTGTCGGCGTCGAACATCGGGCCGCCGGAGTCACCGGGGACGGCGCGCGCGTTGGTCTCGATCAGGCCGGAGAGGTCCTCGGAACTGCCCCAGGGGGAGTCGGAGGAGACCGTGAGGCTCTGGTCGGTGGCCGTGACGGTCCCGGCCGCCTTCACCAGCTCGCCGCCACCCTCGGCGTTGCCCACCGCGGCGACCGCCGTCCCCGTGGACGGGACGACCGTGTCGGTCTTCACCGTGGTGAGGTCGCGGGCGTCCGTGAGCTGGAGCAGCGCGACGTCCCTGGTCTGGTCGAAGCCGAGGACGGTGGCGGTATAGGTGTCGCCGCTGTCGGCGATCGTGACCGCGACGGACTCCGATCCGGCCACCACGTGGTAGTTGGTGAGCACCTTTCCGTCGGGGCTCAGCACCATGCCGGTGCCCGCGGCGGTGCCCGAGGAGGTCTTCGCGGCGATGAGCACCACACCGGCGGACTGCGCCGAGGTGACGGCGCTACCGGTGGTGGTGCCGCCCTGGCTGCCGGGGCCGGCGCCGCCCTGCTGGGGGTCGCCCTGCCCGCCCTGGCCCGGGTCGGCCTGCGGCTGGGTGGTCTGGGCCGACTGGGGCAGCGCCCCGGTGAGCGCGTTGGCCGCCCAGAGGAAGCCAGAGCCGCCGAGGACGAGCGCGACCAGCATCGCCACCAGGGCGAGCGGCCAGCGCTTCTTCGTCTCCACCGGCTGCGGCGGGTAGTAGTACTGGCTCGGGGCGTAGTAGCCGGGGTGCTGCGGATAGCCCTGGCCCGCCGGGCCGTAGGGCTGGTACTGCTGGCCGTAGGGCTGCCCGCCGTAGGGCTGCTGGCCGTAGGCGGACGGCGTGGGCTGGCCGTAGGGATGAGGCTGACCGTAGGGCTGCTGGCCGTAGGACGGGGCCGTGTGCGCGGCCTGCGGGCCGTACGACGGCGAACCCTGCGTCGGCGCACCCTGTGCCGGCAAGCCCTGTGCCGGTGAATACGCGGGGGAACTCCACGGCTGGGCGCCGTAGGCCTGCGGGGCGCCTCCCTGCGGGCCGGTCAGGGGGCCCGGGTACCGCGCCCCCGGGGTGGCGCCGGACGCCGCGCCGAGGTCGGCGGGACGGGCCCAGCCGTCGGTCGGCAGCGGGAGCGTGGGTTCCGGGGCGGCAGCCCCGATGACCTGCGTGGGCTCGGGACGGTCGGGCGGCGGGAGCACCCCGGTCGCGTCGTCTCCGGCCGTGGGAAGTGCCTGGGTGGGCTCGTTGGCGGCCTGGTCGCCGGTCGCGTCCCAGGGACGCCCTTCGTCGTTCTCGGCCATGTCTGACTCCTGTGTGATCTGGACTGGCTCCCAGTCAAGGCACCCAGCCCATGGGGAGGCTGTTCGGTTCCTGTGAGTTCCTGTGAACGTCACCCGTCCAGGAGGTAGCCCTCTTCCACCAGCCTACGAACCTGCGGAAGGACGTCGGCGGCGAGATCGTCGGGGCCAACGTCCAGCAGTCCCGCGACCGCCCCGACCAGCACGCCCAGCGGCAGGTCGCCGTCGCAGGCACCGACGACGGCGGCGAGGGCCGTCCCCGCCTCGACGGCCCGGCCGAAGCCGAACTGCTGGCGCAGCACGATGTGCTGGGGGTCGGCCGCGCCCGGCCTGCCGATGGTCTCCTGCACCACGCCGGGGTGGAGCCGCCAGGAGCGGGCGAGCACGTCCGCGTCCGGCAGCCGGGAGGCCGGGACGGCGGCGAAGAAGTCGGCGAACGCGGCGCCGACCGGCTGGTGGACCGCGTGCGGCCACTCCTCGATCCGCACCACCGGCTCGCCGCGACCGGCCGCGCGCAGCGCGAGCCAGCCCATCCCGACGCCCCGGATGCCGGCGGCGTCGAAGTAGTCCAGCCACTCGGCGTAGCGCCGGTGGTACTCCGGGGCGCCCGCCAGCCCGGCGTCCGCCAGCCACAGCTCGACGTACTCGAAGGGGTCGAGGACCTCCCGCTGGAGCACGAGGGCATCGCTGCCGGTGGGACGCAGCCACCCCGCAAGCCGCTCGTCCCACGGCTCGGCGGTGATCGCCCAGTTGCCGAGGACGACCAGCACGCCACCGTCGGCGAGGTGGCGCGGGGCGCCGGTGACGACCTCGCGCATCAGGTCGTCGCCGCCGAAGCCGCCGTCGCGGTAGACGAGGCGGTCCGGTGTGGGCGGGCTGATCACGTACGGCGGGTTGGTCACGACCAGGTCGAAGCGCTCGCCGGCGACCGGCTCGTAGAGCGAGCCCAGCCTGAGGTCGGCGTCCACCCCCGACAGGCCCAGGCTGATCCGTGCCAGTTCCAGGGCGCGCGGGTTGAGGTCGGTGGCGACGACCTCTCCCGCGTCCAGGTGCAGGGCCTGGATGCCGCACCCGGTGCCGAGGTCCAGGGCCCGCCCGAACGGGCCCGGCGGCACGAGCTGGGTGAGGGTGGTGGACGCCGGGGAGGCGCCGAGCACGAAGTCGGTGCGAGGCCGGGTGACGCGGCCGTCGAGCGGGGTCTGGTCGGAGCAGATCCAGCCCTGCCGCCGTTCCGAGCCGTGCGGCTTCAGCTCCACGGTCGCACCCACCTGGTCACCACCGGCGACCAGGCCGGCGGACCGGAGGGCCGGGAGGCTCGACCAGGACGCCAGCCGGCGTCCTGGCACCGGCTGCTGGAGGAGCCACAGGCGGATCGCGTCGGCCTGGGGGTCGTCGGCATCTCCGAGCGCCCGGGAGGCGGGCACGGTGGAGTTCCGCGCCAGCCCGGCGAGTCCCGCCTCGCCCAGCCTCGCGGACACCGCGTCGAGCGTGAAGTCCGCCGCGAGCAGGTCGTCGCGCAAGTGGTCGATATCGGCCGGTTCGAGCATGGACCCAGCCTTGCACACGGCCCGTCCCCGCCCGGGGCCCGGTCCGGGGCCGTGCGCCGCTGTCCCCGGCAGGTGGCAGGCTGTGCGCGTGGCGGTACCGGACTGGCTGACGGCGGATCCTCGGGTGCGCCACCACTACCATCGGCCGGCGGTCGCCGGGGTCACGGCCCCGTTCCCCGGCTGGGTGGGGGGCGATGTGCGCGCCGCCGTCCAGCGGTCCGGGGTCGCCGAACTGTGGCAGCACCAAGTCGTCGCGGCCGACGCAGCCCACGCCGGGCGCCACGTGGCGCTGGCCACCGGCACCGCGTCGGGCAAGACGCTCGGCTACCTGCTTCCCGTGCTGGCCGCCGTCGTCGACGACGAGGTCGGGTTCGAGGTCGCGCGGCGGGGACCGCTCGAGCTGGGCCGCGGGCACAGCGCGCTGTACCTCGCCCCCACCAAGGCGCTCGCCCACGACCAGCTGCGGGTGGTCAACGGGCTGGAGCTCACCCGGGCGCGGGGGTGCACCCTCGACGGCGACTCCGACGCGGTGGAACGGCGGTACGCCCGCGACTTCGGCCGTCTCGTGCTCACGAACCCGGACATGCTGCACCGCTCGGTGCTTCCCCGCCACCAGAACTGGACCCGCCTCCTGTCCACCCTGCGGTACGTCGTCGTGGACGAGGCGCACCGCTACCGCGGCGTGTTCGGCGCCCACGTCTCTGCCGTGCTGCGCCGCCTGCGCCGGCTCGCCAACCACTACGGCGCCGACCCCGTCTTCCTCTCCGCCTCCGCCACGGTCAGCGGCGCCGGCGACCTGCTCACCCGGCTCGCCGGAGTGGAGGACGTGGTCGAGGTCGCGTCCGACACCTCCGCCCGTCCCGCCCTCGACTACCTGCTGTGGCAGCCGGAGGGCGACCCGCACCACGAGGCCGCGGACATGCTCGCCCGGCTGGTCGGCGAGGGGCGCCAGACGCTGGCGTTCACCACGTCCCGGGTGCAGGCGGAACTCGTCGCGCTGCGGGCCCAGCGCCAGGTGGCCGACCCCTCGCGGGTCGCGTCCTACCGCGGCGGCTACCTGGCCGAGGACCGGCGCCTGCTGGAGGCGGGGCTGCAGTCGCGGCGCCTCGCCGGCGTCGCCTGCACCAACGCTCTGGAGCTGGGTGTCGACATCTCCGGCGTGGACGCCGTGATCACCTGCGGCTTCCCCGGCACCCTCGCTGCCTTGTGGCAGCAGGCCGGCCGCGCGGGCCGCGCCGGCCGCGACGCCCTCGGGATCCTGCTGGCCCGTCCCGACCCGCTGGACGCGTTCCTGTGCGAGCACCCCGACCTGGTCTTCGACCGCCCCGTCGAGCGGACGGTGCTGCACCCCGCCAACCCGCACGTTCTTGCTCCGCACCTCGCCGCCGCCGCCCAGGAGCTCCCCCTCACCCTCGAGGACGTGCGGTACTTCGGTGACACCCTCCCCGCGCTCGCCGACGGCCTGGCCCGGGCCGGCCACCTGCGCCGGCGCGCGTCCGGGTGGTTCTGGACGCGGCCGGACCGCGCGGTCGACGCCATCGACCTGCGCTCGGCCGGCGGCCGCTCGGTGGAGGTCGTGGAGGACGCGACCGGCCGGGTCATCGGGCAGGTCGACGCCGCCTCCGCCGACCGGACCGTGCACGAGGGCGCGGTCTACCTGCACCAGGGCGAGCAGTGGCGCGTGCTCACCTACGACCGGGAGGCGGGAGCGGCGCTCGCCGCCCCGGACCGCCCGGGCTACTTCACCCAGCCCCTCGGGGAGTCCGACGTGCGCGTGGTCGAGGGGCTGCGCGAGCGTCCGTTCGGCGCGACACGCGTGTGCCTGGGCACCGTCGAGCTCACCAGCCAGGTCACCGGCTTCCTGCGCCGCGACGAAGCCAGTGGCAAGGTGTGGGACAGCCATCCCCTCGACCTGCCCCGACGCGTGCTGCGCACGCAGTCGGTCTGGGTGACGGTGCCCGCCGTCCTGCTGGGCGGGATCGCGCAGAGGGACCTCGCCGGTGCCGCCCACGCTGCCGAGCACTGCGCCATCGGCCTGCTGCCGATGTTCGCGCCGTGCGACCGGTGGGACATCGGCGGACTGTCCACCACCCTGCATCCCGACACCGGGGAGCTCACGATCTTCGTCCACGACGGCCACCCGGGCGGGGCCGGGTTCGCCGAGCGCGGCTTCGAGCTGGCCGAGGCCTGGTGGTCGGCGACGCTCGACCGGCTGCGCACCTGCTCCTGCGCCGCCGGGTGCCCGTCGTGCGTCGTCTCCCCCAAGTGCGGGAACGGCAACCAGCCCCTCGCCAAGGACGCGGCCGCCCTCCTGGTCTCGCGGTTCCTCGGCGGCGACTGAGGCCCACCAGCGGCGCAGCGGCCCGCCCCAGTGCTCCGGTCCGGCACGGCCGGGTGCCGCCCGCCCGACGTCCGTCACGGCAGGAGTCCGATCCGGCCCGCATGGGCCGTGGCGGGCACCACGGCCGGCAGCATCGGCGCCGGAGCCCGTACCGGTTGCTCAACGGTGACCGACACCACGAAGTCGAAGCTGTCGCCACGCACGCGGCAGGCCCTGAGGCGGACGGCGTTGGCCTCCGCCACGGCCGCGGCCGCCCGGCAGGCGTCGTGTCCCCGCGACTGGCGTGCTGCTGCCGACACGGCGACGAGGTCGGCGGCGGAGCGCGCGTGGTGCACCGCGGCGACGTAACCCTGTACCACGAGCACGAGTCCGGCGAGGACCGCGGCGACGAGCACGGCCGCGACCATCAGCACGGTGCCCGCCCCCCGTTCGTCGCGCCGCCAGCCACCGGCCCGGCGCCTGTTCACGCCGGCTCCCTGAGCACCACGGCCCGGGCGCTCACCGGGATCGCCGGCAGCCACGACGCCCAGGGCCGCGCGATCAGTTCGACCGTCACGGTGACCTGCTCTGCGTCCCCCCTGACGCTGACGGTCGCCCCCTTCGGCCGGTCGGCGATCGCCCGGGCCACCGCCGACCGGTCGGTGCGCGCCTCCTGGCGCGCCACCTCCGCAGCCGTGTCCTGGCACCGCACGGCCAGGCCCAGCACCGAGAGCACCCAGGCGAGCGCGATGCACGCCAGCGCAGCGGCGAGGGCCCCGAAGGCGATCTCGACGGTGACCATCCCCTGCTCGGCCCGCGGTGGCACCGACGGCCGGCAGCGTCCACCCTCCGCGGCGCGGGGGGCCACCGGCCGGCCGGGGTTGACCCGGCCGGCCGGCTTGTACGGGCCTCGGCTCACGCGACGCCCATCGCCTGGATCACGGCCTTGATGATCGCCGCCAGGACCTCCCACATCGCCTTCTGGAACTCCGGGTTGTTGATGATCGCGATGATGATGCCGACGAAGCTCACCGTCGCCACCGTGCCGACCGCGTACTCCGCGGTGGTCATGCCCCTCTGGTCGCGGACGCGCGCGGCCTTCACCAATCCACCTGCCATGCCTGACTCCTTCCCTCGGCGCCCGTTCGGACGCACCCTCACCTTCCGGACGAGACAGCCCTCGCCGGTCACGCCGACCCGCCGCCTGTGGACAGTGCTCCGGGACGCTTCCCGGTTGTGGACGACGCCGCCGGAACGCATCACGGGAGGAGGTGCCGGGCGACGCCCCCGATGATCGGCACGACGCCGAGGAGGAGGAAGGCGGGCAGGAAGCACAGCATCAGCGGCAGCACGCTGCGCACGCCCACCCGGCGGGCACGCACCTCCGCCGCCGACGCCGCGACGCGCCGCGCCTCCACGCCGAGCGATCGCAGCGCCAGGGACAGCGCCACCCCGGAGTTCACGGCCCGGCCGACCTCCCGGGCCAGCGTGGCGAGCGCGGGCTCGGCACGCCCGGCCTCCCGCCAGGCCCGGTCCTCATCAGCCCCGAGGGCCACCACCGCGCAGAGCTCGGCCAGCACCTCGGACAGCGGTGACTCCACCGCTCCCGCGATCACCTCGGTCGCCCGGCGCAGCGGCTGCCCGGCCTCGAGGCAGACGGCGAGCAGGTCGCAGGCCTGCGGCAGCTGGGCTTCAAGGCGCGCCCGGCGCCGCCCTGCCCGGTCAGCCTCCCGGCGTTCCAGTGCGACCGCGCTGGCGACGCCGAGCCCGATCGCCGCAGCCAAGCCCCACCAGCCGAGCCCGACGACCAGCAGCAGGCCGCTCGCGGACGCCGCCACCGGCACGAGCCAGCGGTCCCGTCCTGCC
Source organism: Actinomycetota bacterium (assembly GCA_020161015.1). Classification (GTDB taxonomy): domain Bacteria; phylum Actinomycetota; class Actinomycetes; order Propionibacteriales; family Propionibacteriaceae; genus Propionicimonas. The sequence goes on along the minus strand of JAIUOT010000014.1, from coordinate 34,220 downwards.
CCGGTCGTCCACGGGCGGCCCCTGGCACGCACCGACCGCGGACGCAGGCGGTCGCCCGGGGCACCGCGCCAGGCGAGCACCGCCGCTCCGGCGGCGAGAGCCGCCACCACGGCCCAGGTCATCTCAGCCCTCCTCCGTGTCGGCGATGCGTTCGGTCCACACCACGCCCGCGCAGCCCAGGGCCACCCCCGCCACGAGGCTGGCGCGACCCGGCCAGGAACCGGTCAGGAACGACAGCGGGTCACCCCCGAGCGCGTACCCCAGGGCGAGCCCGGCCACGGGCAGCACGGCGAGCAGCCGTCCGGTGGCCCGGGGAGCCGACAGTTCGGCCGCCACCACCCGCGACACCCCCTGGCGGGATGCCAACCGGTCGGCCAGCGCGTCGAGGGTGGCGGTGAGCGAGGCGCCCGTCGCGGCGGCGACCTCCCAGGCAGCGGCGAGTTCGGCGAGGCCAGCCCGTCCCGGCACGCGAGCCAGCGACCGGAGGACCGGCGGCACCTCGCCGCCGACGCGGAGCATCGCCGCGGCCTCTGCGAGCACCGGCGCATCCCGCGCGGCCACGCGCAAGGCGCCGGCAGGGACGTGACCGACACGCAGCAGTCCGGCCAGCAGCTGGCAGGCATCGGCCACTTCCGCGGCACGGGCGGCGGCGGCGGACCGTCGCCGGTGTGCCCGCAGCACCACCCCCGCGGTAAGGGCGGCCAGCCCGGCCGACAACCCGATCGCGGCACCCGCTCCCCCGCCGGCCACCGCACCGGCACCCGCGGACACTCCCACGGCGGCCACCGGGAGCACCCGCGCCCCCACGGCCCGCAGCCGGTCGCGCGGGCGGGCGGACGCGATCAGCCGGCGGGCGGCGGGCGGCCCCGCCCAGAGGAACCATGCGAGTCCGGCCGCGACCGCCGCCAGCAGGATCATCGGGCGGACTCCCCGCCCCGCCGCTTCACTGCTCCACCAACCGCTCGAGATCGGGGTAGCCCTCTGCGACCCGGTGCCCGTCGGCACGGAAGAGGATGGCCGGCACGGTGCGACAGTGGCCACCGTCCGGGTCGGGGCGCACCACCCGAAGCTCGTCGACCCACCGGCGGCCGTCGGGCAGCCGGCGCACGTGCACCAGCACCTGGAGGGCCGCGGCAAGCTGCGCGTGCAGGGCCGCCCTGCCCAGGCCGCCCAGCGCGGCGAGGGCCTCCAGCCGGGCGGGGACGTCGGCGGCGGAGTTGGCGTGGACGGTGCCGCACCCGCCCTCGTGCCCGGTGTTCAGCGCACTCAGCAGGTCGGCGAGTTCCGCGCCGCGCACCTCGCCCACGACCAGGCGGTCCGGCCGCATCCGCAGCGCCTGCCGGACGAGGTCGGTCAGGGTGACCGCGCCCGCCCCCTCCGCGTTCGCCGGTCGTGCCTCCAGCCGGACGCAGTGCGGGTGGTCGGGCTGGAGCTCGCGGGAGTCCTCCGCGATGACGATCCGCTCCCGCGGTGGCACCAGGCCGAGCATCGCGCCCAGCAGGGTGGTCTTCCCCGAACCCGTGCCCCCGGAGATGAGGAAGGCCCGGCGCGCGGCCACCAGGCCGGCGAGCAGCCCGGCGCCACGGGCATCCAGGCTGCCCCCGGCGACCCAGTCGTCCAGGCTCAGCCGGTGCCGGTTCGGCACCCGCAGCGACAGGCAGGTGCCCGAGTCGGCCACGCAGGGCAGCACCGCGTGCACGCGCACCCCGCCGGCGAGCCGGGCATCGACGAAGGGCGAGCCGTCGTCGAGCCGGCGACCGACGGACGCCGCCAGGCGCACCGCGAGCCGACGGACCTCCTCCTCCCCGGCGAAGCGGACCCCCGCCGGCTCAAGGCCGCGACCCCGGTCGACGAACACCTGGTCGGGCGCGTTCACGAGCACGTCGGTGACGCCGGGCTCGCGCAGCAACGGGTCGAGGACGCCCGCGCCCACGCTCTCCCGGCGCAGCGCGGCGACGGTCTGGCGGACGACGGCGTCGGTCACCAGCACGCCCAGCGAGCGCAGCGCCGTGCCGACCTCCACCGGGCCCGGTTCCTGGCCCCTGCGGCCGAGGACGGCACGGACCGCCTCCAGCTCCACCTCAGCCATGCGGGGCCCCCACCAGTCGCCCCACGAGCGCGGCGACGTCCCTGCGGTAGCGGCGACGGGCCCCTCGCGCGGGCGGTTCCCCCCGCTCGGCGGCGTCCGCCAGCCCCGGCTCGTCGGCCACCCTGGCGACCACCGGCCGTCCGACGGCCTCGGCCACCAGGTCGGCAGGTAGCGAAGCCCGGCGACCGCGCAGCACCAGCTCTGCACGATCCAGGTCCAGCGCGGACACCGTCTGCCGGGCCGCGGCGGCACCCCGCACCCCCGGCGCCACCAGCACCAGCTGGCGGGACGCCAGCCGGGCGGCCTCCCGTGCGGCCGGCGCGAGCGAGCGGCCCGGGTCGAGCACGACCAGCCCGTGCCAGGCGCGCAGCGACGCGACGATGGCGGCCAGCGGCTCCCGCGCCAGGTCGGGCGCCGGCCCGCGCGCCATCGCCACCACCGTCACCCCGTCGACCACGGGAAGGTAGCGGCGCAGGTCGCCGAGGTTGCCCTCGGCGGCGTTCAGGCGGGGCCAGCGCCAGCCCTCGGTGCGCTCGGCGCCGAGCAGGAGGTCGATGCCCCCGCCGAGCGGGTCGACGTCCACCAGCGCCGACCCGCCGGGACGCTCGCCCGCGAGCTGGGCGATGGCGGCGGCGAGGGTGGACGCCCCCACGCCCCCCGAGCCGCCGACCACCGCCACCACCGGCGCCCGCACCCGGCCGGCGCCCTCGGCGAGCACGGAGCCCAGCCAGGCCCCGCCCTCGGGCAGCGGGATCACCTGCGCGGACAGCGGCGCGGACCAGGTCGACAGCCGGTCCCGGTCCGGCCCCACGAGGAACACCGCCTCCCGGTGCGGCAGCGCCCGCGCGACGAGCCGCTCGGCCTGGTCGTCGGCCACCACCACTGTGCCCGCGGACCTCCAGTGGCCGGCGACCGCCTCGAGGTCGGCCACCACCTCCGCGTCGAGCTCCTGCGCGGCGACCGCAGAGAGGATGACGTCCTGGGTCTCTCCCGCGCGCGCCACCACCAGCACGTCCCTGCGCCTGTCCGGTACCCCCACGCCCGACACCTTCCGCCGGGCCCGCCGCGCGGCGGTCACGGCCCGTCGCGTCCTGTGGATGAACCCCGTGCGTCCGCCACCGGTTGTCCACAAGCCGGCCCCCGCCCCGGAGGGGCAGCCGGACGCGTCCGCCCGCGTCACCTAGCATGCGGACATGACCTCCCGGACCACCGGGTCCTTCCCCGCCGCGGCGCTCGACTGGGTCGCCCCCGAGCGTCCCGGACGCGTGCTCGCGATCGGCCGCGCCTCGACGGCGATGGCGAGCAGGCTCGCCGGCCTGGGCCACCAGGTCGTCATCGCCGACCGGTCGGCCTCCGCCGTCCGGGCCGCCCACCACCGCTACCCGGGCCTGCGCGCGGTCGGGGCGGCGGCAGACGCCCTGCCGTTCGCGCCCTGCCGCTTCGACCAGGTCCTCGTGGCGCAAGGCATGCACCTGCTCCCGCCCGGGCTCGCCCTGGACGAGTTCGCCCGCGTGCTCGCCCCGGGCGGACGCCTGACCGTGCTCTACACGGTGCGCGACGACTCCGTGCCCTGGGTGCGACGGCTGGCCGCGATCCTGCGCACCTACGACCCCGACGCGATGACCGAGGGCGAGGAGCTGTACTCCGTCGCGGCCGTCGCCGCGTCGTCGCACTTCCCCGTCGTGGAGCACCGCGCGTTCCGGCTGTGGGTGCCCATCACCAGGGACGGGATGCTGGAGATGGTGGCCAACGCCCCGCGCATCGCCGCCCTCGACCCCGCGGACGCCGACCGCCTGCTCGACGAGGTGGGCGGGCTGTACGACACGTCCGCCCGGCAGCCCGAGCCCCTTCTCCTGCCCTACTCGGTGCTGTGCTGGCGGGCCACTGTCGACCACAGCGAGCTCACCGCCGCGCTGCGTCCGCCCGAGGACGGCCTCCAGATCACGTTGTGACCCGCCGCAGGTTTGCCGGTCCCGCGGCGCGGGCACGTTCGGGCAGGAGGACGACCGGGCGACGGCACGCGGCACCGCTGGTCGGCGGGACGGTTTAGGCTGGCGTCAGAGCGCGCCGAAGGAGGGGGCATGGCCGAGCAGTCCGACATCGCCGAGGTGATCAAGAACATCCAGGCCGACGTCACCACCATCGTCAAGGGCGAGCTCGAGCTCGCCAAGGCCGAGCTCCTGCCGCAGGCGAAGGCAGCGGGCATCGGAGCCGGCCTGTTCGGCGGCGCGGCCTTCCTCGGCATCACCGGCCTCACGCTGCTGCTGCTCGGGCTCACCTTCTGGCTGTCGCTCGGCTTCCAGTCGTGGTTCGGCCTCGACCTTCTCGGCGCGCTGGCCTGGGGGTTCGCCGTGATGGCCGTGGTCTTCTTCCTCGTCGCCGGCGTGCTCGCCCTGATCGGGAAGTCGCGGATGAACTTCACCGGCGTCGAGGCCACCAAGGCCAGCACGGAGGCCGCGGTCACCGCGGTCAAGGACGCGGTCGAGAAGGGCCAGCAGGACGTCGCGGCGATGTCGATCACGGGACGGCGTCCCGAGCTCGAGGCCTGAGCGCGACCGCCCGCCGGCCTCAGCCCTGCGCGAGCAGGTAGACCCGCGACTCCCAGCCGGCGAGGTCGTCGGCGGTCGAGGCGTGGGTGCCCAGCAGGAGCTCCGCCCCGTCCCTCGACGGCAGGGACGCCGGCAGGGCGACCGGCCCGGAGGACCAGTTCGCCACCACCAGCAGCACCTCCTCACCGAGCGTGCGGGTGTAGCAGAACAGGCGCTCGTCTTCGGGCAGCAGCAGCGCGAAGCGCCCGTGCCGGACCACCTCCCGCTCGTGCCGCAGCGCGATCAGCCGGCGGTAGTGGTGGAACACCGAGTCGGGGTCGGCGAGCGCGGTCGCGGCGTTGACCTCGCCGTGGTTGGGCGTCACCGGCAGCCACGGTGTCCCGTCGGTGAACCCGGCGTGCGGGGACGCGTCCCACTGCATCGGCGTGCGGGCGTTGTCGCGGCTCTTGAACCCGATCACGTCGAGCACCCGTGCCGGGTCGGCACCGGCCGCCACCGCCTCGGCGTAGAAGCGGGTCGACTCCAGGTCGTTGTACTGCGCGATGGTGGTGAACCCGGCGTTCGTCATCCCGAGTTCCTGGCCCTGGTAGACGTAGGGCGTCCCCTTCAGCAGGTGCAGGGTGGTGGCCAGCGTCTTGGCCGACGGCACCCGGAACTCCGGGCTGTCGTCACCGAACCGCGACACCGAGCGCGGCTGGTCGTGGTTCTCGAAGTACAGCGAGTTCCAGCCGACGTCGGCAAGGCCGTCCTGCCAGTGCGCGAGGTTCGCCTTCAGCGCGGGGAGCCGCAGCGGCACCACGTCCCACTTCGACCCGCCGGGCGCGGAGTCGATGCTCATGTGCTCGAAGGTGAACACCATGCCCAGCTCGCCGGCGGCGGGGTCGGTGTGGGAACGGGCGGCGTCGACGTCCACCAGGATCATCTCGCCGACGCTGAACAGCTGCTTGTCGACGAGCCCGACCTCGCGGTTCATCTCCTGGAGGAACTCGTGCAGCCGGGGGCCCTCGACCACCAGCGACGGGTCGTAGCAGAGCCCGCCGGGCCCGTTCGCCGGGCCGTCGGCCAGCGGGTAGGTCTTGGAGATCAGGTTGATCACGTCCATGCGGAAGCCGTCCACCCCGCGATCGACCCACCAGCGCATCATCTGGTGGATCTCCCGGCGCACCGCCGGGTTCTCCCAGTTCAGGTCGGGCTGGGACGCCGCGAACAGGTGCAGGTAGTACTGGTGCGACGCCGGGTCGTACTGCCACCCGGGACCGGAGAAGAACGAGCCCCAGTTGGTGGGCTCGGCGCCGGGCGTGCCCGGCTCGAAGCCCTCCCTCGCCGGACGCCAGATGTACCAGTCGCGCTTGGTCGAGGTGCGGTCGCGCGACTCGACGAACCACGGGTGCTGGTCGGAGGTGTGGTTCACCACGAGGTCCATCACCAGCTTCATGCCGCGCTCGTGCAGCCCGGCGATCAGCGCGTCCAGGTCGTCGAGGGTGCCGAAGAGGGGGTCCACGTCGGTGTAGTCGGAGATGTCGTAGCCGTTGTCCTCCATCGGCGAGCGGTACACCGGCGACAGCCACACCACGTCGACGCCGAGGGCCTCGAGGTGGTCGAGGTGGCCGATGATGCCGCGCAGGTCGCCCACGCCGTCCCCGTTGCTGTCCGCGAACGAGCGCGGGTAGATCTGGTACACCACTGCGCTGTGCCACCACGTCATGGGCCCATCCTTGCCCACCGGCCACCCCGCGGGGCACCCCGTGGCGAGAACGACGGACGCCGATCCCGTGTCGCGGCGGTGCCCGGCCACTAGAGTGACGCCGATGTCCGGGCGCACGGGTGGCGGGGTGCCGGTGGCGATCCGGGGAACGGGATCGGTGACCGGCTCCGTCGTGGTGACCTCCGCTGAGCTCGACGAGCGCCACGGCCGTCCGCCCGGCACCACCGAAGCCCGTTCGGGCGTCGCGAGCCGCACCTGGGCCGGCCCCGGCGAGACCTCGTCGCTGCTGGCCACCCGGGCCGTGGAGAAGGCGCTGTCTGCGGCCGGGTGGGACGCCGGCGACCTGGACGCGGTGATCGTCGCATCCGTCCTGCCCGAACAGCCGATGCCCACCACCGCAGCCCTGGTCACGCAGCGCCTGGGGCGCGCGGACGGCGGCGTGACCGCGTTCGAGGTAAACACCAGCTGCCTGGGCTTCCTGACCGCGCTCGACCTCTCCGGGCTGGCGATCGCCGCGGGGCGCTGGCGCCGGGTGGCTGTGGCCGCGGTCGACATCGCCTCCCCCGGGCTGAACCACGCCGACCTGGAGTCGAGCGCGCTGTTCGGCGACGGTGCCGCCGCCTGTGTCCTGGAGGCAGCCGGCGACGGGCCGGCGGCCATCCTGGCGAGTCGCTCCGGCACCTACCCGGACGGGGCGCGCCTGTGCGAGATCGCGGCCGGCGGCACCCGGTGGAACGCCACCGTCCCGCCGCCCGACCCGGCGGCCTACCTGTTCCGGATGGACGGCCTGGGGGTGATGCGGCTCGCGGCGCGGCACCTGCCGGGCTTCGTCGCTGGCGTGCTGGAGGACGCGGGGGTCGGCCTCGACGAGGTCGACGTGGTGGTGCCGCACCAGGCCAGCGGCCTGGGGTTGCGCTACCTGCGCGAGCGCCTCGGCGCGCCGGCCGGAGCGGTGGTCGACATCCTCCGCGACCACGGCAACCAGGTGTCGGCGTCGCTGCCCACCGCGCTGGATCACGCCGTGCGCGCGGGGCGGCTCGGGCCGGGACGGACCGCGCTCCTGCTCGGCACCGGGGCGGGGCTGTCGCTCAGCGCCGCCGTGGTGAGGTTCGGATGAGCGTCCGCGTCCGGCTGCTGGTGGCGGGCCACAGCCTCCAGGCCGAGTGGTTCTCCCGCCGCAGCGGCGGGCTGCGCCGCGTCCGGTTCCCGGCGACGTTCGCGCTCCTCGAGGTTCCCGGGCAGGCGCCCGTGCTGTTCGACACCGGGTACTCCGCCCGCTTCTTCTGCGCGACCGGCCCGTTCCCGCAGCGGCTCTACCGCCTCCTGCTGCCCGTGGCGTTCTCGCCCGCCGAGGCGGCGACGGCCCAGCTGGGGGCGCTCGGCGTGCCGCCGGACGCCGTCGGCACCGTCGTGCTCTCGCACCTGCACGGCGACCACATCGCCGGCCTGCGCGACTTCCCGGCCGCCCGGATCGTCCGGGCGGGACCGGCCCTGCCCCCGGAGGTGGAGCCGGGCGCCCGTCCCCGGGCACGGGTCGCCCTGCGGACCACCCGGCACGGCTTCCTGCCCGAACTCCTGCCTCCCGACCTCGTCGCACGCTCCACCGACGCCGCCGCCCTGCCGATGGTGGCGACCGGGCTGCCGGGGTTCGGCGCCGGCCACGACCTCTTCGGCGACGGACGGGCCGTCCTCGTCCCGCTGCCCGGGCACGCGCCGGGGCACCTGGGGTTGTGGCTGCCGCGGACGCAGGGCCGGCCGGTGTTCCTCGTCGGGGACGCCTGCTGGCACCGCGAGGCGTTCCTCTCCGGCGACCTGCCGCCGCGTCCGGTCCTGGCGATGCTCGGCGAGCCGGCCGCCTCCGCCGCGACCGTCGAGCGGCTGGCCGCCCTCGCCCGCAGCCGCCCGGACGTGCTGGTGGTGCCCTCGCACTGCGCGGCGTCGGTGGCGGCAGCGCAGGAAGCGCTGGGCTGACCCGTGGCCCCGGGAAAGGCGGCGGTGCTGGCCGCCTACCTCACCACCCGGCACCGGCGGTTCGCCGACCGTGCCGCCCTCGAGGCCTGGCAGGCGCCGCGGCTGCGTCGCGCGCTGCACCGGGCGCGGACGCGGTTCCCCGCCTACGCAGGGGTCGCCGCAGACGAGCTGTCGGCCTTCCCCGTGGTCGACAAGGACGCCTGGCTGGACGGCTTCGACGGCTTCAACGACCGCGGCCTCGGCCTGGCCGAGTGCCTGGCGACCGCGCGGGCCGAGGAGGCCGAGCGGCGGTTCGACACGCGGCTGCGCGGCGTCTCGGTCGGCCTGTCCACCGGCACGTCCGGACGCCAGGGCGCCTTCCTCACCAGCCCGGCGGAACGCGCCCGCTGGGCCGGCACGGTGCTGGCCAAGGCCCTCCCGGGCGGCCTGCGGGCCGGCGCGCGGGTGGCCCTCGTGCTGCGGGCCGGCGGGCCCCTGTACTCGGCGGTCGGCAACGGGCGGGTGAGCTTCCGGTTCGTCGACCTCTACGCCTCCCCGGAGCGCCAGCGGGCGGAGCTGGCCGCGTTCGCTCCGACGGTCCTCGCGGCACCGCCGGTGCTGCTCGAGCAGCTGGCCGCCGAGGCCAGGGCGGGGCGTCCGGCGTGTGCGCCGTCCGCGGTGTTCTCGATCGCAGACGTGCTCGACCCCGACGTGGCGGAGCGGATCGAGGAGGGCTTCGGGGTCGCGCCCGGCCAGGTCTACCAGGCGACAGAGGGCTTCCTCGGGATCACCTGCGCCCACCGCACGCTGCACCTCAACGAGGACCTGCTCGTCGTGGAGGCCGAGCAGCTCGGCGACGGCCGGATGGTGCCGGTCGTCACCGACCTGTTCCGGCGCACCCAGGCGATCGTGCGGTACCGGATGGGCGACGTGCTGCGTCCCTCGGCCCGAGCGTGCGCCTGCGGGTCGCCGTTGCGCGCGATCGACGCCATCGAGGGCCGCGCGGACGACGTCCTGCTGCTGGCCCGCGCCGACGGCCCGCCCGCGCCCTGCTTCGCCGACCTCGTCCGCGGCGCGGTGCTGGGCGCCGACGGCGTCGCCGACTTCCGGCTCGACCAGGACGCCCCCGACCGGCTGCGCCTCGCGGTCAGCCCGGAGGCGTCGTTCCCCGCGGCCTCGGCCGCCCTCGCCGGAGCGCTCGCGCGGGCGGGGTTTGCCGCGCCGAGCATCGTCGCCGCGCCGTTCAGCCCGCCGGAGGCGACCGGCAAGCGGCGTCGCGTCAGCCGGTCGTGGCGGTGACCTCGGCCACCGCGTCGAGGGCTGCGGCGAACGGGTCGCTGCGACGCACCGCGTCCCGCAGCGCAGGGACGCCGGGCAGCCCGCGCAGGACGCGGGCGAGCGCGTCGGCCGACCGCCGGGAGGTGAGGTCGCGGACGCGCAGCGCGGCTCCCCGGGCGACGAGCCGGGCGGCATAGTCGGGCTGGTCGTAGTCGTGCGGCCACACCAGCGCGGGCAGGCCCGCCCGGAGGGTGCTGTAGGCCACGCCGGCGCCGCCGTGGTGGATCACCGCCTCGAAGCCGGGCAACACCTGGTCGTAGGGCAGGTAGGCGCACTCCCAGACCCGCTCCGACACCCGATGCAGCCCGCTGCCGGCCGGATCGCCGCGGGAGATCACGAACTCGTGGTCGGTGAACCGGGCGGCCAGCCGGGTCACCGCTGCGGGCAGGTCGTCCCTGGCCCAGCCGAGGTGGGTGCCGAGGGTGACCAGCACGCGGCGTCCCGGCCGGGCGAGCTCCGGCGGCAGCGCGCGCGGCTCCGGCGACTCGGTGACCGGCCCGACGAGCCGGAACCCGGTGGGCCAGTCCCGGGCGAACTCGAGCTCTGCCAGCCCGAGGCCGAGGATGCGGGTCGGGGAGTAGACCGCCTCGGTGCCGTCGGGCCGGTAGACGCCGGTGCCGAGCGCCCGCAGCTCGTCGGCGAACACGGCGCCGACCGTCCGCTTGAACCCGCGGACGGCGAGCCGGCCCGCGGCATCCCGCGCCCGGTGCCACGGACGGGTCGGCGGCGACCAGCCGCCGCAGTAGCTGGGGGTGCCGGTGCGGGTCTCGATCGCGAACGGCGTCGGGATGGTGGTGATCCAGCCGACCCCGGCGTCGCGAGCGGCCCAGCCGGCCACCGGGGCGGTGAAATCGGCGACCACGGCCGCGGGGCGGTGGCGGGCGATGAGCGCGTCGAGCTCGGCGCGGGCGCGGGGCAGCACGGCCAGGTTCTGCCGCAGCTGGCCGACCAGCCGCAGCGGGTTGTGGCCGACCTCCCGGCCGGTGTCGGCGATCCGTTCGAGGGCGGACGGGTCGTCGGCCAGCAGCACGTCGGCGTCGAACCGGAGCCGCTCGAGCAATGCCATCGCCGCCGGCGTGGACGCGAAGCGCACCTCGTGGCCGGCCGCGCGCAGCCGCTTCCCGATCGCGACCAGCGGGAACAGGTGCCCGGCGAACGGCGGGGCCACCAGCAGCAGGCGGCTCACCACGGGCTCCGGCAGGCGTCCTCGACGAGCCGCTCGACGGCGGGCCCCCGGTAGCCCAGGTGCCCGCACCACGGACGCACCCGGACCTCGCCGCGGTAGCCGAGCGCGGAGATCGGGTCGAGCCGGCCTTGCGCCACCCACACGTCCAGCCCCGCGGGCACCCGTCCGGCCACCGGCCCCAGTGCCACCACCCGCAGGCGCGGGCGCGGCGCATCGCCCGGCTCCGGCAGGCCCGCGGCGAGCAGCTCCAGGCCGAGCGAGCCGCACACCACCAGCAGGCGGCTCCGCGTCGTGGCGAACAGCGGACGCAGCAGCGGCGCGACCAGCGCGCGCGTCGCCGGGTCATGGCGCAGCGCGAAGTACTGGCGGGCGTTGCGCACCGACGCCCGCGCCAGCGGCGCCGGCTCCCACGGGCCCGTCCCGGCGAACGGGAAGCCGCTGCGCAGCGGCACGAACCCGTGCCGGGCGGCGGCGTCGAGCAGGGCGTCCTCCGCGGGCGACAGCGCGGTGCGCGTGGGCGAGCTGCGGCCCGACAGCCAGGCGACGCGGTCGTCGACCGCCGCAAGCACGGCGGGTCCGGACCCGCCGGCGAGGTCGTCCCTTCCCCGCGCCCCCCACCGTGCGGCCACCGTCGCCACGCTCACGGCCGCACCCTGCCCTCGGCGTCCAGGCGCATCGGGCGCCCCCGCCAGATGATCCGCCCGCCGGACGCGAGCGCTGCCGCCGCGTGGACGGGCTGGAGGAGGTCGGCCAGCACCTCGGCAGCGATCGCCGCGGCGTCCTCTGTGGCGCCCACTAGGCGGCGCCGCAGCGCGGCCATCGCGGCAGCCTTGCCGAGCAGCGCGACGACCACCCCCGCGACGAGCGGCCACGACGCCGTGAGCACTCCGGTGAGCAGCGCGAGCGCGGGCAGGACGGCGGGGAGCAGCACCAGGCCCAGCATCGCCGGTCCCACCTCGTCGCGCACCAGCCGGCCGGTGAACACCATCCAGCGGCGCATCAGTCGCCCGTAGGACGCGGCGTCGGGCACGGTCGTCCGCACCCACACCGGCAGGGCGGCCTGCACCAGCCGCTGCCCGGTGTGCCGGTAGGCCAGGGCGAGCTCGTAGTCGTCGCAGACGAAGCCCTCGATGGCCCCCAGCCCGCCCGCGCGCTCGAGGGCGCCCCGCGTGGTGAGCACGAACATGCCGTTGACGCTGACCGGCGGGCCGGCAGCCAGCAACGGCAGGTAGGTGACGAGGGCGGAGCCGTTGACGAACCCGGCCACCAGTCGCGCCCAGGCACCGCGTGCTTCCTTGTAGTACGGCAGGCCGGTGACGAGGTCGCCGTCGGCGAGGGCGGCGCAGGCCCGGGAGAGTGTCCCGGGAGGCAGCACGGTGTCGTCGTCGAGCAGGGCCACCAGGTCGTCGGCGGGGTCGATGGCGCGTGCCAGCTTGAACACCTTGGGGTTGCTGGTCGCCGGTGCGGCACCGAACGTCCGCACCTCGACCCGCCCCGGGTGCGCGGACGCGAGCCTGGTCGCCACCCGCACGCCCTCGGCGTCCGCCTCGTCGACCAGCCACCGGAAGCGCGCCGACGGGTGCGTCGCGAGGTTGGCGGCCAGGTCGTCGGCCAGGTGCGGGTCGCCGGAGAGGATCGGCTGGAGGACGGTGACCTCCGGCTCCCCCGCCGGCGCCGGCGGGTGCCAGGCCCGCGCGGCCAGCACCAGCCGGAGGACGGTGAGCACCGCGTACGCGCCGAGCAGCGCCCAGCCGGCAGCCGTCATCCGCCCGCCGCCACCAGTTCGTCCACCGCCTGCCCGACCGACACCGGCGGCGGCCCGAGGACCGCCTGCACCCGGGTGGCGTCGAAGGTCTTGGAGTGGGCGAACATCGACACGCCGTACCGCGTGATCGGCGGCTCGGCCCAGCCGCCGAAGCGGGCCGAGTACCGCTCGGCAGCACCGGCCATCGCCATCGCGACGGCCACCGGCACCCGGGGACGCCGCGGGTCGAGCCCGAGCCTGGCGAGCACGTCGTCGACGAACGGGTCGAGTTCGACGGTCTCCCCGTTGGAGAGGTTGAGCTCCCCGGTGAACCGCTGCGCGACGGACTCCAGCAGGTAGTGCGAGACGGTGGCCACCGGCGTGAGGTCGGCCCAGACGCGCCGTCCGTCGGCCCGGGTGAAGCGCGGCAGCACGCCCTTGCGCGCCGCCTCCAGCACCCGCGGCAGCAGGACGGTGTCGCCGACGCCGATCACCGCGCGCGGCCGCAGCACCGCCCACTCCCCCGGATAGGCCCTCGTCAGGCGCTCGCCGGCCAGCTTGGTGCGCGAGTAGGTGTTGATCTGCTCGGCATCGGTCGGGATCGGCGACCGCTCCGACAGCGCCGTCTGGTCGGCGTCCCGGTAGAACACAGACGACGAGGAGACGTAGTGCACCGGCGGGCGGCCGTGTTCGCGCGCCCAGGCCAGCACGGTGGCCGTCGCGCGCACGTTCCCGCGCTGGTAGGCGGACGGGGACGCCCACGGGCTCGCCAGTCCGGCGGCGTGCACGACGGCGTCGACGGCCTCGTCGAGGTCGAGCGGCTCGCCCAGGTCGTGGCGCACGTACCGGGTCACCGGGGCGGTGGGCGCGTCCTGCCGGCCGAGGCCGACCACCTCCCAGCCGCGGGCCAGCGCGTCGAGGGTGACCCGGCGCCCGATGAACCCGTTGCTGCCGGTGAGCAGGATCCGCACGGCCGTTGAGCCTAGTCGGACCGGACGCGCGGCGGGAGGGTCACAGCCGCTCGCTGAAGAACCGCGGAGGGATCTCGGTGGTCCGCGACGCGTCCCAGGGCAGCGTCCAGCCCAGCAGGTCGAACATGCCGTCGAGCAGGTAGGCGGTGAACCCCCACACGTACAGCTCGCCGACGGCGAAGGCCGGCCCGGAGAAGCCGCCCGGCAGTACCCAGGTACTGCGGTTGGCCGGGTCGAGCAGGTGCGCGACCCGCACCTGGTGCACCGCCGCCACCTCCTGCACGTCCACCGGCGCCAGCGGGACCGGGTTCCCCCACCACCCGACGACGGAGGTGACGTCGAAGCCGCTGCGGGGGATGTGGGCGGCCGGGAGGACGCCGAGCACCTCGACGGCGTCCGGACTCACCCCCACCTCCTCGTCGGCCTCGCGCAAAGCCGCCGCGACCGGGTCGACGTCGATCGACTCGATCGAGCCGCCGGGGAAGGCGACCTGGCCGGCGTGGGAGCGCAGGTCGGCGCGCTTCTCGATCAGCACGACCTCGTAGCCGTCGTCCCCCGCCCGGCTGAGCAGGATGAGCACGGCCGCGCGCCGCGTCCCCCGGGGCTCGCGGGCACCGGAGATGAAGCTGAGGGCGTCCGGACGCGCGAAGCGCCGCTGGGCGTCCCTGAGTTCCTCGGGGACGGGGGCGCTCATCCGCCCAGCCCCTGCTCCACCCACTGCTGGACCTCCTCGAACGAGGAGAACGCGCCGGGGTGGCGGGCGACGATCCGTCCGCTCTTGTCGAGCAGCAGCGTGTACGGGATGCCGGCCACCGCCAGCGGGGCCTTCAGCACGTGCTCCTCGTCGGCCAGGTGCGGGTAGGTCATGGCGGTCAGCTGCGCGAACTCGATCGCGAGTTCCGGCTGCGGGTCGGAGTGGTCGATGCCGAGCACGCGGACGGACTTCTGGATCCGGGCGAACGCGGCCAGGTGGGCGGCCTCCGCGCGGCATGGGCCGCACCACTGGGCCCACAGGTTCACCATCAGCGGGCCCCGCAGCCCGGCGAGCCGGACGCTGCTGCCGCCGCCGAGGCACTCCAGGGTGACGTCGGGCAGGCCGCCCGGCACGGCGGGTGCGTCGCTGCTCGGCGGGCAGTCCTCGATGCCGGCCGCGCGGCGCGCGGCGACCAGGTCAGACGCGGTGGGCGACGGCTCGGGCGCGGCGGCGGTCGTGGCCGGCGCGGGCGCCACCGGCGTCACCGTGGCGGCGGGAGGACGCTGCCCGCCCACGCCGGGCAGCATGCCGGCGCACCCCGACAGCAGCAGGCCCACGGTCAGCCACCCGCCCAGGGCGGTGCGAGCGGGGCGTCGGGAGGCGGTCATTCGCGGGGCTCCCGGACGAGCTTCGCCGCCACCGCCGGGTCGGTCGGGCCCTCGCCGAACGCCGGGCACAGCCGGGCGACCGGACAGGCGCCGCACGCCGGACGCCGGGCGTGGCACCGCCGGCGCCCGTGCCAGATCACGCGGTGGTTGAGGCGGATCCAGTCCGCCTTCGGGAAGAGCGCGCCGACCTCGGCCTCGATCGCCTCCGGCTTGACCTGGTCGGTCCAGCCGAAGCGGCGGGAGAGCCGGATCAAGTGGGTGTCGGTCGTGATGCCGGGCACCCCGAAGCCGTCGGTGAGCACCACGTTGGCGGTCTTGCGGCCGACCCCGGGCAGCGTCACCAGGTCCTCCAGCCGTCCGGGCACCTGGCCCCCGAAGCGCTCCACGAGCGCCGCGCCGAGCTTGAGCAGCGCGTCGGTCTTGGCCCGGAAGAAGCCCGTGGGCGTGATCAGCTGCTCCAGTTCCGCGCGGTCGGCGGCGGCCAGTGCCGCCGCGTCCGGGTAGCGGGCGAACAGCACCGGCGTGACGGTGTTCACCCGGCGATCGGTGGACTGGGCCGAAAGGACGGTTGCGACCAGCAACTGCAGCGGATCGGCGTGGTCGAGCTCGCAGTGCGCGTCGGGGTACAGCTCGCCGAGTTCTGCGTTGATCCTGCGCGCCCGCCGCACCAGCGCCGTCCGCGATTCGCCCGGGACCATCAGAACGACGCGGCGTTCGCCTCGACGACGAGCTCGACCTCCACCGGGGAGTCCAGCGGCAGCACCGCCACGCCGACGGCGCTGCGGGCATGGGCGCCACGGGCACCGAACACGTCCCGCAACAGTTCGGACGCACCGTTGGCGACCGCGGGCTGGCCCGTGAAGGACGGGTCGCTGGCGACATAGACCACCATCTTCACCACCCGGCGGATGCCGTCCACCCCGCCGGTGACGGACGCGGCCGCGGCGACGGCGTTCAGCGCGGCGATCCGGGCCAGCTCCGAGGCCCGCTCGGGCGTCACCAGGGCGCCCACCTTGCCCTGCTCGGGCAGCGTCCCGTCGACGAACGGCAGCTGGCCGGCGGTGAACACCTGGCCGGCCGAGACCACCGCGGGCTGGTAGGCCGCGACCGGGGTGGGCACGGCGGGCAGGACGAGACCCTGCGCGGCCAGCCGGGCCGAGGCGGGGGTTTCTGCGAGTTCCTCGTTCATTCGGCGACCGGGCGCTTGAGGTAGGCCACCAGGTTCTGCGGGTTCGGCCCCGGCACCACCTGCACCAGCTCCCAGCCGTCCGCTCCCCAGGTGTCGAGGATCTGCTTGGTGGCGTGCACCAGCACGGGGACGGTCACGTACTCCCATTTGGTCATGGGCCCAGTATCGGTGATGCGGAAGGGTCGGCGCAGCGGGGACGTCCGGCGCCGGTCACCCGCCCGCGGGCGCGTCCACCCCCGCCCGTGGCCCGGCGACGACGGTCAGTCGCAGCGGCGGGCCTTGGGGCACAGGATCGACGTCCACGACGTGATGTCGGTGCGCTGGCGCAGCAACTGCCGTCGCTCACGCTCGGTGAGGCCACCCCACACGCCCCACTCGATCCGGTTGTCCAGGGCTTCGGCCAGGCACTCGTTGCGCACGGGGCAGGTGAAACAGACCGATCGTGCGCGCTTCTGGTCGGCACCCTCGGGGAACAGTTCGTCCTGCAGGCCACGGCACTTCGCCTGGAGGGTCCAGTCGTCGACTCCGAGCGTCATTGCTCTCATCCTTTCCCGGGGGCACCCCGCCTTCGCGGTATACGCAATTGCTAGGTGTATGGGTGAGGGTATGTCAAGAAGCTGCCGTTGGCTAGGGGGGATCCGGCCGGGAACCGGCGCGCGGCCCGGCTCGGGCGGCCGCTGGGGCGCGTAACGTACGCTTGAACCCATGCGCATGGGGAAACGGCTCTACTCGTTGGTCATGCTCGGAGTCGTGGCGATCCTCGGTGGGCTGCTCGCTGCGGGCCTGATCGTGCCCGTCGTGGGCATGACCGCGGCCACGGGCAAGGACGCCCTGAACAGCCTCGACACCCTGCCCACAGAGCTGGACACGCCGGACCAGTGGGAGCGGTCGAGGTTGCTGACCGTCGACGGCAAGGTGCTCGCCTACTTCTACGACGAGAACCGCGTCTACCGCCCGCTGTCTGAGATCGCGCCCATCATGCAGAAGGCACAGGTGGCCATCGAGGACCACCGCTTCTACGAGCACGGCGCCATGGACCTCACCGGCACGCTGCGCGCGCTCGTCTCCACCAGCCAGGGCAACACCCAGGGTGGCTCGAGCCTCACCCAGCAGTACGTCCGCCTCGTCCTTGTGGAGACCGCCGAGGAGAACAACGACCCGGCCGCGCGCGCGGCGGCCACCGAGAACACCCTGGCCCGCAAGGTGCGCGAGCTGCGCTACGCGATCGCCGTGGAGAAGAAGTTCACCAAGGACCAGATCCTTGAGCGCTACCTGAACATCGCCTACTACGGTGACGGCGCCTACGGCGTCGAGGCGGCGGCGATGCACTACTTCGGCGTCCACGCCAAGGACCTCAACCTGGCCCAGGCGGCCATGCTCGCCGGCCTGGTGCGCAACCCGGTGGCGACCAACCCGGTGAAGTTCCCCGCGCTCGGCATCCAGCGCCGCAACGACGTGCTCACCCGCATGGCGAGCCTCGAGGTGATCACCCCGGAGGAGGCGGCAGCGGCGAAGGCGGAGAAGTTCGACCCGAAGAAGATGAAGCTGTCGCTCAAGGGCTGCGCGAACTCGGAGTTCCCGTTCGTCTGTGACTACGCCCTCGAGGTGCTCAAGCAACAGGCCACCGCGCTGGGCAACACCGAGGAGGAGCGCCTCGAGCGCGTCTACCGCGGCGGCCTGACCATCACCACGCAGATCGACCCGGCGGCCCAGCGCAACGCGCAGAAGGTGCTCAGCCGGAGCGTCGCGGCCAAGGACCCCGTGATCGGCGTCATCACGATGATGGAGCCGAGCACCGGGCTGATCCGGGCGATGGTGCAGAGCCGCCCGACCATGGGCGACAACGACGGTGGCAAGAAGTGGAAGGGCGAGACCTTCTACAACTACAACGTCGGCCAGGACTACAACGGCTACAACGGGTTCCAGGGCGGGTCGACGTTCAAGATCTACGTCGCCGCCGCGGCCCTCGACAACGGCTTCGGCGTCCGGACGAGCTTCAAGGTGCCCTACAGCAGGAACTACGAGGGCCAGGTGTTCCCGTCCTGCAACGGCAGCGTGAAGGTGAACAAGCGCTGGGTGGTCGACGGGCCCGAGAAGGGCATGTACGACATGTGGCGCGGCACGTCGCAGTCGGTCAACAACTACTTCGTACCGCTGGAGCAGGCCGTCGGCATCTGCCCGGTGGTGAAGATGGCCAAGAAGGTGGGCCTGGAACTGGCCAGCGGTGAGGACCTCACCACAGAGGCGTTCCCCGCGTTCACGCTGGGCGCCGCCGACGTGACGCCGCTGTCGATGGTCACCGCCTACGGCACGTTCGCCAACCGTGGCGTGCGCTGCAACCCGATCATCATCAAGTCGATCGCGACCAAGGACGGCACGAAGGTGCCGGTGCCCAGCGCCGGCTGCAAGCGCGTGATCGACGCCGACGTCGCGGACGCGGTGAACAAGGTCTTCCAGGGCCCGATCAACAGCGGGACGCTGCGCGGCGCGCGCATCTGGGGCTACGACATGGCGGGCAAGACCGGCACCGTGCCGCTGAACAAGGCGGAGTGGTCGGTGGCCTACACCCCCGACCTCGTGGCCGCCGCCGGCATCAGCTTCGACAACGGCCCCAAGTTCAAGAAGTTCTGGAAGAACCGGGGCCAGCGGTTCCTGCGCTACCTGCGGCTGAAGACCGGCGTCACGCTCACCGGCTTCGGCGCGGACGCCGGCCAGCGCATCCTGCGCCCGGCGATGCAGAAGGCCCTGGCCGACATCGGCAAGAACACCAAGTTCGTCGATCCGCCCGCGTCCGTGCTCAACGGCCAGTCGGTGGACGTGCCGAGCTGCTCGGGCATGGGCCCGTCCGCCTGCAGCCTGACGCTGGCGAAGGCCGGCTTCTCGACCTACACGACCAAGGAGTACTCCGACATCGTGGGCGAGGGCGGGCTGATCGGCCTCACCCGATCGGGCTCCGCACCGAAGGGCAGCGCGATCGGCATCCGGGTGTCGAAGGGTCCCGAGCCGCTGCCGGATCCCACGCCGACGCCGACCCCCTCCACGCCGACCAAGAAGCCACGAAAGCCGTGATCGGCAAGGTCACCGGCCGGCTCGCGCTGGCCGGTGCGGCCTGCGTCGCGTACGGCTTCGCGGAGGCGCGGGCGTTCCGCGTCCGCCGGGTCAGCGTCCCGGTGCTGCCGGCAGGGTCGGAGAAGCTGCGGGTGCTCCATGTCTCCGACATCCACCTGACGCGGGGCCAGCACGCGAAGCACCGGTTCGTGTCGGCGCTGGCTGGGCTGGAGCCGGACCTCGTGGTGAACACCGGCGACAACATCGCCCACGCCAACGCGCTCGAGCCGCTGCTCCGGGCCTACGGGCGCCTGCTCGACGTCCCGGGCGTGTTCGTGTTCGGCTCGAACGACTACACCGCCCCGAAGTTCACCAACCCGCTGTCGTACCTGGCGCGCTCGACGTCGCACCACGGCCTGCCCGAGGACCGGGAGCACCTGCCCACCCAGGAGTTGCGGGCGGCCCTGGCGTCCGGCGCCTGGCAGGACATCAACGAGCAGCGGGCCACCATCGAGGTGCGCGGCGTACGGCTGGAGTTCCGCGGCACCGACGACCCACACCTGCACCACGACGACTACGCGAAGGTCGCCGGGCGTCCGGCGAAGGGCACCGACCTGGCGATCGGCGTGACCCACGCGCCGTACGCGAGGGTGCTGGACGCGATGGCGGTGGACGGCCTGCCCCTGCTGCTCGCCGGCCACACCCACGGCGGCCAGGTGTGCCTGCCCTGGTGGGGCGCGCTGACCACGAACTGCGACCTGCCGCCCGCCCAGGCCAAGGGCTTGAGCCGCTACCACGCCGGGGACCACACCTCGTGGCTGCACGTGTCGGCGGGCGTCGGGACCTCCCCGTTCGCCCCGTACCGGTTCGCCTGCCCGCCCGAAGTGACCCTGCTCACGCTCACTCCTGGCCCGAATGGCTGAGGCGGTGGAGTTCGGCTAGACTGCCACTCGGCCCTGACCCAGTCAGGGCTGTTCGGGGTGTGGCGCAGCTTGGTAGCGCGCATCGTTCGGGACGATGAGGTCGCAGGTTCAAATCCTGTCACCCCGACCAGCGGAAAGCCGCTCTGGCTAGGGATTTCAATTCCAGTCGGAGCGGCTTTCGGCGTCGTGCATCCTAACCGCATCCTAAGCACAACAAGCTCCTGCGGACGTCTGCGCACACTGTCACGCCGCACCGGCCGTGGAGTCCCCGCGTAGCGACCGCCCGCGAGGAATCACCACCCGATCCTCCATCCCGGTCGCCTGGCCTGGGTCAGGGCGTGGATGCGCGCCTGCAAAACCATGGTCGTTGCGCGCGAACCGGCTCAGGTCATTCAACAAGGCCTGCTGCAAGGGCGTGAGGCAGAATGGGGCTGATGCCGAACCGCATCGCGGTCATACGCGCGAGCCAACAGCGACGTGAGGAGGTCGCGAATGCGCTGCGGCTCGAGCAACGGCGGGTACATCCTCCACGCACCACCTGACCGACCTCACCTGGACGTCTCCGCTCTCCAGCGGCAAGCTGAATCCGTTCTGATATAGGCGAGGCGGCCCCCGAAGGGGGAGGACTTCACGCCTACCGGGCAGCACTCACGAGTTCGGCGATCTCGTCCGCAATCGTCTCGATGTCGGTATCGCCCGTCGAACGCGCGAGCTTGTCGGCCAGGCTCGGGCTCCTCGCCATTACATCGGCCTGGCTAAGGTCGTGCCAGATAGGGAGCAAATCCTGCTTGCCAGCGACGCTCAGGGTGACGATGCCATCCAACTCGTACTGCGGCCAGCCCTTAGCGAAGTAGGCAGGGCTGAGCACAACAACTGCGAACCGGCTCGCCGCAAGCCCTTGGTCTATACGCCTCCGAAGGCTTTCGCCGATTCGCAATTCTGCCTTGTCGAGCCAAGCGGTCACCCCGCGTGCTTGGAGCGCCTCAGCCAGCGGAATGGCTACAGCTAGCTTGTCTTCACTCGCGTGCGAGATGAAGACGTCCCACGTGCGGCCGTCAAGCACCTCCGGGTCGCTCGGACGTTGCGGCACTCGAACGTCGAGCACGTCGCGTAGTGGGCGAACGGCAGGCTCCTGGTACACAGGGAGATTCCCGCGCGGCGGAGGCTGCACACTCACGCCGCTTCGGATTCGGCCGGAACCGCCGCCGAGGTCGATCGCAACGAACCAGTGGCCGTTTCGGGGCACCGGAATGGTGGCGGGGGACTTTCTCATGAGGCCCCCGAAGTAGTGGTACTGACGACCGGCGATGTAGTTGGAGTAGTTGCCGTTGTCCATGAGTTGGACGTTCGCCTGTTTGTCGAGCGTAACGACGACCGTCGATCCGCGCCTGACCTGTCCAAGGTCGTACTTCACGTGCTGCATAGGTAGATCCTTCTTGCTGATACTGACAATGCGGTGCCCCTCGTCACCATGGGAGAGCGGGCACCGCATGTGTAGGTCAGGCGGCCTCGGGCTCGTGAGGGGGCTCGAGTTCACCGAACTTCTGCTTCATCGTCTCGTTGCCCCGAGTGAGCTTCTTGACGGTGAGGGCGGTCGCCTTGTCGTTGGCGAGGCGCAGGTTGTTCTCAGAGCCAAGGAGCCCCTCCTTGACCTTCTGGAGACGCTCGATGGCCTTGTCGATGTCCTCGATAGCGGTGTCGAACTTCCGCTTCGCGAGGTCGTAGTTGCGGCCGAATGCCGACTTGAAGTCTTCGAGGTCCGACTCGAAGTTCGTGATGTCGATGTTCTGCTTCTTTGTCTGTTCGAGCTCGGCCTTGACCTGGATGGTCTCCCGGGCAGCTCCGCGGAGCAAGGCGATGATCGCGAGGAAGAACTGGGGACGGACGACGAACATCTTCGGGTACTCGTGGGAGACATCGGTGATCCCCGTGTACAGCTCGGAGTCTTCTTCGAGCATCGAGACGAGGATGGCGTATTCACAGCCCTTGTCACGGCGATCCTTGTCGAGCTTCGCGAGGAAGTCGCCGTTCTTCTTCTTGGTGGCCGTCGTATCCGCCTCGTTCTTCATGTCGAACATGATCGAGATGTACTCGACGCCGTCGTCGCTGAAGTCACGGAGGATGTAGTCACCCTTGGTGCCGGTGGATGCGTCATTATCCTTGCCGAACTTGGCATTCGGGAACGCCATCGCACGGACGCGGTTGAACTCAGTCTCGCAGTGCTGTTCGAGCGATTCACCCAGGAGTTTCACCGACTGCTTCGCCTTGAAGTCACGATACTGCTCGACCTGCTCCTGGAGCAGGGCGATCTCCTTCGAGTGTGACTCCTTGAGCGAGGACTCCTTGGCTTGCTGCTCGGCGGCCTGCACTACGAGCTTGTTCTCGGCCTCGCCCAGCTTCTGCTGCACCACCGCCACGGCCCTCGTGACGGCGAGCTCCTGGCTCGTACCAGCCTTGTCGAGCTCGCTTCGAAGATGCTCGATCTCGACATCCTTCTCAGCCGCCGTCCGCAGCGCCTCGCCAGCGGCCTTCTCAAGGGCAAGCTGCTGGGCGTTCCCAGCACCCGCGAGCTCGCTCGTGAGGCGCTGGATCTCAGCATCCTTCTCACTAAGAGCCTTCTGCGCCTCCTGGTCGGCCTTCGCGATCGCGAGGGACTGGGACTTGCCGGCGCCCTCGATCTCGCTCTCCAGCCGCTGGATCTCAGCATCCTTCTTCGCGGCAACCTCCTGCGCCAGCTGGGCGACCTTCGCCTCAGCAAGCGCAATCTCGGCCTTCTTGGTCTTGTCGGCCTCGGCGAGCCGAGAGTGGAGTTCCTTCTCGAACTCCGCTGTGCGCACCTGCTGCACAAGGCTGGCGTACTCAGCCTCGTCGATTGTGAACACCGTCCCGCAGTGCGGGCACTTTATTTCGTTCATTGGCTACCTCCTTCCTGTATCACCTTGATCAATCCGGCCTGAACAGGAGGATGTAAACGTCAGAACCCGAATTCCTCGTCATTCGCCGCGAAGATCTCGGCCTGTTCGATGACGAGCGCGATTGCCTCCACCTCCGCGTCAGGTGGATAGTCGTAACGAACGAGTATGCGCCGGACGGCAGAGCGCATCTTGGCTCGAACGCTTTCCTTAACGTCCCAGTCGATGGTCCAGTTGTCGCGGATTGTGCGCACCAGGTCACGGGCGATGGCCTTGAGTGTCTCGTCGCCGAGCTCAGTGACTGCCGACTCGTTCAGGGCGACAGCGTCGTAGAAGGCGACCTCATCCTCGCGTAAGCCGAGTCCAGCCTTGCGCTGCATGTCGACCCGCATCGCTTTGGCGAGGTTCACGAGTTCGGCGATGATCTCGGCCGAGCTCAGTGAACGGTTGTTGTACCGGTTGATCGCCTCGTCGAGCATCTCCGAGAACTTGCGCGTCTGCACGATGTTGCTGCGCCTGATCGTGCGGATGTGGTCGTCGAGGAGGCGCCGCAGCAGCCCCATTTGGAGATTAGGCTTGTCCTTGTCGACCAGCCCGTCGAGGAACTCATCGGACAGGATTGACAGTTCGGGTGTCTCGATGCCGGCAAGCTGGTAGATGTCAATCACCTGATCACCCACCACGGCGTCGTTGACGAGTTGGCCGATGGCGGTGTCGACGTCGACGGCACCGGAACCGCTCCGTCCCGAGCCGGGGTCTACAACCTTGAGGATCGCGGCACGCACGTCGACGAAGAGGCGCACGTCGTTGCTGATGGCCGCGGCCTCGTCGCGTGCGCCGCACAACGCGAACGTCCTCGCGAGGGCGAGCACCTGGTCGTTGTAGCGCTTCGTCCGGTCGGGGTCGGCCATCACGAAGTCCAGCACCTTCGCGTACTGGGCGAGGCGGTCGCCCGCCGCTAGCTCGGGCGAGGAGTCGAACGCGACGCCGTGCAGCAGGGACGTGACGATGTCGTGCTTCTCCAGCATGACGGCGACCATCTCGTCGATCGGCACGCCAGCCTGATCGCGGTCGGACGGCGAGTAGACCTTGAGTGCCTCCTGGAGGCTGGCATACACGCCGATAAGATCGACGATGAGTCCACCGGGCTTGTCGCGGAACGTCCGGTTCACGCGAGCGATCGCCTGCATGAGCCCAGCGCCCTGCATCGTCTTGTCGACGTACATGGTGTGCATGGCGGGAGCGTCGAAGCCGGTGAGCCACATGTCGCGCACGATGACGAGTTCCAGTTCGTCATCGGGGTTCTTCGCGCGAACCTGGATTTCTTTGCGGGTGGCCTTGTCGTGGAGGTGCGGCTGGTATTCCTGTGGGTCGGAGGCCGACCCGGTCATGATCACCTTGATCTTCCCGGTCTTGTGATCGTCGGTGTGCCAGTCAGGACGGAGTGCGACGATCTTCTCGTAGAGCTTGACGGCGATGCGGCGACTCATCGCGACGATCATGCCCTTGCCGATCATCGACTCGCGGCGCTTCTCCCAGTGCTCGACGATCTCGCCGGCGACGAGGTCGAGGCGCTCCTCGGCGCCGACGATTGCTTCGAGGCGCGCCCAGCGCGACTTCGCGACCGACGCCGCGGTCTCCTCGACCTGCTCAGTGATCTCGTCGGCGAGGGCGTCGAGTTCGCCCCCGATGGTCTCGCTGAGGCCGACCTTCACGAGTCTTGGCTCGTAGAAGATCTTGACGGTGGCGCCGTCCTCGACCGCGCGGGTGAGGTCGTAGATGTCGATGTAGTCGCCGAACACCGCGCGGGTTGACTTGTCGGTCGTCTCGATCGGCGTGCCGGTGAACCCGAGGCAGGTCGCTCCTGGGAGCGCGTCGCGCATGTGCTTGGCGAGGCCAGCCTTGAGGCGGCCCTGGGAGTCGAGGGTCTCGCCGAAGCCGTATTGCGAGCGGTGAGCCTCGTCGGCGACGATGATGACGTTGCGGCGATCGGTGAGGACGGGATTCGTGTCGCCGAGCTCTTCGGGGGCGAACTTCTGGAGTGTGGTGAAGACGATGCCGCCCGAGGCCCGCTGAAGCAGCTCGCGCAGATGGGTACGGTTCTCGGCCTGCACGGGCTTCTCTGGCAAGATCGTCGCGGGCGAAAACGTCTCGCCGAAGAGTTGGTCGTCCAGGTCGTTGCGGTCGGTGATGAAGACGAGCGTCGGGTTCTCCATGCGCGAGTCGCGCATGATCTTGGCCGCGTAGAAGACCATCTCCAAGCTCTTGCCTGAGCCCTGGGTGTGCCAAACGACTCCTCCGCGCTTGTCGCCCTCGGGGCTCGCCGCCTTGACCGTCGACTCCACGGCGGTGTTCACAGCCCAGTACTGGTGGTACTTCGTGACGCGCTTGACGAGCGAGCGCATCAGTTGGCCAGTCGCCCTGTCGGTGACCGTCTCGTCGCTGAAGACCACAAAGTTGCGCAGGATGTCGAGGAACCGCTTCGGCTCAAAGACGCCACGGATGAGCACTTCGAGAGCAGGACGGTCGGTTATGACGTCGCGGCCGTCGATGGTCTTCCACGGGGCGTAGTGCTCGAACGCTCCAGTAAAGGAACTCATCGCCGCGCTGGGGACGCCGTCGGAGATCACCGTGACGGCGTTGAAGTCGAAGATCGGCGCGATGTCGTGGCGGTATGTCTGGACCTGGTTCCAAGCACCCTTCATGTTGGCGTACTCGTCGGCCGGGTTCTTCAGCTCGAAGAGCGCGAGTGGCATGCCGTTGACGAAGACGACCACGTCGGGACGGCGGTTCTTGCCGTCCTTCGTCACCGTGAATTGGTTGACAGCCAACCAGTCGTTCATCACCGGGGTGTCGAAGTCGATCAGCTTCACGCGGATCGTGCGCGCATGCCCATCGGCGCCGCGGTGCTCGACGGGGATGCCACCGATGAGGAACTGGTGGATGCGGTAGTTCTCGTCGATCGGGTTCTGCGACTCCGGCCGCAGCAGCCGCCTGATCGCCTGGTCGATGACGGAGCTCTCGATGCCGGCGTTCAGCCCACGCACGGTGGGCAGCAGACGATCGATCAGCACGACGTCGGCGAATGAGTCGCGCAGTTGGCCGCCGTCTCCGCCCGGCGAGATGTCCGGCCCGTGCAAGGTCTGGTAGCCGAGGTCGGCGAGCCACTCCAGCGTGGCCTGCTCGACGACGGACTCGTTGAAGCTGCTCATGATCCCTTCTCGACTTGTGCGTCATCAACCCAACGGGCGAGCACGCTCAGCGCCGCGAGATACTCCAGCGCGGTCTGCTCGTCGATGTCCTTCGGGTCCTCGTGGTTGAACGGGTTTCGGATGCCTGCGTAGATGCCTTCGGCTAACGCCATCGCGCCCCGCTGCTCGGATTTGTACGTATCGCTCCCGTCGGGAGACCGACGACGGAGCCGCGCCTTCCCCGCAACGGCGGCCTCGATGGTGAACGCCTGCTTGAAGAGGTCAGTCTCGCTGAGGTCGCGGCGGCCCACCTTGTTCTGCGTCTCGGCGTTGAGCTTCTTTGCGGCATCCTCGACTGCGGATCGGTAGTGACCCGACTGCCACAGCGAGCGAGCACCCTCCCACACCCAGGGGTGCAACTGAGCGGCAGAGATCAATGGCGCGTCATCACCCAGCTTCTCACGCAGTTCGTCCTGGCGCTTGAGCGCAGCGATGCCGCGGCTCGCGCAATCTCGAAGATGCCCCCATGGCTCGTACTCGCGGAGCTTCTGTGGCCGCTGGTCGGCCCGAGCCCGCCACCCTGGAAGGACCCTGTCGAGAACCTGTTCGACAACGTGCGCCTTCTCCGCGACCACCTCGTCATCCTCGCGCTGATACATCCCGTCCGTCCCCGACGCGTACACGAAGTCTGCGAGCTCTCGGATCGCCCAAGCAGTGTCGAGGGTGCTCATGCAACCGGTCCCTGCACGCGCATGCGACCAGACAGCAGCTCGGGCAGAAGGGCATCCCGCGTGACAGCTAGAACCATGTTCTCCCTTTCAGCGAGCAGCAGGCGCTCCCACAGAGGATCCAGTGCGTGGGCGAGCCGAGCGATCGATGACGCCGACGGGACCATTACCGAGGTGGACTCGAGATGACCGCGCTGGATGTGCCCCATCGTTGTGGCCTTGTCTCGAGCGACGCCGCGAAACACGGGCATTACTGCATCAAGCCTGTCAAATACGATCCAAGCCGGGTACCCCGTCGGGATCACCTTGAAGATGTGCTGGTTGATGATCGCTTCGTCACGGAACCATCGGTAGACCCCCAGGGAACCCGACCACGACATAAGGATGTCCCCGGCGCGTGCAGTCTTGTCGTCAGGGACGTCGATATCGTTGTACACCGTCGATCCTCCGGGCCCGGAGTTCAATTCCGCGATGCGAAGTACCATACGGCCCGTGCCAGATGCACCCTTCGTGTACGCGCCGCCATTGATGAACAGCGCGAGGGATGACACCGACACCTGGTCCCCGCCGACGAGGACGGCGTCAACCTTCGAACGGATCAGCTGCGGAATCAGGTCCACGAGGCGGCGATTGGACTCGATCTTCTCATCGAACGCGGCGAGAGTCGATGCGATCGCCCGCTGTTCAGCGAGCGGCGGTAGGGGCACCTGGAACGACTCGATGTGCCCCTTCGTGATAGCTCGCCGGGAACCACCCGAGTTGAAGGATGCGATGTACGGCTTGACGTCAGGATGGGTCAGGAAAGCCAAGAGATAACCAGGGATCGCCCGGTTGGTGTCGGCGCGCACGATCGCAACGTGCTGGTTCACACATGCTGGAAGCGCGGACGGGTCGACCATTGCCGCTCGCCCGAACGTCACCCCGTCGCCTGTGATGTTCAGCAGCACGTCCCCAGGTTCAAGTGACACACCACGCAGACCGCGCGCTTGTTCCTCGTTGATGAATGCCAACGCGTCGGAATCAAATCGGCGGCTGAACACGTTCTGGCTGCGGACGAACGCCCAGGTCTCACGGCTCGGGAGATAAGACTCCGACCCACCACGAGGAGTTGCTCCAGAGCCGATTTTGGTCGTGACGTCTGCGAGTCGTACCACCGGCCACGCGGGATCGTGATCAAAGGGCGCGTCACCTGCCACGGTAAAGTGCCTTCAATCGCACGCGGATCTCATCTTCGAGTTCGCGGCCACGTTCGAACTCCGCGAAGAGCTCCGCAGTGAGGCGCTCGATCTTGTCGTCGACGGGCTCCTCGTCGTCCTCGGCCACCTCCGTGCCGACGAAGCGCCCCGGCGTGAGGACGAACCCGTGCCTATTGATCTCGTCCAGGGAGGCAGCCTTCGCGAAGCCAGCTAAGTCGTGGTAGTCGCCCTCCCAGTTCCGCCACGTGTGGTAAGCACCCGCGATCTGCTGGATGTCGTCGTCGGACAATTCGCGGAGGCGTCGGTTGACCAGGGTGCCGAGCTTGCGGGCGTCGATGAACAGCACCTCGCCCTTGCGCGCCCGGTGCTGGGCGTTGCCGCCACGGTCGCGGCTGACGAACCACAGACTCACCGGGATGCCGGTGTTGAAGAACAGCTTGTCGGGCATCGCCACGATGCAGTCGACAAGGTCTGCCTCGACGAGCCTTCGGCGGATTTCGCCCTCGCCGTTGGTCTTCGAACTGAGGGAACCGTTGGCGAGGACGAAGCCGGCGGTGCCCCGAGGGCTGAGGTGGTAAATGAAGTGCTGGACCCAAGCGAAGTTCGCATTACCTTCGGGGGGAGTGCCGTACTTCCAGCGGGGGTCGTCGGCAAGCTTCGCGTTCCACCAGTCGCTCACGTTGAAAGGGGGGTTGGCCAGCACGTAGTCGGCTCGGAGATCGGGGTGCAGGTCCTGAGTGAAGGAATCGGCAGACCTGTCGCCTAGGTCAGCGTCAATGCCCCGCAGAGCGAGGTTCATCTTCGCGAGCTTCCAAGTGGTCGCGGTGAACTCCTGACCGTAGACGGAGATGTCATTTCGCCTGCCGCCGTGCGCTTTGACGAACTCTGCAGACTGAACGAACATGCCACCCGATCCACAGGCGGGGTCGTAGACGCGGCCGCGGTAAGGCTCAAGCATCTCGACGAGCGTCTTGACGACCGAACGCGGAGTGTAGAACGCGCCGGCCTCCTTGCCGGTCTCCTTGCCGGCAAACTGGCCAAGGAAGTACTCGTACACCCGGCCGAGCACGTCGTCGGACCCATGATCGTCAGACGGGGTGAAGCCGATGGAACCGATTATGTCGACGAGCTGGCCGAGCCGGCCCTTGTCGAGGTCTTCTCGGCCGTAGTTTCGCGGCAGCACCCCGCGCAGCTTGGGATTCTCGCGCTCGATGAGGTCCATAGCATTGTCGATGAACTCACCTATCTCCGGCTGCTTGGCCGCCCTCTGGATGACGCCCCACCGCGCGGCGGCAGGAACCCAGAAGACTGAGTTGCTGGTGTACTCGTCCCGGTCCTCGGCTAGCCGCCCTATCTGCTCGGGCCTGAGACCGTCGGCGGCAAGTTCCGCCTCGATCTCCTTGCGTCGACCCTCAAATCGGTCGGAGATGTACTTGAGGAACACCAGGCCGAGCACGACGTGCTTGTACTCGCTCGGCTCCTGGTTCCCCCGCAGGGCGTCGGCGGCATCCCACAGCTTCTGCTCGAGGGTCTTGGTCCCCATCTTGCGTGCGACTCGTGCCATACGGCGCCTCCCTTCGTGCTGTCGTCGTTGCCTTTGAACCCGACACCGATGCCAATCCGGCTTGGACGGACCGATGTGAGCGGTGTTGGTTACTCGGGGTTCGCGGCCTTCGCGCGACGCTTCCTGACTGCGGCCGAAAGAATCGCGTGCTCCTCCTCCGTGGCCTGGTCGAAGAAGTTCTCAGGCCACCGCTCGATGCCGCCGTACTCGTTCTGCTGCACGAGGTTGAACGTCGTCGCACCGGCTACCCGTTTCGCGAAATAGATGCCGATGGTGTCCTGGAGACTATCCCCCTCGTCCTCGGCAACGCGTCGGCGCAGGCGCGAGATGAGGTACTCGCTGTGGGTCTCGACGATGAGGTGGCGGCCGCTCTGCGCGATCACCAGTAGGAAGTCAGCAAGGCGCTGCTGCACCCGCGGGTTGAGGTGCAACTCGGGCTGTTCGACTAGGAGCAGCGAGCCGACAGGCGCCTGCACACACATCACGATGACCGGCAGCAACTGGCTGACGCCTGTACCGACGCTGGTGAGGTCCAGGTCGCCCTCGACATCGTCCTGCCGTACCTGCATTTGAATGCCGAAACGGCCTTGGTCAGATACCGAGAAGCTCTCACCGATGTCCAGGTACTTGGCCCAGCGGTTTACCGCTGTCATGAGCTGGATTGGGCGACGCGGCGTCTTGATGGACCCGTAGTCATCCGGTGTCGGGACGCTGACCCTTCGCCTACCGTGGCGCTGCAGCACGGAGGCAGTGAACTCGCCCTTCGCGCCGACGTATGTGTCATCTCCTTCGGGCGAATCCGGGTATGCCGCTCTGGGCTCGTCGCGAAGTGGGCCGAGGTACCGGATTCCCGATCCTAGGAACGAGGACGCGAGATCCGACGACCTGCCGAGGTCGTCCAACCGATGGGGAAAGGGGACCATCCCCTCGATCCCGCCCTTCGTCAACTCGTCCACCACCGCGTCACTGAACGTCTCGGAAGACGCGATGTTGAGATCGATCTTTGAGCGGTTCTCAGGAGCGCTGGAACCTAGTTCAAAGCGGACCGCGTCGGCGTACTCAGCCATCGCGTCGGCCACGTCAGCATGGACCGCAAGCAACTCACGGCTCACCTCTTCGATCGCCCTGAGCTCCGACAGGAGGTCGAGCTCAATCTCCTCTCGCTCATGAACTGATCGCCGGAGAAGCATGTCGCGCCACGTCTCGAACAGGACCTCGGCGCGCGGGCGCATCACTGATGCGTCAAGCGGAAACCCACCAGTGACGAGGATATCGACGATCTCGAACAGGTTGCCGTTGGCCCCGGCGAACCTTCCGGAGAAATAGTGCGGGATTGAGACGTCGTCGTCCTCATTCAGAGGCACCAACTCCTCGGCACCGTCGTCAGCGATGGCAAGCACCCACGCACGGTCGACGCGAGGGACGCCCCGGGGGAGCATGTACGGATCCTCGGGCTTCAGGTCAACGTTCAGGCGCTCTATCTTTGCGATCCCTTTCTGCTGGGAGGACTCGCCGAGTTTTACCTCCCAGGACAGCGTTGCGAGCACAGGTGCATCTTGTGGGAAGATCACAGATTCCCCAGTGCGGTATGCACCGCGTGGTGCCCGAATCTCGAAGTCTGCGCCAATGATCAGCGGCTCTTCATCGTCGCTGTTGGGACCGCGGTACTTCACCTCGGCTACCGTGCCGAGACGTACTCCGCGACCGTTGAGGGGGTAGAGGTACCCGGTCGTGCCGGTTGCTTGGCTCGCGGCCCGGATGCTCTGGAGGAGCGTGCTCTTCCCGGCGCTGTTCGCGCCGACGACGACTGTCAGCGGGCGAAGCTCAACCTCGGCTTCGCGGATGGACTTGAAGTTCTGTAGCCGCCAGCGGCGAAGCGTGATGCCCCGACGCATCCCGAAGGCGCGGCGCTCGATCAGTGGGTTACTCATGCATAGACCTCTCGGTGCTGGTTGGCGAGTGCGCCGGTGGAGACAAGGCTCAACTGGATGAGGCGTCCGTCCCGAGTGCGGGCGGGCCGCGCCTCGATCGGGCCCTTGACGTCCGTCGACCGCCCAAGCAGCCGGAGGCTCGAATACCCACGGCCAGCGGTCAACTCGACTTGGAGCCACTGGCAGTATTCGAGAGAAGAATGAGTCGGTTGCTTCCCGGCTGGTGTGTCTCTCAGGTCGGCTAGCCTCCACAGAAGACGGAGCGAGTTGTACAAGCCCACGGAACGGTAAGCGGCGACGAGTTCGTCGTCGAGGGCGATGTCGACGAGCCAACCTGGAACTCGAGCAGCGCCGCGCTCGACGCTCTCGACCACTTCGACGACGAACTCCTCGAAAGCTGCGACTTCAGTCTCCGTCGACGGGGCGCGCAGCGCGTTCGGATCGATAGAGGGGATACGTTCACCGTCGATCAGTTCCCGAGTGCAATGTGCAGTGAGGCTCTGCAGCCGCTTCAGCTCCTGCAACTTGAAGCTCCAGCGTGGGTCGCTTCGCTGAAGGGCTGGAGGGCCAGCAATGGGATGGTCAACCGGTTCTTCCTCGCGAAGCGCAGATAGTGCGTCCAGCACCGGACCATCGACGTGTCCCAGCTTCCGATCGAGCTGGACGATCCACACGTATCCAAAGATGTCTGACTCAGCCACGAGCGCGTAGGCGAGGCCAGTGTCCTGTTTGCTGAGCAAGAGATCCGCACTGGTCCCGAATTCGACGTCGGGGCTGAGCAACGTGATACCGACGGACTGGGTCGCTTCGTCGATGGCGGTCACGAGGACGAGAGCTGCCGGGGTCCCCGGGTCCATCGGAACACAGCGGTAGATGTCGCCAAGCTCGATGTCACTCATTGCGCGTCCCCTCCTCCTTTGACGATGACGAGCGACTGCAGACGTCCGAAGACGTATCCGACGACCGCCTCGCTTTGGGACCCCAGTTCGTCGCGCACCTTCTCGTAAGCGGTCTCCTTGTACTTGGCTGCGGTTGGGCGGCTGACGCCCAGGCGGCGCGCGATGTCCCCGTCCGAGTCGCCCATCCACTTGCCGGCCAGCACCGTCGCCTCCTCCGTCGTGAACGCCGTGATGAGTCTGCCGGCCAGGCCCTGGGCCAAGACCAAGTCGCCTGGGTCGAGCTCTCCGGATCGGCCTTCGGCACCGGCCTCATCAGAGACAACCTCCGCTGTTGCAAAGACTGTCAAAGCTTCCTCGAGAATCCTCTTCAGATCGATCTCCTCGATTTCGCCAACGGCCCCGCAGATGAGTGTGAGCGCGTCTGCAAGAGTGTCGGCCGTCCAGATCGCGCTCGCTCGTTCGGTGCCGTTGCCAGGCAATCGTGGAAGCGCACCGAGAGCCATGGTCACACGTCGAGTGGGCGCGCTCTTGGCCGCGGCTCGGCCGGAGAGGCGCCACGATCGAGGATTCTGCCTTGCCACCTCGAAGGGGGGCTCGCTGAGCCGCTGCACGGCGCGATCGAAAAGATTGTCTACGGCGGTGCGTTGCCGCCGGTCGATCAGAGTCATCTTCACCTGACGGTAGATGAGCGCGCGTGCATGCCCGAAATCGTTCGCGACGTCGCAGATGTAGTCGATCTGTCCTCTGGTGATCATCCGCTCACATACGTCTTGAACGAGGTCTCCGATTGCGTCCTCGTCCCACGACGAGGCGCGAGCGTATACCGCGGGCGGGTAGCGGCGGGCAACGCGAACGGCCGCCGTCCGAATCTCGCCGAACCACAGCGATCCCAAGCCGTCTCGCTTGTGCTCGTCGATGAGGGCTTCGAGGTCGCCCTGCCGGGCGTCCTCAAGATCGATCGGGTCGTCAAAGTCCGAGAGAGGGCCGCCAGGGACTACTTCGCCTGCCATCGCGCCGACTTCACCGCCTCGATGGTGGCCGGGTCGTCCTCGCTGCACAGGCGGTGATCCTCGTCCAGAGCGTCCTTCGGGACTGGCAGCGGGCGGGAAACAACGATGTTGCCCTCATCCCCGAGCCAGCATCGGGGCCATTCGTTGCGATGGTTGTGCCCTGGGTTCCGGACCTCCATCCGGTCGAGGTTCGATGTCCGTGCGAACACGTGGGCCGTCGCGCCGGAACTCGGCCAGTGGCGGACGATGACCGGCCGGTTCGCACTGCCCTTGCCGCACGCGAACCCCACCACCGCCTCGGTCTGAGCGAACCACGCACCAATGGGGGGGCCCATGTTGAGCAACCCCGCAAGGTCTTCAAGACCGAACCCCACCGTGGTCCTCCGCTGCCGAAGGGGATCTCGGCACTCCTCGACACTTGGACTGGGTTCAGCGTAGCGAGTTTGCCTGATGCCGGCCCGTGTTCGTCGCAGACCCGACCGACCGAACTGGGAGCCTCCGACCGCCCCGGTCGCATTGAACGTCGGTCTCTGCCGATTTGCACCGGGTGTGACCGACATTGGCTTGTTGTTCCTGGGGGCTCTGGTGGTGGCCTGCCCGGTGGTGATGGGGGTTCAGGCGGTCAGGGTCGGGAGGGGGATGATTCGGGTGCCGCTTCTGGTGGTGTGGCCCTGGGTGGTGGCGGTGAGGATGGCGAGGAAGCGTGGACGGCCGACCTGGCTGAGGTCGAGCCGG